>NZ_JABMJI010000001.1:0-6232 GCF_013376065.1 Mucilaginibacter sp. SG538B
GAACAGAGAAGTCAAGCCCGCCAGAGCCGATGGTACTGCGGTAAAACGTGGGAGAGTAGGTCGGTGCCACCCTTTATCACTTTCAATAGTGTAACAAACGCAAAAGCCTTAGCTAATTACTAAGGCTTTTTTGCGTTATTAGACTTTTCATTAGCCTGTCATACTCTCCATAGCGCGCTTCAGCAGCAACAAAAAATACAAGTTAACACACATACTTTTTATTGTGGTAATAATAACTTACAATCATTTTTTTATGTTTGCGCTTCCAAAAATAGCCCCATGGAATTTGAAAAATTAGCAGCCCAAATTAAAGCAGAAATAGCAAAACTGGATACCACGCCCGAGCTTGATAAAATCAACAGGGCTTTTGACGAGAAGATCCGCAAGGTGGAGGAGGCCCGTCGTGAAAAGCTGGCTACCGTGCCCGACAATGCCGTAGAACGCAAAAAACTCATCGCCGCTCTTGAAGCCCTTGGTGAAAAATATGTTGAACCTGCTAAGAAAAAAAGCAGGGAATAAGGGATTGGTTTTGTAGAAGAATTTAAAAGGTCTGCCAGGTTTGGCGGGCCTTTTTTGTTTGTTGGGGTGTCTGGTCGGGGGGGGCAATGCTGTTTCGGAGCATTGGCACTTACCTATTTGTACTGTTCAATTTTTGAAAGTGTAAACACCTGGTGTTTTGTTGTAAAATTGAACGACTGATAATCAGTGCTTTATAAATTGATAAATCTGTTCAAAGTCGTGATTTGAACAACTTGTATTTGATAATCAGTGGTTTATGTAAATTTGTTTTTGAACGTTGAACACCCGGTTTTTAAAAATTGAACACTGACAAAATGCTGTCACCATTGGGGGGCTTTTTAGTGGGTAAATTTGAGTGCCTTTCATGATTGCCGGCGGGTTGGCGGCAAATAACGATGGATGTTTCGGGCTTTTGAGCGGCCGGACAGGGGCGCGACAAATTATGGACCATACTGCAGAAAAACCCCTGGTTATTCAAATGATTCAAAATGAGGTGCGGGAAGCGGCGGATAAGCTTGGGCGCAAGAGAGAGGTTATGATCTCCGACCCGGATGCTGTGGTTGAGCTGTTTGATATTTACCCGGCCAATGAGTGGATGGCCATGGAAACTGAACACGAAACGCCCCAAATGCTGTTTGGCAACTTCTGGCTGGAGGGCGAGCTGTGCATCCTGTTTGCCGATACCAATATGGGCAAAAGCCTGCTGGCTGTGCAACTGGCAGACAGTATTACCCGGGGCGAACCCATTGCTCCCTTTACGCTTGGCGCCGAAGCCTCGCCGGTGTTGTATATTGATTTTGAACTTACCGGCAAGCAGTTTGAACAACGCTATACCGACGGCCAAAACCGTTATCATTTTGCCACCGAGTTTTACCGCGGCGAATACAACCAGTTTAACCGTGCAAGCTCGCATTATCAAAAGCTGGACAGGTATGTGATTGAAGCTTTAACGCGGGGCATTAAGCGTACCGATGCCCGGGTGCTCATCATTGATAATATTACCTGCCTGCGCAACGGAACCGAGAGCGCCGGGGCTGCCCTGCTGCTGATGAAGGAATTGAAAAAGCTTAAAACCCGCCACGGGGTAAGTATCCTGGTATTGGCCCATACGCCTAAGCGTAACCCGCGGCTGCCGCTGAGCCGCAATGATTTGCAGGGCAGTAAAATGCTCATCAATTTCTGCGACAGTGCTTTTGCCATGGGCGAAAGCCACTCGATGCCCGGCCAGCGGTATTTAAAGCAAATTAAGCAGCGCAGCACTGCCGAAATGTATGGTGCCGACAATATATGCCTTGCCCAACTGGAACGGCATCAAGGCTTTTTAAAGTTTGTTTTTACGGGCCATGACTGCGAGAAAAACCACCTGCGCGACGCCTCGAGGCAGGAACGCGAACGCATGCACCGGGAAGCTAAAAAATTAAGCGATGAAGGTTTAAGCCAGCGGCAGGTAGCTGAGCGGCTCGGGCTGAGCGTGGGAAGTGTGAATAGGATGCTGAATCACCCCCTCTAAATCTCCCCAACAGGGAAAACTTTAAGGCCTTAGGTTGGCGCACGCGTATAGCGTGTACCTTATCGATATTGCCTTTTTTCTCTATAGCAGAATGATTACCGGAATAAGAGATTTTGAGTTTTGCGATGATGTAAGCTTAGCATACGTGCACACGCGGCACGCGTGCGCCAGCGGAGAGAGGAGGCCCGTCGTGAAAAGCTGGCTATTGTTCCTGACAATAGCGTTGAAAAGAAAAAGCTTATCGCCGCGCTTGAAGCCCTCGGCGAAAAATGGGTTGAACCAGCCAACAAGAGAGCAAAAGAATAAACTTAATTTTTAAAAGAGGAAATTAAAAAGGTCTGCCCCATATTGGCGCAGACCTTTTTGTTGTCGCTATACCGAATAAAAAGCTGTTTAGGCGTTATTGCAGCAACATGGCTATATTATCGCAAAATAATTTTCCTCACCTTAAAGTTATCAGTAAAATAAAGCGTGCTTTCATCTTTAGATAAAGCCAGATTGCGGGCATAAACATCGGCACTTGACCCTACGCCATCGCGACCATCGTGATAGTGTGGGTTGGGGCCGGCTATGTATTGCAGCTTCCCATTAAAAAGGGCTTTTATTGCGCCATACTGAACGAGATATATGGTACGGCTATCTTTGGTAGCTACTAAAGTACTCACTCCTGAAAGGTTAAGGTCGCGGTAAATTTCGGTGAAAAGACCCGATGGTGTGAGCTTATATAGATGATTTCCTATTATCATATACTTTATGCCATTGTTTGCGCATACTAAAGCCCAAATTTTGGTGCCAAAGGGCCTGTCGGCTATATTAAGCGAATCGGGGTTGGGAGACCAGGCATTGGCACCTATTCGTCCATTGGCATTAAGTACAAATTTTTTCAGGGTACGTTCCTGCGTAAAAAACAAGGTGCCAAATGGATCTCTTTCCAGGCAGTTATATACGCCCGAATTTGGTTCGGCAATATAGGTACTGACAGAGCCATCGGTGTTCAAAATCCACATCGGGTGTTTATTGAAGGCCTGCCGACCATCGGTGCCGACTATAATGTTTAACGTGCCATTGGCCGAACGCCTTATATTTTGGGGATTATATATTTTTTCTCCATCGGCACGGTTTGGGATAGGTATGGTGCTTACAATGTTGGGCGGTGTAATTTTACGTACGGCGCTATTCCCAAAATCGGCAATGTACATGGTTCCATCGTCGGCCAGATCAATGCCGGCGGGGAAGAAGAAGCGGGCTGCCGACCCAACTCCATCTGCCAGTTCGGGCCCGGTGTTGGATGTTTGGTTACTCCCTGCAATGGTGATAACTGAGCCCACTATTGTTGCTGATGCAGCAAGTTTTGCAGATGCATCTGGCATGTCGGGCTTTTCAACTGCCAGGCTGTTCTCTTTTCGGCAGGAATAAAACAACGCCTGCGAAGCCGCCATAGCGACTAAAAGTAAATGTTTGCTTTTCATTATATTGATTATTTAGGTTTAGTGTGATTTTTAAAGTGCGATTAGATGTAGGTTTATTTCCTGAGGGGGATAGAAATATTTAACTAAGTAAATTAATTAGTTATATACATGGCTGTTAACTACGGCTGTTGTATAGCATAATGTGTAGCGTATAGCTAAATCAGTTAAACAGGTACACGCTATTGGATCACATTTATTAATTACAGGGGCGTCCGTCCGCTAAGGGAGCTGCTACTTCCGGCCAAAGTTTACCACCCTACCAGGTCCTTAGCTGGCGCGAGTATGCAGCGGGAGGTTGTGGGTTGAGTACTCGTGACTTTTTTGAATTTGCATCCAGTTTGTTTGAAAGGCTTATAAAGTCACGAGTACGCCACGCTTTTGGCAGCGCTGAATACTCGCGCCAGATGGGTGGGGTAAACGCGACACACATGCGAGGGGAATTGCAATGCACAAAAAAAGCCTCCATTAAGGAGGCTGCAAATTATTTGTTTTTTTGGGATAGCCATTGTTCATGGCATTTTTTACATTCTTCTGGTGGGTCTATACCTAACATTGAACAAATTTTAATTACAAATGGATAGTAATATACTTGTTCATATTGTAGCGGGAAAGTTTCGCCATCTTTTTTAAAGATAATACGATTGTGTTTTTCCCAAAATTCATCACTAACAATTTCGTATCCATTTGATTGTAGTAACTCTATTAGTTCGCTGCTTTTTAGATAAGGTATAGTCATTTTAAAGATTAGTATAGGCTCAAGTTAATTTCGTTTTCCCCTTCTTTTATATCTCGTTCATAGGCAGCTAATGCTTCTTCGCTTTCAAACTCCTGTTCTTGAATGCTGTCTATTTTAATGTTGTAATCAAAAGCAATTTTTGCTTTGAATGATAGAAGTAATTCCTTGATTGCTTCTTGTGGTGTCTTTGCCTGAACTACTAAACCCTTGATGCTATCTATGAAAGCAATGTAGCCAGCAGGACCGAATGATTCCACCTTGGCGATGAGTTTTAATGACATATGGTTTTTCCGTTTTTGATTTTGGTGTAATGTGTTGATATTTTTTGATAAATACAACCATCGTAAAAAATGTTGATTACAAAGATAAAATACTCTGTTATAAACAATAGTCTTTATTAAGTAATTGTTTTACGAACTTATAACTAAATAGTTACAAGTTTAGTATGTATTAATGATGCGTATAGTGATTACCCGTTCTATGATTAGTATAATGTTCTTCTCTATGAGAACTTCCATGACCACCTAAATAGTGGCCCCCTTGATTTCTATAATGTTTGTGTCTGGCAAAAGAAGAGAATGCTATTAAAAGCATAGTTAGAGATAAGAATAGGATTTTCATGTCTAAGGGTTTTGGTGTACATAAAGAAAAGAATTTATTTCCTTATTTCCTACTAATCTGACTATTATATTAATAGATCATTATCAATATATTAAACAGTTATATTATTCCCCTGCTACCGCAAGCAAACCCAATACTCAGCAAACGAACCACAAGGCACAGCCTTGCGGTAGCAAAAAAATAAAAAGCGCTGCCGCAAGGTTGTACCTTGTGGCCCGTATGCAAGGCTAAACGTTGAGCAAAGCCACACACCTCGGCAACTGGGAGTCAATAACAAATCCTTGCATCTTGACACTGTGCATTGTGGCCGCCATGCAAGGCTAAGTAATAAATAAACCCTTAGCCATTCTGTCCGCCCTGCTACGGCAAGCAAATCCAATACTTAGCAAACGAACCACAAGCGAGGACGCTTGCGGTAGCAAAAATAATTGATCGCTGCCGCAAGCCTCCCGGCTTGTGGCCCGTATGCAAGGTTAAACGATAAGCAAAGTCGCTTATCTGTCACCCACACCAACACACCACCCTCTCAAAGAGGGAGATTTAAAACTTGTCCGCAATCAGTCCGCACCTACCCCTTCCCCAAAACGGACGGACAAACTATTTTTTATCATCTCCTTTTTGGGTTTTGAGCGTCGGCCGCGTTAGGGATTGCAGCGGAAAACCCACAGCCTTGTGCAGGCCTCGCGCGGGGGCAAGGCGAGGATTTGCAGCGTAAAGCCCGGGCCGCAGGCAACGCCATTTATTTTGATTTCGGAATTGGGATTTTCGATTTCGGATTTGAGGCATTGAGAAACGGGTGTTATGCTGAGTGTTTAAATCCGGGGAGGCTGAAGGTGAAATGACAAACCCACCACATCATTGCTGAGTTACGAAGCAATCCCCAGCAGGCAGATAAAAGACTTTATTCTATAAACTTACATCGTCACGCTCCTGGCCGCGCGGGGCCAGGAGCGTTTTTCGCTATTGTTCATTTTTTAAGGTGCTCAAGAAGGCTCCGCCGTTTGTCTTGCCACAAAAGTAACCAAAAGGGCTTGTAGCAGAGAGGCTTCTTTGCGCACAACCTGGCCCCATAGCCATCGGCACGGCCTTCACTCTGCAAAACGAACAGAACCACGGGCTGCAATTATTTTGCCCCGATTCGCACGCAATGCCTCCGCTTCTGCAAAAACTTGCTATGCCCCTGCAGCCGCACTGCCCAGCATCGTTCTGCTCGTTTTCACCCGAAGCTGATCTGCTGCGAAAAAACACATTTTTTATCTTGTCATGGGTAGCTTGTCGAAGGGCCTCTGCGCGCGACCCTTCGACAAGCTCAGGGTGACAGGCCTTTGCACTCAGGTTGACAACATTAAAACGGGTGTCATGCTGAGGTTCTCGAAG
>NZ_JABMJI010000001.1:6329-919850 GCF_013376065.1 Mucilaginibacter sp. SG538B
TCAGGGTGACAGGCCTTTGCACTCAGGTTGACAACATTAAAACGGGTGTCATGCTGAGGTTCTCGAAGCATGGTGGGTGAGGCCTCTGCGCGCGACCATTCGACAAGCTGATGGTGACAGGCCTTTGCACTCAGGTTGACAACATTAAAACGGGTGTCATGCTGAGGTTCTCGAAGCATGGTGGGTTAGGCCTCTGCGCGCGACCCTTCGACAGGCTCAGGGTGACAGGCCGCTATCACTGCAACTGCTGCTGCTACTGCCACTAAAAAACTAACTGCAAACTGCCCACCAAAAACTGCCAACTGATTATTGCAACGTTACCACCTTGTACAAAATCCACCCATCCGTTTCATACGCCCGTTTGTAGTTTACACCGCTGTTGAGGCGGCGGATTTCGGGGATGTACCGGTCGCTGAGCTGGGTGTAGCCGGTGAAGGGATTTTTGGGGGTGGCTATCAGGATATAGTCGTCATATTTGTAAGGGGTTTCAATGGCCGACAGGAACGAATTGAGCTGGTAGGGCAGGGTTAGTTTTTTGATATTGTTGGTAAAGGCCACAATGGGGTATGATACGGCATCGTCCATGAGGATGTGCGTACCATCGGGCAGGCTATTGATATAGGCTGCTATTTCTTTGCTTTCGTTTTGATCGGTATTAGGTTCCAGCCGGCTAAGGGTGGTGATGAAGCGGCGCTCGTCGGTAATGAGCGAGTTGGTTAAAAAGGTGTAGCCGGTATACAGCTGCAGTACCATTACAAAGGCCAGGCCCAGTTTAAGGGGCAGCATATTTTTAATGGTACGCACCTTAAATATGATACACAGCAGCGCCACAAATAAAAATATAAGGTAGTACTGGTAGGTGAGGAAAAGCTTATCGTACTTAATGTGCAAAAACTCAACAAAGGCAAACAGGGTGAGCACGGTTAGCACATGATAAGTACTTTCGCGCAGCAGGTACAGGCCAAACAGTATCAGCGGACAAAAATAAATAACCCTTAATGATACCAGGATGCTGAGTTCGGGCAGCTGGTAGTTTACGGCAGTGGCGGCGGTATCGTAATTCAGCTTGTCGACCAGTACGTTCCAGGTGGCCAGGGGGCTTTCCATAAAGTAGTTATAGTCGCTGGCGTGGGTTTGGTTAAGCAGTTTATAGCAAACCAGCGATACCACGGGCAGGATGAACAGGATCACATAAATGGCAAAGGTTTTATTAATAAGCTTACGCCTTAACGACGGACTGTTAAAGCTCATGAACAGCCTGAAAATGGATTCCTTTTCGCCCAGGTTTAGGCTGGCCAGCGTGATAGACAGCACCAGCGGAATAAAGAACAGGGTAAGCCAGATGAAGCGGTAATCGCAAAAAATGAGCATCACCAAACACATGCTGGCTATGGATACGTGGAACGTGGTGTTTGAGCGGTAAAACTTAAGCAGGTTAAGGAAAAACAGGTACACGAAGATCACTACCAGGTAAATGGCTTTGCCCGAGCAGGCCATGTAAATGATACCGGGGTGCAGCAAAAATAGCAGGGCTACCATGATGAGGTAAAAATCATCCTTCACCCGGATAACAAACGAGCGCGAAATAAGATAGAAGAAGCCTGCCGTACCCAGTGCCGATGCTATGACCGGGGCGAGGTAACCGTTTACCCACGAAAATATAAGCGAGGAGTAAAAGGGCAGCAGCGGGGCGGTTAAGCCCATTACCTTGAGGCGGTTGCCCAGCCCCTCAAACACGATCTTTGTTTTTTCGATATAAAAAAGGCTTTCCTGGTTATAATAGCCTAAGTGGTTAAGGTATATGCCGATAACCAGGTACCAGGCTGCCAGCACCAGGGTAAATATAAACAGGTATGTACTTTTGGCAATTTTCATTTAATAACGTTTGTGGGGTTATTAACCTTACTTAAACCGTGGTTGGTTTTTTCCCAGTAAAACGGATTGGTGATGAGCTGGTACAGGCCCATATAGGCTGCTACGGAGTGCATGAGCCAGTAAACCGGGTTGGCTATGGCAAACAAAATGAGCTCGAAATAGCGGCGTTTAAATACGGCCATCATGTTGATATAGATCATGAGGATATTACCCACCATGAGGTTAAATATCGACATGAACAGCACCCAGTCCGGAAACAAATTGCGGATGGTTGAAAAATCAAATATGAGGTAACAGATAAAGATGATGAGCAGCACCGGGTAAATTAAAAAGGTGGCTGATGTGGCGCCGATGAAAAAGTTAAAACCCAGGAAACCGCGAAAGCCTATTTTACGGATGAGGGCCGGCGGGTTGCGCATGTGCACCAGGTAGGTTTGCATGTAGCCCTTGATCCAGCGCGAGCGCTGACGGATCCAGTTCCAGAAGTTGTTATTGGCTTCTTCATACGTGGTGGAGTTTACTATGGCCACCTTGTAGCCTTTGGCATAGGCGCGTACGCCAAGGTCGGCATCTTCGGTTACGTTAAAGGGGTCCCAGGCGCCAAGCTCAATCAGCGCGTCCATTTTAAAGTGGTTGCTGGTGCCGCCCAGCGGGATGGGGATATCCAGCGTATCCAAACCGGGCAGCATATAATCAAACCAGTACGAATACTCGAGGGTGAACATCCGGGTGAGGAAGTTTTCGTTGCGGTTAAAGTAGTTTAAGGCGCTTTGAATGCAGATATAGTTTTCGGGCAGCTTATGAAACAGGGCCACCACTTTTTTAAGCTGATCGGTATCGGGGATATCCTCGGCATCGTAAATGGTGAGGTATTCGCCCCTCGAAAAATGCAGGCCGTAGTTGCAGGCCTTCGGTTTGGTTTTAGGCATGTGGAAAGGCACCACAATAACTTCAAACACCGAGGGGAAATCGAGGTTTTTTACGGCGTTTAATGTTTTATCATCATCTTCTTCAATAAGCAATTTGATATCCAGCTGCTGGCGCGGATAGTCGAGGCTTTGCAGGTTCCAGATGAGTTTTTTGATCAGCTTATCCTCCTTGTAAACGGGCAGCAGGATGGTGTACACAGGCAGTTCTTCGTTTACGATAGTGCGCAAATCATCTTTGGTGACGGCCTGGTGTAGCTCGAACCGGGAGCCTACCAGCGCCAAAAACAGTTTGAAGATAATGGCGATGAGGAAAAACGAACTGATGACTAAGTTAATGGAGATGGATACATTTTTGAAGTTGAGGAACAGGCCGATGGCGGTAATGCCCCACAAGGCAAAAATGAAAACCAGCTGCGATGTGGTGAACGTTGTTGAGGCCGAGCTTTTAGGATCGCGCTTAAGGAGCTCGAAAACGGATGCCTTCACATATTTTTGCCCGGTAAGCTTGTGGCTTAGCCAGGTGATCTCCAGGTCGGATGCTACGATAACTTCGGGTTCCATGTCATACGTAAACCTTACAAAATCGAGGAAAAGTTCATTGCCTGGGTCGGCCATAACGGTAACCACTTTATTGTTTTCGATGCGGAGGGGGAGGCCCAGCTGATCGTTGGCAAATTTAAGGTCAACCTGGTCGAGGATCTTTTGGTCGAAGGCTTCCTGGCGGATCTCGGCAAAGTGGTAGCCTGCGTTGCCCAAGGCGCGTTCATAGTTTTTGCGGGAAACATAGCCGAAGTTAAGGGCTATTTTGAGGTATGACATACCCGATCTTTCCGAAAAAGCATGGATCTTTTCCTGGTCGGCCGGCGAAATAAATCCGTGGGCAACCAAAATTTCAGGAACAGAAATACTCAATGTATCCATATTAGGTGTTTTATAACCTCACCCCCGCCCTCTCCAAAGGAGAGGAAGCTTTTTTTAAGCCTTCTCCTTTGGAGAGGGCAGGCGGTTTGTCATTGTATTTATGATGATGCCTTAGCCTCACCTAAATCCTCACCAAAGGAGAGGACTTTAACTTCATTTTTCTTAAAACCCTCTCCTTTGGAGAGGACAGGGTGAGGTACTAATCGTTAAACAGATCCTGCGATTTTTGAACTTTTGAACGCACATACAAGAACGAAAGCAGGATCAGGATCAGGATGCCCAGCAAAATGTACAGGTTATAGCTGTCCCAGAAACGGGTAAGGCCGCTCTTGGTATCGATGTATTCCAGGTTTTCGCTGGATTTGTTGATGTTGAACAGGTATTTGTTGGAGTTAACATCCGAGATACAAACGTTGCTCGACAGGGTTGAAAGCTGCTCGGTAATGGATTTGGATACCGCCAAAAAAGCTTCAGAAACATGCGTGCCGGTAGCGGTAAGCACCAGGGTGGCATTGTTGCTTACGCCGTAAAAGATTTGCGCCAGGCCGTTTGATACCGTATCCGAAAGCGCGTAAACCGGTTTATTATTATCGGTGTTGTACAGCCTGAAGTTCCTGTCGAACTGGATAGGGGCATCGCGAAACTCCTTAAGTATTTTATCATCTTTTGACAGCAGGGCTATGATATTGTATTGTTTGAAGTCAGTTGGTTTCAAATCTTTCGAGTAAACAAACTCGGGGAAGTTGTTGGCGTTGATGTTATTGTTAAGCTCATAAATGATCTCGCCCATGGCACCGGCGGCATATTTGGCGTATTCCTCGCTTACTACAATTTTGGTTGTGCCGTTGTTAAAGGCCTCGGGATACTGGTAAAAGCTCAGGTCGCTGGTGATGAAGGGGTTTTTTGATTCGAGGTATGATTTGTCAACGTCAACTTCGGCAAAAAAGTTGGTAAAGCTGTTGCGGCAGTTGCCATTGGTAGGGTAAAACCTGAATTCGGCCTCCAGCGTGTTGTATTTATGGTGCTGGTAACGGTTAATGGTGATGGAACTGTTCAGCTTGCCCGATGCATCCAGCTTTTCGCTGCTGATAAGTAAGCCGTTAAGGTATATGTTGAAGAAGCCGCGGTCGCCGGGGGCAAGGCCGCTGTAATTGGCAACAAAACGGATCTCCACTTCTTTAGGGGTGAAGCTGAAATCACTGTTTTTAAAGCTGTAAGCGCTCTTTAATGAGCCAATGCCCGACAGGAAGTCGCTCACGCCGCCAATTTGCTTTAAGGATAGCTTTGAACGGTTTTCGTCGATAGTTTTAAAGAAGGTGTTCTCGGCCTTGTTGATCAGCAGGTAATCGCCATAGGTTGAGTTCAGGATGTTCATGTTGCCCAGGGCGGTGATGGCCTTTTCATAACCTGTATCATCGCCGCCGGTAACAAACAGCACCTCTTTAGGCGATTGCTCCTGCGTTACGGTTTTAACCGGCACAAACCGGCTTTTTACATCAACCATGTGCACAATGGTATCAGTGAGCAGGCTTACTGATTTATGCAGGTAGAATAAACCCTGCGTATTTTGCGGGGTAACTTTTACCAATGCGCGCGCATCGGCAGGTAATTTATCAATGGCGCCTACCCGGATGTAGTTACGAACGCTGTCGGGCAGTTTGCTTTCTTCGTAAACCGCAATTTCACGTGTTTGGGTCTTTTTTAACCTTGAATAGGCCCAGGCTACGGCCTTAAGGTCATGCAGGCTTGGGTTTGACGGGTAAACGATAGCTTTTTTGGAGTCGAAGCAGTTGCTGATATTTACGTTATCAAAAAAGTTTTTATTGCTTTTAACCAGCGACAGGTATGAGTAGTTCTTGATCCTTAACCACATCGCCGGGTTATCCAGGTCTTTACACTGGTCGTCGGTAATGGTGAGCAGGGTTTTGATCTGGATCTTGAGGAACTTATCGGGGCTCAGGTCGGCACGGCTCAGGTTAAGGGTGATCTTCTGGATAGAATCGGGGCCCAGGCGGCTGCTGTATGCCGGTTTGTTATTAATAACCAGGTTAATGTACGAATGCGATTTTATCAATGCCTGCGACGGTTCAAAAAATAAAACCAGTTTACTGCCATTCATTTCAATCAAAGGGGTGACCTTGAAGTAAAATGAAATAGCGCCGCTCATGCCGTATACCACCTCATCGTCATGGCCGTAGGCTTTAAAGGATGCAATGCTGTTGCCCTGGGCCTGCGAAGCCGTGTTGAATAATAGGATAAAGGCTAATAAGGTAAAAAACTTATTCATTGATATCAATATTAATTTATTACGTAAAATTCTACTCTGAAATAATTACCGTTGTCATCACTGCGGTAGCTGAGCTCGCCGCCCATTTCCTGGGTCATCAGCTTGGCTATCGATAAGCCTAAACCCAGGCGGCTTTCGGTAACGCCGTGCGTATCGTTAAGCGTTTTAAGCTTGTTGAACATCATGTCCAGCTCCTGCTGGCCTATGGCTATACCTTCGTCAATGATCTCGAAAACAAAACGCTGGCGCTGCAGGCTGGTTACTACCTTAATGCTGTTATTGGTTTGCGAAAATTTGATGGCGTTTGATAGCAGGTTTTGAAACACCTGGCCTGCAAATACTTTGTCGAGCCGCACGTTGAGGGGCAGCTTCAGGATATTATCAACCAGGTGGATGTTTTTCATGAGGGCAGTTTCGTACAGGCCTTTAAAAACATGCATCACTTCAACGTTGATATCAAAGATCTCCATGTTGAATTTCATATCCGGCGATTCGATCTCCTTAACATCCATCAGCTTGTTGAGCATATACTGCATCTTATCAGCCGATTCGGCGATGTAGCCCACAAATTCTTTCTGGTCGCTGCTCAGCCTGAAATCTTCCTCCCTGATCATGTTGTTGCTCATTATAATAGAGCCGATGAGGTTTTTAAGGTCGTGCCCGGCAATATTGATAAAGCTGTTCTTTTGGCTGTCGAGCTTGCGGAGCTGCTCATACTGATGATCGATGAGGTTATTTTTTTCGTTGATATCCTTGTTTTGCTGTTTAAGCTGTTCGTTTGATTTTTCGATCATGATCTGTGCGCGTACTTCACGCTGGATTACCTTATAACGCGCCCGGGGAACCAGGCATGATATGCCCGCGATAATGAAAAATATTTGGCCGCCATTACTTAATATAAGGTCTAAATTATATTCACTTAAAAGGTTGTAAAAAATAGCCAGCAGCAAAAAGGCCATTAAAGTTTGTATAATGGAATTCAACGGTTCCCAAAAAACCTGTAAATTAAAGAATAGTATAATGGTTGCAAAAAGCAGGAAGTAAATATTAAGGTGTTGTATGTTCACCAGGTTGCACAACATGGCTGTTGTAGCCGATAGCATAAAAAAGCTGATATGGAGCAATATGCGGTAACTGTACTTTTTAGCTTGGAAAAGGTTATGTAAGCCTAAAATGAGCATGATAGTAATTAACCTGCCAATAAGAAACTGCAACCAAATATTAGGTTCGTATATATAGTCAATTATGGAAAAGGTAGGGTAAAGCAATATAATTGTCCAGATTATATTATTGGTTTGATACCATGCTTTTTTGGAGGTCTCTCTAATTAATTCTTCGTTGCTAATTTGAACAAACATTATTTGTTATCTTGAATTGTAATTAAAAATTAAGGCCGCTGTTTAAATTAACTCCGTTAAATATTTGATAGACAAAAATATTCGTTATACGATAATTTAAACAGGTTTGTTGTTACTGTTGCCAACAGTAATAATTGCCGTTGCAAAAAGCCGTCCAATTCCCCGGCAAGTTCGGAAGGTCGCTTTTAAACCGGGCCAAAGTTTAAGCAAGGGCATCAGTATTTTATGGCTTGCGCAAATCCGGAACGAAAGCTCAGCGGCCCAAACGCCATTAAAAAAATCCGATTTTCTGCTGTTCAAAAAGCTGGGCTTTAAAAGTATTAGGCTGCCTGTAGCTTTTACTTCCTTTTGGCCCGGCGACAACTGCGCAGCTATTTACCTATATAGATAAAGGTGTTGAGCAATGCAATACTTACGGATTTAGGTTAGTTATAGATTATCATTACGGCCGCTTAAATGATAATAATTACCTTACAGAAACACCCCTGGTAATTGATTTGTGGTTAAAATTAACTAAAAGGTATAAAAACGCAGATTATAGTAACCTGTTTTTTGAGAATTATAAGGAACTGCCCCATATTAACCCCAAACTGTGGAAAGTTGCCGCGTATAATATTGTTACGCTTATCCGTAGATTGATAAACAACAAACCCTGATCGTAAGTGCATCAAATTATATCAGCATCTATGAGCTAAGCAGGTTGGTAAAGGCTGGCCGATAACCATATCATCTGCAATTTTCACTTTTACGGGCCTTTCTTTTTTATTCACCGGGGCGCAAGCCGGATAGGTGACCAGGTTTCAATCACCGGGGTATCATTTCCATACAATGCGGAAAATTTTCCTGCACTTAATCCAAAAGCAAAAAATACCCGCGGCCAAAGCAATTACCGGACGTACCCGCGAGATGGTAACGAACAATCTATAAATGATAAATAGCAAATTATAAAAAACGCGCCCTGAAATATGATGTGCCCATTATTGTGGTACGTAAAGCGTCTATAACAAATATGCCGCTGCCGATAGCCGCCGCCGTTATATTAAATCTGTACGCAAGGCTTTAAAAGAGCTTGATATTTTTGGCATGCTTTGGGATTATAACAGTAGTTTTTCACTGGTTAACGGCAGGCCGGTTATAAGAAATTTGCCCTTGTGTATGAAAGACGCAATTAGCGCCGTACAGTGAAATTTTAAACATTAATGTTACAATTTTATTACCTTTGCTCACTAATATACAGTTATGAGATTTTTTGAAGAAAAGCGCAGAGAAGTAATGGTGCATATCGAAAAGTTCATGTTAGAAAAGATACATGAATACCTGAAACCGATTGATACCATCTGGCAGCCGTCTGATTTTTTGCCCGATTCTTCAAGGGACTCGTTCTTTACTGAAATTAAGGAATTGCAGGAAAGCGCCGCAGGTCTTTCGTATGATCTGATCGCCGTTTTAATTGGCGATACCATTACCGAAGAAGCGTTGCCTACTTACGAATCATGGCTTACCATGGTTGAAGGGGTATCTGACAATGAAGAGGGCGGCTGGATGAAATGGACCCGCCACTGGACCGGTGAAGAAAACCGCCATGGCGACCTGCTTAACAAATACTTGTACCTGTCTGGTCGTGTGGATATGCGCATGATGGAGATTTCCACGCAGTACCTCATCTCCGATGGTTTTGACATCGGTACCGGTCATGATCCGTACCGTAACTTTATATATACCTCTTTCCAGGAGCTGGCAACCAATGTATCGCACCGCCGCGTGGCCTCACAGGCCAAGAAATACGGCGATCCGCTGCTTTCAAAAATGTGCGGTGTTATCGCATCTGATGAAGCCCGCCATGCCAAAGCTTACAAATACTTTATCGAAAAAATATTTGAGGTAGATCCAAGTGAGGCTATGGTAGCTTTTGAGGATATGATGCGTAAAAAGATTGTGATGCCTGCCCACTTCCTGCGTGAGGTTGGTTTAAAGGTTGGTCAAACTTTTGGTCACTTCACCGATGCTGCACAGCGTTTGGGGATCTATACAGCTATCGACTATGTGGATATCCTGAAAGAGCTTTTGACCGACTGGCACATCGAAAGTATCACAGGTTTGGACGAAGCGGGCGAAAAGGCCCGCGATTACGTGGTAAACCTTCCGGCCCGCTTACTGCGTGTAGCCGAGCGCATGAAAAACCCAATGCTGGAGTATAAGTTTACCTGGATTAACGGTTGATTTTAGCTTAAAGCTTTGCTTTGCAATCGGTTTGATAAGCTTCTTTTTCACTTTTCTGGCGCAAGTCTTGTGTGGCTGGCATGAGGGTGAATGACTTGTGCCCTATCCGATAAAGCGCTTCTTTTTCATAGCTTTGTGCTTTAAGCTTTTTGCTTTTAGCTTCTTTCCTATAGCCTTCGGCTTTCGGCTTATTAATGGCTTTTAGCTTTCTTCCCGTTCTATCTTATACCCCGGTTTTTTATATCCATCGGCAACGTAGTTTTCGGGGATCTGGATGTGGCTTCCATCGCGTACAGCTGTAAAATGCGGCGACATGATCTCCATGCCTGCTTCGTTAAACTTATCCTGTATGTTTTGATACAATACCGAATAGATCATGGCCATTTTGCCGGGCTGATCGGTATAAGCATTTATCTGGTAGCTTACATTAAAATCATTCAAAGCGGTTTGCAGTACAAACGGTTTTGGGTTGGCAAGAATGCCTTCTGTTGCTTCGGCCGCGCTGATGAGCAGATTGTGGATGGTTTCCCAGGGGGCATCGTAGCCTATAGTAACACTGGTATTCAGTATCAACCCCAAAGTTTTTGACGATGAAGTATAGTTAACCGTAGCACCGCTTAAAATGGTAGCATTGGGCACGGTTACGTCTTCGTTTTTAATGGTGCGTACGCGGGTAACCAGCAGGTTTTTCTCAATTACATCGCCCATAATTTCGCCAACTTTGATGCGGTCGCCAATTTTAAAGGGGCGCATATAGGTAAGTACAATGCCCGATACCATATTGGCAATGGCCGACGAGGAACCTAAAGAAAACAGTACGCCTATAAACACCGTAACCCCCTGGAACACTTTAGACTGCGACCCCGGCAAATATGGAAATATCACCACAAACATAAACGCGTACATGAGTACCCGGATGATATTGTAAGTTGGGATAGCCCATTCCGGGTAAAAACCCTGTAAAGCGATGGCCCCGTTTGCTATTTCGGTAGCTATAAATTTTACCAGTTTTACAATGTAGCGGGTAACCAGGTAAATAACTGTTATGGTAAGCAGGTTGGGTATAAAACGGACAATGGCCAGCAGGATACTTTTCAACGGGTTAACCACAAAGCCGATCAACTGTGTGGCGATAGGCTGCGAGGAAGGGAAAATATAAAACAATACCGGTAAGGCCAGGTAAACCAGCAACAGGATAATGAACAGGCGCGCAATATTTACCAGTCCACTGATAAACGGAAGTAGCCGCGAGGCATAGGCTATTGGAGCTCCTTTTTCTGCCAGCTTTTTAACACGGTTTTCCCATCCCCGTATAATTTTAAGTTTTATCCACCTAAAACCTTTATTAACAATCCAGATCAGCACAATAAGCAGTATAATAACCGCCACGGCCTCAAGCACGTTTGTAATTAGTTGTTTAGGGCTGTTGCTTTCAAAAACGTTGCCGAGCTTATTTTTTAATATAGACAGATAGCTTGCTGCCAGCTGCGGCCGGTTCAGTTCGGAGTAAGAGGCATCGGTATTATTAACGCCCATGATCATCTGGCCGTTGTAGGTTATTACCGATATGGACGTATCGTTTTTAAGCGTTAACGAATCCGGGTTAAAATCTATCCGGCTCATCAGGGCCTTAATGCGTTGGGTAACAATCCCGGCGCGCTCTTTAGGATCAAACAATCCCTGCGGGGCATAAAATTTAAACAGGGTATCCCGGTTAATGATCACCGGTTCGCCGTTTTTTTCAGGGAGTTTTTGTGCCTGTGTGGTAAATGCAGCAAACAGAAAAAGGATGAGCAGGCTATAAATTTTAGGCATAGGGATGTTTTTCTGTTAAAGCTAAAAATTATTTGGCTCATTTCAATTTGCTTTGCGTTATGCCCACTATCCTTCCTGCACCAGATCCGTACCCAAATTACCTGCAATATTGCTAAATAGATCGTTCAATATCGATTCCACAGTGAGCGAATTTACATCATCAACATAATGTTCATTCCGGGTAATCCAAAGTTCGTTACCGTTAATCGCGATGCTGAACAGGGCGCCTTCGTAAACAGCAGGCAACGAAATTTCAACCGCCCCGCCTTTGCGCTCAACGGTGAAATTTAATTCGCTTTTTCGTTGCTCCTGAAACAGCGGGTTAAGTTTTTCGTGCAGTAACTGGTATAACTGGTTGATGTCGGTATTGGTATGGAGGGTGATGATTTTCATAATTTGGTATATTAGCGATGTATTAAATAGTACAAAGTTGAAGGAGGGATTGTTTGGAAAGTATTTTTCCGGATGGTTTTATAAATTCTTAAAACCAACCATGTTATTGCCAACAGGGTTGTGCGGGGGAGCGTTAGGGATTGCAGTGTAAAGCCCGCAGCGCGTATAGGGATTGTGGACCGGAAAAGCGAGGACTTGCAACGGAAAGCCCGGGCCGCAGGCAACGCACATATAAAAAATGATTAAAAATACACACTTAATATCAATGACTACAATCACGTCATTATAAGCGATAGCGCGGGAACCGCGTAGCTATGCTCAGCCACCTTGCAAATTGTACATGTATGGTTACAAGATTGCCGCGCTTCGCCAATAACATATTTTAAAACGTTACACAAAACATCACCATATATGAACTACAAATTATTAGGCCGCTCGGGCCTTAAAGTTTCTGAATTATGCCTGGGCACTATGGGCTTCGGTACCGAAGGCGGGTGGGGCGCCGAAAAAGATGCCAGCTTTGCCATTATGGATGCCTTTGCCAATGCAGGCGGCAATTTTATTGATACCGCCAATGTTTATAAACTGGGTACCAGCGAGAAGATCATTGGCGAATACCTGGGTAATCATGACCGCGATTATTTTGTGCTGGCTACCAAGTACACCCTAAAAGATAATACTACCAATCCCAATGCATCGGGCAATAACCGCAAAAACATGATGCGGAGCGTGGAAGAAAGCCTTAAACGCCTCAAAACTGATTTTATTGACGTGCTGTACCTGCACATCTGGGATAATATTACACCTATTGATGAGGTGCTGCGCGGGTTAGACGACTTGATAAAACAGGGCAAAGTAACCTATGCCGCTATCAGTGATACGCCCGCATGGGTAGTATCAAAAGGGAATACCCTTGCCGGGCTGATGGGCTGGAGCCAGTTCATCGCTTTACAGGTGGAGTACAGCCTGCTGGCCCGGACTGCCGAGCGGGAGCTGATACCGATGGCAAAACATTACGGCATGACGGTTACCCCATGGGCCCCGTTGGCAGGTGGTGCTTTAACCGGTAAATACCTGCGCGGCGAACAGGGACGTGTAAAACCGGAAAGTAACCGCCGTAACGACAGGGCTAAAACTATTACTGAAGCGGTTGTAGCCATCGCCGCCGAATTAGGGGTATCCGAAAGTCATGTTGCCCTGCAATGGATGATGGACAGGGATTTTAGCTGTATCCCCATTGTGGGCGCTACCAAAATTGACCAGTTAAATGATAACCTCAAGGCCATCGATACCAAATTAACTCCCGAACATTTCAAAAAGCTGAATGAAGTAAGCGCTATTGAATTAGGTTTCCCCGGCGACTTTTTCAATGAGGATGCTGTAAAAATGAACAGCTTCGGCGGGTTTTATGATA
Source organism: Mucilaginibacter sp. SG538B (assembly GCF_013376065.1). Taxonomy (NCBI): domain Bacteria; kingdom Pseudomonadati; phylum Bacteroidota; class Sphingobacteriia; order Sphingobacteriales; family Sphingobacteriaceae; genus Mucilaginibacter; species Mucilaginibacter sp. SG538B. The sequence goes on from NZ_JABMJI010000001.1 coordinate 19,542, forward strand.
GGGTGCAGAAGAGGTAGCCTGCCTCTACCAATCCACTGCAACGTCATTGCGAGGAACGAAGCAATCCCAAACTATGCAGAGCGGACCTGCTAATAGGGGATTGCTTCGTTCCTCGCAATGACGCTCTTTTATACACTTCATCTAAAACCGCTTCAGATAGTTTTTACTGATCAGCTCGCCATACATGATCCCGCTGTGCTGGTCCATAGCAAACCAGGGTGAATCATATTTTAGCACCTGGATATTTTGGGCCGGCATAAAACTCTGCGCCAGTAAAAATTGCTTTTGATGAGCGGCATTTTCTACAACATCGAGCACAATAAAACAATGCCCGGGCGAGCCTCCACGGATGAACACATCACCTGGTTTTACATCATTGGGGTTAGCTACAGTTTTTAATTCTTTTTGCAGGGACAGGGTGCCCGCATAACTGAACACCAGGTTCATGTAATTTAAAAATGCCGGGTACGAATAATCGGGTTTGGCTTTCAATACCCAATGGTCGTTTTTGTAGCGATAGCCCTTGGCATAATGTGCATAGTCGCATTTAAAACCGCTGGTAAAGTTGAAGGAAATTTCGTTGTATTTTTTTTGCTGATAAAGGTATTCGGCACGGAGGCGCATCACCGCATCGGCACATTGCTGTAAGTCCTGGTTGCCTATGCTCATGTCAATAACCGCAGCGGTGTAAACATCGGTACGGGCAATATCGCCTCTATAAGTTTTGGTTGGTGTGCCCGCCGGCTTTAAAGGTAAAGCCTGCAGCCATGCCCCGAAACTGTCGGGCGACGCTGCTATACGCTGATAGCCTGCCGGTACCGCGAATCTTTTAATCACGTTATCCGGAGGAGCAATATTAATATTCAGAAATAGGAGCAGGCAGGTGATCAGGATTTTCATAACGTTTTGGCTTTTTTTAGCTGTTCATAAGGGTTATAAGGTACGGGGATGCCGTCTGCCAGTTTAAATGCCGAAAAATGCAGGTGGGTAGGCGAACGTTTTTTGTAGGCGTTATAGCCGCTGCGGCCTACTTCGGCTATTTTTTGGCCTTGCGTAACGTAGTCACCCGGTTTTACGAAAATCTGGTTATTGTGCGCATAGTACGTAAAAATATGAGTTGCCGGATGATAGATCCAGATAAATTTGCCTCCCCGCATATTGCTGTTCGGTTCCCATTGATTGGTACAGGCTATTACCCAGCCATCATCTACACTAACTACCTCAACAGGCTTACTGGTACGGTCATCGATACAATCCTGGTTTTTATCATTAATAAAAATATCGTGAGCAGGATGGGCGCCATGTTTATTGCCGTCAAGGTAACGATAACCCTTATCAAAGTAACCATTACCATGGGTACCACCAATGGCGCTGCTTTTATAGCCCTTTAAGGGGAATACCCATTGTGTTTTTGGAATGATCCGCTCAGCACGGATCATTTCCAGGATGTTAATTCGTTTTAACAGGGTTTCAAATTGCTTTTGAGCTTCCGGTTTTTTGACACCACCGTTTAAAACCAGGTTATTAAAATCATTGAATTTGGTAAACGCAGAAGTGTCGGCCTGGGCTAAAGCCCCGATGCTAATCAACAGAAAAGAAAAAAACAGGACAAGTTTTTGCATAAGGTTTGTGGTCAGTAAGTAGTTTCAAGATTTCAAACGCGTCATTGCGAGGAACGAAGCAATCCCCGATTAGCAGATCCGCTCTGTATAGTTCACGATTATTAATATCTATAATTTGTTTTTTATAGGTATTAATGAGCTCCCTTCGCTCGGTTGTCTTCGTGTCTTATAATGACGTGATTGTAAGTTATTGATTATTAAGTATATTTTTTTTCGATCAGTTGTGTAACAAGGGCGTTGCCTGCGGCCCGGGCTTTCCGTTGCAAGTCCTCGCTTTTCCTGCCCGCAACTTCTCTACACGCTGCGGGCTTTACACTGCAATCCCTAACGCGGCCCACGCGCAACACCGCTAAAATATATTTTACATGTCATTAGGTTTTTTTCAGGGCTTCCCTGATGGTTACTCGCAATGACGATTCTTAATTTTATGCTTTTGATATTAACTAATAAGTCGCCAAAATATTATCCTATCCGGATATCATATTTGTTAAGCAATCCTGGTAAGCCATGAAGCGAGAACTTTGCTTTTTTGATGACGTTATCATCCGGGTCGATGATGAAGTTATAGGATGTGCTCAGGTCGGCGTTTTTAAGGATGGTACGACTGAAGAAAGCGTTTTTAAGGTTACAGTTAATGAATTTACAATCGCTCAGGTCGGCCTCGGTCAAGTCGGTTTCCATCATGGAGCAATCGGTGTAGGTTGCCTTCTTATTCTTCTTTTTGTAAAACACGGCATTGTCTAAAATGCAATCCTCAAAATGCACTTCGAACAAAAAGTCGTTAACCTTGCCAAAATTTACTCCGCTTATTTTGCAGTGCTTAAAGCGGATGTTCTGCAAACCGGTATTGCCTAATTCGGCAAGGAGCAGGTTGCAGGTATCAAACAGGCAATCAACAAAAGTGATCCCCGCAAACCGGGCGTGGGAAAAATCGCAGTTGATGAATTTGCAGTTTTCGTAAGTGGTGCCGGTGAGCTGGCCGGCGGTTATTTTGGTAAAAGTTTGATCTTCGAAGAGTAGGGATTGCATGGGGGCAAATGTAAAAGGTTAAAGGGAATAGGATGGTTTCCGGTCTCTTTAAATTAAATAAAGATAATCAACCACCATGCCTACCGGATTTGCATGGCGTACAAGATTTCTGTTTCAACCTCACGCGCAACCTTGCTCCGCTCAATCGATAAATCATTATTTTGTTAATTACAACCCTTTATAATTTCCATTCCGCGGTGATATCGGGATCCTGTGCCAGGATAATATCGCACAGGGCTAACAGGCAGCTTCGGTTAGGTTCATCTTTGGTGAGGTGGAATTGATCGATTGGGGTGAGCTGCACAAATACAACAACCAATATTAACTGTAATGAAAAACTTATTCAAGCAAGTTATAATCTATCTTAACAGACACATAGATTTCCAAGAATTAGATTATGAAATTAAAAATCTAAACTGTCGTCTATTCGCCTTTCTTTCCCAACAGTCTTTTCACTATCTAATTCAGATACAATACCTTTTATCGTTTCTTCAACCTTATAAAAAGCGCGCTTTGCCAAAGTATGCAATTCTATTAAGAGCGTATAATCATCTTCATCACTACCATCAAAATATACCCTATCTACCGTATCGCCATATTCATTTAGAATAGTTATATCGACCAAATCCACCCCATTGCCATTATCCCAATTATCTACGGTGATTGCACCTTTTTGCAATTCTAACTTATATTCATTATCTCGACTTGTTTTTGACCATATAGCTTGCTTGGCAGATGTCTTTTTTATAAGTTTTTCTATTAACAATTTAAATTCATCAGTCATGTCTTTCAAATTTTAATTTGTTTTCAAATTCAGTTAATACCGTTGCGAGTTGTTCGAGATTCTGGTTAACCTTAGAAAAATTAACACCTGTCTTTTTCTTCAAAAGCGAATCATTGATGTTATTTATATCAATACTTATATCAGTTATATGCTGATTGTATGCCCCACTATTGGTATAATCTTGCAAATCACCATTGTATTTAACTTGAATCAGAATTTGTTTTAGGTCTTTCATTCTTAAAAGCGCCAATTCGCTTTTATCATGTAGTATTGATGTTTGAATTTCTTGAATAATCTTTAAGGAGCGAGCTATTTCCGATATCGATAATACCTGATTTATTCTCACCAGTGAACTATCTACAGCTAATCTCGTCTTTTCACTTGTTTCTTTTATGCTTTGAATTTGCAAATAGGCTAAACATAATCCATATAAAGATCCAAATGTACCGTACAAGGTAAAAAAGTTTACAATGTTTTTAAGTTCGTCTTTAAGATTATAATAAATAATATAAACTATAACTGATCCAATTATAAGAACTGAAGACGCTATAACTCTATTTTTACTAAAATTCATTCAGATATTTATGTTCTCTGGCTAATTAAGTTATCCCCTTATTTTCAATGAATAAAATAATACAACGATAAGAAATTTAATCTTCAAATGAGCAAACAATAAATACTAAATAATTCATGTAAATAAACCTCCCTTTGACATTCGCCTACCCAACCTTCCCCTGCAAAATTCCTATCTTTGCGGCAACATAAATTATCATCTATGCTTAAAGGATTTTTTAATGTTCCAGCACCGGTAAATGAGCCCGTTTTAAATTACGGTCCGCGGAGTTTGGAGCGTGTGGCGCTTAAGGCAGCTTTAGAAGCCGGTCGTGCCCAACAATTAGATATACCTATGTACATTGGCGGCAAGGAAGTACGTACCAACACCAAGTTGGAAATCCGTCCGCCGCATGATCATAAACATTTACTGGCAACCTTCAGCGAAGGTGATGCAAGCCATGTCACAGCCGCTATTGACGCTGCCCTTGCAGCCAAAGCCGACTGGGAAAACCTGGCCTGGGAACAACGTGCTGCCATATTCCTGAAAGCTGCCGAACTGATTGCCGGCCCATACCGTGCCGAAATCAACGCAGCCACCATGCTTGGTCAGTCAAAGAACGCTTACCAGGCCGAGATCGATTCGGCTTGTGAGTTGATCGACTTCCTGCGTTTCAACGTGGAGTACATGACCGAGATCTACAAACAACAGCCGCCGGTATCGGGCAAAGGTGTTTGGAACCGTGTAGAACAACGCCCGCTTGAAGGATTTGTGTTCGCGCTTACACCATTCAACTTCACGGCTATTGCCGGGAACCTGCCTGCATCTGCAGCCATGATGGGCAATGTAGTGGTTTGGAAACCTGCTTATACGCAAATCTACGCTGCTAACGTGATCATGAAGATTTTTAAAGAAGCCGGCGTACCTGATGGCGTTATCAACCTGATCTACGTTGATGGCCCTGTTGCAGGCGAGGTGATCTTTAACCACCCTGATTTTGCAGGAATCCACTTTACCGGTTCAACCAAAGTATTCCAGAACATCTGGCAAACTATCGGTACCAATATCCACAAATACAAAACCTATCCGCGCATTGTGGGCGAAACCGGCGGTAAAGACTTCGTACTTGCCCACCCGAGCGCCAACGCCGATGTGGTAAGCACTGCCCTTGTTCGCGGCGCTTTTGAATACCAGGGACAAAAATGTTCGGCTGCTTCAAGGGCTTATATCCCGGCTTCATTGTGGCCTGCGGTAAAAGCAAACATGCAGCGCGACATTACTTCGTTTAAAATTGGCCCGGTAGAAGATTTTGAAAACTTCATCAATGCCGTGATCACCGAATTGTCGTTTGACAAACTGGCCAAATACATCGACGCTGCTAAAACCGATGAGGGCGTTGAAATTGTTGCCGGCGGTAACTACGATAAAAGCAAAGGCTGGTTCATTGAGCCAACTGTGCTAAAAGTTGAAGACCCATATTACGTAACCATGTGCGAGGAGCTTTTTGGCCCGGTACTAACCGTATATGTTTACGAAGATGATAAATTTGATGAGATCCTTGAGGTGGTAGATAAAACTTCCATATACGCGCTTACAGGCTCAATCATCTCGCAGGATAGGTATGCTATTGAAAAAGCTACCACCCGTTTACGCAACGCGGCAGGTAACTTCTACATTAATGATAAACCTACAGGCGCGGTAGTTGGTCAGCAGCCATTTGGCGGCGCAAGAGGGTCGGGCACTAATGATAAAGCCGGTTCAATGATTAACTTGCTTCGCTGGGTATCGCCACGCACCATCAAAGAAACCTTTGATCCGCCAAAAGATTACAGGTATCCGTTTTTGGCTAAGGAAGTGTAGTTGAGAAGAGAGTCAAGAAACCAAGATTCAAGAGACAAGAAGAAGCTGGTTTAAGAATCTTTAGGTCATAGCTTAGAAATAAAAAGAGTCGAAGATCGGAAATGTTAAAACCCGATTTTTCGACTCTTTCTTGTTTTCTTATAAGTTGTTGAATCTTCTAATCTTGATTCCTGACTCTTGACTTCTTGAATCTATATTCTCGATTCCTGACTCTTGACCTCTTGCTTCTATTCTCACTTGAATTTAAACACAGCATCCATATTTTCGTTGCTGGATGTGCTTACTTTCATATCGTTGATAAGGCCGGTGCTGAGGCTGTAAACCCAGCCGTGTACCGAAAGTTCCTGGCCGTTTTTCCAGGCATTTTGCACGATAGATGTTTTGCAAAGGTTGTTCACGTTTTCTATCACATTCAGTTCAACCAGGCGGTTACTGCGTTCTGTTTCGTTCTCAATGGCGTCAAGCTCATCGGCATGTAAACGGTAAACGTCTTTAATGTGGCGCAGCCAGTTATCAATCAGGCCGAACTGGTTGTTACTCATAGCGGCATTAACACCACCGCAGCCGTAGTGGCCGGTAACAATTACGTGTTTTACTTTTAATACGTTCACGGCATAGTCAAGCACACTCAGCATGTTCATGTCTGAGTGGATAACCATGTTGGCAATGTTGCGGTGCACAAAGATCTCACCCGGGGCGGTATTGGTGATCTGGTTGGCAGGTACGCGGCTGTCGGCGCAGCCTATCCAAAGTATAGGGGGCTTTTGCCCGTTAGCCAGCTTATCAAAATATTGAGGGTCTTCGGCTAAAGCACCTTCAATAAATTTTTTGTTCCCTTCCAGTAAGCCTTCATAGGTGATATGACTGGTATCATGAATTTGAGCGCACATATATTTTTGAGATTGATGTTTTAAGATGCGGTTTGACGTTTTCTGCCCGATGCAAACATACGGCTAAGTTTATGTAAAGCAAGCGGCGAAACGTCATAATACATGATGGTGAGCAAAATAACAGGGATAAAATAAAATATGGCAAACTCATACAGGTTAAAAAAGTATCCGCCTGCCAGTGCACCAAACAGGTAAAAGCCAAGCACTGTAAACCTGATCAATATTTTATTACCTGCCGTTTCGGTATTTTCTGTGCGGGGATGAAACCATTCGGCCACCTCACTGCCCAGATCAGTAAATAAACCGGTTAAATGACTCGATTTGATCAGGCCGCCCGAGATATTGGAAACCAGGCTATTCTGCAATCCCATCGAAAACAAAATAGCGCTGATCACAATTTCGCGCTCCATCTGTGTTTCCCGGTAAAAATTATGCCCGTAAATGGCAACTCCCAGTAAAATCATAGCTTCAATTACCATTGGGGTGGAGTTTGCCCGCCACCTGCTTTTATCATCAAATGAGCGTACAATGAAACTGGATACAAAAGCCCCTGCAAAGAACATCAGCAGCCAAACTAAAAAGATGATCATCTGGCGGTAGTTTTGTTCAATAATGTGTTTGGCAAGGTTAGCCACATGCCCGGTAATATTTGAGGTAAAAGCCAAAAAAGCCAGCATGCCGGCCACATTGGTAACGCCTGCTACAAATGCCGTTGATGAGGCCAGCATCAGGTTTTCTTTAAGGGTACGTTGTTCTTTTACAGCTTTAAGCATAGATATTTCACGGCAGGGGTTCAGTTACAATTTACAAAACCTTAACCAAGTTTACATAAGCTTGTTTGATGCAAGGGGTAATATTTTAATAAGCCCCCTCTAAATCTCCCCCGGAAGGGGGATTTTTAATTTTAAGCCCTCCCTTCCGGGGAGGGTTTGGGTTGGGGCTAAAAAAAATCCCGGCCACTTCCTAAGAGCCGGGATCAACTTAACAATCAAACCTCCCTACGCCCCTTACAGCGTCGGAAGCACTGATCAAATTATATTTTAGTGTGCAGCTACAGCTTCAACGTCAAGCTCGTATACGTAGCCTAAATTATGCGGGCTGCTGCTGCTAACTTTCAGATCTTTAACCAGGCCGCTGCCCAGGTCAATTACCCAACCGTGTACTTCAAGGTCATGACGTTCTTTCCACGCGTTTTGGATAATGGTGGTTTTACACAGGTTATATACCTGCTCGGTAACGTTAAGCTCAACCAGGCGGTTAACTTTGGTAGTCTCGTCGGTTATACGGTCGAGTTCATGGCTATGCAAACGGTACACATCCTTAATATGGCGCAGCCAGTTGTCAATTAAGCCAAATTGTTTGCTGCTCATAGCGGCGGCAACACCGCCGCAACCGTAGTGCCCGGCAACAATAACGTGTTTTACTTTTAGTACGTTAACGGCATAGTCAAGCACGCTCAGCATGTTCATGTCTGAGTGTACGCATACGTTGGCAATATTGCGGTGCACAAATACTTCGCCGGGTTTGGTTCCGGTTACTTCGTTAGCCGGTACACGACTGTCTGAGCAGCCTATCCACAGTACTTCCGGGCTCTGCCCTTTGGCCAGGTTCTTAAAGTACTCACCATCCTCGGCAAGTTTACGCTCAACCCAGGCGGCGTTGTTTTTAATTAAAGTACTGTAACTGCTTGATTGGGCCAGTTTAATATTGTTTGTATCTATTACGGCTTTGCCGTTTGTTTTTTCTTGTGTTGACATTGTTTTTCGATTTTTTAGTTAGGGTTATAAACCAGTTCTTTTAAAGGAGGTACATCGTACTTGTCCTTTACTTCGTTCAGTTGCACTATAATGCCCTTGGTATAGGCATTGTGCTTGTAATTGTGGATGATCTCCAGCACATCCGGATCGATGTACCTTGAGTTTGATCCGTCGATCACCACTTCGGCGCCTTGCGGTAAGCTGGTAAGCGTTACCTGTATGGCAGCCTTGTTCAGGAAGGATACTTCCTCGGCCAGCTTAATCCTGATAACTTTTTTGCTGCCGTTCTTTTCCAGATGATAGAAATAAGGATTTCGCAGGTTGGTACGCAGAATATAAAAGATCCCCACCAGCATGCCTATGCCCACACCAATAAGCAGATCGGTCATAACAACGGCTACAATGGTAACTACGAAAGGGATAAACTGGCTCAAGCCCTGGTGCCACATGTGCTTGAAAAGGCTTATACGAGCCAGTTTATACCCAGTCATCAGCAGGATCGCTGCCAAACACGACAGCGGGATATGGTTAATTAAAGACGGTATCGCCAGTAAAGCAACCAATAACAATATACCATGCAGTATGGCGCTCACTTTAGTGCGGGCACCGGCATTTACGTTTGCCGACGAACGCACAATTACTGCCGTCATGGGTAAGCCGCCAAGCATACCGCTAACGATATTGGCCGTTCCCTGGGCAAGCAGTTCGCGGTTGGTGGGCGAGATACGTTTGATAGGATCTATTTTATCTACAGCCTCCAGGCTCAGCAGCGTTTCTAAACTGGCAACCACCGCAATGGTGAAGGCCGTTATCCAAACCTGCTTGTTGCCTATCTGGCTAAAATCTGCCGATTTAAACAGCGCAAAAAATTCGGCACTGCTGTTCACCAGCGGTATGCGTACAAACTGCTTATCAAGCAAGGCGAAGCTTGTGCCGTTAAAGGCCAGGCTTAAACCTATCCCGGCCAGCACCACCAGCAATGGCGCCGGAACAACAGCCAGCTTTTTAAACTTAGGCCAGTAAATCATGAATGCCAGGGATACCACGCTGATGATCACCGCGCCATAATTGATCCGGGCAAAAGCCCTCGTTATACCTGAAAAGGTATTGTGTTCATCAATCTGGCTGAAGCCCTCATCTCCCTCAAAATCGGCATCATAGCCAACCGCGTGCGGAAACTGCTTCATGATCAAAATAATACCTATCGCTGCCAGCATCCCCTCAATAACCGATGACGGGAAGTAATTGGCAATGGTGCCGGCTTTAACAATTCCAAGTATGATCTGGAAGACACCCGCCAGTACCAGGGCCATTAAAAAGGTTTCGTAAGCGCCAAGTGTAGTAATGGCATTAAGTACAATTACCGTTAAACCGGCCGCAGGACCGGCCACACTCAGTTGCGAGCCGCTAAGCGTACCTACTACTATACCGCCAATAATGCCTGTTAATACGCCTGCGAAGAGCGGCGCTCCTGATGCCAGCGCTATACCTAAACATAGCGGCAAAGCCACCAGGAAAACAACGACACTTGAAGGAATATCCCTTTTTAAATTTTTGGGCAGAAAATATTTTTTTAGGTTGAGATTGCCCATAGCAGCCTCACCTTGCTTGATTTGCATAAGAATGAAAAATTGAGTAAAACTTTAAAATGAATTAAATAGCATTGCTATCCGGATAGGGAAGTATCCGGTTAATCATTTTAAACGTTGGGCGGCGGCGTGGGGACCACAGGGTGATATACCTGCTTATATAAGGCGTTTTCCTGGTTATGGAGAACTTTGGTTTCGGCAATAAATGTGATGAAGTTTATGGTATGAAGGTCATACTCATCGAAGATTTTTTTCTCCTTCACAAGGTCTTTTTCGGGGCTGTCTTTTTCAGTTTTGCTTTCCTGCTCCAACTGAAGGATCACCGCACTTACCGTTTTATTATCAAGATATAAAAAAACAGGTGCAAGCGAAATGCCCATCTTTATTACAAAGACGGTCATGAACAGCGCCACTACCCATATTTTATTATTCCTGATCTTCATCAACACAAATATATAAAAATCCGTTATTAAACCACCAGAATAAGTAAGCAAAAGCTATTCTTACAATATAATTACTATTTTTAGACAATTACTAACAACCTGAATTGTGGATAAAAAGCTTGATCTGTTAAGGCTAAAACGTCATGAAGCCATGCAGGGCGGAGGCCCGGTACGTATTGAAAGTCAGCATAAAAAAGGAAAATTAACGGCACGTGAACGTTTGCATTTTTTATTGGATGAAGGCTCGTTCCAGGAGATAGGCATGCTGGTTACCCATCGCTCCATTGATTTTGGTATGGAGAAAGAAAAATATCCCGGCGACGGTGTTGTTACAGGTTATGGCACCATAAACGGACGGCTAACCTACGTATTTTCCCAGGATTTTACAGTGTTTGGCGGCTCGCTTTCCGAAACCCATGCCGAAAAGATCTGCAAGATCATGGATCTCGCCCTAAAGAATGGCGCTCCCCTTATCGGTCTTAATGACTCGGGCGGTGCGCGCATCCAGGAAGGTGTGGTATCCCTTGGCGGTTATGCCGATATTTTTTACCGCAATACCATGGCATCGGGTGTTATCCCGCAAATCTCGGCTATTATGGGGCCATGCGCAGGTGGTGCTGTTTACTCGCCCGCCATTACCGATTTTATTTTAATGGTTGAGCATACCTCATACATGTTTGTTACCGGACCCAACGTAGTAAAAACGGTTACGCATGAAGTGGTAACCTCCGAAGAACTGGGCGGCGCCAACACCCACGCCAGCAAATCGGGCGTTACTCATTTTGCCTGTGCTAATGAAATAGCCGCCATTCAGCATATCAAAAGCCTGCTGAGCTATATGCCTCAAAATTGTGAGGATAAAGCTCCTGCCGCTCCCTACGAAAACGGCGACGAGCTTAGGCCTGAGCTAAACGCCATCCTGCCATCAATAGCCTCACAACCCTATGATATCCGTGAGGTTATTGATCATATCATCGATAAAGCTTCGTTTTTGGAAGTGCATAAAGATTTTGCCGAAAACATTGTGGTGGGCTTCGCGCGTCTGGCAGGCCGCAGTATTGGCATAGTGGCTAATCAGCCCGCTTTTTTGGCCGGGGTATTGGATATCCATTCATCAACCAAGGCTGCCCGTTTTGTGCGCTTTTGCGATTCCTTCAACATTCCGCTGCTGGTGTTTGAAGATGTTCCCGGCTTTTTGCCCGGTACCGACCAGGAATGGAATGCTATTATCACCAATGGCGCTAAACTATTATATGCTTTTTGTGAAGCCACCGTTCCGCGTGTTACTGTAATTACGCGCAAGGCTTATGGTGGTGCTTATGATGTGATGAACTCCAAACATATTGGTGCCGATATGAACTTCGCCTGGCCATCGGCCGAAATTGCGGTAATGGGCGCCAAAGGGGCCGCCGAAATCATTTTTAAACGCGAGATCACGAAGGCCGAAGACCATGAAGCCAAATGGCTGGAGATGGAACAATTATATTCAGATACCTTTGCCAATCCCTACCGTGCTGCCGAACGCGGTTTTATCGATGAAGTTATTGAACCCGCCGAAACGCGCATTAAACTGATCCAGGCATTTAAAATGCTGGAAAATAAAGTAGTGCATAACCCGAGGAAGAAGCACGGGAATATTCCACTGTAGATTTGGGAATTCGGATGTTCGATTTCGGATTTATTTTCTTTTTTATTGTAGATGTCATAATTGCCTTTTCTGGCTGTTTACGGGCGCAAGTATTGTGCGGCTGCCGGTGCCGTGATTACTTGTGCCTTCGGCAATAGAAAGTCGGATTTGTTTACCTTTGCGTTTCTAATTCCGAAATCGAACATCCGAAATCCGCAATGAAAAACATCTCTATCGAACAAATCCGTCCGGAGCTTACCTGGCGGTTAAGGCAACGTATCTTATATCCCGAAAGCAAACTTTATGAAATGGAGATGGAAGAGGATAACCACGGCTATCACTTTGCTGCTTTTAAAGATAATCATATCATAGCGGTAGTATCCCTTTTTAATAAAGGCACCGAATGGCAGTTTCGCAAATTTGCTGTTGATGAAACAGTTCAAAAAATGGGCATCGGTAAAGCAATGTTGGAGCATATAACCGATTTTGCCCTTACCAATGGAGGCGCGTTATTATGGTGCAATGCCAGGGTATCGGCCATTGGTTTCTATTTAAAACATGGCTTCACACATACCGGCAAGCTTTTTTCAAAAAACGGCTTCGACTATGAGATCCTCGAAAAAAAACTTATTCCTTCTCCAGGCCAGCAATAACAAGAGTGGTAAGCTATCGAGCGCACAACTGTTTTAGGCTTTGTGCATTTTGCTTTCCGCTTTATAATTACTCTTTCATCAAATCAACAATAATAGCTTTGGCAAAATCATTGGGCTGTTTCTGGTTCGAGGTCTTAGCCACCTCAAGTGCGGCCTCGATATCGCCCTGCGCCTCATAAACCACCGCAAGGTTGTAAGCTGCACGGCTGGCAAGCTTCAGGTCGGGCCCGTCAATAAGCGGGTTTAGTACCTTGAAAGCCTGATCAAATTTTCCGGCTTTGATCAGTTCTACCGAGTTGCTTAGCTGGTCGCCATTGGTATACAGGGGCCTGTCATGATAATCGGTGTAAGGCAGGTAATCCTTTAGGGCATCCAATGCCGAATTACGGATAGCATCAAATAAAGGACCGCCATGGGCAAGTAAGCTGGATGCATTACCATAAGGATTATTGTCATTTATTTCAGCCTCGCCGTTTAGCTTTTTAAAGTAGATGCCATTGGCTTCATAAAGAGTAAAGCTGGTTTTAACCACCGATACCCGGTAAACCGACGGTACGCCGTTATAATAATCCTGCTGCAATTTGGTTTCGCCTTTAAAATCCTCAAACGCGAGCACATAAGAAGCGTTGTATTTTTTTGCCAGAAATTTCACCGAATCGGTATTGGCGGTAAAGTTAACCGAATCAACCAGTTGTACAACTTTTACACCGGGCAGCGCATGCAGCTGTACCGCTGCATGGTTTATAGCGGTATAAGCGGCGGCTTTAAATGTAGTCAATACGCGTTTATTGCGGTTACGGGTTGAATCGGGCATGTAGTGGTTAATAACCACGATAGTTGTTTTTGCCCTGTTAAAATTCAGCTTCGGCGCGTAATCAACCGGAACATTTACATATTGAGGTACGCTGCATGCTGCTAAAAAACATGCTGCAAATAAGATACAAGTTAGCCTGAATAGTTTCACCTTATTAAAAATTAAATATCGCGGAAAGGTATAACATAAGCATGAATGCTTCATGAAATAGCCGGTCATTTTTGTATCAAAACAAACCAGCGCCCTCATTGTGACTAAATATTTTCAAAAACGTTTAATATTGATTTTATATAATTGATTTACTGCTTATATGCGGCTTAATTTTAGTGCAATGTCATGAGCTTTATTATATTTGCTGTATTACTACATTTAGATTGAAAACATTAATTCAATATGGCCAAAAAGAAATCTGACGCCCCACAGCATACGTCTGTTGTAAACGAAACTTCACTCGCTTTTTTTGAAAAATATATCAACAACCCCTCACCTACAGGTTTTGAATGGAAAGGCCAGGAGCTTTGGCTCGAATACCTGAAGCCCTATATTGACACCCATTATGTTGATAATTACGGCACCGCGGTTGGCATCATCAATCCTAAAGCCGATTACAAAGTAGTTATTGAAGCTCATGCAGATGAGATTTCATGGTTTGTGAATTACATCACTAACGATGGTTTAATATATGTTATCCGCAATGGCGGCTCCGATCATCAGATAGCACCTTCAAAACGTGTAAATATCCATACCGATAATGGCGTGGTTAAAGCTGTTTTCGGCTGGCCTGCTATCCACACCCGCCTGGGCGGCGATAAAGAAGAAGCGCCTACCCTTAAAAATATCTTTTTAGATTGCGGTTGCACCTCAAAAGAAGAAGTTGAAAAACTGGGTATCCACGTAGGTTGTGTTATCACTTACGAAGATGAATTTATGGTGCTTAACGACCGCTACTATGTTGGCCGTGCGCTTGATAACCGTGCAGGCGGGTTCATGATTGCCGAGGTTGCCCGTTTACTTAAAGAAAACAATGTAAAACTTCCTTTCGGTTTATATATAGTTAACGCGGTACAGGAGGAGATAGGTTTACGCGGTGCCGAAATGATAGCGCATAAAATTAAACCCAATGTGGCTATTGTTACCGATGTTACGCATGATACCCAAACACCAATGATCAACAAAATTACCCAGGGCGACTTAGCCTGCGGTAAAGGCCCTGTTGTATCATATGCTCCGGCAGTACAAAACAACCTGAATAAGCTGCTTATTGAAAGTGCTCAAAAAGCGGGCATACCGTTCCAGCGTCAGGCATCATCACGGTCAACAGGGACCGATACCGATGCTTTTGCTTACTCAAATGACGGCGTGCCATCGGCATTAATCTCATTACCTTTACGGTATATGCATACCACGGTCGAGATGATCCACAAAGAAGATGTTGATAACGTAATCCGTTTGATATACGAGTCGCTGCTGAATATCCAGGCCGGCCAGGACTTTAGGTACATCAAATAACAAAAAGTACAATTTGTAAAACAATAAGGGCAAAAATCCATTCCTTATTAACATTAATTATAAAATAGCTTTTAACAAATACCCCCGATACTATCTATGAAACCAACCTTACTGATATTGGCCGCAGGGATGGCCAGCCGTTATGGCAGTATGAAACAAGTTGACGGCTTTGGCCCCAACGGCGAAACAATTATTGATTACTCAATATATGATGCTATAAAAGCGGGCTTTGGCAAGGTGAGTTTTATTATACGCGAAGAGTTTGCCGAAAACTTCAAGGCGATTTTTGAGCCTAAGCTTGCCGGCCGCATTGAAACAGACTATGTATATCAAAGCTTTGATCTTAAGCCATTTGGTATTGATAAAGAGATTGAACGTGCCAAACCATGGGGAACAGCCCATGCCGTGTTAGCGGCCCGCAACCAGATCAACGAGCCTTTTTGTGTGATTAATGCTGATGACTTTTACGGCTATGATTCATTTGAAAAAATGGCTAAATTTTTAACCACCGACGTTAAAGACGACCAGTATTCAATAATCGGATACCAGATTGACCGTACATTATCTGACTATGGCTCAGTATCGCGTGGTGTTTGCAGCGTTGATGATAATGGTAACATGGTTGAAATTAACGAACGTACTGAAGTTTATTTTAAAGAGGACGGCAGCGTAGCTTATAAAGACGCAACCGGCGAACATCCGCTTGATAATGAAACACGTGTATCGATGAATTTCTGGGGATTTACACCGGCTATTTTCAAGCAAAGTGAAGATATGTTCAAGGAGTTTGTTGCTGCTAACGAAAACAACCCGAAATCGGAGTTCTTTATTCCCCTGGTTGCCGATAAGCTGATCAAAAATGGTACAGCCTCTTTTAAGGTGATCCCAACCGGTGCAAAATGGTTTGGAGTTACTTACAAAGAAGATAAGCCAATAGTGCAAAAATGTATCTCCGACCTGGTAACAGGTGGCGTTTACCCCGAAAAACTTTGGGACTAATTAATATTTGCTCCTTCAAACAAAAAGCTCCCGTTCGGTTGGAACGGGAGCTTTCTGTTTGATATGGCTTCCTAAATTAGTCCTGGTAAATAAAGAATGTTTTTTGATCACCGTCTTCATAAACGTGCAGGGTTTTCTTAACCACCTGGTTATTGGTTTTAACTTCCATAATGTAATCACCATCTTCAAGGTTGGTTAAAACATAACCCCTTTCAACATCGGTTTTGGTTGATACAACGTCTTTCAGCAAAAGTTCATTTTGTTTGCTGTAAACGCGTACGAATGAACGGCCGTTTTCTGATTTTGCGAGCGTTAACTTAACACCGCGGTCGTGGTC
This sequence comes from Mucilaginibacter sp. SG538B, assembly GCF_013376065.1. Taxonomy (NCBI): domain Bacteria; kingdom Pseudomonadati; phylum Bacteroidota; class Sphingobacteriia; order Sphingobacteriales; family Sphingobacteriaceae; genus Mucilaginibacter; species Mucilaginibacter sp. SG538B. Next base: position 36,008 of record NZ_JABMJI010000001.1, read on the forward strand.
AAGGGCTTTAAAGGTAACAACCTCTTTAGCTTTAGGAGTTACATCGGCGGCTTTAGCTGCTGTAGTAGCAAATACACCTGCGCTTAATAAGAAGAATAGTGCTGATAATTTTATTGAAGTTTTCATGATTTTGAGCTTTTAAGTATGTTAAATATTTTGTGTTTGTTATTTTCAATGATCAAATGAACAACATTAATTTTAAGTGCTAAAAAGTGTTATACCAGCACCGAAAAGATATAGACCAATACCCAAAAGCATTCGGCAAACACCAAAAACGCACTAATTATCAGTATTTTACAAGTTGGTCGAAAATTAAAGGGTGTTGATCGGGCAGGAAAGCGGGTTGGTCGTTTTCGGGGATGAAATAGAAAAATCCATGCAACGTTTTCAAAATCTACATTTAACAAAACCAACCTAACCAAACAACGTTGCCTTTAAGTACCTTTATCTATTCCGGGTACCCCACAGGCATGAATTTAGAAATTGCAGGTAACGTACAGGGCTTTAAACAACAGGATGGTATTTTAACAATTAAAACCGCCGAAGCCGAAGCAAGGGTTTATATCTATAGCCCTACAATTATCAGGGTAAGCATCAGTAAAAATTTCAACCCGGATGATCCTTCCTTTGCGGTAATCAGGCAGCCGCTGGCCGATTTCGATTTTGATGAGTCATCGGCCAATATTGATATTACTACACCAGCCTTGAAGCTCAGTATTCAGAAATCGCCTTTAAGGTTCAACTTTTTCACGGCTGCAGGTAGCTCGCTGAGTGAAGATGACGCCCGCTTTGGTACAAACTGGCAGGGCGAACGGGTGACCTGTTATCGCCGGTTGTTTGAGGGTGAACAGTTTATTGGCCTGGGCGAAAAAACCGGTAACCTCGACAGGCGTAGCGCGGCCTACGTAAACTGGAATACCGATGCGCCAAACCACACGCCCGAATCCGATCCGCTGTATAAAACCTTTCCTTTTTTTATAGGATTGCACAGCGGGTTAACTTACGGTTTGTTTCTTGACAATACCCATAAAAGCTACTTCGACTTTGGTGCATCCACAGATGAGGAAACAAGCTGGTTCGGGGCAGATGGCGGCGATTTGAATTACTACTTTTTCGGGGCACAAGGTGTTGCGAAAATAATTGAAGATTATACCGGGCTTACCGGCAGGATGGAAATGCCGCCGCTCTGGAGCCTGGGCTATCAGCAATGCCGATGGAGTTATATGAGCGCCGATGAAGTATTGAACATCGCCCAAACCTTCCGCAAAAAACAGATCCCTGCCGATGTAATGTACTGCGATATCGACTATATGGACGATTTCAAGATCTTCACCTGGAACAAAAAAACTTTCCCTAAACCCAAGCAAATGCTCGATAAACTAAAGGCGATGGACTTTAGGCTGGTTACCATTGTTGATCCGGGAATTAAGGTAGAAGAAGGTTATAAGGAATACGATGAGGGTATTGAGCAGGATTATTTTGCCAAATATCCCGACGGCGAAAATTATACCGGCTATGTGTGGCCGGGCCGCTGTCACTTTCCGGATTTTTTCAGGGGAGAGGTACGCGAATGGTGGGGAGCAGCCTTCACCGCTCTTACCCAACCCGGCGTTGAAGGTTTCTGGAATGATATGAACGAGCCTGCCGCCTGGGGGCAAAATATCCCCTGGATAGTAAAATTTGGAGATAAGTTTATGCCGGAAGTGCGTAATGCCTATGGCATGCAAATGGCCCGCGCCACTTATGATGGCACAAGAAAGATCATGGGAAACAAACGACCGTTTGTACTTACCCGGGCAGCCTATTCGGGCACGCAGCGCTATTCGGCCGTGTGGACGGGCGACAACACCGGCACCGATGCCCATATGCTTTTAGGACAACGACTGGTAAATAGTTTGGGCATTACAGGTATGAGTTTTATCGGGGTGGATATCGGCGGCTTCAGCGGCAATCCTACGCCTGAGCTCATGGTACGTTGGAACTCCCTGGGTGCATATACCCCAATGTTCCGCAATCATGCCATACAAGGTAGTAAAATGCGCGAACCATGGGAATGGGGTAAAAATAATGAACAGACCATTAAGAAGGACATTGAACAACGGTACAAACTCCTGCCCTACCTGTACAGCAGCTTTTATCAATCAACCCAAACCGGCCTGCCGGTAAGCCGTACATTAGCTATTGAGCACAGTTTTGACGGGAATGTTTTTGATGAGCGCTTTCAAAATGAATTTATGTTTGGCGACGCGATGCTGGTTGCTCCTGTTGAAAGCACTAAACTAACCGAAGATGTTTACCTGCCCCGAGGCTCGTGGTATAGGTTAAGCAGCGATAAGTTTTATGAGGGAGAACAGATTGTTAATGTTCAGGCGCCATTAACCGATCTGCCGGTATTTGTAAAGGCAGGCGGCATTATCCCTATGCAAAGTGTTGTACAAAGCACCAATGAAAAAGGCGACGGTATATTGCAGGTACACGTATGGAACGGCAGGGAAGCAAATAGTTTTATTTATTACGAAGATGATGGCGTATCATATGATTATGAGCAGGGTATTTATTATAAACGTGTTATCAGTTTCAATCCCATAGAAAAGAGCCTCAGTTTATCATCAGTTGAAGGCTCATCTAAATCGAGGTTTATGCAGCTGAAATTTGTTTTGCATGGTTTTGATGGGGTTAAGCTTCAGGAAGAAATAATAGAGAATAAAAGCGGAGAGATTGAAGTGAAATTATAATTGTTGTTTCATTTCTTGGGTAGTGATCGAACCAGTCTCATGGTTTGTAATACGCGGCGGGAGGGGGGACTCAGGCGCTCTAAACAGGCCGGCCTGCCATTCGGCCTCAGAGAGCTCTGATAAGTTATAGAAACTTTAAAGAATGGCAGGCTCCAACCGAGTCTCCTAACCGTGGGCGACACATTGGCTAACCTTTTGCCCTTATTCATCGTTCAAAATGGGTATGAACAATATTATAGCATTCTGCTCCTAAATATTTTCAAAATTTCTTTAATTAATTGATAATAAGTTAACTTTGCGCGGAATTAAAATCCTAAACATGAAACACAAGTACAAAATTATAGTATTGCTGCTTGCCGGTATTACTGCCATTTACACTTCGTGCCATAAGCTTAACATGGCGCCTAACAATCAAAGTACAGTAAGTAAAAAAGAAGCGAGTGTGCAAATTGCGCAAAGCCTTGTTGGCATTTTTAACCCCGAAAACGGCGGGTTTGATTTTAAGAGCGGTTTAAGTATGCCAACCGATCTATCCCTGAACAAAAAAGGTAAGATCAAAGTACAATCTGTTGACCCTCAGCCACAGTGCGGCGCCAAAATGGATACTACGATAGCATTTAATTTAGATCAAAGCGATACCTCAAAAATAGATATCTGGGCTAAGGTTAAATATGAGCTTACCTGTACCAATGGAGTACCTTCAGGGGTTACCGCTAATGATAGTTTAAATATGACTATGGCAGGCAGCGGTTTTACAATGGTTTTAAAAATGGGTGAAAACCTGATACTCAGAAGCCTTAATCCGGGTGTTGAACACGCCCAATACTCTTTTGATGGCCCTGTGAATTATTATGCCAGGGTTAACTACACCAAACCTACAACAGACCAGCCAAATGTTGAAGGCACGTTTAACTACAATTTTAAATCAATTGTTGTTGATCCAACAAAAGACCCCGATTTTATTTTAAGCGGAAGTGCTGCCTTTTCGAGTAAAGGAAGTATCGGAAAAAATGTCTGGAACTATAAAGGGACGATAACGTTTTTAGGGGGGCACAAAGCTAAGATCACTATCGACGGCACTGTTTATACTGCCGATCTGATGACAGGCGAAGTTAATTAAATTCTTTTTAAATATATGTAGAGCCCTGCTCCCTAACCGGAGGCAGGGCTTTTTGTATGCTATGGTTTTTCAAAACGGCATGCTTTTTATCACCTGTGTATTTGATAAAAAAAACGGGGAATATTTTCCACGTATTTTTCCCCGAAGCGGGGAAAGCAGGTAGTGGGTGTGTTTTGTTGTTCCGTTGCTATCAGTAGTATAAATCTTTAACTGTTTTATAAAAAAGGAAAATGAGCCTAAAAACACATATCCCGGCCGTTTTTTTTGCGAATTTTTTACCTGGTGGTATGCTTATTGCCAATTGAGGCAAAGAGATCTAAACTTTATCTTATACGTTTATGAAACTAAATCTACGCAGTGTATTACCTTTATTAACAGGTGTGGCTATTTTTTATTCGGCCTGTACAAAAACAGGAATTAATGTAAAATCCGATCCATCAACTGTAAAAGCAAGCGATAATGTAGCCAGTTCGGCAATTGCAGATAACCTGGCAAAATCATTGGCCGGTTCATTTGGAGGGGCCAGCCTTAACGACGGTGTTACCCCCTCAACCAATGCCTCATCAAAGCTTAAAGTACAGAGTACATATAGTTGCGGTTTTTATATTGATACCAGCCTGAACCGTGTATTTAATCAAGGTGATACCTTAAAAGCAACCAAAACAGGCGGTACCAAATATTATTTTATTTGTGACGGCAACAAAACTGTTGGTTACGATTCGGTTGATTCATTAAACACGGTAGGCAGTGGCCCGGGTTATTCATTCGTTTACAATATTGTGCAGAAATATAAGGTTAGGGGCCTTAACACCAATAACTCAAACTTCTCGCTTGATGGCCCTATGAAAGCCTATGTTGATAACGAATACACCAAATACAAAACGTTTAGCAGGGTGCATAATACCTACGTGTTTACTAACCTGTATGTACATGGCAACGATAAGTTTGATATCAGCAGCGGCACAGCTACTTTCCGTTCGGAAGGAAAAACAAACGGCGGCGGCTGGGATTATAGCGGCACTATCGTTTTCCTGGGCAACCACAAGGCAAAGCTGACTTTCCTTAATAAAATTTTCTTAATTGATTTACTAACCGGTAAATCAACGCCTGCATAATCACGATCTTTCAATCAATCAATTATGCCCTGTGCCGGTTTTCGGTACGGGGCTTTTTTGTGCCTGAAACAATAACTTATTATATTGCCGTCCCATCCTGTTGCTCCCCCTTTAGGGCGCCGGGGGATCAATCATGAAACGCCTCTTATCAAACCTAACTTTTCAGGTACTTATTGCCATTGCCCTTGGGGTAGTGGCCGGCTTATACGTTAAAGGCTTTGCCCCAACTGCCGAACTGATTAGCAAGAAGTTCATCAGTCTCATCACCATGCTGATTGCGCCTATCATCTTTTTAACCATTGTGCTGGGCATTGCCGGCATGAGCGATATGAAAAAAGTGGGCAGGGTAGGCGGTAAAGCTTTGTTATATTTCGAGATCGTAACCACGTTCGCGCTTGTCATCGGCGTTACCGTAGCCAATATTATTAAACCCGGTGCCGGTTTTGAAAACCATGCTGCAAAAATGGATACCGGCAAATTAGCCGTATACGAAAAAGCCGCCGCCGAAATGCACTGGGGCGACTTCCTGGCCCACATAGTACCTTCAAACATCTTCAAAGCTTTTGTTGAAGGCGATATTTTGCAGATCCTGTTTTTTGCGATACTGTTTGGTTTTGGGTTAAGCCGGATGGGTAAAAGTGGCGAAGCGGTTATTCAGCTATTTGATAAGCTTTCGAAAGTGTTTTTTAATATCATGAAGATAGTGATGAAGGTGGCGCCGATAGGGGCTTTTGCGGGTATGGCTTTTACGGTGAGCAAATATGGTATTCAAACCCTAAAACCATTGGCCCTGTTGATGGGCTCGGTTTACCTGACCATGTTCCTGTTCATATTTGTGGTATTGAATATTATTTGTCGGCTGTTTAAGTTCAGCCTTTGGGAATATCTGAAATACATCAGGCAAGAGATCCTGATAGTGCTTGGTACCTCTTCATCCGAATCGGCATTACCGGCCATGATGGAGAAAATGGAAAAGTTTGGCTGTTCCAAATCGGTGGTGGGTCTGGTGATCCCCACGGGGTACTCTTTTAATTTGGATGGCACTACCATTTATCTTTCCATGTGCGTGATATTTTTGGCGCAGGTGTTTAATATTCCGCTTTCGCTGGGGCAGGAGCTAACCATAATCGGCATCCTGATGATCACCTCCAAAGGTGCGGCGGGCGTAACCGGCAGCGGTTTTATTGTGCTCACCAGTACGCTTACAGCCATCAAAATAATACCGGTAGAAGGTTTGGCGATATTAATAGGGGTTGACAGGTTTATGTCGGAAGCACGGGCCATTACCAATGTGATAGGGAACGGTGTTGCTACTATTGTGATTGCGAAGAGTGAGGGGGAGTTTGTTGAACAGCCGGCTGAAAGGGGAGTTAATGAATAAATCGGATATATATATATTATTAACAATTTTCAAAGCACTGGTATTGTTAACTGGTTTGACATTTACTGCGATCAATTTTATCCCGGGTATTTCTGGCGATAAAGTGAAACTTAAAAAAGCCGGGATTATATTTCTTGCTACGTTTTTGGTGTTCGTTTTAATTACAGCGGTTGAATTTGCAATTGCATTCAATTAGTAATTGGCCACGTTATGGATGGCAGTGTAATGATTTCGGATTTTGTCTGAACCCGAATCTACCAGAATGAAAAGCAAATTCAATAAATTGCTAAAATTCGCTTAATTCGAGTTCAGACAAATAGCCTGGGCCGCAGGCAACGCCCTAATTTAGTTGGCAGTAGATAGTTTTCAGTTGACAGTTTTATTCAACGGGAACTTTATAATCATAAAAAATTTAAAACACATAAACACCCTATAACCACATCCAATCCCCTTAAAAGTCACTTTTATGTTAACATATAAATTTAGATTACAATAGGGTTTGACATTCGGGCAAAAACTTTAGCTTTGCCGTACTAAAACGAAAAAACCAATGAGTGTACTCGTAAATAAAGATTCAAAAGTTATTGTACAAGGTTTCACCGGTAAAGAGGGTTCATACCATGCCGAGCAAATGATTGCTTATGGCACTCAGTTAGTTGGTGGTGTTACACCAGGCAAAGGTGGTCAAACCCATTTAGACAGGCCGGTTTTTAACACGGTAAAAGATGCCGTTGTTGCAACCGGTGCCGATGTATCCATCATTTTTGTACCTCCTGCTTTTGGTGCGGATGCTATTATGGAAGCTGCTGAAGCCGGCATTAAGGTTATTGTTTGTATCACTGAAGGGATCCCTACAAAGGATATGATCGCGGTAAAAGAATATCTTACCGATAAGGATGCACGCCTGATTGGTCCTAACTGCCCTGGTATCATCACTGCCGATGAAAGCAAAATTGGTATCATGCCTGGCTTTATCTTCAAAAAAGGTAACGTTGGTGTGGTTTCAAAATCAGGTACTTTAACTTATGAAGCGGTTGACCAGGTGGTTAAAGCCGGTTTGGGTATCACTACAGCTATTGGTATCGGTGGCGACCCGATCATTGGTACACCAACCAAAGAAGCTGTTGAATTATTAATGAACGATCCGGAAACTCACGGTATCATCATGATTGGTGAAATTGGCGGAAATATGGAAGCCGATGCTGCCCGCTGGATCAAAGCGAACGGCACTAAACCTGTAGTAGGTTTCATTGCTGGTCAAACCGCGCCTCCGGGCCGCCGTATGGGCCACGCAGGTGCTATCGTAGGTGGTGCTGACGATACTGCTGCTGCTAAAATGAAGATCATGGCCGAGTGCGGGATCCGCGTGGTTGAGTCGCCTGCTGAAATTGGCGCTGCCATGGCTGAAGAATTGGCTAAGTTAGCGTAAAGCCTAAGGCTGAAAGCCGAAAGCGAAAAGCTTTTTAATATTTGAGAATCCCGGTCATGTTTTGGCCGGGATTTTTTAGTTTTTAAAAATAATTTGGAGTACTTTTTCCGTATCTATGTATATGGTCAAAAATCTACTTAAGTCAGTCTTCTTCATCTCGTTAGCTGCGGCAAGCTACTCATCTATGGCTCAACCCTACAAGCCCGCAATGTTTACTGATCCCGACAGGTTAAAAAAGATCCAGGCTACTTTTCCGGTAATCGATCAGCTTTATAAAAAATATGCTGAAGATAATCACTGGCCCGGCCTGGTTTATGGCATTGTGGTTGATGGTAAGCTGGTGCACAGCGGTGGTTTAGGGCATACCGATATTGATGCCAGGATCAAGGCCGATTCATCGTCGGATTTTCGGATCGCCTCCATGACCAAAAGCCTTACCGCTATGGCCATCCTAAAACTCAGGGATGAGGGCAAGCTAAAACTGGATGATCCGGCTTATATTTATATCCCCGAGATGAAGGGGTTGAAATATTTGACCAAAGACGCTGTCCCTGTAACCATAAGGCACCTGCTTACGCATACAGCTGGTTATCCGGAAGATAACCCATGGGGCGACAGGCAACTTGGAGTTAGTGATGATGAACTATTGGCTTTGTACAAAAAAGGTGTTTCATTTTCTAACAATCCCGGTCAGGGTTACGAGTACAGCAATCTTGGCTTTGCTACGCTGGGATATATCATCAAAAAGGTATCGGGCAAAACTTACGAGCAATACATCACAGAAAATATCCTTAAACCATTAGGTATGATACATACCTATTGGGAATATACCAAAGTGCCCAAAGATAAACTGGCGCATGGCTATCGCTGGCTTGATGGTAAATGGGTTGAGCAACCGCTGCTGCATGATGGGGCTTACGGTGCGATGGGTGGCCTGATCACTACTATTGATGATTTTAGTAAATATATGGCCGTACATATAGATGCCTGGCCCCCACGTGATGATGCCGAAACCCTGCCTGTAAAACGCAGTTCTATCCGGGAAATGCAGTACCCCTGGGATGTGAATTATTTAACGGCTAACGCTAAAACAACCACTGGCAGGCCATGCCCCAATGTAAGTGCCTACGCTTACGGTTTACGCTGGGCAAAAGATTGCGATAACCGGGTTTACATTGGTCATACCGGCGGTTTGCCCGGTTTTGGGAGCCAATGGAATATTTTGCCGGAGTATGGTATTGGCGTTGTTTCATTTGCTAACCTTACTTACGCCCGCGCCGGTTATCCTAATACCCAGGCCCTGGATACACTGTTGGCCCTTTCGGGTATAAAATCACGGCAATTGCCGGCATCAGCCATATTAGAGCAACGTAAAAATGATCTGCTTAAAGTTATTGCTGATTGGAGCAAGGCTAAAGAAAGCGGCATTTTTGCTGATAACTTTTTTATGGATTATTTCCCCGATAAACTTCAAGCAGCCGCAACTGAAGCTTTTGCAAAAACAGGCAGAATAATAAGTGCCGGTGATATTGTTGCCGAGAACCAGTTGCGCGGTTATTTTATTATCAAATGTGAAACTGGAAATATCAAAGTGAGTTTTACACTTACACCCGAAAACCCGCCATTGGTACAGGAGTTTCATTTTGATGTGGTGCAATAAGCAATTGTTAAAATCACGTTTTCTGCTTCTTTAACCTTGCGCTCGTTTGCAACGAGCACTTAATATGATTTGGCGATTGCATCGCTCGTGCGTTATAAACGCAAGCCTTGGTTACACACTCGTTGCAAACGAGCGAGATCAGGATAAAATTTTGATACCGGTCAGTTACTTATCAAAAAGGGCAATTTTCGATTTGAAAATTGCCCTTTTTTCATTCCATTTTGAGGCCGACCTACGTCTTCGCGAAATTGATTTATGATACAGCCTCTTTTTTGTTTAAGGTCGTTATGGTATATTTATGGATAAATGAAGCAACCCAAGGTATACACTTTTAAAAATAATAAGCTTACAGCTGAGGTGATTATTATGGCCGTTAATGTTGCTTTAATTATTTTCATTGTTATCAAAGTTTACCAGCATCCATTAATTGCGCTGTTTTTAGCACTTTTGCCGGCAACGTTTCTTTACTTCCAGGTTTATGTTGTTAGGGTGATAAATCAGTTTAATGAATATGATCGAGGGAAACAGTTAATTATAAGTGACGGCAGAGAAGTGGCCACTTTAATATATCAGGATCAAACCCTTGTATTAAACAGGGCTGATCTTGTTAGGGTTGAGCTGTATGAGCAAAAGGATATGGGTAAGTTTGGGAAGTATGATTATATGGTGATTTATACCATTGATGATAAAAAGATACTCATTACCAAATTTACAGTGCCTTCGCTATTATATGATAAGATAATAGAAACGTTTTTAAGCAAAGTACCCCGGGTTTATTTTAAGAAGCAGTTTAATTATATAGACCAGCAAAAATTCCCGCAGGCAGGTCTTTTTTGAACTTGCATCTGTTTATAACGTGAGTTTATTATGAATACCAGTTAAAAAAACATGTCATTGCGAGGAGGAACGACGAAGCAATCGCATGCTATACAGAGCGGCTATGCCTCCGTGCGGTTGCCACGCTTCGCTCGCAATGACATTTTTATTATACATCTTTTAAAAGCAATCACGTTTTCTGCTTTTTCTTCTTAGCAGCTGGGAACAGCACATTGTTTAGGATCAGTCTGTAGCCGGGAGAATTGGGGTGTAGTTTCAAATCTGTCGGCGGATCATTTACAGCATGCTGGTAATCTTCAGGGTCGTGGCCGCCGTAAAAGGTCCATTGGCCTTTGCCGTATTCGCCGTGAATGTAACGGGCTTCATTGGCGGTTTTCATTTCGCCCATGATGGTAACGCCCGGTTTGAGCATACTTTTGTTGTAGGCCGTGGTAAGGCCCATAAAGCCTTTTATTACTTTGTCATGATCCTGCGTAAGCATGCTCGGCACAACATCCCATTTGGCCGAAAAATCAAACAACGTAAAGAAATCCCGGGTACGATCAACCTGGCGGGTGGTGGTAACGTCGATATTGCTGAAGGAATGCGAAATGGGGTTCATATCCAGCGTAAAATTCTGAAAGGCGAACGTTTGACTAAAATCGAGTTTGGATTGCGCGTCCTGGTCGGCAGCATCACCGTCGAACATACGTTCGCAGATATCTGTATTAGCAGCCGATAGTGCAATGTCAAAAGTATCGGTACCTGAGCACATGGCAAACAGGAAGCCGCCGCCTGCGCAAAAATCTCGGATGTTTTGGGCTACGGCCAGCTTCATTTTTGATACCTTGCTAAAGCCCAGTTTATGGGCCATGGTCTCCTGGATTTTGATATCATCGGTATACCATTGCGCGTAACGGAAGGCGCCATAAAACTTGCTGTATTGCCCTGTAAAATCCTCGTGGTGCAGGTGCAGCCAATCATACTTAGGCAGTTCGCCGTGGATCACCTCTTCGTCGTAAACTACGTCGTACGGAATTTCGGCATATTTTAAAACCAAGGTAACTGCATCATCCCAGGGCAGCTTGTTTTTGGGGGAGTAAACCGCCATGCGGGGGGCTTTCTCCAGTTTAACCAGGTCCATATTTACCGATGGATCGCTTACTTCGGTAATAATTTCGGTGGCTTTGGCATCGGCAATAACTTCGTAGCTTACCCCGCGGATCTTGCACTCTTCCTCAACTTTTTGCCCGTACTTCATCATGAAACTGCCACCACGATAGTTGAGCAGCCAGTCGACTTCTTCGCCGTTTTTGAGCACCCAGAAAGCTATCCCGTACGATTTCAGATGGTCCTTTTGCTCATCATCCATAGGGATTAAGATAGATGCAGCCCGCGACGTTAAAGGTAAAAGGTAAAAGGCGAAAGGTAAAAGGAACTTTAGCTTTATAAGTAATAGACGAAATGTAAGAGGTGAAAAGTTATTGCCTGATGAATTATTCACGATCCTTGTTAATTTGTTTACTGCCGGGTTATCAAATGTAACGAATAAAGGGCTAATGTATTTTAACCATTTTTAACACATAAGGGCTTCTGGCTATATGCATGTTGTTTTAGCTTTATGGCGTTGTTAAATCTGGTCCTTAAATGAGTTTATCTGTTATTGTCAGAAATATTTTCCTTGTCGGTGTTTTATTAATATCCTGTTTGGCCGCGCACGCGCAGAACGGAAGTTCGGGTATGCGCCTCAATCGTGATGCGTTGATTAAAAAGCTTACAGAAGCCGACAGCAGTCTTGTTTTTAAGCAGGACACAGATATCAGCCTGTTGCCAAATTTTGTCGCCACAGATGCCAATGGAAGCCGGGCCCAACTAATTGGCAAGCCCGATGAGCTGGCAATAGTTAAATGGACTTACGTTTTTACCGCCGACGAAAAAGTGAACCTCGCCGAACTGCAAAAACTGGCCTGGTTTGCCAATACTTTGGGTGATCAGGAAGGACTCGACTGGTTTTTTGCCCAACTGGCCGAATTGGGTAAAGATTATAAAAAGCCGCTTTCGGAAATTAAAATGTTTGATTCAAAAAGAAAAGGCGAGATTAGTTATTCGCCAAAACAAAGATTACTTACCATGACTTTTACACCCTGGTAATTAATAAATATTCAAACCTTTCACCTTTAACCTTTCGCCTTTAACCTTTTTCTTTAATCCTCAATTTTATTACCTTTGCCAACTGTTTTCTAAAAAACAAAAACATGAGCAAAGCAATAATCAAAACCGAAAAAGGCGACATGACCGTAGAGTTTTACGATCAGGATGCCCCTAATACCGTTGCTAACTTTAAAAAATTAGCAAAATCAAACTTTTATGATAACGTGATATTTCACCGTGTTATCCCTAATTTTATGATTCAGGGCGGCGATCCAACCGGTACCGGTGCTGGTGGCCCAGGCTACAAAATTGATTGCGAGCTTACCGGCAACAACCAATACCATGACCGTGGTGTGCTTTCAATGGCACATGCAGGCCGCAACACTGGTGGCTCACAGTTTTTCATCTGCCACAATCGCACAAACACTGCCCACCTTGACCGTAACCACACCGTTTTTGGTAAAGTGATTGAAAATGTTGACGTTGTTGACGCTATTCGCCAGGGAGATAAAATTTTAGGAATCGAAGTTATTGAAGATTAAGTGAATTTTGATGAGGTGAGTAGTTTATTGGTTAAACATAATAAACTACTCATCTAATCAGCCCCAACAAAAAATATATGAATTTACAGGGAATTGTATCGGTATCAGGAAAACCGGGTTTATGGAAAGCTTTGGCACAAAATAAAACCGGCTATGTGCTGGAAAGTTTAGATGCACAGAAAACAAAACTGATAGCCAACCTTTCTACAGCCAAATTAGCTGCTTTAAGTGAGATCACCATTTTTGGTGTTGAGGATGATATCAGGTTAACTGATGTGCTTGAGCGCATGAAATCAGCATCAAACATACCTGACGTTAAAGCCGACGGTAAAGCGTTGCGTACCTTCTTTTATGAAGTAGCGCCAGATCATGATGAAGAAAAAGTTTACTCATCTGATATTAAAAAGGTAATAGCCTGGTTCCAGATATTAAAGCCGCTTCCAATTTTTGAAGAGGCCGATCCTACCCAGGCACCTGCCCCGGTTGCAGAAGAACCCGTTGCCGAAGCTGTAACAGCTGAACCGGAAGCTGAGCCAGCAGCACCAAAAGCAAAAGCTAAAAAAGCCACAAAAAAAGCCGAATAATCGGCTTTTTTTAGTTATAGCGATTCCCATCGTCCTGCGTGCTTTAAATGATGTCATTTCGAAGCCTGGAAGGATGGAAATTGTGAAGGCAAGGCCGAGAAATCTTATACGCCCTGTAAAACGTTGATTTTATGTCGTAGAAGATTTCTCCTCACCCATCCCGTTTGTTCCCCGGCCGGTTCGTCGAAATGACATCTTCTTTATGATATTATAAGAACATACGGGTATTTAAGAGCATTACTCGGTATCAGTATAAGCATCGCCCCCAATAAAGATCATTGTATTTGTTGCGTGTGCAGGTGAACCCGAAGCACCTAAGGCAAATGATTTTTTGATCACCTTGCTGCCATAATTCAGTTCGATGGTGTTGCCGTAAATTTTGTAGGTGCCGCCTTTGCCTCCGGTTTTTTTCCAGGCGCTGGCAGCAGGTGTCATGATTCCGCCGTTTGATCCTTCAGTAAAATGAGTATCATCAATAAAATTGATCTTTTTGATTACCAGGGCATTTGTGCCGTTGCCATAATCGCCGCCGCTTACTTTTTCATATCCTTTTTTTAGCTTAATACTGCCTGTATACGGATAGGCCGGGAACCAATTGCCTTCACCCAACTTATAATCATAGGTTTTTCCTTCGTTATTAGTAAGATAAAAGGTTGCGCCCGTTTTTTTCCAGGTTCCCCAGGCTTTAGGGCGGCTGCTTTTAGCGGCTGTTACATCCAGCGTTTCAATTGGCTCATCACCAACGTCAAAGTATTCGCCGTTTTTAAATAATACTACGGGTTCAAAGGCAATGGCAGCAGGATAGCCACTTACAGCCCTGAAATACCATCCTTCAACGGCAGGAGCAGCCTTTGCTGGTTTGTGATAGGCGCCTCCGCTTTTTGCATTAGCGGTGGCGCTTAAATGTAATGTGAAGCTTGAAATAGCAAGGCAAATAGCCAGGTGTTTAACTTTCATATCATTTAGTGTTTTGGTTAACTTGTATTAATTAACTCAAACATAAATGATTGGTTTGCAGGAATCTGATTAAGCTTTTGTTAAAAGCTATACATCCATCGCATCATAAACAATAACCTTTTCCCAAAGATGGCTGCAGTTTTTAATAAACTCCAGGTGGATAGGATGGGTTTGATAAGTGGCTTGTCCGGCCAGATCGCTGAAAAACATCAGTTCGGACACCGCCCAGGAGTTATCTACTACGTCGCGTTTTTCGGTACTGGCTACGATACCTACGCGAAGTTTGCGTATGGTTTCAATTTTGGCAAGGGTTTTAACTCCGGCTACCAATTTATCACGGTCTTCTGTTGATCCCGGATTTTTAAGCCAGAAAAACACATGGTGAACTATTGGCCATTCTTCTTTTTGCTCTTTCAGCGATATTGCCGATGCTGTAACTGTACCTGCAGCCAGTGCCGCTGTTGTGGTTATGAATTTTCTTCGGGTTGATTTCATGACAGGTTAAATAATCGCTTTCAAGGTAGTAAGAATTATTAAAGAAAACTATATCCTTGTGGATACCAAACGCCCCGATAAACGGATGGAGTCATAATATTTGGTAAAACATGTCCCGATTCTAAAGTGGATATGTCAATGTCTTCAATATATCTTTTTACCGGAGGAATCTGTTTGCCTATAAATATATCATTTTGGAGTATAAATAGGGCATCTTCATAATTAACGGCAGTTAAGCCACACCCTACAGCAATCCCTGGTGGTAGGTCGCCGTCAACAACGTTAATATCAAATTCAAACCAATATCTTGTAAGTCTTATCATTATTGTTTATTAAAAAGGTATATCAAAATACGTCTAAAACATAAAGCAACCCAATAATAGGTACCACATTAGAGAATATTAAGAGGCCAATATTTTGATCATTATTTTCTCTTTTTACATAACGCGAAAGGAATACAAAGAAGCCGATGTAGTAAATAAAGGGGAGAAAGAAAATTGTAAAGAGGAGCTTTCCCGCCGAGCTCATAAGCTGGCCCCAGCCCAATATAATTGGCCATACTACATCCCGACGATTTCAAGAAAGGTGATAACGGATAGTATTTTTAAGGTTTGGGCTTTGCTCATTTTAAGGTAATTGTTTACCTTAAAAATAAGAAAATGAGGAATTTTATGAAATAGGAAAAACTAACCTACAAACACTCCGGCTGCTTACACCCTTCTTCCGAAAATTCGGGTTCAAAAGTGCTGTGGCTGATATCCAGATGTTCCAAACGGTGGCGAAGGTCATGCTTGATATTATCAAAATCGGCCATGGCTTCAGGCTTGATCACCAGGTGGGCAGTAAGTGCGTTTTCGGTGGTGCTGAGTGCCCAAACGTGCATGTGGTGAACATCAACCACACCTTTGGCTTTTTTAAGTTCGGCTTTGATCTTGTCAAGGTCCATTTCGGCAGGTACGCCGTCCATTTCCAAACGCAGGCTGGCCGTAAGCAGGCTCCAGGTGCCGCGTAATATCACAAAACCAATTATCAGGCTCACTGCGCTGTCAATCCAGTATAGTTTGGTAAAGTATATGATAATACCAGATATCACCACACCAAAGGATACTATGGCATCAACAGCCATGTGCAGGTAAGCGCCTTTAATATTGAGGTCGGTATCTTTATCTTTCACAAACAGCCAGGCTGTAAAAGCGTTAATGCCAATGCCTATAAAAGCAACCCAGGCCATGGTGCCGCCCGATACTATTTCGGGGTTCATGAAGCGCGTAATAGCCTCATAAATAATAAAACCAACGGCTGCAAATAATATTACCGCGTTAAAAAAAGATACGATGATAGTCGACCGCTTATAGCCGTAGGTATACTTACTATTAGCGCTTACTTTGGTAAGTTTAAAAGCAAGTAAGGCTAATGCGAGCGAGGCCACATCGCTCAGGTTATGGCCGGCGTCGGTTAACAGGGACAAAGAGTGGGTAACAAAACCTGTAATAGCCTCAACCACCACAAACACCGAGTTAAGCACGATGCCCCAAATAAAAGCCGAATTTAAATGATCAAGCTTAGGGGCATGGTCGTGATGATGGTGCCCGTGCGAATGTGAGTGTGAATGATCGTGACCTGCTGACATTTAACAAAGGTAGGTAAAAACCTTGATTCGCATGATTTTAGGATTTCCTGAAATAAGCATTTGCTGTAACATCGTTGTGGTCATAATCCCGCTCCGTATCTGTTTATTTGATCAATCATCAGGGCAATCCTTAAATCCTAAAAATCATGGTTCGGATTATTCGTGATGATAAGGCTCACCCTTCATAATGGTATATGCCCTGTACAGTTGCTCCACAAAAAACAGGCGTACCATCTGGTGCGAAAATGTCATGCGCGAAAGGGAGATCTTGTCGTTAGCCCGCTGGTAAACGGAGGTATCAAAGCCATAAGGCCCGCCGATGATGAATATTAAATTGGCAGATGTGGTAACTTCTTTTTTATTGATATAAGCCGCAAACTGGCTTGATGTAAATTCCATTCCTTTTTCATCCATCAGGATCACAAAATCAAGCGGGGTGATTTTCTTGAGAATTAACTCAGCCTCTTTGGCCTTTTGCTGCTCGGGGCTCAGGGCTTTGGTGTTCTTAAGCTCGGGGATTTCGGCAAGCTCCAGTTTGGTATAGTGTTTTAGCCGTTTTACATATTTATCAATGCCTTCCTTTAAATAGGCATCCTCTGTTTTTCCAACGGTAAGGAACGTGATCTTCATATCTGCAACAAATAAACGTTTATTTAAAATATATGTGTTTATTTTGGTTGAATTTATCTGCAAATGGAACAAACAATTATAAACGATTATACGCAAAGGGCAAGCCTCGCCGCTGCAGAAGCGGCCAAATATAAAAAGCTTGCCAATACCTATTCGCTGCTGAGGCTCGGCATTTTTGCCATGGTGGCTGTAACTATAGCCTTTGCCATTCACTTCGACAATTTCAGCATCATCGCCATTGCTTTTGTATTGCTGGTTTTTGCCTTTGCCTGGCTGGTAGCGCGCCAAAGTGCGTTTGAAAAGCAGAAACAGTATTATGACGATCTGCAGCAGGTAAATGAAAACGAGATAGTTAGTATCCAAACCCACGGCAATATCTACAACGATGGCGCGCGCTACGCTAACGACAAACACTTTTACACTTCCGACCTGGATATTTACGGTAATGCATCGTTATACCAGCTCATCAACCGTGCAGCTACTACCCCGGGAAATAATAAACTGGCAGGTTGGCTCAATGCCCCGGCAAGCAAGCAAACCGTATTACAGCGGCAGGACGCCGTTAAAGAAATAGCCGCTAAGAACAGCTGGAAGCTCGATCTGCAAACACGGCTCATTTTCGCCATAAAGCAGGATGTTAACCAGCTTAAAAACCTTTTCAAATACCTGCACATTCCGCTCGATATGCCAGGCGAAAAATGGCTTGCCGCTTATACCAAAATAGCGCCTTACCTGTTTACGGCGTTGCTGGTAGTCGCTTATTTTTATTCGCCGGCGAAGCTTGCGGCCATCGTGGTTGGCTTGTTTAATATGGGGGTGGTGTTTTCAAAAGCAGCCTACATCAGCAAAGCCGATCTTATTGCCGGTAAAATAGGTGATACTTTATCCAACTATGCAAATGTATTTAAGTGCATTGAAGACCAGCAATGGCAGGCCGGTTATAGCAACACCCTGGCGCAACAGCTAAAAACAGACAAGACATCGGCCAAAATAAAAGAACTGGGGGAGTTGATCAATAAGCTTAATTATCATCTTAACTTGTTAATCGGCTTTGTGCTCAACCTGTTTTTCTTATGGGATATCCGCCAGATCATCGCCATTGAAAACTGGAAACGCCAAAACCAGGACAGCCTTGAAGCCGCTTTTGATGTCATTGCCGAATTTGAATCACTATTGAGCCTGGCCGGTTTGGCTGTAAATTACCCGGACTGGTGCTTTCCTGTTATTGACGACAGGCAGGGCTATACCCTTACAGCTAAAGCCATTGCCCACCCGCTTATTGATGTCACCAAACGCATCGAAAATGATTACGAACTGGATAATACCTTTAAAGTTGACATCATCACCGGATCAAATATGGCCGGCAAGAGTACCTTTTTGCGTACCGTGGGCATTAATACCGTGCTGGCCTTAAGCGGTGCACCGGTTTGCGCCCAAAGTATGCAGGTATCGGTGATCACCATGATCAGTTATATGCGGATCAAGGATTCGCTGAATGAAAGTACTTCGACTTTTAAGGCCGAGCTCGACCGTCTGCAGATGCTGCTGGCCGCGGTCGAAAATGAGCCTAAAGTGTTTTTCCTGATTGATGAAATGCTGCGCGGTACCAATTCGGTTGATAAATACCTCGGCTCAAAAGCGGTTATCGAGCAGCTCATCCGCAAAAATGCGGTGGGTATGGTAGCCACTCACGATTTGCAGATAGCCCATCTCGAAACCAAATATCCTGATTACGTACGTAATTTTTATTTTGATATCCAGGTAGTGAACGGCGAAATGCTGTTTGATTACAAGATCAAGCACGGTGAATGCAAAACTTTTAATGCCTCATTGCTGCTTAAGCAGATAGGGATTGAGGTGGATGCGGAGTAACTCTCTTCGCCGTCATTGCGAGGTACGAAGCAATCGCGAACTGTACAGGGCTGATTTGCAAAGCCCCCCTGCATATTGGGGATTGCTTCGTACCTCGCAATGACGTATAAAAACTAAAGAGCCGGAAGCATTTACGCTCCCGGCTCTTTAGTTTTTTCTTATATCCTGACTCTAACAGTCTTGACTCTTAAAGATTATCGGCCTCCTGTAGGTGAACCGCCGGCACCCTGGTCGCCTTGTTTCATGTCATCATTGTTGATGCCTTTTTTCTGTTGATTAGGGTTGCTGAAGCTTAATTTACCGAAGCTGTAGCTAAACGTTACACCAAACGAACGGAATGGGAACGCAAATTTGCTGCTTTGTGTAAATGTTGGCGTTTTTATATCGGTGTTAAAGTTTTTGTAAGTATTGAATGGCTCAATGGCATTAATACCCAATGCAAGTTTCTTTTGCATAAACTGTTTTTTAAAGCCAAAGCCCATAATGCTGAACGATGGGTTTGAGCCCTGAATGGTGCGGCGTGCCGAATTTTCAACAGCAAATGCCTCAGCTATAAAGTTGTTTGGCAGTGTAAGCTGAGCACTTAAAAATGCGTTGTACTGCACATAAGTATTGGTTTGCGTTTGCTGGTGCGTAAACTGGTCAATAGCGGTTGGCTTATAGGTGTAAGCGTTGATTTGCCCGCGTATGGTCAGGATCTTGAACGGGGTTACCGAACCAAAAAAGCTTGCGCCATATGAGTTATTTACGCCAATGTTTTGATAGGTAGTTAAAGTAGCGTTCTGATCACCATTAGGTGGCAGGTTTTCAACTATACCTTCAATTAGGCCTGATGTATGCTTATAATAAGCCGACAGGTTGATCACAGACGATTTTATGAATGTGTTGTATCCCAATTCAACTGTTTGCGATATTTCGGGCGCTAAGTCGGGGTTACCAACTGTTTGCGCTGTAATATTGCTCCTGTTAACAAAGGGGTTCAAAAACTGTAAGCTCGGGCGTGTGATACGTTTGCTATATGATAATTTGATAGTTTGAGTAGGTGTAAGTGCCTTTTGAAAAGTTAAGCTTGGTATAAACGTATTATAGTTTTGATCAAAAGGGCTAAGATTTTGAGCACTATTGATTGGCTCGCCGTGAATATCCGTATTTTCAAGCCTCGCACCTGTCATGATGGAGTAGCCTTTAGGCAGAGAGAAAGTTAATACGGTATAACCGGCCCAAACTGTTTGGTTATAATTATACCTGTTTGAGTTTGGATCGCTGAATACAAAACCGCCGTTTCCGTCCGGTACAAAATAATCCGAAATACTTTTTATCCTCCTGATGATGTTTTTGCCGCCGGCTTCCAGCTTAAGCAGTTTGCTTACAGGTAAAGTATAGTCGGCTTGTATGGTATACTCGTTGTTTTTACCGTTAATATTGTTTTGAAGGGAATCAAACACCGCCGAATACAAGTTAGTATAATCGGTAACAATTTTGCTATGGCTCCATTGTGCAGACAGGTCCAATTCATGACCTTCTTTTTTAAATTTGTGCGTGTAATCAATGTTCCAGTCAAAGCCACCAAAACTATTGTGACCGCGACCATCAGAAGTGTAAGACTGATCTTTGGTGTGATCAAAATAATAGGTTTGATTTGTGGTTGACAGCGAATGCGGATCAAACCCACCCTGATTTAAACGGATGGAAGTACGTAAGTTGTTGTACGCGTTAAAATCATAGCCAGCCGAAACAGAACCTATTACGCCGTGACGTTTAACGCGGCTGGTTCCGGTAGATGTTTGCTCATAGTGTTTGGTAGGGTCGTTATAATTAAAGTTCTGATCGCTTGAGGTAAGCGAGGTTTGAGGCCATGTTGCATTACCACCAGCGTTTGCCGATAAGCTAAACCTGTTGTGGTTATAGTTGATATTGGCGTTGCCGTTGTTTTGACGTGTACCAACACCACCGCTGATTGAACCGCTGATACCTGAAACATTTTTTTGCTTGGTAATGATGTTCAAAATACCGGCCGAACCTTCTGCATCATATTTGGCAGATGGTGAAGTTACCACCTCGATACTCTTGATCTGGTCGGCGGGGATGGTTTTCAAAACATCCGATAAGCTGGCAGATGTAGCACCGGATGGCTTGCCATTGATCAATACGCGTACGTTTTGGTCACCACGAATAGATACGTTACCGTTAAGGTCGACAGCAACCAAAGGCACTTTCTGTAACACATCGGTAGCGTTACCGCCTACCGATGTAAGATCCTTTTCGGCGTTATAAACTATCTTATCGATCTTGTTTTCGATTAATGCGGCCTGGCCAACTACGGAAACTTCTTTAAGCGCGTGTGAGCTTGGGGCCAACAGTACCTGACCAAGCTTAGCATCTGGTTTTGATGGGGTAGTGGTTACCTGATCAATATATTTAGTTGGGTAACCTATAAAAGAGATAGCCAGCTTATATACGCCCGGCTTTATATTGTCCAATTTAAAGTTACCTTTTTCATCGGTTACAACACCGGTAATTGGCGATTTGCCTCCGCTGCGATATAAACCAACCGAGGCGTAGTCCATTGGTTTTTTGGTTAGCGAATCAATGATAGTGCCTGATATTCTGCCTGTTGTTGTAGGTCCGCCGCCGCCCACACCAAACTGGGCCTGAGCCGATAACGCGAAGCAGAATAATGCAATAAGTATGTAAAAACGTTTCATTTAGTATTATTTTGGTAATTGGAGGCGAAAATACTTTAAATGTTACATGCTGAATTTTTATTTTTTTACAAATAGTGCATTTGTAATGTATAAGTTACACTATTATGATGTAACCGGGGATTTTACAATGGGGGGATTAAAAGGGGGATTTGCGACGAGGCGACAATATATAAACCATGTCAATTACGAGTGATAAAACTTAGGGGAGATAAATGACAACACCAGGGAAGATTTACAAAGTTTTGAAACTTCGTAAATCTGGATTCAGCGCCGTTTTTTAGGAAAAGCGCAAGTCAGCCCGGACCGGGGAAACTTGCGCCAATAGATGATTCAATACCAATTATCAGATTTTACTCTGTCGTTACCCTCAAATTCAAGGTATCGGCCTGCATTGCGGTAAAAATACCAAGCCCGTTAACAACATTGGTTGGGGTATTTACCAGGTTTTGTGAGCTGCCCCGGGTATTGCTGGTTAATATATTAATGTATTCGTCGTTTACCCTTAGCAATATTACTTTATAAGCCCCGTAGTATTTGAAAGTGGTTTGCGTTATGCTGTAAGTAGAGGCTCTTTCGGTATTGATCTCGAAGCTTGGGTTCCTGTTGTTCCTTACCGCTATAATCTCAAAAGGATTATTGTCGGTGTTTTTGAAAAGCAACATATGCTGTAACGAATCGGGGTTGGTCCAGGTAATGGTAGCACGCACCTTATCGTTATAAGCCTGATCAAGCGTATTAGGCT
This sequence comes from Mucilaginibacter sp. SG538B, assembly GCF_013376065.1. Taxonomy (NCBI): domain Bacteria; kingdom Pseudomonadati; phylum Bacteroidota; class Sphingobacteriia; order Sphingobacteriales; family Sphingobacteriaceae; genus Mucilaginibacter; species Mucilaginibacter sp. SG538B. Next base: position 58,572 of record NZ_JABMJI010000001.1, read on the forward strand.
CATGGAATACACTGTCGGTTAGTTTAAATCCAACTGGTTTGCCCGGCATCACTGTTGACGCGCTCACAACCACATTGTTATAGGTAAACTGCATGGAATAAGTTTTACCGGCAGTTACGAACCAGGCATCGCTGTAAGTGTAAGTTCCGTTTGTTCCTTCGGTAAGTTTTACGGTCTGCGTACCATTGCTTACATTAATTGTCAGCCCGGTAATAGCCGATCCATAAGTAGCAGTATCCGTCAGGTCTTTTTGCTGATAAACTTTTACTGAAAGCGGTTGGCCGGCAACCAGGTATGCTTCAACAACAGGTTTGTTCACTGCATCAGTATCAGAAGAGTTTTTTTTGCAGGCCGATGCCATCATCAGGTAGCCGGCTATCAGTGCAAAAAATCGTATGTATGTTTTTATTTCCATCTTAAGCTTAATGTAACGTTAGGGGTAAAGCCGAGGTAGTTAACGTCGGTGGTAATAACCTGGTTGTTCTGCATTTGGTATTCGCGGTACCAGGTGTTAGTATGATTGTAAACGTTAAACAGCGACAAGCCTATGGAGCCTATTTTATGCCCGTCTATCTTCAGCAGGTCATATGACACCGACATGTCCAGCCGGTGATAAGCCGGTAAACGTTCGGCATTTTTATCGCTTATGTTGAGGTAAGTGATGCTGTTGCCGTCAACCGTTTTAATGGTGTAGCTGGATAAGGGGGCAGTATAAGGATGCCCGGTGCTGAACAGGAAAGTAGCAGCAAAATTCCAGCGCTGGTAATGGTACATGTTAATGGATTTAAACTCATGGCGCACATCTTGGTCGGCAGCGTAATAATCGGTTCCAAAAGCTAAGAATTTATTCTGGGCCTGGGCAAGGGTATAGCTGATCCAGCCGGTATAACGCCCCATCTTTTTCTGTACCAAAAACTCAATGCCTTTAGCACGACCGGTTCCCCGGTAAAAATCTTCCGTCACGCTTTGTGTTTGATTTTGGTTAGCCTCTATCCTGAAACCGCCGCCGGCAGGCTGTGTTTGCCTTACAGTGTACTGGGTTAAGCCGCTAAGTGTTTTGTAGTATCCCTCAACGCTGAACAAAAGCTCGTCCGTTTCGTAGCTGGTGCCTAAAATGTAATGCCTTGACATACCCACCGGGATATTACTGTTATTGGATAACACCCAGAAATTGCGGTTACCGGCTAAAATATCCTCGCGGATCACCTGGTTTTCAAACTGGTAAAACTGCCCGGTAGCGCCTTTTATGGTAAATTTATCGGTAAGGCTATAACTTGCCGACAGCCGGGGCTCAAAGTACGGTTTGGATGTAGGGCCGAAATAACTGGCCCGTAAACCAGGCTGTATATGAAATTTATTGTTTGGGTCGATAGCCAGCTCGGTGTAGAAACCCGCTAACATGGCATTGTTATGCTGATTGATGAGTTTGCTTGTATCGTTTTGGGTATACTCGTAATCTATTTTTTTGTAGGATGCAAAACCGCCGAAGAGCAGCTTATATTTGTTACTAACTGTCCATTCCCACTCAGATTTATAGCTTACATCCTTCAGGTTGTTGGTTTCGAGCGTGCCATTGCTCAGCGTATGTGAGATACCGTTGGTATCGATTTGTGAAAAGCCCGAAGTACTGCGGTTCCTGTCGTTGAAATAGGATGAGTAGGTGATGTAGTTGTTGGAGTATAGTTTCTTATTCCATTGCCTGAACCATTTGATACTGCTGCCCAGGTTACCGTATTTGGTATAATCGGTTATGTTGATACCGCTGCTGCCCGACGACAGGAACGATGGCAGGCCCAGTTCCCTGCTGTTATCGGTTTTATCGGTGCCTGTGTACAAAGTCCATGATACCTTATCTTTTTGACTGATGCTGTATGTGTATTTGGCATCAAAATCATAAAAGTAGGAGCTTGGGGTAATCTGGTTGGCAAAACCGCCGCCACCAAAGCCTCCCCGGCCACCACCACCCGGGCCGCCCCCCTGCGTGGTTGACGTTTGGTTAAACTGGTTAAAGATCTTGTTGTAAAACGGCCCCTGGTATGAGCGCCTTACCGCTAACAGCAAGGTCGATTTATCAGAAAGCGGCGTTTCCAGGTAACCGCTGGCGCTCAGCAAACTCAAATCGGTACCAATATTAGTTTCGTTCTTGTTACCCTCCTTGCCGTTGAGTTCGGTAACGCTCGAAAGCCTGCCGCCATATTTGGCCGTAAAGCCGCCTTTATATAATTGCACATCCTTAATGGCACTGGCATTGAAAGCACTGAAAAAGCCATACAGGTGATCAACCTGGTAAATGGTAAAACCATCCAGTACAACCAAATTCTGGTCGGGGGTACCGCCACGTACATAAGCACCTGATGACGATTCGTTGGTACCGCTTACACCGGGCATCAGCTGAAATGCCCGCAGTACGTCCTTATCGCCCATGGTTGGTAGCTTATCCAAATTGGCCGGCGAAAGCTGTAACACGCCAACCTGCCTGCTGTCGGTATTCATGACGCCGCTTTTTTTACCGGTAATGGTAACCTCATTTAAACTGTTGAGCGATGAATATAACCCACAGATCAGCGGCGAATTCAGCTTTTCGCTGCTCAGCCTGAAATAGTCGGTTTGATAACCTGTATAGGATACCTCCACTACCGATGTATCTGAAGGCACCCTGAACATGGTAAAATAACCGTCGGCATTGGTCATAACGTTGAGGTCGGTTCCCCTGATCTTTACCGTTGCCGATGGCAGCGACTCGCCTGTTTGCTGATCAATTACCCGACCGTTAATACTCATCAAAAAATGTTTGGGTTTGGCTTTGGGCGCTTCAATTTCTTTAGCCTTTACCGCATTGGCTGCCTGCAATGACAACTTGTTGAGCTTTTGCAGCCGCGCCAGGTCGTCGGTGTTTTGGAGGATGTAGATAGTGCCGGTTGATTCTATCCAGTAATGCAGGTTATTTTCGTTACAAACCTTGGCAATGACATTTTTAAGCGGCTCCTCAAAAAAGTGCTCCACAATGTCCATTTCGTGTAGGGGTTCGCGTTCAAACACGATGCGGACCTTATAGTTCATGGCCAGTGTATCAAAGAGCTCATCAAGCGGGCACGAAAAAAAATGGTTAACTACAATCTTTTTTAGCTTTTGTTGGGTTTGCTGACTATGGGCCACCGTACCGCACAAAATCAGGGAGCTTATTAACATTAGGGAAAATTTCTTCATGTAGGGGTATATTTTCTTCGATGCCGAAAATGCAGCATGTTTTGAAGCACCTCAAATAAAATCGACCATGGGAGGTTTTCTGTAGACCAGATGCCCGGATGTGTGGCAGGGGGATTTTGCTTAGTAGCAGTTGCAGGTTGGAAAAAGAATATTAGTTAGAGGCAATGGCGGGCGGTTGCATATGTTAATTGGAAATTGCCTTTAACCTTGTCTGAAGGCAAAGGCCTCAAAAACAGAACCAAGATGAATAGGAAATACCCTACACCTTCCCAATCATCCTGTTGATCACATCGCGATATCCGTCGCTTAAAGGTATCTCGGTATTGATGAGTTTGATACGGGCACGGCGCATTTGGGATACATGGTCGAGGTTAACGAGGTATGATTTATGTACCCGGAAAAACTGGTCGGGCGGTAATTGCAGCTCAATAGCTTTGAGGCTGATGCGGGATAATACAGGTTTTTGCTGATTGATGAGGTGTACTTTGATATAGTCTTTAAGCCCCTCAATGTATTCAACCTGGTCAAAGCTGATCTTAACGAGGTTATAATCAGCATGCAAAAAGAAATAGTTTTTAGTGGTTGGCTGCGGCACATAACTGCGGCGAAGCTCATATAAGTCGAGCGCTTTGTGGCAGGCCTTCAAAAAGCGGTCTAAGGGTACGGGCTTAACCAGGTAGTCAACCACATCAAGTTCAAAACCTTCCAACGCAAATTTTTCATAAGCGGTTACAAATATCACCATGGGCTTCTGTGTCAAACTCCTGATGAGTTGTAAACCATTGATGCCGGGCATGTATATATCGCTGAAGATAAGGTCTATCTGTTCTTTTTGCATGGCAATGATCGCCTCGCCCGCGTTGCGGCAACGCGCCACTACCTGTATGGTGTTTACATGCTTCAGGTTATCTTCCAGCAAGTCGAGCGCAAGTGGCTCATCGTCAATTATTAAACATCGCATCATTTAAGTTCCAGTTGTAGCATAACTATATAAGCCTGCTCGTTTTTGTTGATATATAGATTGTGTTTGCCGGGGTATAACAGCTCAAGCCGGCGTTTAACATTAGCCAGACCAATACCCGAGGCATTATCTTTACTTTCTTCGGTTGGGTTGTACACGTTTTGTACACTGAAACGCAGGTTCTTTTCGTCGGTAAAAAGAGTGATGGCTATAGCCGGCGCCTCAATATCGCCCGTGCCATGCTTAAAGGCATTTTCAACAAAGGGGATCAGCAGCATGGGTTCAATACTTTTTTCGGGAGCTTTGATATCCGAGCTGAAGCTGATCTTTACCTGATCGCGGAAACGGAGTTGTTGCAGCTCGATATAGCTGCGGAGGTAATCTTCCTTTTGGCAAAGCGTAACTTTTTCGGCATCGGTTACATAAAGCATATAACGAAGCAATTTAGAAAGCTGGATGAGTGTAGGTTCAACTGCCGAAGGGTTTAAACGCGAAAGCGCCACCGCACTGTTAATCACATTAAAAATAAAATGCGGACTGATTTGTGAGCGTAAAAAAGCCAGTTCAGAGATCAGTGATGCATTATCAATATCCTTTTTTTTGTTGATAGCCTTAAACTGATCGGCCAGGTAATGATAGGCAAAGCTGCCGGCGGTAACAGATAATAAGGGGAAAATAACCAGGAACGGCCCCGGGGGGCGACGATGATGCCCCATCCAGGGAAAATGAGGCACAGGGAAATAATGCCGTACTTCCATTAGTATTGCATTGAACACCACAAAGGAGGCAAGCAAGGCAAAAAAGTAAAGCCAGATATTATTTTTTAAGATCCTGGGAATAAGGAAAAAAGCGTTCAGATAAAATTCGGCCGCGAGCACCAGGTTAAAACTGATAATGTGTCCCGGTGAAAAAGCAGGCTGCGGAAAACCGCGCATATCCGGCCTGGAAATGATGGGCGTAAAAATGATCAATGCCCAAAATAACAGGTGGATACAAATTTCGATAATCAACGCCGGCTTTATCCGTTTAAACATATCATGCTAAGGTAGCCTCATTTTAAACCCGCATTCAATGTAATAGACGATGGGGCAAAATGTGCCGACGAAAGTACGGTATCTGTTGTATGGAAACCCAATTTCAGGTGCTGCACAAGGCATATTTAACATCTATTAACATTTGAAGGCAGCTAATTGAAAACAAGCGGTTTCGCTGTATAATAAAGGTGGCATTTTCCGTTAAATTTGTTTAATAACTAATTACCTATGTCAATAACAAAACCCATCCTCCGAATTTTTGATTATGATAAAGCCATCGAATTTTATATCAACTGGCTTGGCTTTAAAACCGATTGGGAACACAAACCCGAAGGGGTGCCGGTATACATCCAAATTTCCATGCGCGATGTAGTGCTTTACCTTTCCGAACATCATGGCGATGCCAGTCCGGGCAGCCACATAGCAATCGATGACTTTAGTGAGCTAAGGGATTACCACGCCCACCTCATCGCCAAAAAATATAAATATAACCGTCCTGGTTTGGAGGTGCCCGAATGGAATGACCGGGCTATCACCATGACTGTTCATGACCCTTTTGGCAACCGGTTGACCTTTAGTGAGGAGTTGAAGAGGTAAGCCTGTTGATCCTTCCGTTTTAGCGCAAGTGTTGTGTGGTTGGCTGGAGGGGGCGCTCACTTGTGCTTTCTTTATACTTTTATAATTGTATTTAACTATTTTCAGTGCGTGAGTACTAAATACAAATTCGCTAATCCGGAGGGGATATACTTCGTGACTTTCGCCGGTGTTCATTGGGTCGATGTTTTTACAAGAAACATTTATCGTGATATCTTACTTGATAGTTTTCGTTATTGTATAAAGGAAAAAGGTTTAATTATTTATGGGTTTGTTATTATGAGCAATCATGTTCATTTGCTTATAGGCAAAAAAGCGGATCAAAGTCTATCAGCCATCATGCGGGATATGAAAAAGTTTTCATCTGTTAAGATTATCAGGGAGATCATAGAAAATCCGGTAGAAAGCCGAAAACTCTGGATGCTTAAACTCTTTGCTGACACAGGAAAAGCAAATACGAATAATACCCATTATCAGTTATGGCAACAAGAAAACCACCCAATAGAAATTGAGCCACACTCAAATATGTTTGATCAAAAGTTGAATTATATTCACCAAAATCCTGTTAAAGCAGGATGGGTTAACGAATCTTCAGCATATGTTTATAGTAGCGCCTCTAATTATGAAGAAAAGGGCGGCATTTTGTGGGAAGTTGAAGTAGCATATTAATTTACATTTTTTTTGAGTTTTAGCGCAAGTCTTGAGCCCCCGGGGATGCGTAGCTGGAGACTTGTGCTTCGACAATATGTCTTGCTGTCCCAAAGGCACAAGTCATCCACCCTCATGCCAGCCACACAAGACTTGCGCCAGAAAAGGCGCCAGAAAATGCTTTTTAGTATCCGATGATCCTATTAATTATAAAATGTCCATGAAACGCCGAATTTCAGGATGGCATCCTGTTGTGGGTAACGGTTAACCGTGTAATAGCCTTTACTCCAGGCACGCTGGTTGATGTAATCATAAGCAACAAACAGGTTGGTACGCTGCAAGGTTGCTTTGAAAAATACGCCAAATATAGGGTATGATGAAAACGTTACGTTCGCGCCGTTATAAAACTGGCCCAATCCCGTGGCATATGAAGGGGCAACATATTCTGTATTATACCTTCCATTTATACCCATACTGGCATGCAGTACATTAAGCAAAACCCTGTTAATATATAAGCTGCTGTAAGCATATACTTCCGGGGTACGAAGCGTATTCTGATAGTCGGTTTTTTGATATACTACATAGTTATCAAAATGCAGGCTCCGGTAAGTGAAGTTTTTACCCAAACTTACTTTTAACAGGTTGATAGAGTTGTTAAGCTGAGCCGGGCGCACATCGGTACCGCCATCCTGCGCTGAAAAATACAGGTAATTGCTGATCAAAAAGTATTCGGCTTTTAAATCAATTTGCAGGGCGTTGTTAATGTAATTAAACGATGCGCTGGTTGTTTTTTGATTGCTGAAATCATTATGAAAAATATAATGATTGGAGATCCAGTTATTATAAACCAGCGGGGGCGAGCTGTTTTGTGAATAGGCTTCTAAAATGATCTTGCCGGTTTTTTTGCCGCCTGCCAGGGTAAGTTTGGCATCATATAAATAATTGCCAAAGTCGCGGCCCTGGGCAATTTGCCTGAAATCGGCATCAAGGGCTATACGATCGCTGAAACGGTAGCCCAATTTAGCTTTCAGCGTAATGTCCTGGAAAGTATTGTGCTGTACTTTATCCTGATGAATATATTTTGCACCATACTGGTTAAGGGTGGTATCGCTAACATACTGGTTGTACGAATAAAAATCATGCACAAGGCCGAGGTCAAGCTTAAGCTCGTTCTTTACAAATTTTACCGATTTACTTCGCAGATAAAAGCTATACGAAAACTCATTTTGAATATGCGTGACGACTGTTGAATCCCTTGACCGGTTATTGCTGTAATAATAGTCAGGGAATACATTATAGGTATCAACACCGCTTTGCTTGTACAGGTACCTGCTGTTTGATACATGAAGGGTATGTGACACGCGTTGGGTAGGCAGGATCTTTGAATTGTCCTTCCCCTTATTCAAACTATCTATCCGGCCTAAATAATAAAACTGCTTAATGTAAAGGCCCTTATCGTTCCAGTTTTCATAACTATACGGTAAACGTACCGCTGCCCTGTCTTTTGAAAAGGCGTTGTTTACATTGGTACTGGTAAATACCGAATCGTTGAGAATGCTGCCGGTTTCGGGGGCCTTAAGATTGTTGAACAAAAGGTTGGCCAGCAGGTTATACCGTTTGCTTTTTGATTCGTACCACGTAAAAATAGAAGCATTCAAATCGCTCACGTTTTGGCCAAGCACATTGTTAAAATTGTAGAAACCCCTTGATCCGTTGAAATTAAGGTTAAAACCAATATTCCAGTTGGGTTTTATATTTTGCGTATGAACGATATTGAACAACTGAATGGCCGAGCCGCCAAAGGCATTATATAATGTAAGCTTGGTATAAGGTACACGCGTGTTATAATAATTAATATCCTGAGGCTTTAAAGCGTAAATATCAAGCGCATGCAAGCCCAGGTCAAAGCCTATGGTCCTGCTGGGCTCAAAAAGCAGAGGCCGTTGTGACAAACCAATATTACCTAAATGAATTCGGGGACTGCGCGGATCAATAAGCGGGCTATAGATCTCGAAATTCGTAATGCCCGTATCAATCGGAAACAGTTGTGTACTATCATTCAGCAAACGCTCGTTGGTAACGCGGATAAATTTGGAGCTAAAAACTACCGAATCTTTTTTGTTTTCTTCCTTTCGCCTTAAACTGTCCAGCAGCTGATCGTCGGTCATTTGTTTTTCCTGCCGGCGCGCGGTATCACGGGTAGGCAGGTTACGCGGGTTAGTGCGGTTGCCATACTGCGCAAAAGCAGCCTGTACCGACAGGCACATCAGCAATAAAAAAATATATTTGAGCTTTTGGCGCATTAATTACCGGCTATCAGTTCTTTAAGTATCAGGGTCATTTTGGGTTCGGCTTCCTGCGCAATAGCAATAATCTCCTCCAATGTTATGGGCTTAAGCACTTCCGGGAAGCCTTCATCTGTTAATACCGAAATAGCAAACGTCGGGATCCCCATGTGATTAGCAACAATAACCTCGGGCACGGTGCTCATGCCAACGGCATCGCCGCCAATGATACGCAGGTATTTGTATTCGGCACGGGTTTCCAGGTTAGGGCCGGTTACGGCTACGTATACCCCTTTATGGCAGGTGATGTTATTTTTCTGAGCGATGGCTAAACCCTTTTCGATCATATCATGGCGGTAAGGTTCGCTCATATCCGGGAACCGTGGGCCAAGCTCTTCATAATTGCGGCCAACCAGCGGGTTTTGAGGCTGCAGGTTAATATGATCTTCAATGATCATCAGGTCGCCCTTTTTAAAATCGGGGTTAAGCGAGCCGCTGGCGTTTGATACATATAGCGTTTTGATGCCCAGGTATTTCATCACCCTAACCGGGAAGGTGATCTGCTGCATATTGTAGCCTTCGTAATAATGCAAACGGCCCTGCATGGCCACCACTTTAACGCCTGCAAGGGTACCAAAAATCAGCTTACCCGAGTGAAATTCCAATGTTGAGATAGGGAAATCAGGAATGTTGGAATACATGAGCTGTTTTTCAACCTCAATTTCTTTTACCAGGCCACCAAGGCCGGTACCTAAAATTATACCCACTTCGGGTTCAAAATCGCCTATCCGGTTTTTGATATACCGGGCGGTGCCTTCAATATTGTCTAACATATGTTTGTACTAATTCGTCAAATTGTTGTTGCCCGTTATTTAAAAAACTAATGCCTATGGGCAGCACCAAAATGGGCAGTTTTTTAACCATCGGAAGCAGGTCCTGTTCACCTAAACGCTGCGCATCCTTTTCTGTTGTGATGATCACTTTTTTTTGTGATGCACAGGCCGAAAATTCATCGGCAAGTTTACTGATATTTTTTAAGCTAAAACGGTGATGGTCGGGATAATTATGATGAACAACCAGTGGTGTTTGCTTTTTTAGATGTGCCAATAAGGGTTTTGGATTAGCTATTCCCGTAAGGAGGAAAACCGCGGTTTGATCGTCGATGGCACTTGTAACCGGGGCGCCATAGATAGTTTGGGCCGGCAGATAGTTTATGGTGGTAAAAAATAGCGACTGGTGCGGATACGGTTTGACCCGTTTAATCACGCGGCCTTGTTCCAGATCGCTAAGCGAAGCAGGGCATTTACTGATGATGATGACATCCGCCCTTTTACGCCCGCCGAATGGTTCGCGCAGGTTACCCGCCGGGAGCAGGAAATGAGGTTCGTTAACACGGCTGTAATCAAAAAGCAAAATGCTCATGCCCGGTTCAAGCGCGCGGTGTTGGTAGGCATCATCCAAAATAATAACATCATGACCGTCTTTTAACTGCTCAACGCCATCAACCCGCTTTTCGCAAACGGCCACATCAAGATCCGGGAATTTATGTTTGAACTGTGCAGGTTCATCGCCGATATCCGAGGCTTTGCTTTCGGCTGATGCCAGTAAAAAACCTTTGGTAATACGACCGTAGCCACGGCTAAGCGTGGCAATTTTATAATTACCCTTCAACAGCCTGATCAGATATTCGGTCATAGGGCTTTTGCCGGCACCGCCAACATCCAGGTTGCCGACTACGATTATGGGCATATCAAACCCGGTACTTTTAAAGATCCCCCGGTTATAACACCAGTTGCGAATAGCCGTAACCAGGGCATAGATCAGCGAAAACGGGATTAAAAGCCAGCGGAGGAATTTCATAAATGATTTTGCGGGCCGTCATTGCGAGGTACGAAGCAATCCCCGATGTGCAGGTCAGCAGTGCAAGCCCCTCTGTATAGTTTGGGATTGCTTCGTACCTCGCAATGACGTCTTTCTTCTTTTAAATTTCTGAAGAACAACAAAGTTAATATTTGATGTCGATTTACTATCAGTCTATCACCCCAAACTGCTTCAAATGATGCGTAAAATGCTTTCCGTGCCATATGATCCACTCATAATAATCCATAGGGCCGAAGGCACCGTGGATCACTTTAACATCGGGGGTATTGAAATACCTGTCGAAAGTGTCAAGTTCTTTCATTAGCTGATTAATAGCAGTTTCCAAATTAGGGTAGATTAAGGTATCAGCCAATTCTTCCAAAAAGGTATTACGGGGTATTTCGGCATCGGTATAAACGGCGGAGTGTTTACGTGCTGCTGTATTATCATCCGGGCCATCCCAGGTTGGTATTTTTACACCGTTGGTATACTGAACCTGGTCAATAAGGTGTTCGATCATTTGCTGCGGTTTCATTTTGCCCCAAAGTGGCGCTGCTTCGGGCCGCAGGTTGAGCATTAAGCGGTATAACACTTTGCGGTTGGTAATATCAACGAACTGGTTCATGGGCTAACGGATGTTTTAGCAAATATAAAGGAGTGATTGTCTGTTATATTAAAATTTGTATTTTCATTTTTTTAGATCGCCATCACATGAAACATAAACTTACCTTACTGTTGTTAACATTGTTAGCTGCACCGGCATTTGCACAAACCGATAGTAAACTCAGCGCTAAATTAAATGAAGCTGTCAAAGATTTTCAGGGCCAGGTTGGCATTTATGTACATAACCTAAAAACCGGTAAAACAGCCGAAATCAATGCCGATACCTTATTCCCTACGGCCAGTATGATTAAAGTGAGCATTCAATGCGGGGTGATGGATAAGATAGAAAAAGGTGAGCTGAAGTATAATCAAAAATTAATTTACCGTGATTCATTGCTTTATGCAGGTGAGGATTTGCTGGGCTCGTTCAAAGATAAAGACACTGTACAATTGAGTAAAGTGGCTATGCTCATGATCACCATGAGCGATAATACCGCAAGTTTGTGGCTGCAAAAGCTGGTGGGCGGCGAATATATCAACAACTGGCTCAATCAAAATGACTTTAAGGTAATGCGGGTGAATTCACGTGTGCCGGGCAGGGAAGCTATCCGCAGGATCTATGGTTGGGGAGTAAGTACCCCGCGCGAAATGTGCCGCCTGTTCACCATGATCCGCGAAGGTAAGGCGGTAAGCCCGGCAGCCAGCGAGCGGATGTACCGTAACATGGGCCGCATTTACTGGGATGAGCACGCGTTGTCGCAAATTCCGCCTTATGTACATACCATTTCCAAACAGGGGGCGGTTGATGAATCAAGGTCGGAAACTGTGCTGGTAAATGCCCCGCATGGAGATTATGTGTTTTCGATCATTACTAATCATAACAAGGATACCAGTTGGACACCCGACAATGAAGCTGGATTGCTGATCAAAAAAGTATCGGCGCTGCTTTGGCATTATTTTGAACCTGGAGATAAGTGGCAACCGGCATACGGGATTGACAAGTTTATGCTGAATGAGTAGATAATTAAAAGGTCATTGCTGCTTCCCGTAGCGTGAATCTTGGGAAACATATGCTTTCCGTATCCGGATAGATAGATGCAGGCCTCTATTGTGAATATACTGTTAAATTAAGGTGAAAAAAATATGAGATTTATATAAATGGATGTTATATGGTGCAAAAGAATTAAATTGTAACAAAGCCCATGAAATTATTAAAAATCATGTTTATATTTACAATTCAATTACGGGTATCCAAACCCGGATTTGTGATAAGGTTTAGGTTTAAAGCCCCATGCAGCGAGTGCTATGGGGCTTTTATTTTAGGGTATCATACTCAAAAAACTTAAAAACTAAATTTCGTAAGTCTGCGCATTTGCACTGCTAACTGCCACTGTGCACTGCCGGCTTCCCTCATGGCGCTTCACTAAACTCTTCATCCACACTTTCGCGTAAATCATACAGTAACCATTGCTTACCGGCAATTGATCGTGTTTTTGACTGCAGTAGTTTAATGAAATCGTTAACGCCTACAGGTTCATTGCCGTTTCCGTGTATGAGCACAATACTGCCATTTTGGGGTTGTTGGCCTTTAGCCAGCCATGCATCGGTACCAACCGGGATCAAGCCGAAACCGGTAATCCGGTATACCAGTTGCTGATCAGATACCAGGCCGGGAAACCTGAAAAATACGGATGGTAATAGCCCATTACGCAGCATGGCCTGTTCTGTTTCCAGTACTTCATAACTAATATCTGTTCCTGGTTCAAGTAAAAAGTTTTCTTTAAGCGGAGCTTTCAGGCTAACCCGGTGATTGAAGGAATGATTGATCCAGGTGATGTAGATCTCACGGTTGGCCTGCATTTGTTTTAGCCAGTCCAGGTCCTGCGGGTGCTGGCGCATCCAGATGCCGGTTATGGAAAGTGCTATTGGTACAGGGCGCTCTACCTTTTTAAATTCAGTGAAAATGTCGGTAAAAATGCGTTTATCCAACGGGCGGTGCGATGGGCATAGGTCGGCAGTAAGGCTGATGCCTGTTTGTTTGGGGATGCCGCTTTCGATGCCTGCGTCCTGAATGTTGACAGATTGTTTTTCGGCTTTACTGAGCGCCTTTTGATAAGGTGTACTTTTAAAAAACTCACGCGCCTGCTCCATCGTCAAGGGTTTGATCTGATAAAAGCTGCTTTCGTTTATTTTGGTTTCCAGTGTTTGCGGGTTCACCATCAACAGATAATTGCGCCCTTCATTATCAAAGCGGCGAAGGATCATCCAGTCCTGCGGATAGTTGTGCGCCCAGCCATAGTAAACCTTGTAGTTCCCGATTTTGCGGTAAACGGTTTGTGCAAAGGCCTCGTGGCAAAGAGGCAGTAGAATAAAAAGTGATAGCGTTATTTTAAGAAGGTGTTTGTTCATGGGCATTTGTTTTCCAGTTTCTGCCGGTAAGTATACTGCTTACAACTAATATCAACATAAAAATGGTTATTGGAACAAACATGTAAATTATCAAAATATTGATGTTCAACTTTTGATGGCGGCATGGTATTTAATCCCGAAGGAGTGGAGTACCTTGTTAAATTCTGGGAGTTTGATATCATGCTTCTCTCTCAAATCAAAATCATACGGTAAACCTTTATCAATGTAATGCTTAACAGAAAGTTGCTGCCAATTAAGATGGCATTCACAATGTTATTTTATAACGACGGATAATGGCCCTGCTAAAATAAACTAATGTACTTATGGACGAAAAAGCCCATATTACTAAATAATCCCACGGTGAGGTCGATATTACAAAGTAGGTATCGTGCAAATTGAAATCATAGATTACGCTTCTTTTTACTATTTCAAAAAAACAGGCTAACAAAAAAAGGCCAGCGCATATATGGCAAACAGTACGCCCAGTTCGATAATGATTTGTTTAGGCTTCATGGTTTAAAGTTAAATATATCCGTCAATTTACCTAAATGATCTATAACTTTGAAGTATGACCCGTCTATCTGTCAACATCAACAAAATAGCCACTTTGCGTAATTCGCGGGGTGGCAATAATCCCGACCTGATCCAGGTTGCTAAAGACTGTGAACGTTTTGGCGCGCAGGGAATAACGGTGCACCCCCGGCCCGATGAGCGCCACATCCGTTATAACGATGTGTTTGAGCTTAAGAAAATTGTTACTACCGAGTTTAATATTGAAGGTAATTGCCAGGAACAAAAATTTATCGACCTGGTGCTGGCCAATAAGCCCGAGCAGGTTACCCTGGTACCTGATGTATTAGGGCAGATCACCTCTAATCATGGCTGGGATACCATCACCAACTATCATTATTTAAAAGATATGATAGCGGTATTTAAAGAAGCCGGCATCCGGGTATCTATTTTTGTTGATCCAATACCTGCAATGGTTGAGGGCGCCGCCAAAACAGGTACTGACCGTGTAGAACTTTATACCGAAGGCTATGCTACTCATTTTCCGCAGGGGAAAGAACTTGCTATTGCTCCTTATATCGAGGCCGCAAAAGTTGCGCAACAGGCGGGATTAGGCCTTAATGCCGGTCACGATCTGGATTTACATAACCTGAAATATTTTGCAGAAAATATACCTGGCCTGCTCGAAGTAAGCATTGGTCATGCCCTGGTAAGTGATGCCTTGTACTATGGCCTGGAAAACACTATCCAAATGTACCTGAGGCAATTATCGTTAACGGATAATGCTTAAGCTGCCCGATAATAAGCCACAGCCCGAGCTTAGGTTAATGATATAATAATAGCTTCCCGTAGGTAATGGTTTGCCATTATAGGTGCCGTTAAACGGGCGGGCGTATCCTATGGAGTTAAAAATATTTTTGCCATACCGGTTAAATATTTTTACGGTTGCCGCCGGATAGTTCTCCATGCCGACTATTTGCCAGTAATCATTGATACCGTCGTTATTGGGCGTAATTACATTGGCGATATTAAGGTTTGAAAGGCCCACGCTTACATCAACCTTTGTGCGGGTGCTTTCACAAGCGTTGCTAAAACGGCTTATATAATAGCTTCGGTTGGCGGTAACGTTTACTTTAAATTTGCCATTAGGCTCTTCATCAAGCGGAGTAGTGCTGGTTTCACTATCATAAAGCCTGTAGGTTGACGTTGCTACTGGGTTTTTTACTGGTATTATTGTTTCGCCCGGGCCGCACAATTGAAAGCTGCTTATCACAGGCGGATCGATAACAAGCTCCTGGTTAAGCAGGGTAATGTGATAGGGCACAGCGCAGCCGTCCGGATCTATGGTTAGCGTATATGTTCCGCCGGGAAGCCCGTCGATATCCAGTGTGTTGCGTATTACATCTCCGGCTTCATTTGTCCACCTTAATGGTGGTGTACCGCCGTTTGTATTGATAAGCTTTAAATTACTGATGCTGCCATTCGCTGCATCGCAGGAAGCATTCACTTTTTGAAGCCCTGAATCATCAATGCCGGGATTTGAACTGGTTAAGGTGATGAGAATAGATTTGGCAAAACAATTTCCGTTATAGCATTTGGCGTAATAGGTGCCAACGCCAACGCCATCCAGTTTAGGGCCGCCGGACTGTACTAATTGATCCTGGTCATTATACCAGTCGATGCCAATAACATTCTTTAAATTTTGCAGGGTGATTGATCCGTTGTTTTTAAAACAAGTTGGATTAACCTTCACATAATCGGCGGCCGATGTCGAAATCACCGGTTGGGTAAATTCAGATGAGCTGTTATTAAGTGTAGCATTTGCCACCAGTTTTTTATTGTGAAAATCGCCGGTAAACTTCCAGTTACCCGCTGCATCTGCAACAACCGTAACCAGGTACTGTACCGGATTGCAAACAGAACAATCTGTATTGTCATTATAAATATAAATAGCAGCTCCCGGCGATGCCGTTCCTGAAAATTCGGCAGCACTGTTTACAACTATATTAATGTTGGGAATGGCTGTGCCACTTGATATCAGGTATGGTGTTGTATTACATGAGATACTGTTTTTGGCTATAGTAATATTGTTAGATTCGACCGCATAGAAAGCGCCGCCGTCATTACTAAAGATATTGATATCGTTATCATTATCATCGCCAATAAAAGCATTATTGCATTTAAATAAGTACATACCCGAATTACCCGGTATACTGCTTTGCTTATTACGCATAAAAGTGAAGCTGTTTACCGATATAAACTGAAATTGTGTAGAACAAAAATCATTGTCGGCTACCTGCGTATTGCTTCCCTGAAACCGTACAAGTATGGATGCCCCGTTTACGCGGTTGTCCTGCCCGTTCACATCAAGTGAAAGCGAGTTGTTGATAAACTTATTATCAATTCCGTTCAGGGCTATCGCGGTAGCAAAATAGTTTCTTTCTTTGAAGGTAGGGCCACCCACTAATGAGTTATCGGCGGTTATATCAAGTGCATACCCTAATTCAACAACATTTGTTCCCGATTCGTCATAACCAATAAAATTTGATTGGATATTGATATTATCATTATTCTTTGAGTCGGTTAGTGAGTTGGTGCCGCAATACACACCGTAGATGTTATCGCAAAAAACATTTCCTTTATCTGGTGCGCCTATGGTAATATTGGTACAATCATAAGCCGATATAGCGGTGAAAAGCAGGTTGCCGTTAAAGTTTGTGAGTTTGCTGCTGTAACCTTTTATGCATAAGCCATATATTTCCACATTGGTAACTTCGGTCATCAACAGAGCTGCTGCCTTAGTCCCCGGAAAAGTATAGCTTATATCGGGTATGATATAAACCCTGGCGTCACTTCTGCCGAGTTTGGGCGTTGGCTGCGTGCTGCCGTCGATAAATAAATTAGAGGTAACCTCGGGGAGCTGCGTAAAAAGTGTGATGGTCACGCTGCCCGGCAGGTTAAAATTAATAATATCCTGCTGAATTGTTCCGTTGGCGGCTGCCTTAGTAAGGGCCTCGCGCAGTGTACCTGTTCCTGCATCAGCATTACTTGTAACGGTAAATACCGTGGCCTCTGCATTTAAACAGGTCAGCAATAAAAATAGCGTAAACAGAAACAACTTGTGTTTCATGGCGGCAACACAATCTGGAATGTTAGTTTATAAATTGATTTGGGCAATAAACTGGTTCGTTAATATTGGTTGATATTGCCTGCCAGTAAGTTACGATTTTTGTTTAATATCCTTTATAAATAATATACCCGCCGCAAAAGGGAGCGGCAGGTTATTCATGATGTTGTTAAAAAATTACCTGATCAAGGTAAGGTTGCCCGATAGCAGCTTACAAGGAGTATTGAGGTTAATGATATAGTAATACACTCCCGAAGGCAGCAGCCAGCCATTAAACTGCCCTGAAAATGGTGTGGCGTATTCTTTTGACTCGAACACCCTTTTTCCGTAACGGTTAAAGATCTGAACTAAGGTGCCGGGGAATTTTTCAAGGCCTTCTATCTTCCAGTAATCATTTATACCATCGCCGTTGGGGGTTATGGTATTGGAGAATTTTACGTCGACCAATACAACTTCGATATGTGTTTTGGTGCGCGGGCTTTCGCATGATCCTATGCTGTATGAGATATAATAATCACTGGTTTCGGTTATTAATACTTCAAAATTGCCGGTATTACTGGTTTGAAGCGGCGTTGTTGATGTAGCATCGGCATATAAATTATACATGCCTGTAGTTTTGTTTAAAACAGACAGGCCCACCTTTCCGGGCAGGCAGATCCTTTGGTCGTTTAATACCGGTGCGTCTGGGATAAATTTTTGGTTGCCAACCTCCTTGCTGAATGGTAACGGAATTGCACAGGTAGTGTTATCAGTAACTGTCAATGAATAAGTGCCTTTGCCCACATTTATTAAATCTTTATCGTTCCCCACGGTATTGCCGGTGGCGTCGGTCCAGATAAATTTATATGGAGGTACACCGCCGGAAACATCAATGCCTGTAATGCTGCCCAATAGCTGGTCGCACTCATCTGTTTTGGCTACCGGGGCATTATTTGCCGAAAATTGTAACAAAGGGGTTGCCTGTATTACCCAGGTGCCCAATACAGAAGCACATCCATTTTTATCGGTTACATGAAGCGTATATGAACCGGGGGCGGCGTTTGGAACATCGGTACCGTAACTTACTGTTGTACCGGCTGCATCAACCCATTGATAAGAACTTGGCTTTATAGTTCCCTCAAAATCAATATGCAGGCTGCCATTGTTGAGCCCGCAGGTAGTAGGTGTGTTAATAAGGTTTTTAATGGTAAATACCTCGGGTGCCAAACGGTTAACCGTAAAATAGGCGTCGTTGCTGCATTGCGTATGAGTATTTAACGCATTTAGCCGGTATGTACCATCGGCGAGATCAAAAATATCAAGGTTAGTCTGGTTAGTAGTGATGGGATTGCCATTTGGATCATACCACTGATATTTGTCTGCATTTTGAACATAAACCCCCGTTATTGCCCCGTTATTTTCCCCACATTTCGCGGGGGTTACAGCCCCGCCATAAAAGATTACCGAGTATGTTTCTGTAATGGTTATCGGCGGGGTAGAATAAGGACTGCACTCGCTTTGATCTGTGAGTACGAGGGTATAGGTACCGCCTTTAACTCCTACCAGATCTTTTGAAGTCCTAACGGTTTTGCCCGCGGCATCCAGCCATTTGTAGGTAAGTGTACCTATCCCTGAGGGGATGGGTGTAATGTTTTTTATGCTGCCGTCGGCTATACCGCAACGGGCAGGGGTCACAGCCATTGTAGATAAGTCATAATCGGGGCCCGGTTTGGCTTTTATAGGTGGCGTAAGGGTTGATGTTGCCGAACAGCCGGCCTCGTCCTGAATAGTTACAGTAAATGAGCCTTCGGGTAGGTAGGGGGCCTGGGTATTGGCCACTACTTTGCCGTTCTTGTCCTTCCATGTAAAAGTGAGATTGCCTGCACCACCGGTAAAGTTTACATTAAAAGGGAACAGTTTTTGGCGGCATTCCGGAACCGGAACAATTACGTTTTGGATCTTGATCCGAAGATCTTTTATTTCAAAAAGTTGTGTTACCTTCTGGCAGCCACCCGGGTATTGAACCGTGAGCTGATAGGTGCCGGGTAAAAGGCCCGAAACATTCTGACCATCTTTTATTGACGTTAGGCTGCCGTTCTGCTCCTTTTTGTCCCAGTGAAATAATAACCCGCTTCTGTCTTGCTTTATAGTGATGCTGCCGGGGGTACAGGTATAATGTTTAACAACTATATCATCATCACGTATTACCAATGATGAAAACGGAGAAGTGTTGTTACTACCATCGGTAGCAGTGGCTATTACTGCTTTGGCGATACTGCCTGAATATGTCCATTTGCCGCTTGCATCCGACTGAACAGTGGTAATGTAGGTTTTGCCCTGACATATAGTTCCGCAATCGTCTGAGAAGAAAAGTTCGATAGCCGAGTTTGGTGTAGCTACTCCCGATACCGCTGTACTGCCAAAATTGAGCACCTGCACAAAAGGAACGGTGTAATAATTACTTATGACGCTTATGCCATAATCTTTATTACAAAAAATGCTGTTCCGGGTTATGAGTGTATGCCTGCTGTTAAGGGATTCAATGCCATACTGATTATAACCAATGTAGTTTTTATTTGCTGCATTCGGCCCTCCAATGGTGCCCGACGAACTTTCGCCAACCCTGATGCCTTCGCCGTTTCCCAGATCGGCCGTGCCGGTTATATCAGTACCTATCTTATTACCTGTAATATTAAATGTAGCCTGCTCAATAGCGATCCCTGCAAAACGCTGCCCCGAAATAATATTGGCGCTGATATTAGCCGTAGTATTAGTAGCATTGATACTGATGCCATAAGCCTTCATAAACGCGTTCTGCTGAAATATCGGGATGTTTTTAAAATCCTTTTTGCCGGTATAATCAGTGCCTATTTTGTTATTTTGAATATTGATAGTCCCTGGCACCACAGTAAAATTGGACGTGTTGCCGATACCGATGTTTACAGCGTTGGCCGATATGATGTTGCCCATATTGGCATTTGCACCACCTATGTTAACAGTTTTGCTGATGAAAAGGTTCAATCCGTCAAAATTGCTGGCGGCTGTATAGCCGTCGTCAAGTAAACCGATTATATTGCTTTGAATGCTTGCATCGGCAAGGCCGTTAACGTTATAGTAGTTTGAATAATTAACAATACCATTAAGGTTTCCGCATATAACGTTGCCTTTGCCCGGCGCGCCTATTATGATATTTGAGGCATCACCTAAAATATAAATACCCGAACCCTGGTTAAAATCGGGATTGGAGAAATTGGTGATCTTGGCAAAGTTGCGGATATACAGGCCGTAGATCTCAATGCTTTTTGCTACCGCCCCTCCCGAGTTTGGATCGCCGTTAATAAAAAGACCGCTGAAATTTACAGGCGTTGTTTCAGGCTCAATGATAACCCGTGCATCAGATACGCCAAAAGCTATGCCAGCTTGACTTGTGCCATCAATAACAACGTTAGATGTAATAGCAGGCAACTGGCTTCTTAACCTGATGGTGCGGTCAGATACAAGCGTTCCCGGTAATTTAAACTGGATGATATCAGGCGTCGCAGTGCCATTAGCCGCGGCGTTGGTTAAAGCCTCGCGCAGCGTTCCCGGACCGGTATCGGCATTGCTGGTTACTATAAATGTAGCGCCTGAGGCTACATTGCAAAACAAGATCGATATTAGTAGTACTAAAAGTGATAATTTCTTAACAAACATTGATTTAGGTAATCAGCTGCAAAATACACTTTTTTGCTGTAAGTACACTGTGAATATTATATTGATCAGGT
Source organism: Mucilaginibacter sp. SG538B (assembly GCF_013376065.1). Classification (NCBI taxonomy): domain Bacteria; kingdom Pseudomonadati; phylum Bacteroidota; class Sphingobacteriia; order Sphingobacteriales; family Sphingobacteriaceae; genus Mucilaginibacter; species Mucilaginibacter sp. SG538B. The sequence goes on from NZ_JABMJI010000001.1 coordinate 79,553, forward strand.
GGTGGTTATACAATAAACAACATCAAAATAGTGAAATGCTGTATGGTTACCTGATGATTGACAAACTGCCTGAGAGCAAATTGCAGCTTTTACCGAGATTTAAAATATAATAGTACACTCCCGAAGGAAGTCTGGTGCCATTATAAGTTCCGTCAAATGGTACGCTATAACCTTTTGATTCAAATACTTTTTGCCCGTACCTGTTAAATATCTGGACTATTGCCTGCGGATAGTTTTGAGCATTGTTTATTTTCCAGTAGTCATTTTTACCGTCGCCATTAGGTGTGAACGCATTTGGGATATCAATAGCAGATAAGCTGATGGTTATTTGCGCCTGGGTTCGTTCGCTTTCGCACTGGCCGCTAACCTGGCTTATATAATAAGTGCTATTGGGGTTTGCTTTGATTTTGAAGATGCCATTGGTTTGTTCATCCTGGTATTGAGTGCTTGTTTGCGAATCATAAAGACGATAGGTATTCCCGGCAGATGGAGAACTGACGGATAGCAAAGCTTCGCCCGGGGCGCATAATTGCAAGGGGGCAATTACCGGCGCATCTATGCTGCTGTTTTCATTTAAAACAGTATAAATGCGACTTGCCATAACGCCGCAACCACTGGCGTCCTGAACCTGCAGCGTGTAATCCCCGGCACCGACGTCTGTAAGATCTTGCGATGTAACTAAATGCTCACCGGCTACATTAAGCCATAAATAGGTGTAGGGCTGTGTGCCGCCTTTAACCTGAATGTTTTTTATACCCCCCGTATTTAATCCGCATTGATCATCGGTACGGGTTTCTGAGTTTGCCACTATTTGCAAGGGATCAATTTCGTTAACGGTAAAATCATGCGGATAAAGTGTTTCGCAGCCGCTGGCATCGGTAAAGTAAACTTTATAAGTGCCGGGCTTAAGGTTTGGGACATTTAACCCCGTACCTGCAGGTTGCCCTTCGGCGTCAATCCAGCGTGCTGTTTTAACAAGGTTATCTGTAGGTATTACGGTAATTGAGCCGTTGTTTTCACCTGTGCAACTGTTGTTAATATTAGTGTTATAATTTGGATAGACGGTTGCAGGAGTAGCATCAATAGTGTATTCCGGACTTTTCTCGCTACAGCTAAAATCATTGCTTGCAATCAGCTGATAAGTACCAGGTCCAACATCCCTAAGATCGCTTGAATTACTTGCAATTTGGTTGTTGATTTTATTTATCCATTGATAATGGGTTGCGTTTGGCGCGGTTATGCCGGTAATTGAACCGGTTGGTCCATTACAGCCTGCATTTGATTTATGGATGTTTGTTAAATCAATCGTTATTGTTTTTGACTTTAGCGTTATAGGGGCAGTTGTTATCGTGCCGCAGCCGGGGCCGGTAATTTTTAAGGTATACGTTTCTTCTGGTACCCCGTTGAGGTCTAGATTATGACCAACGACCTGATTTTGGCTATTAGTCCATGTGTAGGTATAAATATCAGTTGGCTGGGTAAAGGAGGAGACCCTGATATTAGTTATTGAACCATTACTTCCATTGCAATCGGGTGTGTGCTTATTTATTTGACTGTCATCTACATTGGCCGACAAAGAGGGTTGCGTATATTCGGACGTGGTTCCGTTTATGGTTGCGGTAGCTAAAACCGAGCCGGTTAAATGGGTGTTGTAAACCCATTTTCCGTTATTATCGGCAATCGTTGATGCAAAATATGTTTTGGGAGAACAAGTGCCACAGTCATCTGCATAAAATAATTCGATAGATGAGTGTGGAGTTGCGGTACCGCCAATGCTGTTATTGGTAACATTAGTGATGCTTGCCTGCGGCAGCGGACTGTACAGGCTATAGCTGTAAATGGGGTAAAAATCTTTGGCGCAAAAAAAACTGTTTTTGTTAAAAGACACCTTAAGAGTTTCTGTTAATTGTAATGGTTTACAATATCCAACTACATTGGCATCTTTAGGGTCGGTAGTGCCTATTTGCACATCACCCTGATAGTAAAAAACAGCTATTCCTGCACCCGGTATATTTAGCTTATGAGTGAGCGTTTTATCTATACCAATATAGTTTCTTAATATGGTGAGTTTACCGATACAATTAGAGGCAAATAAAGGTCCCTGGAAACCCGCTAGCTCGTTATCCGCTATAGTAATAGTGTTTTTTCCGGCAGGACTTCCACTTCCTATGTTAAGCCCAATACATGAGGGTATAATATCGTTAACCAGGTAATTTACACCGACCTTGTTATTCCTGATCAGAAAATTAGCAGGCGGTGAATCATCGTAGGAGTTCCACTGATAAATGGTCAAACCATTGGCAAATAAATTACCTTCGCCAGTCGTGCCACCAATGTCTATTTGTCCGGCAAGAAAGAAAAAATAAGCGCCTTGGTTATATTGTAAATTGGGTGATGTGGTAATTCCGTCAATTTCAATGTCGCAGATATTATCTTTTAAAGAGATGTTTTCACAGGTTTGACTTTTATGGTCAAAGTTAGTAGCTATCGGGAAATAAAATCCAACGATAATATTACCTTTTCCTGCCTGGCCAATTTGTATATTTTTACTGTTTTCTATATTGATACCTTGCCAGAAATAGTTGGTTTGCGTAATTGTATAGGTTGCGCACTTAATATATAAGCCAAGTACGGCTACATCAGTTTGATCATGAATGAACAAGCCCGAGACCTCCTGTGTATAATCGGCCGTTTGAAAAAGTGCAACTTTAGCGTCACTTATGCCAAATTTATCACCCGGTTGTGTGCTGCCGTCAATAATTAGGTTTGATGAAACATCCGGCAATTGGGTTAACATTGTTATCGTCCTTCCCGCCTCGCTCAAATCCGGTAAATTAAAATAAATATAATCCTTCTCCGCACTGCCATTGGCTGCCGCCAGGGTGAGTGCCTCGCGCAAGGTCCCAGGTCCCGAATCAGCATTACTGGTTACCGTGAAAACAGCCGAAAAGCTTTTAAAGCTGATGAAAAGAAAAATAGTGATAAAGAGTAAAACTCGCCTGCCCGTCATGTTTAGGTATTCAAGAGCCAAATTACATTTTTTTCCTGTAAATGCATTGTCAATATCATATTAGCTAATTGTTACTCATGTTGCAAAATCGTACCTTTGCGGTAAATTTAAGAGGGACGATTAATTCATGAAGTTGAATACAACCTATCAGGAGCAGTTTCAGTCGAGGCACATTGCTCCAAGCGCGGCCGACACGGCCAAAATGTTAAAAACCATCGGTGTAAGTACGCTTGATGAATTAATAGAGCAAACCATACCGCAAAAGATCAGGCTTGCCAAACCGCTTAACCTGTCCGCGGCAAAAAGCGAGTTCGATTACCTGAACACCTTAAAGCAAACGGCTTCAAAAAACAAAGTTTTCAAGTCATTCATCGGCAAAGGTTACTATGATGTGATTGTACCGGGCGTTATTCAGCGCAATATTCTTGAAAACCCCGGATGGTACACGCAGTACACCCCATACCAGGCCGAAATTGCACAGGGCCGCCTGCAGGCTTTGTTAAACTTCCAAACCATGGTTATCGACCTTACCGGTATGGAAATTGCCAATGCTTCTTTGCTTGATGAAGGTACTGCCGCTGCCGAGGCTATGTTTATGCAATATACCTTGCGTAAAAACAACAGCGCCAACGTTTTCTTCGTTTCCGAAGAAGTGTTCCCGCAAACTATTGATATCTTAAAAACCCGTTCAGAGCCTTATGGCATTGAACTGAGAATAGGCGACCACCGTACCGTTGAATTAACCGACGATATGTTTGGCGCTATTGTACAATATCCTGCCGGCAATGGCGCGGTTTATAACTACGCCGATTTTGCTGCAAAAGGTCATGAAAAAGGTATTAAGCTTACCGTTGTTGCCGATATCATGAGTCTTGCGCTATTAACCCCTCCGGGCGAGTGGGGTGCCGATATCGTTGTTGGTTCATCGCAACGTTTTGGTGTACCGATGGGTTTTGGCGGCCCGCATGCTGCTTTCTTCGCTACTAAAGAAGAGTATAAACGTTCTATCCCGGGCCGTATCATCGGTGTTACTATCGACAGCGCCAATAATTATGCCCTGCGCATGGCCCTGCAAACCCGCGAGCAGCACATCCGCCGCGATAAAGCTACATCAAATATCTGCACCGCACAGGCACTGTTAGCTATTATGGCTGGTATGTATGCCGTATATCATGGTCCGGATGGTATTAAGCTTATAGCAGAGCGCATTCACGGCTTAGCAATATTATTAGCCAAAACCTTAGGGCAACTTGGCTATGAGCAATTGAACGATGCTTACTTTGATACCGTTAAGTTTGATGTGGGTAACCTTGTTGGTCCTATCCATTCGGAAGCATTAAATAACGAAATGAACCTTAACTACGAAGGTTCAATAGTAACTATAGCAATTGATGAAACCACTTCGGTTGAGGATATCAAAACCATGGTAAGGTTCTTTGCCAAAGTTAAGGGTAAAACATTTAACGATGTTGATTTCGATGGCGTTAATGCAAGCCTTGAAACTGTTATTCCTACAGAACTTCAGCGTACTTCTGCATATTTAACGCACAGTCTGTTCAATACCCACCGGTCTGAACATGAAATGTTGCGTTATATCAAATCATTGGAGGCGAAAGATCTTTCGCTTTGCCACTCTATGATAGCTTTAGGCTCTTGTACCATGAAACTGAACGCTACCACCGAAATGGTACCTGTTACCTGGGCCGAGTTCAGTAAAATTCATCCATTTGCCCCAACCGACCAGGTTGGCGGTTATATGCAGCTGTTTGATGAGATCAACAATTGGCTAAGCGAAATCACCGGTTTTGCAGCCATGAGCCTGCAGCCAAACGCCGGTGCGCAAGGCGAATATGCCGGTTTAATGGTAATCCGCGCTTATCACAATGACAGGGGCGATAGCCACCGTAATATTGCTCTGATCCCTTCATCGGCACACGGTACCAACCCTGCATCTGCAGCTATGGCCGGCATGAAGATAGTGGTGGTTAAGTGCGATGATAACGGAAACATTGATGTTGCCGACATGCGCGCCAAAGCTGAGCAATACAAAAACGAGCTTTCATGCCTGATGGTTACTTACCCATCAACTCACGGCGTATTTGAAGAAAGCATCATTGAAATTTGCGAAATTATTCATGAAAACGGCGGCCAGGTTTATATGGACGGTGCTAACATGAACGCGCAGGTAGGTTTAACAAGTCCGGCCAATATCGGTGCCGACGTTTGTCACCTCAACCTGCATAAAACATTCTGTATCCCTCACGGTGGCGGTGGCCCCGGCATGGGCCCGATCGGTGTTGCAAAACATTTGGTTCCTTATTTGCCGGGTCATGCTGTGGTTGATATCGACAGAGGTAAATCAATCCATGCTGTTTCTGCAGCGCCATGGGGTTCTGCATCTATCCTCATCATATCACATGCTTACGTTGCCATGATGGGTGCCGAAGGCTTGACTAACGCTACCCGTTATGCTATCCTGAATGCCAACTACATTAAAGCCAGGTTACAGGAACATTACCCTGTACTATATGCTGGTGCTAATGGCCGTTGCGCGCATGAAATGATCCTGGATTGCCGCTCATTTAAATCGGCAGGTATCGAGGTTACGGATATTGCTAAACGTTTAATGGATTATGGTTTCCATGCACCAACCGTATCATTCCCGGTTGCGGGTACGGTAATGGTTGAGCCGACTGAATCAGAGCCTAAGCATGAGCTCGACCGTTTTTGCGATGCCATGATCTCTATTCGTCATGAAATTGCCGATGTGGTTGATGGTTTATCTGATAAAACAAACAATCCGTTAAAAAATGCGCCACATACTGTAGCTGTAATTACCGGCAACGAGTGGGAGCATCCTTATACCCGTCAAAAAGCGGCATTCCCGCTGCCTTACGTAGCTGCCAATAAATTCTGGCCTTCGGTAGGCAGGGTTAATGACACTTATGGCGACAGAACGCTGATCTGCTCATGCCCCCCGCTGGAAGAGTATGAGTTTGAAGAAAGCGTGATTGAATAGCTTTTAAATCAACCCTCCCCTAAACAAGGAGGGTTTTTATTTTTCACACAAATATATATTATGAGTTCAGCTAATCACGAAGGTAATTCAAAAGTCTCTCCCTTCAAAGGAGATTTAGAGGGGCTTATCGCTCAAACACCACAGCCCCCTTATTATGCCGTAATATTCACATCGGTACGTACCGGTGTAGAGGAAGGCTATGGCGATATGGCTGTTGAAATGGTTGAACTCGCGCGGCAGCAGGAAGGTTTTCTGGGCGTTGAATCGGCGCGTAACAATGTTGGAATAACGGTGTCTTATTGGCAGTCGGTAGAAGCTATTAAGAACTGGAAAGCTAATGCCCGGCACCTGTTTGCCCAGCAGCAGGGGCGCGATAAATGGTACCTGAATTATAAAGTACGCATTTGCCGGGTGGAGCATGACTACGCCTTTTAAATTCAATGGCTAATTCCTGTTCCGTGTTTTTTTGAACTTTATTTAATTGGCCAGATTAAATAAAATATTCACGTTGCGGAGCCGTTTTAATGTATTGTTTTTTATAATTTACAACTATAAGGAATATAACCTTTTGAATTGTGGTCTCGTATAAAACAACGCGCTTAAATTTTAGATATGAATGTTAACAATAAAGCCATAAGTGTATTGCTGGTTGATGATGATGAGATAAATAACTTTATCTCCATAAAACTGATAAAGAAAGCTTTACTTAATACAGAAATTATGGCCTGCCTGAACGGAAAATATGCGATTGAGCAACTTTCTGATATCCAGAGAAAAGACCCTAATAAACTACCCGATTATATTTTGCTTGATATTAATATGCCCATTATGAATGGCTGGGAATTTTTGGATGAGTATAAGCGCCTCAACCTCGATCCCCTGGGCAAAAGCAAGATCTATATTATTTCATCATCTGTTTTCAGCAACGATATTAACAAAGCGCGTTCATATCCGTTGGTTAAAGATTTTATCTCCAAGCCGCTCAACGTTGAAAAGATAAAAGAACTTTTTGAGGTAGCTGCCGAAAATTAAGCCGGTTTAACCTTAAAATGGTCTCCTTCTGTTTCAACGGTTCCGATAGTGAATGATTTAGCATGGTAAAACAGGCATTTCCATCCTTCGGCGGCAGCCTTTTTACCATATTCTTCGCGCAGCATCATAGCCTTGCGGCCGTCCATATCGTATTTGGCTATGAATTTCCTCAACAGTTGCTCTGGTTCGGGAAGCTCATCACCGCCAAAAAATACTTTTTCGCTTTCTATATCAAACCAAAATACCTGATGCGCCGGGCAATGACCACCCGAATGTTCATACCTGATGCCTGGTTTAAACTCACCGCTGCCTTCAACGAAAGTTATCTTAGCTCCGGCCTGTAATGCTTCAAATATTTCAACATGGTATGATGAGCCTTTCCCGCTGATCCCAAACTCCCATTCCTGTTTATTGATCACATGTTCGGCCTGCGGGAAGCTGGGTACTAATTTACCGTTCCGCTCAACTACCAAACCGCCAGAGTGGTCATAATGCAGGTGCGACATCATCACCAGGGTTACGTCATCCGGATCGAAACCCGCATTACGGATGTTTTGGTGCAGCATGAGCTCGTCGCGGGTATCTTTAAAGCCCAGACCGGTATCCAATACAATCAGATCGGTTTTTGTTTTGATGAGGAAGGGGTTAACGTGAATAAACAACGAAGCCGGGCGATCTTTGGGGTTATCGGTTTCGGGATTGAACGGGATAAATTTCTTGGTTGCATCAACCGAATATGAGCCCTCACCTAAAGCAAAAAATTCCATAGTAAACGTAGTATCAGATTTTGAATGTACCTTTGGCTCTTTAACAGAGCATAAGTATATTTACTGTTTCAAGCTGCAAAGATATGAATAAACGTTGGGCGCTAAAGGATAATACAAACCATGATGATGTAATAAAATTAGCCGCCCAACTCAACATTGATACCGTACTAAGCGCTATGCTTGTGCAGCGTGGTATTACCACCTTTGAAGATGCCCGCTATTTTTTTAGGCCCGATCACCGGCACCTGCATGACCCATTCCTGATGAAGGATATGGAAAAGGCCATCCTCCGTATTGAGCAGGCTATGACAACAGGCGAAAAGATCATGATCTACGGTGATTACGATGTGGATGGCACCACAGCGGTGGCGCTAACCTACAGTTTTTTCAGAAAGTTGTATACCAATATTGAATATTATATCCCCGACCGTTATAAAGAAGGATATGGGATATCTACCCAGGGAATTGACTATGCTGCTGAGCACGGTATTACCCTGATCATAGCGCTGGACTGCGGCATTAAATCAGTTGATAAAATTGACTATGCCAATGAAAAAGGCATTGATTTTATCATCTGTGATCACCATTTACCCGGAGCGTCTATCCCGAACGCGGTAGCGGTGCTTGACCCCAAACGCGAAGATTGCGAATATCCATATAAGGAATTATCCGGCTGCGGCATTGGCTTCAAGCTGATCCAGGCCTACGCCGAAAAGAATGATATCCCGGTTGAAGAAGTAAACTGCTATCTCGACCTGGTGGTGATCAGCATCTCATGTGATATAGTTCACATCACCGGCGAGAACAGGGTGCTGGCTCACTTCGGCCTGCAAAAAATAAATACCGATCCGTGTATAGGCGTTAAAGCTTTAATGGAGATAGCAGGCAAGACAGGGACATATACTATATCAGATGTAGTATTTTCGCTGGGTCCGCGCATTAATGCAGCCGGCAGGATAGACGACGCCAAACATGCGGTTGAATTGCTGATAGCTACCGATAAAGACGTTGCCAAAGAAAAAAGCGCCATGATCAACGTGCGCAATACCGAGCGAAAAGGGCACGATCTTAACATTACCGACGAAGCGCTTGGCATGATAGAAAGTGATGAGGTGTTGATTGCCCGTAAATCGACGGTGGTTTTTAATGAAGACTGGCACAAAGGTGTTATCGGTATTGTGGCTTCGCGACTAACCGAAAAATATTACCGACCAACCATTGTGCTTACCCGTTCAAACGGGCATGTAGCCGGGTCGGCTCGTTCTGTTTTAGGATATGATCTGTATGAAGCGCTTTGTGGCTGCAAGGACCTGCTGATCCAGTTTGGAGGGCATAAGTATGCGGCCGGCCTTACCATGGCCCCCGAAAACCTTGAAGCTTTTATTGAAAGGTTTGAAGAGGTGGTAAGCTCTACCATAAAACCCGAACAATTGATACAGCAAATACAAATTGACGCCGAATTACGTTTAAGCCAGATAGAACCAAAATTTTTCAGGATCCTGAGCCAATTTGCTCCTTTCGGGCCCGAAAATATGGCGCCGGTTTTCATAAGTAAAAATGTGTATGTTAGTGGTAACGCCGGTTTGGTTGGCGGCTCGCACATTAAAATGAGCGTAATGCAGGAAGGATCGGCAGCATTTGATTGCATAGCCTTTAACCACGGCCAGTACCTGGAACAATTAAGGCCGGGTGTTCCGTTCGAAATGTGCTATTCGATAGAAGAAAATGTTTGGCGCGAAAGAAGAACGATACAGTTGAATGTGAAGGGGATACGATTTGGAGATTAGAGGTTGGTGATTGGAGATTAGTTGGCTTGGTTCATGGTTGATAGATCATGGTTCATAGTCTGAAATTTTAATCAACAGAATCAGCAAAATCAAAATCATCAACGGTTAAATATCAGGGTAATCCATGAGTCCCATAAATCATGGTTCAGACAAAAAATGATACTAAGAGCAGATAATTTAGTTAAGAAATACAAGCAGCGTACCGTTGTTAACGACGTGTCTTTTGATGTGGCACAGGGCGAAATTGTTGGTTTACTTGGGCCTAACGGCGCGGGTAAAACCACATCATTTTATATGATAGTAGGTTTGATAAAACCTAACGAAGGCACTATTCACCTGGATAATGAAAACATAACCCAGGACCCCATGTACCGCCGTGCCCAAAAGGGCATAGGCTATCTGGCGCAGGAAGCATCGGTATTCAGAAAGCTTTCGGTTGAGGATAACATCAAGGCCGTGCTGGAAATGGGCGATATGTCTAAAGAAAAGCAAAAAGATAAGCTGGAAGAGCTGATCGATGAGTTTAGCTTGCACAAAGTGCGTAAAAACCGGGGCGACCTGCTATCGGGTGGTGAGCGCCGCCGTACAGAAATAGCCCGCGCGCTTGCTGCCGAGCCAAACTTTATCCTGTTGGATGAGCCTTTTGCCGGGGTTGACCCGATCGCGGTAGAGGAGATCCAGGCGATGGTGGCCAAACTGCGTACCCGCAACATCGGTATATTAATAACCGACCACAACGTGCAGGAAACGCTGTCGATTACCGACCGCGCATACCTGCTTTTTGAAGGTAAAATATTAGAATCAGGCGTGCCCGAGGTATTGGCTGAGAATGAAATGGTGAGGAAAGTGTATCTTGGGGCAAACTTTGTGCTTAAACGAAAGGTTTTTCCTCAATAATAACCCTATGACCCTCTTTAACTCCGTATTTACCTGGTTCATGAAAAAGCGTATCCACCAGATAGAGCTTTTTATGAAGTATCCTAATGAAGTGCAGGAAGAATGGTTTGAGCAACTGGTATCGGTTGCCGAAAATACAGAGTGGGGAAAAAAATACCAATATAAAAGTATCGAAAACCTGAACCAGTTCAAGGAACGGGTGCCTATACAAAATTACGATACGTTAAAGCCTTACATTGAGCGGATGCTTAAAGGTGAAAAAAATGTGCTGTGGCCTTCAGAGATCCGTTGGTTTGCCAAATCATCAGGTACTACCAGCGACAGGAGCAAATTTATCCCGGTAAGTGAAGAAGCGTTGGAAGAATGCCACTTTAAAGGCGGTAAGGACCTACTTACCATTTATTTCAATAATCAGCCTAACGCCCGTATGTTTACGGGGAAGATCCTAACACTTGGGGGCAGTCACCAGATCAGTCAGTTAAGTCCGGATACTTCCTTTGGAGATCTTTCGGCGGTGATCATGAAAAACCTGCCCATGTGGGCCGAATTTCACCGTACACCGCATTTAGACATCGCCCTGCTCGAAAACTTTGAGGAAAAAATTGAGAAGATAGCCCATGCTACCAAGGATGTTAATGTTACCAGTATCAGCGGCGTACCCACCTGGAACCTGGTGTTATTTAAACGCATCCTGGAGATCACCGGCAAAAATAACCTGCTTGAAATTTGGCCCAACCTGGAAATGTATTTCCATGGCGCGGTGAATTTTACACCTTACCGCGAGCAGTTTAAAAAGCTGATCCCTCACGAGGATATGTATTACCTCGAAAATTATAACGCTTCCGAAGGCTTCTTCGGCATACAAGATACCAAAGAGCCCGGCGATATGCTGCTGATGCTTGATTACGGTGTTTTTTACGAGTTTTTACCGATCGAAAACCTTCACGATGAAAACCCTGAAACGCTTACCCTTGATGAGGTGGAACTGAACAAAAACTACGCGCTCATCATATCAACCAATGCGGGCCTGTGGCGCTACATGATAGGGGATACCATTAAGTTTTCGTCGCTTTCGCCGTTCAGGATCCAGATCACAGGTCGTACCAAACATTTTATCAATGCCTTTGGCGAGGAGGTAATCATTGACAATGCCGAACGTGCATTGGACGAAGCCTGTTCACAAACCGGTGCCGTTATCAGGGAATACACGGCAGCTCCTGTTTATTTTAACGGCAATGAATGCGGTGCCCATGAGTGGATTATTGAATTTGAAAAGAAACCGGCCGAGTTTGAGCGTTTTGTTGACCTGTTGGATGAAACCCTGCGCCGCATCAACTCCGACTATGACGCCAAGCGTTTTAAAGACCTTGCACTGCGCCGCCCGATAGTACGCCGCGCACCTGATGGTACTTTCTTTAACTGGATGAGAGAAAAAGGAAAATTGGGCGGTCAGCATAAGGTACCACGCCTGGCTAATGACAGGGAATATGTGGACGCTATTTTGAAAATGATGGAGGGGGCTTTTCAGAATCAGGACTTTAAGAATTAAGAAGCAAGAAAAATATAAAGTTGTTATAGTGAGTAGCAGGCCGGAGGCCTGGGGATAGTTACCACTCGGCTGGAGCCGAGCGTCAGCTTGGTGTATGTAGGGGAATAAACAAAAAGCGCCGGCGCTCGGCTCCTGCCGAGTGCCAAACTATCAAGCGGCCTCCCGGCCACCGTAGCTCAAATCTGGCAAGCCTCCCAAATCTTCACCGCTTCCACAGCCTCCTTCACATCATGCACCCTTAAAATATTGGTGCCTTTCATAAGCGCAATAGTATTTAATGCGGTGGTACCATTCAACGCCTCAGCGGCGGTATTGCCCAGTAAACCGTAGATCATCCTTTTACGGGAGATACCAGTAAGCACCGGTAAACCCAACATATTAAATTCATTCATCCGGCTCATCAGTTCATAGCTATGCTCCGCTTTTTTGGCAAAGCCAAAGCCCGGGTCGAGGATCACGTCATGTACGCCAAGCCGTTTTAATTCGCTGTATTTCGAGAGAAAATAATCAAACACTTCGCGAAATACATCATCATATTCGGTCAGTTGGTTCATGGTTTGCGGCGTGCCTTTCATGTGCATCAAAATATATGGCACTTGCAGGCGGGCAACAGTAGCAAACATGTCACCATCAAGCATGCCGCCTGATATATCATTGATAATATGTGCGCCGCCCTTTACAGCCGCTTCGGCAACCTTTGCCCGGAAGGTATCTATCGACATAATAGCCTCCGGGAATTGGGCAGTTATAGTTTCAACAACAGGCAATAGCCTGTCTGTTTCTTCCTGTGCTGAAATATCAACCGCTCCGGGGCGTGATGAATACGCGCCAATGTCTAAAAACGTTGCACCATCGGTCAGCATTTTTTCTGCTTGTTTTAAGGCTTCATCAACGCCGGGTTTGCGGCTATCGGCAAAAAACGAATCGGGTGTAATATTGATAATGCCCATCACTTTTGGCGATGAAAGATCAATCAATCGGCCCCCGGCATTAAGTGTAACTTTTTTACGGAAAAATGTATTTTTAGTCACGGTTAGTTAAGTGTTGCAAAGTTATAATACGGCAAAGTTAACTAACTTTACAGGCGCAGGCTTCAAAACCTCCCAACATTTAAGCTTTACAACGTTACAACAAACAAAACATAGCATCTTTTGACTAATACAGCAGCAGAATACGAAGGCGTAATTAATATATGTAAAGGCCTTTTCATGAAAAAGACCCGCGATTACGGCACCGCATGGCGCATCCTCCGTCCGCAATCCATTACCGATCAGATTTTTATCAAGGCCCAGCGAATCCGCACTTTAGAAGAGAAAAAAATTTCAAAAGTGGGCGATGATATCACCGGCGAATACATCGGCATTGTTAACTATTGTGTGATAGCCATGATGCAGCTGGAATGCGGCCCCGAAATGTCGACCGAGCTTAACCCTGATCATGTGAGCCAGATGTTTGACGAGAAGGTGAATGAAACCAAAGAGCTGATGTTTGCCAAAAATCATGATTACGGCGAAGCATGGCGCGATATGCGCATAAGTTCATTGACAGATCTGATACTGATGAAACTGCTCCGCGTAAAACAGATAGAAGATAATCAGGGCCTTACAGAAGCTTCAGAAGGTGTAAAAGCCAATTACCAGGATATGCTGAACTATGCCGTTTTCGCGCTGATCAAGCTTAATATACATCTGGGCAAATAAAGCTTATGAAAAATACATCATCAAATAGCGCTGTAATATGGATCCCACGCTTATTGGTGGGCTTATTGTTTATATTTTCGGGAGCGATCAAAGCCAATGATCCGCTGGGCTTTTCGTATAAGCTGGTTGAGTATTTTGAGGTTTTTCATATGACTTTCCTCAATGGGCTTGCGCTTACGATGGCTATTGTGTTATGCGCGCTTGAAATGTTGCTGGGTTTCGCTTTACTAATAGGTGCCCGCGCTGTTAAAGTTGCCTGGGGCTTGTTATTGTTGATTATCTTTTTTGGCTTTTTAACTTTTTACTCGGCCTTTTTTAAAGTGGTGCAAACCTGCGGCTGCTTTGGCGATGCCATTCCCTTAACACCATGGCAGTCCTTCAGTAAGGATATGGTTTTGCTTGCTCTGGTGCTGGTATTGTTTGTAAAGCGCAAAGAAATTAAGCCATTATTTAGCGCGAAGGTTGGCGATAAGTGGCTGATATGCGCTGCCGTAGTTTCGGTTGGCTTCGGCGTATACACCTACAACTTTTCGCCGGTCATTGATTTTCTGCCATACAAAATAGGTGCTAACCTGCCCGACGAAATGAAGATCCCGCCCGGTGCACCTCTTGACGAGTTTGAACTTACCTATCACCTCAAAAACAAAAAGACTGGCGCTACCAAGGTGATGAACGATAAGGAATACCTTAAAAGTAATATCTGGAAGGACGCCAGTTGGGAAGTTGTTGGTGACCCGGAAAACCGCCTGGTGAAAAAGGGATATGAGCCTAAAATTCGTGACCTGGCTATCCAGGATGAACAGCGGAACGATTATACCAAAGAATTACTTTCGAGCCCTTTTTATAGCCTGTTCATTGTAGCCTATGATTTGAGCGAAACAGATAAAGATGCGATCAACCGTCTCAACGCATTGGCAATCAATTTAACCGATAATTATAATATCCGTACCGTACTGCTCACCTCAAATTCCGCAGCCGATGCCAAAGCGTTTGCCAAAGAGCATAAGCTGATCAGCGAAATCTTTTATGCAGATGGCGTTCCGCTGAAATCAATGGTGCGTTCCAATCCGGGCGTTTTGTTAATTAAGAATGGCACCGTTATTAATAAGTGGCATTATCATTCGGTGCCTAAATACGAAGACATAGTAAAGGAATACTTACAGAAATAGCAAAATGATCCCCTACCTGCTCCGCAAATTACTATATGGGCTGGCAGTAATGCTGGGGGTAGTGTTTGTTGTTTTTTTCCTGTTCAATATTTTACCTGTCGACCCTGCCCGTATGACCCAGGGGCAGCGTGCCGACGTACAATCGCTTCAGGCCGTACGCAAAGAGTTTGGGCTGGATAAACCAGTACCGGTGCAATTTGCCTATTATCTGAATGATCTTTCCCCATTAGGTATCCATCTTAATACGGCCGACGAGCAACAGCGCTACGGCTATGTAAAACTGTTCCCGGTAAGCAAGAGTAAAGTACTTGCACTGAAATGGCCTTATTTAAGGCGTTCATACCAAACCCGTAAAGATGTAGCTTCATTATTGATGGAAGTGATCCCGAATACGTTAGTGCTTGCAGCTGCCGCTATGATCTTCGCTATTATTATCGGTGTTTTTTTGGGCGTGGCAAGCGCGGTGAACAAAGATACCTGGATTGATAAGCTGGCTATTAGTTTTTCAACACTGGGCATTTCTGCGCCCTCTTTTTTTGCAGGGATCATTATTGCCTGGATCTTTGGTTTTGTGCTGAGTAATTACACGCATTTAAACATGTCGGGCAGTTTGTATAGCTATGATCCGTTTAAAGGCGAAGTGATTACACTTAAAAACCTAATATTACCGGTTATCACTTTAGGCTTAAGGCCATTGGCTATCATTGTGCAGCTTACCCGTAACGCCATGCTCGATGTTTTGGGGCAGGATTACATCCGAACTGCCAAAGCGAAAGGATTAAGTAACCGGACGATTATTTATCGTCACGCGCTTAAAAATGCCATGAACCCGGTAATTACCGCCATTGCCAACTGGTTTGCGTCGCTTTTGGCAGGTTCGTTTTTTGTGGAATACATTTTTGGTTATAACGGATTAGGCAAAGCTACTGTTGATGCTTTGGAAATGTCGGATTTTCCGGTGGTGATGGGCTCTATATTGTTTATCGCGTTTATATTTGTGGTGATCAGTATACTGGTGGATGTTATCTATGTTTGGATTGACCCTCGGGTAAAATTAAGCTGAAGAAATTTTTATGAAATATTTTATTGTGGGCTTTATGGGGTGTGGCAAAACAACCTGGAGCCGCAAACTTGCCGCCAAATGGGGCTACGCATTTATTGATCTTGATCATGTGCTCGAAGCCAAAGCAGGCATGAGCATAGCCGAATATTTTTCCTCATTTGGCGAGGATGCATTCCGTAAACTGGAATCGCAGGTATTAAAAGAAACTGAATATGCCGAAAATACGGTGGTATCGACCGGTGGAGGATTGCCTTGTTTTTTTGATAACATGGATTGGATGAATGCCAACGGTAAAACTCTCTACATAAAGCTATCTCCCAAAACCCTGGCCGACAGGTTGGAGAACAGCAAAACCATTCGTCCGGTATTGCAAGGGAAAAAAGGCGATGAACTGGTAGAATTTATCACCGGCAAACTGGCCGAGCGTGAAGGTTTCTACCTGCAGGCAAGCAACATCGTTGAAGGGATAGATATGTCGGTTGAGAAGCTGGAAGAGGCGCTGGGGGTGTAATAATCAGGAAAGAGAGAATTATATTTCCGTCATTGCGAGGAACGAAGCAATCGCTAACTATACAGGGCGGACCTGCTAATAGGGGATTGCTTCGTTCCTCGCAATGACGAGTGTAAATAACAAAATTAATTATCCTACCTCAAATAAACCGCATCCTCTTCGCCATCTTCTTCATCAAGCACTACATCAACATGCTCTTTGATAACGGTTGAAAGGGCTACACCGGCAAAATCCGTAGTGATAGGGAAACTTTTATGATTGCGGTCAACCAATACCGCGGTACGGAGCTTTTTCAGCGGAACATCCAAAAATACACCAAAGCCGTAAGCAAGGGTTTTACCGCTGTTCAGCACATCATCAACCAGTATCACCACTTTATTACTGCATTCTTCTACCTCAAAATCAATATTGGCGCTTAAGCTGCTGCTTTGTTTTTCAAGTTCGATAGTAAGCAGGCGGCTTTTGAAAGGCGCAATGCCATCGAGGATGGTTTTCAGGCGCTCGGCAATGTGGTTGCCACGCGGCAGGATACCGGCTATCAATATTTCATCCTCGTCAAAGTTGTCCTCCAGTATCTGGTAGGCCATCCTGTCGAGCTTTTGCTGGATCTGTTGCTTATTTAATATGAGAAGCTTTTTTTCAGGCATTTTTATCAGCATTATTTGTTGCTCTTTTTAAAAGAGCTTTTATGCGGAATGGTGATAAAACTACATTAGGTTTATTTCCCGCACGTCTCAAATTTATATAAATAAAACTTACTTAGCGTAAGGGAAAAACACAAAGTTTGCGCCTTCGGGAACCACTACAAATACGCACATAAATTGGTACGGATCTTTGTAGCTGTTAACAAAGCGTTCTTTCAGTACAGGCTTTATAACGTCTCGTTCTACAAATTCTTCCAATGTAGAAGCATGAATACTCCATTCCGAGTTTAAATCATGACGATCAAGGATTAATTCGCCTAAACTAAGTTCGTGCTGATGAGCTATGAAAATAGGGTAGGAAGAGAGTCCTTCGTTAATGATCTCTTCGGCTATCTCTTTAATTGAGTCGTTAAAATATTTCAGGTCACGCTCCAAACTTATCAGCGGACTCTCAGCCGCCGGTTTGTTGCGTTCATTTCCTTCGTTAAGCAGTTCTTCAGGGTTCATGACCGTTGATTTTTTTGATTACGCTGATTTCGTTGATTTTTTTGGGATTACACCGATTATTAGATGATTACACCGATTTGTTTTTGTGATCGTACCGATTCTTAAACATCATGGCTATGAACTATCAACAATGAACTATACGCTAAGAAAAACTAATCTCTAACCTCCAACCTCTAATCTCTCAAAACAAGCAACACCACATTCTCCACGTGCTGGGTATGCGGAAACATATCTACCGGCTGAATTTTAACCGTATCATATTTTTCTTTTAGCACCAGCAGGTCACGGGCCTGGGTGGCGGCATTGCAGCTTACATAAACAATTTTAGGAGCTTCAATTTCCATTAAGCGGGCTACTACATCAGGGTGCATGCCTGCACGTGGCGGGTCGGTAATGATCACATCCGGCTTGCCATGCTCAGCTACGAAATCGGCCACCAATACATCTTTCATATCACCCGCATAAAACTTGGTGTTGGTGATATTGTTAATGGCCGAATTTACCTTAGCATCTTCAATAGCAGTTGGTACATACTCAACACCAACAACTTCACGCACGTGACCGGCAACAAAGTTGGCAATGGTGCCGGCGCCGGTGTAAAGGTCATAAACCAGTTCATCGCCTTTAAAACCCGCAAAATCGCGGGTTATTTCATACAGACGAAGTGCCTGTACAGAGTTGGTCTGGTAAAATGACTTAGGCCCTATGCGGAACTTGATGCCATTCATTTCCTCGTGGATATATTCGGGGCCTTTAAAGGCTACAACATCCTGGTCAAAAATAGTATCGTTCTTTTTCTGGTTTACGATATATAACAATGAAGTTATTTCCGGGAAACGGGCGTCAATGTGGCTCATCAGGTTATCAATCTCGCTTTGTTCTGCGTAAGCGAAAACTACAATCACCATGATCTCGCCGATTGATGAGGTACGTACAACCAAATTGCGGAGCATACCGCTGTGATTACGCAGATCGTAATACGTATAACCCTGTTGAATGGTAAAATCACGGATCTCGTTACGCAGACTGTTGGAGGGCTCAGCCTGCAGATAGCAATGGTTTACGTCCAGGATCTTATCAAACCTGCCCGGAATATGAAAACCCAGAGCATTCATGTTCAGTGTACCATCTTCTTTGTTTTCACCATCGTAAAGCCAGCGTTTGTTGGAGAAGGTAAATTCAAGCTTGTTGCGATAATACCTGTCGGCCGGCGAAGGCACGATAGGCATGATACCTTCAACGTTGATCTTAGCCAGGCGACTTAAGGCATCTACAACTGACTTTTGTTTAAATTTAAGCTGGGCCTCGTAGGTCATGTGTTGCCATTTGCAGCCACCGCAGGTGCCGAAATGCTCGCAAAAAGCTTGCGTTCGGTATTCAGAAGCTTGTTTTAATTCGGTGATCTTGCCTTCGCCGAAGTTTTTCTTACTACGGTATACCTGTACATCGGCCACATCGCCGGGTACGGCCTTATCTACAAAAAGCACAAAGTCATCGGCTTTGCCTACGCCTTTGCCTTCTTCGGCAATGTCAATGATCTGTACGTTCTCAAAAAACTTTGGTTTGTTAGCTTTACTCATCAGGCTGCAAAGTTAACCCTATTTATTTAATCCTGAAAATAGGAGAGGAGGGACAAAAGAAAGCCGGTCGCCTTTAAAAGACGTTACGATCTTAAGCAGGATCTCTAAGCAAATAAACTTAGCAGATAGTTAACCATATTATCGTCAACGGTAATATCTTCTATCTCAAATTGCTCATCAATCAGGTCGGAAAGTTCTGTTAGTTCGCGGCTCATAAAATAAAAAATTACTATGCTAACATAGTAATTTTTAAACTAAAAACCAAATCGGTATAAGGTTTAATTTGTAATCAGCAAAGATTTCATAAATCTTTGCTGATTGGTATATGCAATGCTTAATTTTTATCCCAGTTTATCTTGCGCGAAAAGTACATCAACACCGCTATAATGATAAACAGCGCGATACTGCCAACCATTAAGGCAAGATCTTCCAGTTGAATGATCACAAAGATGAAGGCATAAAACACGGTCAAAATAAAAGCGAACAGTATGGCTGCCTTGCCGTTTTTGAGCAGGGATGATATAAATATGGATATAAGTGCTATGGTTGATACAGAAGCAATAAGATAAGCCATGTTGTAGCCAACCTGCTCTGAAAACGATAATAGCAGTGTGTAGTAAATAACCATAGCCGCACCAATCAGTATGTAATTGAACATATGTATCGGTTGCTTGCGGATAACCTCGGTTAAAAACAAGGAGATAAAGGTAAGCAGGATAATGAATATCGCA
Organism: Mucilaginibacter sp. SG538B; assembly: GCF_013376065.1. Taxonomy (NCBI): domain Bacteria; kingdom Pseudomonadati; phylum Bacteroidota; class Sphingobacteriia; order Sphingobacteriales; family Sphingobacteriaceae; genus Mucilaginibacter; species Mucilaginibacter sp. SG538B. The sequence goes on from NZ_JABMJI010000001.1 coordinate 99,519, forward strand.
TACTTACTGGTACGCATGGTTTTCTGGTACTGATCAACCGGGAGACGAAGTTTTACACCAAAAGTGGCCTCTTCCAGTTTTTTGTCGTTATCCAACGTTTTTTGCTGACCTGTCCACTGTTGCGGGAATGGCCGGTTGTAATACATCATCCGCCAGCTGGCGCTAAAGCCGCCGGTATCAACTTTAGAATCATCGGGGAGGAAATTGCCATCAAAGCTCGGGCTGCTCCAGTTGCCATTTACCCGCACATCGGTAGTTTTACCCATTTGTAAAAAGCTTAATCCTTCACTGCCTTTCAGATCAAGCGTGTAATCAAATGGAATTTCGTTATTGTTTATTGCTGAAAGGTCAACACCGGCTTGCAAACCATTGCCAAATACGGATTCAAATGAAGGCTCGGCGCCAAGTATGGGTTGAGTGGTTTTTATAACCGGGTTGCTTTTCAAACCTTTCAGGTCGCTCACACTAAATTCAAACCTGGCTTTATTTAAAAGGAGCTGGTTTATATTTATACCGAGTGAGGAGAGATCAAGTTTGGCAAAATTGCCGCTTATTTTTACCTGCGTATTATATACAGCTACATCAAAAATGCCCCGGTGCCTAAGCTGTGTTGTAAGGCCTGCCTTAATGTGAAGGTTGTCGGGCAAAATGTACAGGTTTTCTATAAGCGTCTGCTTAGCTGTATCGGTCATATTTATTCCTTTTTTATAAGGGATAACCAATATTGGACCTTTAATGATCTGGCTGGCCGACCAGCTTTCTGATACCTCTTTGGCCGTTTCACCCTGTCTGACTGCACGTTCGGTCACCAGGTTTTGGACGAAGGCTGATGGAATTAAGAGTAAAAGCGCCAATAGCCCGATAAAGATCAATTTAAATGTTGCCGACTCCCTGAGCCAGCCCAATGTTGTTTGTTTTGGTGATTGTTCCTCTATCATGATTGCTTGGATATAAAGTACTTTGTATTTCAAAGTTTCTGATTAAAAAGAAAGGCTTTGCTTAAGCCTGTGACAAATATAATGTAAAGTACTTTGTATTTCAAAGTAATTGTCGATTTTTTTAGGATTAGAAACTCTCTTCTTTAATGATATGTACCAGATCACCATTTTTTGATAGTTTTATTGCTGATGAAAAAGACCGATGAATATATGTTGAATAGAATAATGTGGAAAGCTGACAAACATGAGATTTGTACAATGTTAGATGACCATACATCTTTTTTCAACGATCTTTCAGAACCGATTAAATTATACCTGAAATCTAATTTAATAGCAGGTTTGAGCGGGATCCCGGTGCTTTTCTTTACTAAATCTTCAAACCAATGGACATTACTTTGTACGAAACAGGTGATAGGTTGTAGCGGAGAAAATATTTTCAGAATCAATTTTCAGAATATTGCTAAAATAGAGGCCTTTCAAACCAATAGAAACATGAAATAAAAAAGAATGGGATAAGTTATCCGTTTTTGATGATGAGGGCAACTGTCATATTTTATATGTTAGTAACGGATATATTCATAATGTCTTGCACAATATTCTGTTAATGTGCCGCCAATTAGCTACTTAAACCGAAACCGCCGCCTTAACCAGATAGGGCAGGATCTCTTTCTGAAAAGAAACAAAATTTTTCCGCACATCCGAATCACTTACCGAAGTAAATGCAAAGCTAAACACGATGCTTTTACTGCACTTGATCAGGAAGCGTAAGCGCTGTTGGTAAGTTTCGTGCTTGCGGATGCCGGGCAATTGGATAAACGATGCCATGAGCAGTTCTTCCAGTTCGTTAGATAGGTTCTTTAAAAAATCCTGTGAGTTAGTTGACTCGCGGATGAAATCCCAGCCGATAAACTCGTTACAAACAGTATAGGAGAGGCGGCAGGTTTTCATGATGAGGTTATTGAGATAAACCTCTTCATCAATATCATTCCAATTGCTTTGTACCAGGTCGTCAACGCTGGCTTTAATGTAGTCCATCAGCAGTACGTGTAATACGGCCTCTTTGCTATCGAAGTATTTATAGATGGTTGCCTTGGCAATTTTTGCCTTTTTGGCAATCTCGTTAACACTGGTTTTATGGTACCCGAATTTGCGGAAAAGTTCCTGTGCCGCCCGCTTAATACTATCTTTTATTTTATCGGCTTCCATTAATTAGTTACTTGAATTTCAAACTGGGTAACAGCTACCCTATAGGTTCTTAATGCCTTTGTGGCCGGGGCTTTTACCGGTGTGCCATCTTCAAGGCTAAACTTTGAACCGCTGCAGGGATCGGTTACCGTAAAGCCTGTATTGTCAATTGTTACGGCGCATTTTTTTTCGGGCTGATAGCTGCTACACCGGTCGTAGGCCGCATAAGTGCCGTTCACTTTACGGTAAATGATCAATCCGGACACACCATAACCATTAACGGCCACCGCGCCGCCCGCAACGTTAAGGGGGCTCAATGCCGGTGTGCCCAATGCGGCCTGGAAATTAACAGGTACACTCGGTACATTATCGGTTGCTTTTCCGCACGAAAAGCAACCGATAACTACCAATAATATTATAGTGAGTTTCCTCATAACATTTCAGTTTGGAACTGTTTAAGGAAACGTACATCGTTTTCTGAAAACAGGCGCAGGTCGCGGATTACATATTTTAAGTTGGCGATACGCTCCATACCCATACCAAAGGCAAAGCCTGTATATTTTTTACTGTCGATACCGCAGTTTTCCAAAACGTTAGGATCAACCATACCGCAGCCTAAAATTTCCACCCAGCCACTGTGTTTACACATGTTACAACCGGCACCGCCGCAAATGGTACACGAAATATCCATCTCGGCTGATGGCTCGGTGAACGGGAAGTATGACGGACGGAAACGTACCCTTGTACCTTCGCCATAAAGCTCCTGCACAAAGTGGTAAAGGGTTTGTTTCAGATCAGAGAAAGATACATTCTCATCAACATACAAACCTTCAACCTGGTGGAAAAAGCAATGCGCGCGGGCCGAAATAGCCTCGTTACGATAAACCCTGCCCGGCATAATTGCACGGAACGGTGGTTTGCCGGCTTCCATCATCCGTACCTGTACCGATGAGGTGTGGGTACGCAGCGCAATATCATCTTTACCATTATTCTTTTTAATAAAGAAGGTATCCTGCATGTCACGTGCCGGGTGTTCATCAGGGAAGTTCAGGGCCGAGAAGTTATGCCAGTCGTCTTCAATTTCCGGACCTTCGGCAACAACGAAGCCTAAGCGCTTAAAGATATCGATGATCTCGTTACGCACCAATGACAACGGATGGCGTGAGCCAACAGTAAAGCCATCGCCGGGTAAAGTAAGGTCAAGATCATTGCCTTTGCTTTGCGTGCCTGTGCCAATGTTTTCCTTCAGCTCGTTATATTTAGCCTCGGCCAGTTGTTTAAACTCGTTAAGTACCTTTCCGAAAGTGCGTTTCTCTTCCGGACTAACGCTTTTAAACTGCTCAAAAAGGTCTTTAATAATACCCTTGGTGCCTAAAAATTTAATACGGAACGCCTCCAGTTCATCAGCATTAGCTGGCGAAAAAGCATTGATCTCGGCGGTATATTGGTCTATCTGAGCTTGCATTATAATGTATTGTTTGTAATTCTTTTTGTTGTTATCTCTGCTCCCTGATTATTGGTGGCTAAGGAGATAGCTGTTATAGATTGATATTTGTGCGCAGGGCAGCAAATATACGACTATTTAAGCACTCCCAGTTCCTTACCCACCTTAGTAAACGCTGCAATAGCTTTATCCAAATGGTGCATATCATGCGCTGCCGAGATCTGTACCCTGATCCTTGCTTTACCTTGCGGTACTACCGGATAGTAAAAGCCTATTACATAAATACCTTCGTCAAGCATTTTTGCAGCAAACTCCTGGGCCAGCTTGGCATCATATAACATAACCGGGACTATAGGATGCACGCCGGGTTTAATGTCAAAACCAGCTTCGGTCATTTTTTGACGGAAGTATTGCGTATTGCTTTCCAGTTTGTCGCGAAGCTCTGTGGTTTCGTTTAACATATCCAGTACCGCAATTGAAGCACCGGTAATTGCTGGTGCCAAAGTATTTGAGAACAAATACGGGCGTGAGCGCTGGCGTAGCATATCAATAATTTCTTTACGACCAGATGTAAAACCACCCGATGCGCCACCCAAAGCTTTACCTAATGTACCGGTGATGATATCAATCCTTCCCATCACATTATGATGTTCATGCGTACCGCGGCCATTTTTGCCCATAAAGCCCGAACAATGGCTCTCATCGATCATGATCAGCGCGTTGTATTTATCGGCCAGGTCGCAGATCTTATCTAACTGGGCAATGGTGCCGTCCATGCTGAAAGCGCCATCGGTAACGATGATTCGATGACGCAGTTCCTGCGTAGCTTTTAATTTTTCTTCCAGGTCGGCCATATCATCGTGCCTGTAACGGTAGCGCTGGGCCTTGCAAAGGCGCACACCGTCAATGATCGAAGCATGGTTCAGTTCGTCAGATATAATAGCGTCCTGATCGTTAAATAAAGGTTCAAACACGCCGCCGTTGGCATCAAAAGCCGCAGCGTAAAGTATGGTATCTTCAGTGCCCAAAAATTCAGCTATCTTTTTTTCAAGCTCTTTGTGTATGTCCTGTGTACCACATATAAACCGTACAGACGATAAACCGTAACCATGCGTATCCATGGCATCTTTGGCGGCCTGTACCACTTTGGCATTACCCGATAGGCCGAGGTAGTTATTGGCGCAAAAGTTAATTACTTCGGCACCGCCCTGAACAGTAATATCTGCGCCCTGGGGCGAAGTGATGATCCGTTCCTTTTTGTATAACCCGGCATTTTCAATTTCGGTTAACTCCTGTTGCAAAACCGGCTTTAGTGTGTTGTACATAGCATGCGTGTTTTAAAGAGGGCAAAATTAAGCATTCGCGGGCATTTGATAAGGTTTATTAAACCTTAAATAATTATTAAGTAGATAATAAAACATTTTTAAGCTCTAAAGTATTACGCATAAGTAACATATGAGAAAATATATACTACTATTGGCCATTGCTTTAAGCGTAATAACGGCCTCCGCGCAGCAATCGCTTTTGACAGGAAAAATAACCGATAAGGATGGACAGGCCATTCCTTTTGTTTCTATTTATATCCGTAATTCCACCTATGGTACTACCGCCAACGAAAACGGAATTTACCAGTTTAAACTTGCTCCCGGTACCTATAACGTCATATACCGCTATGTTGGATATACTGAAAAGATAGAGCAGGTCACCATAACAGATCAGGATCAGGAACATAATGTACAAATGGCCGATGAAGTATTTGCCACCAACAGGGTAGCCGAAACCTATCGTAAAAACCGGGATGCTGCCGATACCATCATGAAGCAAGTGCTGAAAAAGCGCAAATACTATATTGAGGAGGCCACTTCATACTCCTGTGCTGTTTATATCAAAGGTGTACAAAAATTACTGAGCGTACCTAAATCATTGTTGGGCCAGGAGGTAAGGAAAACGCTCGATTTGGATACAAACGGTAGGGGGATACTCTACCAGTCCGAATCAATATCTGAATACAATTTTCAAAAACCAAACAAGGTACGGGAGATTACTATCGCCAACCGGATGGCTGGCCAGAATACAGCATTTGGCTACAAAAAGGCATCTGATCTACAGGCTAATTTTTACCAGAATGTATTTACTATAAACGGGTTAGCTACCCGTGGCTTTGTTTCTCCGGTTGCTTCATATGGTCCCAGGTTTTATAATTACAAATTGCTTGGAACCTCAGTTGAAAATGGCCATACCATCCACAAAATCCAGGTGATTCCGAAACGCGGGCATGGTCAGTATTTTCAGGGCGATATTTATATTGTTGACGGCGACTGGCGCATTTACAGCGTTGACCTGTTTGTTGAAAATAAAACGAGCAACCTCAATCTGGTTGATACATTAAAGATCAGGCAGCAATACGTAGCCATAACCGATAGCGTATGGATGCCTGCATCAACCCAATACAGTTTTAAAGGGGCCGTCTTCGGATTTAAATTTGGCGGATATTATGCGGCTGTTTATAATAACTATAAAATCAACCCGACATTTCCTGATAACTTTTTTACCGGTGAGATCCTGAAAATTGATACGGTAGCTAATAGTAAAAAGCCGGGCTACTGGGCCGATGCGAGGCCCATACCCTTAACTGCTTTTGAGGATCGTGATTACAAAAAAAAGGATGCCTTTGAAGAATATAAAAAGACGGATACTTATCTGGATTCGCTTCAGCATCATAAAAATCATATCAACTATCCTGGCTACCTGATTTTTGGTTATGCTGCCAGCAATAAAAGCAACAGGGATTCATTGTATATTTTTCCGTTTATACAAACCTTTTATTACAACACGGTTGAGGGCTTTGGCATTAATGCAAAGGTAAGCTATATCCGTACCATTGATGATTTTCATTCATTGACAATTACACCCGCCTTGCGTTATGGTTTCTCTAACAAAATCTTCAGCGCCAACATAGGTTTTGAGTATAAGAACGATCCTTTCCATAACGCTAAGTTTTATGCTGATTTTGGCAGCGATGTGCTTGATCTTAACAATGTAGGCACGCGTTCGTTATATTTCAACACGCTGAGTACGCTTCTGAGCGAAAATAACTATGTTAAATATTACCGAAGCCATTATGGCGATTTCGGCTATCAGCGCGAAGTGTTAAACGGCGTGTTTTTAAAAGGAGGTTTGTCGTATTCAAGTCGTTCGCAGCTTTACAATACGTCTTTTAGCAAGATAAAGGATATTAAAGATCGCCAGTTTACATCAAATAATCCATTAGCTCCGCCGGGTACTCCGGCAGATGACCATTCGTTTTTGTTTCCAGATAACCAGGCACTGGTATTTAACGCCTCGGCTACTTTTACATTCGATCAGCGGTACGAAACCCGGCCCACCGGCAAGTTTAACCTGCCGTCAAAATATCCAACCTTAACGGTAAACTACCGTAAAGGGTTTAAAAATATCATCGGCTCGGATGTAGATTACGATTTTGCCTCTGTCGATCTTTCGCAGGACCATATCCGTGTCGGTCTTTCGGGCTATTCATCATTTAAAGTATCGGGCGGAGGCTTTTTCAATAACAACAACCTGTACTACATGGATTATAACCACTTTTTAGGTAACCAGGGTACCACTTTTGATCCTACCTATGTAGGTAGTTTCCACTTCCTGCCTTTTTATACCTATAGTACCAACGGTGCGTTTTTAGAGGCGCATTACCAACATAATTTTGCAGGTTCACTATTTAATCATATCCCGTTGTTAAGAAAGTGGAAGCTTGAAGAAATTATCGGTGCCAACTACCTCACCACGAAAAATAACCGCAATTACCGCGAGTTTTACGTAGGCGTACAGCGCCTAATTTTCCGTGTTGACTATGGTATCTCCTACGCCGGCGATAAAAAATACATCCAAGGCTTCAGGATCTTTTACGGGATAAGGTAGGAGGGAGTCCGAAAGTCGGAAAGTCCGCTTAAGTCCGAAAGTTTTTGCTCTTGATTTAATGGTTGACTTCTTACTTACGGACTTTCGGACTTCAGACTTTCGGACTTCGAACAAAGTTCGTATCTTTGCGCCGCTCATTTAACACTGTTTGCAGCAGTATCAATGATTTTATGAAAATGTATAATACCCTACTATACTATTGTTATTCGACAATAGCTAATGCGGAGCAATTTGCTGCCGATCATTTAAAATTTTGTAAAAGCTTAGGTTTAACCGGGCGCATTATTGTGGCCGATGAAGGGCTTAACGGTACTGTTTCGGGTACTGTTGAGGCATGTAAAACTTATATGGATACTGTACACGCCGACGAGCGTTTTGCCGGTATCGACTTTAAAATTGATGAAGTAGATACGCCTTCCTTTGTAAAAATGCATGTGCGTTATAAATCAGAGATTGTACATTCAGGTCTTCGTGATCGGAATCTGATCGACCCGAAACAAAAAACCGGTAAACACCTGGAGCCGAAAGAGTTTTTGGCGATGAAAGACAGGGAAGATGTGGTTGTTTTGGATGTACGTTCAAATTACGAACACTCTTTAGGCAAGTTCAAAAACGCGGTGACCCTTGATATTGATAACTTCCGTGATTTTCCGGCCATGATCAACGAGCTGGCCAAGTACAAGGATAAAAAGATCCTGACATACTGCACCGGCGGCATCAAATGCGAAAAAGCATCTGCCTTGTTGTTGCACGAGGGTTTCCCGGAAGTGTACCAGTTGCATGGCGGCATCATTAAATATGGTAAAGAAGCGGGCGGCGAGGATTTTGAAGGCAAATGCTATGTGTTTGATAACCGCCTTTCGGTTGATGTGAACAGCGTTAACCCTGTTGTTATTTCAACCTGCTTCAATTGCGGCAAAACCACACCAAAAATGATCAATTGCGCCAACCCCGAGTGCAACGAACATTTTACCCAGTGCGATGAATGCGGAACCGCTATGGACGGTTGCTGCAGCGAGGCTTGTAAAGAGCATCCGCGTAAACGGGTTTATGATGGTACCGGGTATTATGTAAAAGTACCTCAACCGGTAAATGTGAGTAAAAACAAACTGCAGCCAATAGCATAACAGCTGTGGCACAATTAATTATATAAGGCTTACCCTCAAGGGTAGGCTTTTTTATTTTGTCGGGTACAAACACTACTTTAGCAAATTGAGCCGCTACATCCCATGCGTAAAATCCTGTGTATTATTATCGTTCTTGTTTTTATATCAGTTTGGCCCGCGTGGTCGGTAGATATTAAAAGTGTAGGTGTTCCTTATATTCAAAACTATACCAAGGCAACTTACCAGTTTGGTAACCAAAACTGGTCGGTAACGCGCGATGAGCACGATATCATGTACTTTGGTAATGCCGAAGGCCTGCTCACCTTTGATGGTAAATACTGGCAGCAATACCACATGCCCAACGGCTTAATTGTACGCTCAGTTAGTGCTGATGGCAGGGGCAGGGTGTATGCCGGCGGATATGGTGAATTTGGCTATTGGCATAACGATGGTAAGGGCATTTTAAAATATACCTCACTCGTTAACCTGGTACCCAAAAACTTTTTACCGGTAACCGAAGAGATCTGGAAAATATATTGCGATAACAACAGGGTGCTTTTCCAATCATTTGGTGCTATCTATATTTATTCGGCTGGTAAAATTGAAGTGGTAAAAACACATGAGCCGTATTTGTTTCTTTTTAAATGTGATAGCCGCTTTTTTGTAGAGCAATTAACCAAAGGGCTTTTTGAGCTTAAAGGTTCAAAGACTGAATATATTGAAGGCAGCAGTATTTTAGGCGCAAGTGGTGTGTTATCTATTTTGCCATTTCAACAGCGTAAATATCTCATTGGTACGGCAAAAAATGGTTTATTTATCTACGATGGTAAAACAGTTAAGCCATGGGTGAGCCAGGCAAATGATTTTTTAAAAACCTACCAGCTGAATAATGGCGCGGCCATCGCCGATAAGTATTTCGCCTATGGTACCATTCTTAATGGTATTGTGATCGTTGATACTGCCGGTCGTGTAGTGCAGCATATCAATAAAGCCAGCGGTATGCAAAACAATACGGTGTTAAGCCTTTATACCGATGCCAGCCAAAACCTTTGGGCCGGACTGGATAATGGTATCGATAGAATTGAGGTTAACTCGCCTTTGTATTTTTATTTCGATAAAACCGGGAAATTCGGTACGGTTTATTCAAGTATCATTTTTGATAAAAAGATCTATCTCGGCACTAACCAGGGGCTGTTTTACAGCGATTGGCTGCCCGATAATCATAACAGCCCCTTTCAAACATTCGACTTTAAACTGATTCCCGGTTCGCAGGGGCAGGTGTGGGATTTGTCGTTACAGGATAACAGGTTGCTTTGCGGCCATAACGACGGAACCTACCAGGTAAATGGAGCTTCGTTAAAAAAGATCTCGGATGTAACAGGCGGTTGGACCATTAAGAAAATGGCCCCCGATATGCTCATGCAGGGCACTTATACCGGCCTGGTGATCTACCGGAAAGATGCCGCGGGCAATTGGCAATTCAGCCATAAATTAGCGGGTTTCAGTGAACCTTCACGCTATGTTGAACGTGATGCCAAAGGTCAAATTTGGGTAAGCCACGCTTATAAGGGTATTTATAAACTTACTTTAAGCGCCGATCAGCGCACTGTGGTATCACACGTTTATTACGACCAAAAACATGGTTTGCCGGGTAGTTACAACATTAATGTATTTGATCTCGATAACCGCACGGTTTTCTCGTCAGATTTGGGTTTTTATGTGTATGACGATATTACCGACAGGTTTTATAAATATCAGCAGCTTAACAGCAAACTGGGCACATTTGCCACCTCAAGTAAGATCATTAAGGCTATAGGTAAAAAATACTGGTTCATTAACCAGGGCAGGGTTGGTTTGGCCGATATGTCTGTTACCGGGAAGCTAACCATCGATACCAACAGGTTTTCTATCCTGAACGGACAGATGGTACAGCATTATGAAACCATTAACCGTATCAACAACTCAACCTATTTGATAAGTGTTGATGACGGGTTTGTGATATTAAACGATGCAGATGCTCAACTGCCCAATAGGATCAAAATACCTGATGTTTTGATCAGGAGGATAGAGAATGTTACCGATAAGGTATCGTTGATAACTGAAGCAGCAGAACAGAGCAATAACATTGAAATACCTTATGCCGAAAATAACATCCGTATAAGTTATTCTCTGCCTTATTATACCCAGGCTAAAATCAGGTTTCAGTATTATCTGGAAGGCTATTCGCATCAATGGAGCGAGTGGATGCCGCAAAGCCAAAAGGAGTTTACGAATCTTAACCAGGGTACTTATAATTTTAAGGTGAGGGCTAAGATCAATGATCAGTACCAATCTGCTGTTTCAACAATAACTTTTACGGTATTGCCGCCATGGTATGCCGGAAAAATAGCGCTGGTGTTTTATGTGTTGCTGGCTGTATTGCTATTTTATGTGATCAGGTATTACTACGGGCTTAAATTGAAAAAACATCAGCAGCAGATTCAACAAAAGCTGCAGAAAGAGAAGGAAGAATTTTTGAAGCAGGAAGCTATTGCAAATGAGCAGCACATCATCAATATAAAGAACGAGCAGCTGCAAGCCGACCTGGCCAGTAAAAGCCGTGAACTCGCAAATTCGGCCATGAACATAGTTTACAAAAATGAGCTGCTGCAAAAGATAAGCGACGAGCTAACCCACCTGAAAGGGGGCGATGGTAAGAAACTTGCCGACGAACAATTGCGCCGCATCCAGAAAGTGATTGATGAAGGTATGAGCGATGAGCGTGACTGGAACATATTTGAAACCAGTTTTAACGAAGCGCACGAAAACTTCTTTAAAAAACTAAAAGCCGGTCACCCCGACCTGGTGCCAAATGACCTTAAGCTATGCGCGTACCTGCGCATGAATATGAATAGCAAGGAGATAGCGTCACTGCTCAACATCTCTTTGCGCGGGGTCGAAATTCGTCGTTACAGGCTGCGCAAAAAGCTCAATCTGGAGCATGATAAAAACCTCACCGAGTTTCTCATCGAGCTTTAACACTACATCATTACCTCTCATTGTGCTATTTAGTGGTATTGGGTACTAAGCGGGCTGTGTAGTAGTTGGTTTTATTTTAACTGTCTGTTAAATAGGTGTTTGTGTTTTATAAAAACATTTCGTGTGAAAGTATTCTTATGCTGATGTATTAATGTTGAGTTACATTATTTGCTAAAGGCTGATTATCTGTACAGCTTTGCAAATCAATAAACCAATTATTTTTCGATCCGTATTATTTATTAACCACTATGAAAAGAATATTTACTATTTCAGGGTTGATGTTGTTACTGTTGTTTTGCTATGACGCGGCGTTTGCACAAAACGTTACACTAAAAGGTAAAATAACTGACGGAAAAACAGGCGAGGCTTTAATAGGCGTGTCTGTTTCAGTTAAAGGAACAACTATAGGTACCCAAACAGACGTAAACGGAGCCTTTACCCTCCAGGCACCGGGTAATGCAACTTTATCAATTGCTTATATAGGTTATGCTACACAAGAGGTAGCAGTTAACGGGCAAACAACCATAAACGTAGCCCTGCAGCCAAAGACAAACGAATTGCAACAGGTAGTTGTTATTGGTTATGGTACGCAGCGAAAGCTTGACGTAACCGGTTCGATAGCTACTGTTAAAGGCGCCGATGTTGCCAAACAAGCTTCACCTAACGCATTGAGCGGTTTACAGGGTAAAGTATCAGGTGTACAAATCACCAACAGCGGTACACCGGGTAAATCACCAGACATTACTATTCGTGGTTTAGGTACTATTTATGGTAATACCAAACCGCTGTTTGTTGTTGACGGTGTTTGGTATGATGATATCAGCTTCCTTAATCCGCAGGATATCGAAAGCTTCAGCATTTTGAAAGACGCGTCAAGTACAGCTATCTATGGTATCCGTGCAGCTAACGGTGTAGTTTTGATAGGTACTAAACGTGGTACAAAAGGTAAACCGGTTATTAATTATAATGGCTATGTAGGTTTGCAGGCTGTTACCAACCAGGTAAAAATGGCAAATGCCAATGAATATGCCACTGCGGTAAATGAGCTTTCGGCATTAAATGGTGGCGATCCGATATTCAGCAATCCTTCATCATACGGTAAAGGAACAGACTGGTATAAACAAATATTGCGCAAGGCATTTACTACAAACCATGAGGCTTCAATAAGTGGTGGTACCGATAAGTATACCTATAACTATTCGTTTGGTTACCTTAACCAGGATGGATTAGCCAAAACCAACAATTATCAGCGTTACACAGTTCACTTGTCAAATGATTTTAAGCCAACTAAAAACTTAAAATTAGGTTATACAGCAAGTGGCCTGTCTGATGTATCGCGCGATGTAAATGGCGATATCTTTCACCAGTTATTTGGCGCGGCCCCTACACTACCTGTACGCAAAGCTGATGGCAGTTATGGCGATCCTAACGACTATGGAACCGGCGATGGTAATAACTATAACCCGCAGGCTACTATTGATTTTTTTAATCAGCGCACAAAAAACAAGCGTTTTACTTATAACGCTTATGGCGAAGTTACCTTCCTTAAAAACTTCAAATTTAAGTCGAGCTTTGGCGGCGATATCAGCCAGAATGAAGTACGGGGATATTCTCCTCAATACTTTGCTACCTTAAAACAACAGAGTAATAAAACCAATCTGGACATCAACCATACCGATGTACGTAACTGGATCTGGGAAAACACCCTTACTTATGATGTTAAAATAAAAGATCATAAAATTACAGCCCTGGTGGGTTACAGTGCTCAAAATTACCGAACTAAACAAATAGATGGTAAGGCCGATAACGTTCCGTATGTAAAAAACGGCAGTATCAGGAGTTCATTCCCTGATACCGCCAATATAAATTTCTTTCCAACTCCCGGTAGCCAGGCTCACAACCGCGCATTATCACAATTTGCACGTGTCAATTACTCGTTTAAAGACAGATATTTGTTGAACGCCTCTATTCGTCATGACGGTGCCTCGCAGTTTTATGGCCAGCATACTTATGGTAATTTCCCATCAATTGGTGCCGGTTGGGTAATTACCAACGAGGATTTTATGAAAAATCAGAAGGTATTCAGTTCGTTAAAGGTTCGGGGAAGCTGGGGAAAGATAGGCAACTCTGGTGTGCCTATTAACCCGACAGTACAAGTTATTGCCACCGATCCTTACCTCACGGGCTTATTTGGTAACCCGCTTAAAACTTATCCGGGTGCAAGTATTAACTCCATAGTACCTCCATCTATCGTTTGGGAAAACACCGCGTCGTCAGATTTTGGTATCGAGGGCGGCTTGTTTGATGGCAAACTTACTTTCGAAGGTGATTATTACGATCGTAAAACTGAACATGCTATTTTCGCAATTCCAGTGGCTGGTTCATTAGGTACAAGTAACAGTTCATTGATAGGTAACCAGGCAACTATCCAGAATAAAGGTTGGGAGTTTTCATTAGGATGGAGAGATAATCCGTCAAAGGATTTCACTTATAGTATCAGCGGTAACCTCGGTATCAATACCAATAAGGTCCTTAATGTAATAACCGGCCAAAATCCAATTTATGATGGTGGCGAAGGTATTGCCAACGGTGCGTTAGCTACCCGTACCGTGGTTGGCCAGCCAATAGGCCAGTTTTATGGATACAAAGTAACAGGCATTTTCCAAACAGCACAGCAGGTTGCGGCTTCAAAACAACCAGGCGCAGCCCCTGGCGACTTCATTTACCAGGACACCAATAACGACGGCATATTGGATAGCCGCGATCGCGTTGCACTGGGTAGCCCGCTGCCAAAATATAACTACGGTATAAACACATCATTCACCTACAAAAACTTCGACCTTGCGTTAGATTTTCAGGGCGTTGCCGGTGTAAGTGTTTATAATGCCAATATCGCTTACCGTTTTGGTAACGAAAACTTCACTCAGGACTTTTATGACCATCGCTGGCACGGGGCTGGTACTTCAAACACCTACCCTTCAGTAAACGTTGGTAAAAACAGCAATGCCGCCCCTAACTCTTTCTATGTTGAAAGCGGTGCATACTTCAGGATGAGGAACGCGCAGCTGGGCTATACCATTCCGGGCGAATTCCTGAAGAAACTGAATATTTCAAAAGTCAGGATCTATGCAAACGCACAAAACGCCATCAACCTGTTTGGTTACAAAGGCTTCTCGCCGGAGATTGGTGGTGATGTAGGCAGCCGTGGTATTGATGCAAGTGTGTATCCGTTGTTTGCTACCTATAATTTTGGTGTTAACGTTACTTTTTAATCAATATAAAGATGAAAAATAGTACAAAATATTCGCGTAAGGTCGTTGCTTTAGGTCTTATCGCTTCAATTATATCGTTTCAAAGCTGTAAAAAAAGCTTCTTAAATGTCGATCCGGCTCAAAATACCGCGGCCACCCAGTTTTTCAAAACCCAGGATGATGCCACAAAAGCGGTTAGCGCCATGTATGCTAACCTGCGCGAGTGGAACAACATAGCCTTTGCACCTATTGCTGTAGAGAGCATGGGTTCTGACGATGTAGAAAAGGGCAGTACCGCCAGTGATGCTACCTTCTTTAATGACTATCACAAATTTACCATTACTGCGGGGGATGCCCAACTGGGTGGTTTCTGGAAAGGTCAGTACCAGAACATCAACTTTGCTAACCAGATCTTGACCAACGTGCCTGGTATCACCATGGATGAAACTTTAAAGGCAAGGTATCTGGCCGAAGCTAAGTTTATCAGGGCTTATTCATATTTTAGGTTGGTTAGGGCTTTTGGCGATGTGCCGCTGCGTTTAACCTTACCTAAAGATGCATCTGAATATAATTTGCCGCGTACAGCAAAAGCACAGGTTTGGGCCGCTATAGAAACTGATTTAACTGATGCCGCTAATGTATTGCCACAAACTTACAGCGCTGCCGATATCGGTCATGCTACAAAAGGTGCCGCTATTGCGTTGCATGCAAAAGTTGCCATATACCTGAAAAAATGGAGCGATGTATTGAATTACACCAACCAGGTAATGGGCATGGGCTATTCGTTGTTTCCTGATTATGAACAAATGTTCCGCACCAATCATAAAAATAATCAGGAATCGATATTTGAAATCCAGTGCGCATTGATCCCTAATAACCCGGATGCGTCAAACTCACAATACTCGCAGGTACAGGGTGTACGTGGCGTTACCGGTGGTGGCTGGGGCTTTAATGTGCCAAGTCCGGAGCTGGCGGCAGCTTATGAAACCGGCGATCCGCGACGTGACGCTACCATCATTTTCAGGGGCGAAACTACGCCAGAGGGTGATAAGATCCCGGCCAGCGGAGATAACCCGATGTATAACCAAAAATCATACGTGCCTTTCAGCCTGTATGTATCAGGTTTTAACGAAGGCTGCCAGCAAAATAAAATTGTTTTACGCTATGCCGATGTATTGCTGATGAACGCTGAAGCTAATAATGAGCTGGGTAATTCTGCAGCTGCCTTAATTCCGTTAGAGCAGGTTCGTGCCCGTGCCCGTGCCGGTAACGCCGCTATCTTACCAAAGATAACCACAACTGATCAGGCAACCCTTCGTAAAGCTATATACCAGGAAAGAAGGGTTGAACTGGCTATGGAATTTGAACGTTATTTCGACGTGATCCGTCAGGGTAGGGGTACCGAAGTTTTTGGCTCACGCGGTTGGAAAGCCGGCAAAAACGAAGTTTGGCCGGTGCCACAAAATGAAATTGACCTGAGCGGTGGCGCATTAACACAAAACCCTGGTTATTAATTAGCCAATAAAATACACACAGTTGATTGATGATGAGGTTGCCTTGTTGGGTTTAACGGGCAACCTCTCTTTTTTTAATGAAAACCCTGTTTTTCATATCCAAATGCAAATAGCTTTATGAAAAAACTATTTATTACTCCGGTATTTATATTGGCTGCCATTTGCGCCTTTGCCCAAAAGCAAACAAAAAAATCAGAAGACGGCATTAAGCCCGTTGGTATTATAAAAAACCTTACCGATAGCGCTTTGCTGGATGTAGTGCAACGCCAAACGTTTCGTTATTTCTGGGACTTTGGTCACCCGGTGAGCGGTCTGGCCCGTGAGCGCAGCAACACTTCTTTTGATTACGGTAACGAGGTGGTGACTACCGGCGGTTCGGGATTTGGCATCATGTCGCTCATTGTGGCCGATAGCCGCAAATGGATCACCCATGAGCAGGCGGTTGACCGTATGGTTAAGATCGTTAACTTTTTATACAAGGCCGATGCTTTTCACGGCGCTTTCCCGCACTGGTTAAACGGCGAAACCGGTAAAGTGATCCGTTTTGGCCGTAAGGATGATGGTGGTGATATTGTTGAATCAGCTTATCTTTTCCAGGGTTTATTGTGCGCGAGGCAGTATTTTACTGCCGATGATCCGAAAGAACGCCGAATCCGCGATGTGATTAACTGGATGTGGGGCGAAATGGAATGGAGCTGGTTTACCCGTGATGGCCGCGACTACCTTTACTGGCACTGGAGCCCCAACAATGGCTGGGCCATGAATTTCCCGATCCACGGTTTTAACGAATGTTTGATCACTTACGTGCTTGCCGCATCTGCCGAACGTTACCCCGTTAGTGCCAATGTTTACCATAATGGTTGGGCGCAAAGCGATTTCTTTAAAAACGGAAAAACTTTTTACGGTTTTAAATTGCCGCTTGGTTTTGATTACGGCGGTCCGCTATTCTTCTCGCAATATTCTTTCCTCGGCCTTAATCCTAAGGGATTAAAGGACGAGTATGCCGACTACTGGGAACAAAATAAAAATCATACTTTGATCAATCATGCTTACTGCGTTGATAATCCTAAAAAATTTAAAGGCTATGGTGAAAATTGCTGGGGCTTAACTGCCAGTGATAACTTTGAGGGATACAATGCCCATTCACCAACAAATGATCTTGGTGTTATTACACCAACGGCGGCGCTTTCGGCATTTCCGTATACGCCTGAATATTCGATGAAAGCCTTGCGTCATTTTTATTACGATCTGGGCGATAAGATCTGGGGCGAGTATGGCTTTACCGATGCCTTCAGCGAATCGCATAACTGGTACGCTAACTCTTATTTGGCCATCGACCAGGGCCCGATCATTGTGATGATTGAAAACTACCGGACCGGTTTGCTCTGGAAACTTTTCATGAGCTGCCCCGAGGTTCAGGGTGGTTTGAAAAAACTGGGTTTTGAAAGCCCCGCTATCGTGAAAAATTAATTCGGCATAAAAAATAAACAAAAGGCCGTTAAAGAGGTTAAATTTGTTTTAAAGCAACGGCGGTAATTACGTCGGTTGCAAAACAAAGAAGCATTTTAACCCATGATCAAAACAATACGAATTACAGGAATGCTAAGCTTACTCTTAGCATTCTCTTTTTTAGCCAGATCCCAAAATTTGACCTCGTTTGACAGGGGCAGCTTTATTTTTAAAGTAGACACACTGCCATACCGAATTTTATTTCCGAAACATTTTAATCCGGGTCAAAAGTACCCTTTATTGTTTGTGTTACACGGTTCGGGCGAACGGGGAAACAATAATGAGTCGCAACTGGCTTATGGGGCACAACGGTTCTTACAGGACAGCTGCAGGGAGTTATACGAGTCTATCATTGTTTTTCCGCAATGCCCGGCAAAAAGTTACTGGAGCAATGTAAAGCAGGTTACGGATTCGGCAACCAATAAGCGCAAATTTATTTTCCAGGAAAATGCGCCGCCAACAATGGCGATGATCATGCTGATGGGACTGGTTGACCAGTTTTTAGATAAGCCATTTGTTGATAAGCACAAAGTTTATGTGGGAGGCCTTAGCATGGGTGGTATGGGGACATTTGAAATCATTGGCCGCGAACCTAATGTATTTGCAGCAGCCTTTGCCATTTGCGGCGGCGATAATACGCTGAACGCGAAGAAATACGCTAAAAAAGTTCCGCTCTGGATCTTTCACGGTAATAATGACCCGGTAGTACCTGCCGATCACTCGCAGGTAATGGTTGATGCTATTAAAGAGGCGGGAGGCAAGCCGCGGTTTACGCTATATCCAGGTGTAGGGCACAACAGTTGGGACAACGCGTTCAACGAGCCTGATCTGTTGCATTGGTTGTTTTCGCATAGTAAGTAGGAGACGGGTAATACAAAAAACATGTCATTGCGAGGAGGAACGACGAAGCAATCGCATGCTATACAGGGCGGTCACGCTTCCGTGCGGTTGCCACGCTACGCTCTCAATGACATGAATTTTTAGCTTGATTGGAAAAGCTATTAACCTATTCTTCTCCCTCTGATTTTTTAGGAAGATTTTTGGCGTTAAAACGTGGCTTGAATCCCAATTTAGGTGCGGGAGTTTCGGCGGATGGTGTCTGAGGCTCTTCCGATGGAGTTTCTTCTTTTTTTTCTTCTACAGGTGTTTCTTCAACTTCAGTAGCTTTAGGCTTTATCATTGCTGCGTTAAACCGTGGTTTAAAGCTAAGTTTTGGCGCAGATACCTCAGCAGTCGGTTTTTCTTCTTCAACTGATGGTTGCTGAGTTTCGGCTAATGGTTCTACCTTGCTATTTTCAACAGGTTCCTGCTCTGATTCAGCTGACTTCGGCTTCATCATAGCGGCATTAAACCGTGGTTTAAAGACCATTTTGGATGCAGGTGATTCAGGCTCCTGTATTTTAGGCTCTTCAACTACCGGTGCTTCTTCTTTTTGCTCTTCAGCAGTTACATCGTTTTCAATCGGCTTAGGTTTTACCATGCCGGCATTGAAGCGTGGTTTAAAGCCCATTTTAGGCGCTGGAGTCTCTGCAGGTGGCGTCTGTGGTTCAGCCACCGGGTTTTCCTCTTTTTTATCCTCTGCCGGTGCTTCAGTTTCGGCTGGCTTCGGTTTTACCATTGCAGCGTTGAAACGTGGTTTGAAACCGGGTTTGGCTGGTGTTGCCGGTATTTCAACAGTGGGAGCAGGAGTTTCGGTCTGTGGCTCTTTATCTGTTTCGGGTGATGTTTCGCTTTCCGCCGGTTGAGCCTTCGCCATGGCAGGGTTAAAACGCGGCTTGAATGCTGGTTTTGGTGTAGTTTCAGGCGATGAAGCTTCTGATGCAGTAGGCTCCGTTGCTTGTTCCTTAGGCTCCTCAGCAGAAGGAGAAGGCTTAGGTGTCGTTGCCGGCCGGAACTTAGGCGTAAAGCCAACTTTGGCCGGCGTAGCGGGTTCTGTTAAACTTTCGGTTATGGTTTGTTCGGCCAGCGGGTTTTTGATATGTGCTTTTTCGGTTTTAACTTCAAGCGGAACCGGGAACCGCCGCCTTAGTTTATTAAACCAGTATTTTTTGGTATGGTCGAAGCTTTTTTCGCCCATCTGTTCAAAGTGATCTTTAAATTCAGAAAACAAAGCAGGTTCGCCCTGTTGCAGGGCGGCAAGATCAATTCTTTTCTTCTTTAAAAATTCTTCAAAAACCATTTTGTTTAGATATCAGATGTTAGATATGAGATTTGAGATAATTGAAGGTTTAGAGCCTTGTCTCATATCTCACGTCTCATATCTCAAATCTTATAATGTTACATCTACACCCAGCTTGTTAAAACGGATGCCTTTTTCGGTTTGGCTCCAGTCTTCACGTTCCTCATCGGTAGCGTTTAATAACTGTGGAAACCATTCCAATGGGAAAGCCTGCGGCTTGCCACCATCAGTTTCCACAAAAAGAAGGCCGTTAGCAAAGGTAACCTTTACTTTTTTTTCTCCTTTACGTGTGTTGAATAGTGGCATGATGTTTCTTCTTTATGTCATTGCGAGGAGGAACGACGAAGCAATCGCATGCTGTACAGAGCGATGATGCTTCTGTGCGATTGCCACGCCATCGCTCGCAATGACATGGTGTTTATTGTTTGAGTGGAACTAAATCCGAAATCGAAATTCCGGAATCCGATACCAGGATTACTCCGCCATGTTATGGTAAACAGCCTGCACGTCGTCGTCTTCTTCCAAACGGTCAATCAGTTTCATAATTTCAGGAACCTGATCTTCGCTGACAGTGTGGAATGATTGCGGGATACGCTCCAGCTTGGCCGATTTTACTTCGATACCCATCTCTTCTAACGCTTTTTGCATTTTACCAAAATCTTCAAAAGCTGTATGGATTACCGCAATATCGTTGCCATTTTCATCGGCTTCAACAAATATTTCTTCCAAACCTGCGTCTATCAATTCAAGTTCAAGCTCCTCCAGGTCGCGGTCGCCTGGCTCAAAAGTGAAAACTGATTTACGGGTAAAGATAAAATCAAGAGAGCCGGTTTTGCCTAATGAGCCACCGTATTTGGTAAAATAGCTGCGTACGTTGGCAACGGTACGGTTAGTGTTATCGGTAGCGGTTTCAACCAACACTGCAACACCGTAAGGTGCGTAACCTTCGTAAACAAGCTCTTCATAATCTTTTTCGTCGCGGCTGCTGGCGCGTTTAATGGCGGCTTCAACACGGTCTTTAGGCATGTTTACAGCCTTGGCGTTTTGTACCGCGGTACGTAAGCGTGAGTTGGTGTTAACATCGCCGCCGCCGGCTTTTACAGCCATTACAATTTCCTTACCTAAACGGGTAAATTGCACTGCCATTTTGGCCCAGCGCTTAAACTTTCTTTCTTTGCGGAATTCAAATGCTCTTCCCATGTTTTTTTAGTTCATTGTTCATGGTTGATAGTGATAGATCAACCTTGTTGTATTACAAAGCTTTGCCTTATAAAGACAAGGCGGTAAATATAATATTTGTTTATATAACGACGGATAAAAACCTTTATCCTTTATCCTTTCGCCTTTAACCTTAAATTATCGTTTTCAAATTGGTCAACATGTCGGCCACCATTTTTGGTAAGTCATATTCCAGTTTCCAGCCCCAGTCGTTTTGCGCGTAGCTGTCGTCTATTGACTTTGGCCAGCTATCGGCGATGGCTTGTCGCGGGTCGTTATTACTGTAACTGATCTCAAATTTAGGGATCAGTTTTTTGATCTCTGCTGCCAGTTGTTCGGGCGTGAAGCTAATGCCAGCCAGGTTATATGATGAGCGGATGCTGATCTGTTCGGCAGGTGCATCCATCAAACTGATGGTAGCTCTGATGGCATCATCCATATACATCATGGGCAGGGCGGTACCTTCAGCCAGAAAGCTTTCATAGCTGCCGGTTTTTAATGCCTGGTGAAATATATGTACGGCATAATCGGTAGTGCCGCCGCCTGGGTTTGCTTTCCAGCCTATCAGGCCCGGGTAACGGATACTGCGTACATCAAGGCCGTATTTATTAAAATAATATTCGCACCAGCGCTCGCCGGCCAATTTACTAAAACCATAAACCGTGTTAGGATCCATTACACAATACTGCGGCGTATTATGCTGCGGCGAATGCGGACCGAAAACCGCTATTGAGCTTGGCCAAAAAACTTTACTTACCTTAAACTCAACTGCAAAATCAAGCACATGCAGCAAACCGGTCATATTCAGGTCCCAGGCCATTTTGGGTTTTTGCTCGCCTACTGCCGAAAGAATGGCAGCTAACAGGTAAACTTGTGTGGGGCGGTGCTTATCAAATATATGGTGCAGGTTGTCTTTATCAAGTACATTGATCAATTCAAATGGTCCGCTGCTTCCGCGCATGGCATAGGTAGGGCTGTTAATATCCGAAGCTATAACCGTTTCGGCCCCATGTATATTTCTCAAAGCCATTACCAGTTCGGTACCGATCTGGCCGTTGGCGCCTATCACTAAGATCTTTTCGCTCATGCAATATTGAGTTTACCGCGCAAAGGTAGGAAATTGGTTTATTAAGTGAGTGGAAGTGAGTCCGAAAGTCAGATGTCCGTAAGTCTGGAAGTCCAAGCCAATTTTAATCTTTCGGACTTACGGACAATCAGACTTCAGACTTTTTCCGCGTTAGCGATAGTAGCGGATACCGGCCTGTGGCTAATGCCTTGTGTAGTATGAGCGGATAGCGCGGGCCGAAGGTAACGCCCTGATTCAGTTAGCAGTTTTGATTAGGCAGTTTGCAGTTAGTTTCTGTCTGAACTCGAATTAAACGAATTATTGGAATTTTGCATGGCATTCTATTAATTCATTTAATTCTAAAAATTTCGGTTCAGTCAAACTAATCGCTTGCAGAAGTCACAAGTCTGCCACCCGCTGGCCTTCGCTCAAGACTTGCGCCAGTATCGGGATTTCATGCTGTTAATTCTCAAATCCTGAAAATTCTGATTCAGACAAACAAACCAATCACTTAATCAACTCAGTCAACGACTCACTTAAATAAACTCCACAATAACCATAGACTTAATATTTCTCCGATACCAAAAAAATGTGCATATTTGAGGGTTTAACTTTTAAAACACATAATTAATTAAAAACAGGCGCTGTGAAGCAGCTTGATACATTTCAAAAACAATTTAAAAAATGAAAGTCGCAGTAGTAGGTGCTACAGGATTAGTAGGCACCAAAATGTTGCAGGTTCTTGCAGAACGCAACTTCCCCGTTACAGAATTAATTCCCGTAGCTTCAGAAAAAAGTATTGGTAAAGAAATTACTTTTAAGGGTAAGCAGTTTAAGGTGGTTTCTGTTGAGGATGCGATTAAGATGAAGCCGGACGTAGCAATTTTCTCGGCCGGCGGAAGCACTTCATTACAGCAGGCTCCTTTATTTGCAGCTGCTGGTACAACTGTTATTGATAATTCATCGGCATGGCGTATGGATCCAACCAAAAAGCTGGTTGTGCCCGAAGTAAACGCTGATGTACTTACCGCCGAAGATAAGATCATCGCCAACCCGAATTGTTCAACTATACAAATGGTAGTGGCTTTAAAACCACTGCACGATAAATATAAAATTAAAAGGGTAGTAGTTTCAACCTACCAGTCAGTTACCGGTACCGGTGTTAAAGCTGTTGATCAGTTATTTAACGAGCGTAAAGGTATCGACGGCCCGAAAGTTTATCCTTACACCATCGATTTAAACGTGATCCCGCAGATTGATGTATTTACCGAAAACGGTTATACTAAAGAGGAGATGAAAATGATCCTCGAAACTAAAAAGATCATGGGCGATGACAGCATCAAAGTAACTGCTACCACTGTGCGGATCCCGGTTATGGGTGGTCACTCTGAGTCGGTTAACATTGAGTTTGCAAATGATTTTGACCTGGCGGAAGTTCGTGAACTGTTAGCTAACGCGCCGGGCATTGTTGTGGTTGACGATACTGCTAACCTGAAATACCCTATGCCGCTTGACGCGCATGATAAAGATGAGGTATTTGTAGGCCGCATCCGTCGTGACGAAACTCAGGACAATACGCTTAACTGCTGGATTGTATCTGACAACCTGCGTAAAGGTGCAGCTACCAATGCGGTACAAATTGCCGAGTACCTTGCTGCTCAGCACCTGATCGGGCAGCCGGTTGAGGCGTAAACAGAATATTTCTTTTCAAATAAATAGGATAGGGATAGTCGTTTGATTATCCCTATTTTTATGCAGTAAATTTTTGTCATGAAAGCCTTGAACCTGATTGCTCTATTCTGTTTTATCACAGTTACTAAACTCGTTGCGCAAACACCGCAGGCCGTTGAGGCGGATCTGCTTAAATCATTTAAAAAGATTGAATACTGGCATCAAAAACAAGATACAGGCGACGACGGCGCGAGCGATGCCTTAGGAAATGCTAACGATGAATTTGGAAACAAGTTAAAAAAGTACGCGGAAACCTACCCAGCTTCCATCGGTATGCCTTTTAACTCGCTAAAAAAAGCGCAGCTTGATATTTTCACTTCGGCAGATGGCTTGTTCAGGATCTACTCGTGGGAGACCTGGCAGGGAGGTACCATGCGCGATTTTGCTAATGTGCTGCAGTATAAAGTTGTCGCTAAAACAAAATCAGTGCTGCTTACCGGCAGCCAGGAAACTTATATACCGTTTTACAGCAACCTTTACACTTTTAAAACGGGCGATAAAACTTACTACCTGGGCATTTACGGCACGATATATTCAAGCAAAGATGCCGGCACCGGTATCAAGGTTTTTGATATAGAAAACGGGAAGCTTAATGATGATGCGAAGGTCATTAAAACAAGCTCGGGATTGAAAAGCAAGATCTATTATGATTATGATTTCTTTTCGGTAGTTGATATCCCTTTTGAAAAACGTCCTACTATCACTTTTGATCAAACAACGCAAACTATACATGTACCGTTGGTAAATGCCAAAGCACAAGTTACAGCAAAATTTATCACCTACAAATTCAACGGGCAGTACTTTGAAAAAATAAAAAGCTAAAAAACAGCTAACTGGCAATCATCGTAACAGAATGTCTGCCGGATTTGCTTTTTTTGTGTATCTTGTTTACCGATGAAAACCTTTAAGTTAATAATTGTTTTCTGCTGCTGTTTTTACTCAGCAAATTTGTTTGCCCAGAGTCCGCAGGCCATTGAAGCTGACCTGTTACGGATTTTTAAAAGGGTAAACTATTACGGTACTCACAAAAAAGAGTGGAAAGCAATTGATTCATTAGAAAAAATGAACAAGATCTTTGGCTTTAAGCTGAAGTACTATACCTCCAAATATCCCGGAACAATTAACTATCCCTTTACCGAACTGGTGAAAGAGCGGGTAGTGATAGCCACATCTGCCGATGGCTTGTTCCGTACTTATTCGTGGGATACCAGGCTGGGCAGCACCGGCTATGATTTTGACAATGTTTTGCAGTATAAGGTTAGCGGCAAAGTATCGTCATCGCTTAAAATGGATTCCGTTGGCAAAAAACATAACCCGGTTTACTGGTACTCCAAAATTTATACGCTTAAGGCGAATGCCAAAGTTTACTACCTGGCAGCGTATAATTCAGTCCGTTCAAGTATTGATGCTACCCAGGGCATCCAGTTTTTTACTATCGAAAATGGGAAGTTAAACGGTACCGTGTTACTGGTTAAAACCCCAACCGGGATGCATAGCAAGCTTTATTTTGATTATAACTTCCTTTCGGTAGTTAATATGAAAGTGATCCCGACTATTTATTATGATGCTAAAACACAAAGCATCCATAGTCCGTTAGTTAATGCAAAACGAGAGGTTACCCGCGACTATATCGTATATAAATTTACAGGTAAGTACTTTGAACGGGTAAAAAATTAACTTTGCCCCATGATCTCTTTCGCCCATCGTGTATTTATGGAAGTTGCTGCCAACCTGAGTTTCAGTAAGGCTGCCCAGGTGCTGTTTATTACGCAGCCGGCCATCAGTAAACATGTTAAAGCGCTTGAAGATCAATATAAAGTGCCCTTGTTTGAACGCAAAGGCAACAGTATTTTACTCACCGAAGCCGGCAACAAACTAAACGAATACCTGCAGCAGGCAACGGAGATAGAGCGGAAGGTG
Organism: Mucilaginibacter sp. SG538B; assembly: GCF_013376065.1. Taxonomy (NCBI): domain Bacteria; kingdom Pseudomonadati; phylum Bacteroidota; class Sphingobacteriia; order Sphingobacteriales; family Sphingobacteriaceae; genus Mucilaginibacter; species Mucilaginibacter sp. SG538B. The sequence goes on from NZ_JABMJI010000001.1 coordinate 125,534, forward strand.
GAGTATGACCTTTCGGTATTAAGTAATCTGTCACAAGCTGCCGGGCATTTGCGTTTGGGCGCCAGTACAACTATTGCCCTGTATATTTTACCTTCGATACTTTCTGGTTTTCAGCGCGAATACGCCAATGTTGATGTACAGCTTGTAAACCGTAACAGCGAATATATCCTGAACGCCTTGCTTAACCATGAGGTTGACATTGGTATTATAGAGGTTGATAATAAATTGACAACGGTATCATATAAACCGTTTATGAGTGATGAAGTGATCCCGGTTTGCTCGGCTAAAAGTCCACTGGCAGGCAAGTCATTAACACTAAAGCAGTTTGTAAAAACGCCCCTGGCCGTACGTGAACGAGGTTCGGGCACGTTGAATGCCGTATTAAAAGCCTTGTCTGCTTTGCATATTAAACCGGCCGATCTGTCCGTAAAGATCCGCCTTGGTGGTACCGAGGCTTTAAAAAACTTCCTGCTGGCCGATCAATGCCTTGGCTTTATGCCGCGCCCGTCAATTATCCGGCAACTGGCCGAAGGTGATTTGGTTGAAGTGCCTATTGAAGGTTTGAAAATTAAGCGTGATTTCTTTTTTATCCGTCGTAAGGGGACAGAAGATTATGGACTGACAAGTAACTTTATAAACTACGCGTTGCAGCATATTGGACACTCATCTGAATAATAAGTACACAAAATCGCCAGGAAAAACTTTGTGTTTTCGCCTCTCTGCGAGAAAACTATTTAAGGAGCCTAATTCAAGATTGGTATTAATCAAGTTGTTATAGCCTCTTTTAAAATTCCTAAAACCATCCTTATTTTTGCCTGTATTTATATTGTATTTAATTTTTATAATCATTAATTAATAAATTATAAATTATGGCAAGTTTAAATGGTCGTAAGGTGGCAATCCTTACCGAAGAAGGATTTGAGCAGGTTGAATTAACAAGCCCAAAACAAGCCCTTGAGCAGGCAGGTGCAACAGTACACGTAATATCACCCAAAAGCGGGAAGATCAAAGCCTGGGATAAAACCAATTGGGGTATTGAGATCAATGTTGATAAACAGCTTAATGAAGTAAGCCCTGATGATTACGATGCGCTGGTTTTACCGGGCGGCGTACTTAACCCCGATAAGTTGAGACAAAATAAAGACGCGGTTGCCTTTGCATCTGCGTTTCTGGATGAGGGCAAACCGGTAGCGGCAATATGCCACGGGCCGCAATTGCTGATAGAAACAGGTATGATCAACGGGAGACGGTTAACTTCATACCCATCGTTACAAACCGATCTTAAAAACGCAGGCGCCGATTGGGCTGATGAAGAGGTGGTGGTTGATAATGGCCTGGTGACAAGTCGCCGCCCTGATGATTTGGAAGCATTTAACCGTAAAGCTATTGAAGAGATTGGCGAAGGCGTTCATCATGTGTAGTTTCTGAACCGGGATTTTTATAGGATTTTTTGGAGTACAGGATTTTTCTCTGGTTTAAAGAGATCTGATCAATGTGATTGGAATTTTATAAGATTTGACATTAGTTGGATTTTTCTAATCAGGCCAGAAAAAATCCTGTTAATCCTAAAAATCCCCCGAATCCCGGTTATCTTTACCCCATGCCTCTTCCCAAAAAAGCTTTGATTATTGGTGCCGGTATAGCGGGTATTGCGACAGCTATCCGCCTGGCGGTAAAAGGATATCAGGTTGAAGTTTATGAGGCTAATAGTTACCCCGGTGGTAAGCTGAGCCAGTTTGAGCAGGATGGTTACCGCTTTGATGCCGGGCCGAGCCTGTTTACCATGCCGCAATATGTTAACGAGCTTTTTAAGCTGGCCGGAAAAAACCCGTCTGATTATTTCAGGTATCAAAAGCTGGATGTTGTTTGCAGATATTTTTATGAAGATGGTACGCGTTTAACCGCTTACGCTAATGAAGGCAAGTTTAGCGATGAGATACAGGAAAAGACAGGAGAACCTGCCGCAGCTGTAAAGCATTACCTTGATAACAGCAGTATGGTCTATAACGTTACCAACCACGTTTTTTTAGAGCGCTCCCTGCATCGGCTTAAAACCTATCTGTGCTGGGATACCGTCAAATCAATATTAAGGTTTGGTAAGATAGATGCCTTTCGCACTATGCACAAGGCCAATGAGGTCTTTTTCAAGGATAAAAGAATAGTGCAATTTTTCGACAGGTATGCAACCTATAACGGTTCAAACCCTTATAGTGCGCCGGCCACGCTGAACGTAATCCCGCACCTGGAGCAGCATTTTGGCGCTTATTTTCCGGAGGGTGGGATGTATAACATACCTTCTTGCTTAGTGGCGCTGGCCGAATCATTAGGTATAAAATTTCACTACAATAACCCGGTAGCAGAAATTGTATTGCAAGGATACAAAGTAAAAGGGATCAAGACGAATGATGGCGTAATTGAAGGGGATCTTGTGGTATCCAATATGGATATCTGGTTCACCTATCACAAGCTGCTAAGTAGTCATCCCAAACTTCATCCTCAAAAAATATTAAACCAGGAACGAAGCAGTTCGGCCCTGATATTTTATTGGGGGATCCGGGATCAGTTCAGGGAGCTTGACCTGCATAATATTTTTTTCAGTGCTGATTATGAGGCCGAGTTTAATCACATTTGGAAGGAAAAAGAGATTTATCACGATCCAACTGTTTACCTTAACATCAGCTCCAAATATAAACCAGACGATGCTCCCGAGAGTTGCGAAAACTGGTTTGTGATGATCAACGTACCTGCTAATACCGGGCAGGATTGGGATGCACTGATAGCCGGGGCGAGGGAAAATGTATTAAATAAGTTAAGCCGTTTGCTAAGTAAAGACATCCGTAAACTTATTGCTAATGAAAGCATTCTTGATCCGCGGAGTATCGAAAGCCGTACATCCTCATACCAGGGCTCGCTTTATGGCACCAGCTCCAACAGCCGGTTTGCCGCATTTTTACGGCATGCCAATAAATCCTCAAAAATAAAAGGTTTATATTTTTGCGGGGGAAGCGTACACCCGGGAGGAGGGATCCCGTTGTGTTTGCTGTCGGCAAAAATTGTGAGTGAGTTGGTTGGTTAAGGGAGGAAGATTGGAGTTTAAGTTACCAATATCCCCTCCTTTTGGCTATCGGGCACCCAGGGTTTAGCATGGCATGACGAATGTGTGCATGGATTTACAATTATTAACTCCCTTTCCTTTTCCTCCCGTTATAGCTTGTTATGATTACCTCTGCTGTATTAGCATCCAATTCCAATATCCTTGACGATTGCGATAGGTAGGTTGATCCATAATAATATTCAATATGCTTTTTGCCTCCGTTCTTGAGCGTAATATTAGCATAAAAATCATCGGCCTTTAATTTAATATATCGCCTGGCAGAATTAACGCCCGTTTTCCGGAATACTTTAATGCTATCCTGATTTTGGGTAGCTACTAAAACCCCGCCTCCTTTTGCCGATTGCACACTTGCCAGCCCTTTACCGTCGCCCGCAATATAAATGCCGCTATTAGCTACTGATAGCGGAGCAAAGCTGCCTTTTCCATTGCCTTTCATATATAAACCCATAAAGGCATCATGCCTGCCGGTAAAAGGTTCCATACCAAAATCGTTACCAACCATTATCAGGTCGAGATTGCCATCGTGGTCAACATCTTCGGCTATCATGCCGTACACCGGGGCCATTTGTGCATAGTGCGGTAATGCACTGATACTAAAAGTACCAGTGCCTTTACCGGTGATAAGGCTGGTGTTCATATCGGTTGCCTTAAGGATTACGCCGCCTTCTTTGTCTTTCTCAGTCCACAGATCATTCATGGTAGCATGACCAAAGCCGCGATAGCTTGGATATTTTTTGCGGATGGAGATCACCTGGCTGATGAGGTCATCGCGGGTATGCATGGGGAAGGGTTTCTGTGAGCCGTCCTCATCCTTCATAAAGCAAAATATCATGGCATCGAAGGAGCCGTTACCATCCAGATCTTTACCCATAATGGTCATGGGTTGCTCAAATGATGCTTTGTAGTTTGAGTTTTGGCCCAGGTTACCGGCCACATAATCGATATTACCATCGTTGTTAAAGTCACCTGCAACTATGCTGTTCCACCAGCCCACATGATCATCAATGCCCGATTTGATCTTGCTAAGGCCATGGCCGGTGTTTTTGTAAAAGGTAACCGGCATCCATTCGCCAACCACCACCAGGTCCGCCTTGCCATCCTTGTCAAAATCCGACCAAAGCGCGTCGGTGATCATGCCGCCATGTATCAGGTCGGGGCAAAGCTGGCTGGTAACATCGGTAAATTTACCGCCATCGTTCCTGAGCAAATGGCTAACGGGTGATGAAGGGTAAGCGCCTGAAACCGATCTAGAACCTACAAAAAGGTCAAGGTCTCCATCGCCGTCAAAATCGGCGGCGCGAACGCATGAACCGTTATCGTATTCCACTGGCACCGCGGCGAGGTCGCGGGTGAAATGGCCTTTTTTATCGTTGATGTAAAGCCTGTCCTGAGCCGTGGTATGCCCTTTCTGGAATTCGTAACTACCACTTGCGATATACAGATCAGGGAAGCCATCGCCATTGGCATCAAACAATAATGCACCCATGTCTTCCTCTTCTTTAAAATCTTCGTGCACAAAACGGTTGTTATCCATAGCGAAATGACCGTTTGCATCCTGCATGAAAAATACCCCTTTGTTACCGGCGGAGCCTCCTATAAAAAGGTCATCATAGCCATTGCCATCCACATCGCCAACGGCAATAGCCGGGCCGTACTGGCTTAGCTTGTGCGGCAGGGTAGGCTGGATATTATAATCGATAGCGTCTTTTTCCTGGTGCACGTATTTTATGCCTGTTTGGTTGTTAGCCTCCTGAAACACCGGGATGATTTTGCCGGATGCCTCTGGCGGGAAATAGCCCGACGCGTTTTTATATTGTAATGTAAGTGTTTGGTTTCCCTTAACATTGGTAAGCAACTGGGTTTTACCATCGGGCCAGCGTACTCGCAATGAATCGACAAATGTAGTGGCCCCTATGCCAAAATGCCCGCGGGCATCATCCGTACTCATATAGCCGCGACAGGGTTGCTGGTCATAAAACTGATGCTTGCCTTTGTAATAGATACGGATGGTAGCACCAATACCGTCAATATTTTTGCTGTCGCCCTGTAGTGCAACAGTTAGGTAGTGGTGATCTTTGGCTACCTGCGTTTTGCTGTTAGCCGTGTTTTCATAAATAAAAGCATCGTCGTCGATATTATTGATCACGAGGTCAAGATCGCCGTCATTATCCAGATCGGCATAAACGCCGCCGGTTGAAAAGGTAGGTTTCACAATTCCCCAATCTTTCGATTGATCTTTAAACAAATACCCGCCCGCATTCCTGAAAGCATAGCTCGGCGTTTTTACAACCGGAAATGAATCGGCAGCAGCTAAAGTAGTATTCTCTTTAACGGTACGGCCCTGATCGTTACTGTACAGGGCGTGATCAAGGTCCGTAACATCGCGGGGATAACCGTTGGTGATCATCATGTCACGATAACCGTCGTTATCAAAATCGGCCACAAGGGGTGTCCAGCTCCAGTCGGTTTGATAAACACCGGCCTGGTAAGCTATTTCGCTGTATTGCGGATGGCCGGCAGGAGTTTGTCCCTGATTAAGCTGCAGCACATTGCGGATGTACTGGTGCTCGTACTTGAACTTGTTATTGTTGATATAGGTAATGTAATTATCGCCTACAAGCATCGTTTTTTTACGTACGTTTTCTTCGGGCAGCATCTCTAACGATACCAGGTCGGCCTTGCCATCATTGTTGATATCAACCATATCCGATCCCATTACCGACCAGCCCGTGTGTTTAAAATACTCGCCCGCGCGGTTGCTGAACGTGCCGTTTTTATTGTTCACCCACAGTACATCGTTCGATATAAAGTCGTTACCTACATAAACATCCGGCCAGCCATCGTTATTCACATCGCATATGGAAACCGAGTTGCCAAAGCCCTCTATCAATATCCCTGCTTCTTTGGTTACATTGGTGAAGGTGCCATTTCCGTTGTTGCGGTAAAGGCGGTCGTTATTCTGTGCGCTGCCATCGGTTAATTTTGGGCGATAGGCCACCGGAGTTTCTTTACCTAAAAAGTTGGTGAGCAGGTACATGTCAAGGTCTCCGTCATGATCGTAATCAAAAAATACGGCTTGTGTGCTGTAGCCGGTATCCTGCAGTCCATAGGCTGCTGCCGATTCTTTGAAGGTTGGCACGCCATCTTTATTAGTTGCCTGGTTAATGAAAAGCAGGTTTTTGCGATGGTTGGGATCGCTTTTAAATGATGAGCAAACGTATATGTCCGGCCAGCCATCGTTATTGATATCAACTACTGATACACCTGCGTACCAGTCGCCATTACCGGCTACACCCGCCGCATCGGTAACATCTTTAAAAGTAAGTGAGCCTTTGTTAATGTATAATTTATTGGCGACCATGTTGCCAGCAAAGTAAACATCGGGCAGGCCATCATGGTTAAAATCGCCAATACCAACACCGGCGCCATTATACAGGTAGGGGTGATTAAGTATGTTGATGCTGTCACTTTCGGTAATGGTATTTTTAAAATCGATACCGGTTTGTGAAGCATCAAGCAGCTTAAAAAGCGTTGGGCCGGATGACTTTTTTGAACATCCGGCACCAAAAAAAAGTAACAAAAAGGTAGATAGTTTAAACGCCTGGGGTAAACTTTTTATCATGCAGATATGGTTAATAATTGAACGATGGTTTATGCTTTGGTTAAGCTTTAACTTATTGGTTATAATACAATAAGCCACTGTAAAGAAAACGGATTTTACAATTCCGGTTTCTGCAAATTGTATCAAAAGTTAGTTAATTACTATCGGCCCATACTTAAATATTGATTATCTGTTAGCTTTGATCTGAACCCCTGATTTGAGGGGCAGACCAATTAAACTGATCAAGCCGTTGCTGTTTCATCATGATGAAGAGACTATATTTTGCACTTATCGTTATTATAACCTGCTCATCATGCGGTAAAAAGAGCTGGGAAAAACCGGCCGAAAATCCGGATTTTATCCACCGGTCTATCAAAGATGTTACTGATGTGGTAAGGCATGATATTTATTCGCCGCCGGTTGCCAGTCGTATTTATGCCTATATCAGTGTGGCTGCATACGAGGCTGCGCGAAATGGCGATAATCATTACCAATCACTTGAGGGGCAATTGAAAGGGCTCGACTCGGTGCCTAAGCCTATAGCCGGTAAAAAATATTGCTTCACGTTATCGGCATCGCACGCTATTTTAACCGTTGGCAAAATCCTGGTGATGAGTGAGGGCAGGATAGAGGGTTTTCATGACAAACTGATGCAGGAGTTTAAAAATACCGGCATGCCCGATAGTGTTTATGATAACTCGATAGCGTACGGTAAACTTATTGCCGACAGGATCATAAAATGGGCGGGTAAGGATAACTATAAACATACCCGCTCATTATCAAAATATGATGTGCAAACCGATGATGCCAGCTGGAAGCCCACCCCACCGGCCTACATGAAAGGTATTGAACCGCACTGGAACGAGATCCGCCCATTTGTGCTTGATTCGGCACCGCAATTTAAACCAGCTCATCCCTTTACCTTTAGCAACATCCCCGGTAGTAATTTTTACAAGCTGGCTATGGAAGTATATGATACCGGCAAGCACCTCACCGATGATGAGGCAACTATCGCCACCTTTTGGGATGATAACCCCTTTAAGGTGAATATTAACGGGCATACTATGTTCGCCACAAAAAAAATCTCGCCGGGAGGGCATTGGATCAATATCGCCGCGCTGGCCTGTCGCAAAGCGAAGGCCGGTTACGTGAAAAGCGCTGAAGCTTATGCCTGTATAGCCGTAGTTATTGCAGATAGTTTTATAAACTGCTGGGACGAAAAATACCGGAGCAAGGTGATCAGGCCCGAAACCTACATCAACCAGTATATTGATCAAAGCTGGATGCCATTGCTGCAAACACCGCCTTTCCCCGAGTATACCAGCGGGCATAGTGTTGTATCTACCGCATCAGCAGCCGTGTTAAGCAAACTATTTGGCGATGAATTTTCGTTCATTGACTCTACAGAAATGGAGTTTGCTATCCCCGCGCGCAATTTTAAATCCTTTAAGGCCGCGGCCGAAGAGGCTGCTATCAGCAGGTTTTATGGCGGTATCCATTATATGCCATCCATAACTAACGGTGTAGATGAGGGCGATAGGATAGGGCAATTTGCATTAACTAAACTGCATACTAAGAAGTAGCCGGATGACTGGTTTCGACCGTGTTTTTATGAATGGCCCAACCCGGCGCCAGTTCAGAATATAAATACTGATACCAGGATTAGCAAGTAGTATGAAAGTAGTAACGCTTTCGCCAGATTCATAACGACATAATCAGGTGATTTATAAGTAATTAAAGGGTTATTTCCATCAGTTGTACCTTTAGTCGAGGGGTAATTATGGAACAATTTATAATATTAAACAATGAAATAACTATTTGTATGAACATTTAAGTTATGGAGCTCTGAAAGTAAATAGTCGATACCAATCACTGCTGCGTAGTTAGGTTGGTAGAAATAGAATAAAGTCATTGAATTATTAACGTTCCATACAATATATAAATATCCTGTTTGGCGAATTAAAACACACGCTTAAACCATGTAAATACATAATTAACCTTTTTACTATCTTTAGCCATATATTTCCTCATTAAGGTTAGTAAAAGCCATTATGAAATTAGCCATCGACCATAAAAGCCCTATTCCACTCCATATACAGGCCGAGCAATTGCTTCGCGAACTGATCAAAGACCCGGTTTACCAGGCGGGTAAATTATTACCTAACGAGGTAGAGCTGGCAAAAAAGCTGGCTATATCCCGCACAACACTGCGCCAGGCTATTAACAAACTGGTTTACGAAGAACTGTTGATCCGCAAAAAGGGTTTTGGTACCAAAGTTGCTAACTCGAGGATCAGTTCAAAATCGATGAACTGGCTCAGTTTTTCGCAGGAAATGAAAGCGAGAGGTATTACCGTAAAAAATTATGAGCTGCATGTAAGCTGGGTATTTCCTGATGAAAGTACTGCCAGTTTTTTTGATATCAGTACAGAGAAAAAAATTGTGAAAATGGAGCGGTTACGTGGCAGCAGCGACAATCCTTTTGTTTATTTCATCTCTTATTTTCACCCGCGGATAGGCCTTACCGGCGAGGAGGATTTTAAACGCCCGCTCTATGAAATGCTGGAGGACGAATATTCTACGATAGCAAACCTGTCAAAAGAAGAGATCAGTGCACTGGAAGCTAATAAGTTTATTGCCGCCAAGCTTGAAATTGAAACCGGCAGCCCCGTATTGTTCAGAAAAAGATTTGTTTACGATCAGGGCGAGCGCCCCATGGAGTATAACCTCGGCTATTACAAAGCCGAAAGCTTCGTATACACTGTGGAAAGCCGCAGGACCTGATTATAAAGCGCTATACCCGATACCGTTAAGTTAAGAATTGACAAGCTGCACCAGAGGTGCAAAGGTTTGTAGCATATTAGCGCCTCCAGCTTTCCATTGCCCCAGAGGGACAAAACCACGCGCTTTGCCACTCAAATGGTCCCAGTATTTTATGGGTTAAGTTAAACTTAAGAGGGAATCTCGCAATCCCCCACTTTTTAAGTTAACGACTATGTTCATTAGTTCATTGCCAATTATCCATAAACCAATCGCTATCTATAAAAAAATACCAATAAAAATAAAATTTTCATACTAAGATGACAATAAATGTAAAGATTACACGTATATTTGTAACATCATGTGAATGGCTGACAGGCAGCGCCGCCGGTTCGACTCCGGGTTTACATCTCTTCTCATAATTTAGGTTTATAATTGGTTAGAACGCATTCCTGCCCATCAGGAGTGCTTCTTTTTTTTATGCCCTTTTTGAAGCGGAAGGCGGAATGCTTAAAGCAGAAAGCTTTTGAACTTGTTACCCATTGTTCCCGATAAACTCTTATATATAATATCACGAAATATATTAAAGTGCTTTTTTGGTGTCCTGTGTCGTATTATTACCATGCTTAACATCCTTTACACATCTAAAGCCAACGTGGTTTGTTGCCGAGCGATATTCGCCTTTACCTCTTGAGCCTACCATATAGCGGGTGCAGTACTGGTCGGTACATAAAAATGAACCTCCTCTTTGAACTTTCTTTTTTTGCCCCGGCTCCTGCGGATCTGAAGAATCAGAAGGCCCTTTAGGATTGCGCGCAACCATATTAGGATTAAAACTATTATAATAATCATTTCGGTACCAGTCAGCACACCATTCCCATGCGTTGCCGGCCATATCATACAAACCGTAAGCATTCGCCGGGTATTTTTTTACCGGCCCCAGGCCGGTTTCACCATCTTCGGCATTATCATGATCAGGAAAAGATCCCTGGAATGTGTTGGCCATCCAGCGTCCGTTCTGTTTTAACTGGTTGCCCCAGGGATATAGTTCACCGGCTTTACCTCCTCTTGCAGCAAACTCCCATTCGGCCTCTGTGGGCAGGCGTTTTCCGGCCCATTTGGCATAGGCAGCAGCATCTTCCCAGGCTACCTGTACTACCGGATAATTTTCCTTCCCTATCAAGTCGGAGCCCGGCCCAAGCGGGTGTTTCCAGTCGGCCCCGTTTTGGTACGACCACCATTGCGAAATATCATCTAACTGTACTTTCTGGTGCGGAGGGGTAAAAACCACCGATCCGGCAACCAGTTTTTCGGCCGGTACACCCGGAAATTCAGCCTCGGTAGGTTTTTGTTCAGCCACGGTTATATAGCCGGTAGCTTTTACAAATTTGGCAAATTGGTTATTGGTTACCTCGGTTTTATCCATGTAAAAACCATCAACAAAAACCCGGTGAACAGGCCTGGCATCGTCCATGGCTTCCATACCGCCATCGGTCATACCCCTTGGATTAACCCCACCCATGCTAAAGGTACCACCAGGAATCCATGCCATATCCCGATCAGCTTTATTGGCAGATGTACGGTTCAAGTTAACTATTGTGGGTTTAAATGCCTCCCCGCCCTGGTGCATGTATAAAATACTGTCTTCCCTGATCATCCCGTTTTTTGTACAGGAGATAGCTGCTTTAATTTTAAAACCCGTGGCAGAGGTAGCAGGAGCAGGCCTTGAAGTTGCGGTATCAGTTTCATTTTTATCGCCGGAGGTGTGGCAAGCCTGGAAAACGAGCGACAATAGCATCAGGGCAAACCTTGTAAATAATTTAATTCCGGTAATTGGGATATACTTTATCTTCATCAAATTCAAACTTACTGATCTTTAGGTAAAAGCAGGCGATAGGTTATGTAAAGATTATAGGATAATGAATTTTACCTGGCAGGTATTCATCACTTATTATCCCGTTTTTTATACTTTTATAAATCCTGTTGTATCAAAATGCAGCAGGTATAAAATGAACCGAAAACGCTTCATCTCATCCTTAGTCACTGCCGGCGCCGCATTATCAACCTCAGGGGCGTGGTCGGTTACGCCACCCAATCCCTATACTAAAGCCCGTCACAAAATCCCCCCTTATTTGCAACCTGGAGATACCATAGGCATTATTAGTCCATCGGGATATATGAGCCTGGCCGACCTTATGCCGGCTGTACAACTTATGCAAACCTGGGGCTTTAAGGTAGAGCTTGGCAATAACACCGGCAAAAAGGATTTTATATACGGAGGAACAGATGAAGAACGCGTGGCAGACCTGCAGCAGATGCTGGATAACCCCGAGATTAAAGCCATTATGTGTGCAAGAGGGGGTTACGGATTGGTGAGGATCATTGACCGACTCAATTTCAAACAGTTTAAGAAAAATCCTAAATGGATTATTGGCTTCAGCGACATTACTGCCCTGCATTGCCATATCAACCGGAATTTTGGTATCGCAACCCTGCATTCAAAAATGTGCAATAGTTTTCCTGATGACTGGGCAAAGGCCGATGCTATGCAGATAGCCACTATCCAATCCATAAGGCAGGCGCTTACCGGCGAAAGTCTTAATTATTCGTCACCTGCCTGCTCCCAAAACCGCCTCGGCAAAGCCGAAACCACGTTGGTTGGCGGTAACCTGAGCCTGATCGCGACGCTTTCGGGTACGCCGTCTGACCTTGATACGAATGGAAAAATCTTATTTGTTGAAGATACCCATGAACGCCTTTACAATATCGACCGCATGTTCTGGAACCTAAAGCAATGCGGTAAACTTTCGCATCTGGCCGGGCTAATTATAGGAGGCTTTCAACTAACGCCCGATATTGAAGGCGAAGAATTTGGCCACAGCATTTATGATATCGTTACCGAAAAAGTAAAAGACTACGACTATCCAGTTTGCTTTGATTTTCCGGTGGGTCATCAAAGAAACAATTTCGCCCTTACATGCGGGGTAAGGCACATACTTGAGGTTGGAACGGAAGGAAGTGTGCTTAAATCTGTTTAACCTTTATTTCAGATTTTCATCAAAATCAATAAACAGATCGGCTTTATCATTATCATAAATACCACCTGCTATAATGCTTTGCCCGGTTGTTCCGGGATTGTTTCCCTGGCCCAGCGGCCATGAGCCTTTTGAGTTGGTAACCCCAAATCCGGCATAGGAAGCTGCCTGTAAAGCAAAATCGGTACAGTTATTTTTTGACAGGTGATACTCCAACCCATCGTATAAACGAGTGAGCTTCAGGATTCTTTTAAACCGGCGTTCGGTTATAAACTTGCCCATTACTTCATCCCACTTGTGTGCCTCATCATTTTTGAAAGTGCCCGAGGTTTCCGGCTCCCATGGAGTGGCTGAAAATATATTGTCCTTTTTAGGATAAAATCCGAAGGAAACAGAAACCGAGCTTGAATCGGTGTTGTACTTGATGAGGGTGATAAAAGTATGACCGGTGTTAGCTCGTACAAATACAGTCGGTTTACCCGGTTTTGGCTGTTTTACATGAAATAACAATGCGTAAGCAGCCGCTTTTTTACCATCATTAAAGGTATTCAGGATGCGGTTATAAGTGATCGATTTGCTCTTCTTTTCTTTTTTATCTTTCAGCTGAACCGGGGTGTTTACAAATATCGAATCGTCACTCGCGTTAATGGCCAACAGGCCGCTGTTTAAATGTAACTGCCGGCCGGTTGTATCAGAAATAAGAGAATCCGGAGCAGCAGGTGCAAGATCACCTCCCGCTTTTTTAGATACCATCGCTTTAAAAAAGCACTTCATGGCCAAAGGGTACAAATGCAGCCTGGCAAATACATTGGCAAGCTTATAATATGATTTAACTTTCGCCTGGTTATAATTACTTTCGCCGGTATTGTTGACCGATAGCTCTTTTAAATAGTTCAACACCTTTTTACGGCCGGCATGGGTGTCCAGTTCACTTTCCAGATCCGTCTCAAAAGCGGCGTCGGCTTTATCAATAACTGGTTTGTTTGATACCCCCGCAAGCAGTTTGGACGAATAACTATCATCAATTATACTATGGGCAGATGTATCGGGCCGCAGGTTGAGCTTATACCTTATCGAAGCCGAGAGTTGGGCCGATGCAGGAAGTACAGATAACATAGAACCAATGACTACAAAGGCGCTGAATAAATATTTTGTACGATAAGCGGTCATGATCAATTTTAAGCTTGTGATAATTGTTGTGTTACAGATATAATAAGGAATAGGGGAGCGGTTACGATTTACCGGCAACAACAATAACCTTGCTGGTTGTAGCTTAAAAAACGAAAACGGGACAGTATAGTTTTCATATCAACACAAACGTAATAACATTTTAAATAGTCTACAAGTTTAGTAGATTATTTTTATTTAAACTTGCAGTGCAGATATACTTATAAAAATGATGGTTCAGTACGCTTTAATTACGGGAGCAGGTAAAGGCATCGGGCGGTCAATGGCTATATTGCTGGCTCAAAAAGGATATAACCTACTGCTGGTTTCCCGGTCGGAGAATGACCTCATTGCCGTATCCGCCCAAATAAAAGCCAACTTGCATGTTAAGACTGATTATCTCGCGATTGATCTTTCGGGCGCAGGTGCGGCCCTCCGGGTCTTTGACTGGGCTAAAAACTTAAATGTACCAGTATCGATATTAATAAATAACGCGGGGCATGGTGCATGGGGAAATTTCGATGAGCTGGATCTGAGCGCACAAACCCGGATGATGCAGGTCAATATGAATGCGCTTACCGAGCTCTCCTATCATTTTATCCCGCTTTTAAAATTGCAGCAGCGGGCTTTTATCCTCAATGTAGCCAGCACCGCGGCTTACCAGGCGGTACCAACGCTGGCTGTATATGCAGCCACGAAAGCATTTGTTTTATCCTTTAGCCGGGCTTTAAGATATGAGCTTAAGGATATGCCGGTATCAGTAAGCTGCCTTTGCCCTGGCCCTACAGATACGGGCTTTGCCCACAGCGCGGGAATGGATGCCCTGGCCGAACTGGCAGCCAAATTTAACATGACAGCAGATGAGGTTGCGGCTATCGGCATAAAAGGAATGTTCAATAAAAAGGCCGAAATAGTCCCCGGATTTTTAAATAAACTGTCGGCCGCAGCGGCAACATACAGTCCTAAAAGCCTGATTGAACGCGTAACCGCCGGGCTTTACAAGCATTAAGAAATATTTTCAGAAATATTTGGTATGATTAACAATTTGTTTACATTTGTATTAATCTACTAAAAAGATAGATTTAATATACATTGAATAATGCGCACAACATAATATTTGCATCTCCAATGCGAATGCCCTTGATAACAAGGGTCATGTGCAGCTGTTGTTGTTAATTTCCCATTAAAGGATCCGCTCCTTTCTTCCACCGCCCAGGCGGTACCCAGCGTTTACAAATTCATTTCCCGGTACAATAATATCTTTTCCACCACATGGCAGCGTCATATCAAAAATTCACATTAGGCTCAACAATTACGTCCGAACAGCAGGCTTTTTTTAATCATCACGGCTTTATTCATTTTAAAAACTTTATTAAGCCCGAAACAGTTACCGACATCATCAATGCATCAAAACAGGTTGAAAATGCCTGGATCAGCAACAAAACTGAGAAGGTGAATGGCGTACCTATTAAATACGGCAAAGATCTTGACGGGTCGCCTATTGTGCAGCGTTTTGCTTTTATTAATCAGCACCATAACCTGTTAAATGAATTCACCAAAGATCCGCGTTTCGAGGTACTGCTTAACCTCATAGGCGAAGGCTCGCGTTTAGGAACTGAAGAAAAGGACGGCATGGTTTTTAACCACTATGTAAATGGCCCCGAAAGTAGCTTTACCAAAATGGGCTGGCATACCGATGGCCTGCGCGATATTTTTCACGGGCAAAAGTTAAACCCAATGTTGAATGTCGGCATCCATCTCAGCACGCTGAAACCCGAGAACGGCGGTTTACGCATCCTTCCCGGTACACATAAGCAAAACCTTTACCAGATGCTTTTCCGTAAAAAGTATTTCCTTGATCATGATACCGACGAAAATGAGGTAGCTATTATCCCCACAGCCGGCGACCTGACCATACATGACGGCCGCTTGTGGCACCGCGTGGCCCAGTCAACCGTAATTGGTGAAGCAAGCCGCCGCAGGGTAATCTATATCCCCATTATTGCAGGTAAATATGAGCCCAAGCACGCCGACAGCCCTACCGCCTTTTATCAACGTTTTGCAAGTATTGTTAAGTGAAAATTTATGTTAATTGCCTTATTCATCAGTTATCTGATCCGCACCGGGAAAGTAGCAGCCCTGAAAAATGCCTTTTCACAGAGCGGGCACTGGTTAAAATCCCTGTAAAATATGCACCGAAATATTTAAGAAGAGAAACAGCGGTTCAGGCTTGAGTTATTACCTATGCCGTTGTTGGTGGCAATACCAACAACTTTTCACGTCTTATTACTCTTATAATCACGGAATTATTATTTGCCCATGCAACGCAATAATTGAATGGCGCAGAGTTGTTGGTGACAACACCAACAACGGCGGAGACTAAAAAAGCGATGTCATTGCGAGGCGCCGCATGGGTAAAGAGCATCTGGGGCGACGTGGCAAGCTCGTAGCTATACAGATCGGATACGCATGGCTACGAGATTGCCACGCTGCGCTCGCAATGACATTTTTTATCTGATTCTTTATTTCAACCAAACCGTCTGCGTATAAGCACCATCAACGGCGGCATCCCAAACCTCAAGTCGTGCCCATTTGCGGCCTTTCATGTTTAACACTTTACTAAATGTTTTTGTGCCGAAGGCCTGGGTTGACGTAAGATCGATGTGCTCACGATAAACCCTCTTCCCATCTCCTGAAATGATTTCGGCAAAATTGAGCGGGAATGTCCAGCTGATCTTAAAGTTGACGGTACATTTACTGTCGGCCGGGATGGATATAGTTTCGCCGGATGAATGGCCGTTTACGATAAAATCTTCTATTAAAACTTCGCCGGTGGTAGAGAAAAATTTCCCTTGCTCCAAAACATCAAGCACCGGCTGCCAGCCATTTTTATATTGCGGCTGTTTGGCAAGTTTCAGGTAGTTTACATTGAGATGGGCGTACATTTCGTTTTCAGGTTCGATGCTGAACAAGTCTGCTTCGGAAAGTACTTTCTTTTTCAGGCCCCAGTTATTCATATCATCCATCAGATCAAATACCCGTTTGCCTAAACGAGGCTCTGAAAGATCAGCAGGTAAAGCTTTCCAGGCAGCTCCTAAAAATCTGTCGGACAGGTAAAAATCTTCCTTCTTATAAGCATCCGGGAAACCGGTTGATCCCTTTGTACGGGCATGCGCTGTCCAGGCCAAACCATTTTCGGCTTTAAGCAGGTTCAGCATATCGGCTTTGTCACCAATGTGGTAAACTTTGCCATGTTCGGCATCGGTACTTTCAAAAGGCGTACCCGCCTTGCGCGACATAATCCAGTACACCGGCTTAGGGAAAAATGCCAGCCAATGGCCGCCAAAAAATTCATTAGGCTCTTCGCCGGGCAGCAGTAAAAAATTAGAATCAGACAAGCGGTTACACTGATCAAACAGCGCTTTTAATTCTTTAAGGCGCTGCTCGTCCGGTCCTTTGGGATGGGCGGTATAATGAAATTCAGCCAAATGAACTATGTTGATGCCTTGACGCTTTAAAACCTTCACAAAGGAGGGACTATCAGGCACAGGCTTACCCGCCAGCACCACGCTCATGATAAACTCGTTATGAAAATGACTTGCCATGGTTTTATAACCCGGCAAAGGTTTGTAACTGTCATCATGGGTGAATTGCTTTACGTTATTCAGCAAAGCGTCTGCTCCATCATTGCCCAGCAGGCAAAAAAAGTTAAGCCGTTGTTTGGTTCCCGGAGGGGCATTAAACCAGGGCACGAAACGTTTATCGCCCTGTAATTCCTGCCTGATACCAAGCCCAAAACCAGGAAGCAAACTGCAGTAATTGTTACCGTACCATACAAACTTGAGATTGAAAGCTTCATCCAAAGGATAAAAATACTGGTGCGGTGCAGGGAATATGGCTATCGCGGCATTATCATTTGCGCCTATGATGGTGCGGTATTTTACAGCGAGGTTTTTAGCTGTATCAGGCCGTTCAATCTGATCTGTTTGCAGGTGTTCATACACATCGCTGTAACTTACAGTCTTAGGCGGTTTTGTTGCAGCTATCAAACCGGCATCGTACAAAATGGCAGTTGAGTCAATTGGTGTTGATACAACCGCAGCTACATTAAACAGGGGCTGTCCGTTGTACAGGGTGATTTCCAGGTCGCCTTTAAAATTGGGAGCTTCTAATCCGGATATGGTAATTATAGTTCGGGTGCCTTTGCCGCTTACATTGACTGACTTTTTATGAAAATCCAGCTTATAGGAATGGTGCGGCTTCAGCGGTACTTTATCAAAAAAGATATTCCAGCCGTTTTGAGAGATAAGGTCGCGCTTGCCTTCTGTGAGGATAAACTGCGGATCGATATTTTCAATTATCGGCTTGTAAATACCTCTTTTACTTAACTGTACGCTGGTAAATAGCGGTTCGCCATTTTTTAAATTTAAAACAAGTTTAGCCTTGCTGTTAATCCCTGCCGGCCAGGTTACCGTTACGTTTGCGGTATTTGCCATTACACTTACGCCGGCCGCCGGTTTTAAGTTTTTATAGCCTGATACCTGCGCCTGAACTTTAAAAAAAGCCAGCGACAGTAATCCGCAAAGTGCAAGATGTTTTAATTGATGAACCATGTTGTATTTATTTAGTTATTACCGGCCAGCCACTTTGATATTTGATTGGGCTGATACACATTACCCTTCCCTTTTCCTTATGGGCTATTTCAATTGCATGATAAGCTATAAGTTTGTTTCCCTTTTCGTCGGTAAAAATAGAATTATGACCAGGAGCCGTGTAAACAGCATCTTTTATTAAAATGGCGCTATTAAGTGTTTGATTGCTTTCTCCCAATCTTACAAACGGACCGAGTGGGTTATCAGCTTTGGCTATCATCACAGCATAATTGGCCCCGGTACCACAACAGTTATCACCCGAGTAATACAGGTAATACGTACCGTTATCATAATCAAGCCATGAGCCTTCAACCAGGTTGCTGTAGCTTTTATCCTTGCCCGGTTCAACTACAACTGTTGGCTGTGAACCTTCTTTAAAGTCCGACCAGTCATCTTTCATTTCCTGTACCCGCAATGGCTGAAAGTCCGATCCCCAGTAAAGAAAATGCTTCCCGGTTTTAGGGTCAACAAAAGCTTTAGGGTCGATGCAGTGAAAACTCGGGCCCTTCATAAATGGTGTGCCCCTATCGGTAAAAGGCCCAAGCGGATTATCAGCATAAGCTATCCCCATCCATTTGCCAGTTAACTCGTTTGGATCGGCGGAAAAGAACATGACGAATTTGTTGAGTTTGGCGTCGAAGAAAACATCCGGCGCCCAAAAGTTTTGGGTATTAGTAGCCCATGAAGGTTTTTGAGGCAAAGCGTCACCCGCATATGTCCAGTGTTCATGATCGGTTGACCAGGCCACCTGGATATTGATCATCTTTCCATCACCTCCCAGCGATTGAGTTGCGTAAGCATAATACTTGCCATTATAACTGATCACCGTAGGATCGGGGAAATCCCTGTCAAGCACAACATGGATAAGGCCACTATAGGGCGCTGGCTGCTTAGTTGGCTCAATTTGCTGTGCATGGCTGCGGCAGGCGGTTATAGTGCCGAACAGGCCCAGCATCAGATAATTAAAAAACTGCTTCATAGGTGTAATTGGTTTAAGGGGAGTATTAGCGAGGAACAAGACTTACGAAGTTTTTAAAACTTCGTAAGTCTGTAATAAATCGGCATTTCAGGTGATAAGCAGATTTGTGTGATAGGTTAACGCGGGAGGCGCATGTGACGCGGCCCTATTTAAAACATTGGTTTCAGCATTCGGAAATCATCTGCACATCTGCGCATCTGAAGTCCGCACATCCAAACCCTATCGTCCGGTCAATTTCTTGATCAGATTTGTTTCTTCCGGGATGTAGGCAGTACCATCCTTACGGAAAATGTCATGGAACCACAGTTTAGGTTCTTTACCATCAGGCATTGGGGTATCCCAGGCGTAAATAGTATTGGTTTTACCACTTACAAAGCCCCAGTTTATAGCGCCTACGTTTTCTTTTTTAAGCATCGGCAATACGGTGCCAAACAGGCTATTGCGTGGACGGGCCATGTACTCGGTACAAATCAACGGGCGACCGTTCATTTTCAGAAACTGTACTGTTTTCAGGTGATCTCCTTCAGGCGTATAATCATGATAAGTAACAATGTCGGAATTCGCTATCTGGAATTTGTTCAGGTCTTCCAGGTCCCAGCGCCAAACGCCGGCACTAATTGGTTGACTTGGATTTATCTGCCTTGCCCATTTAAACACGCTTTTCAACAACGGCAAAGTTTTGTTGCCTTTATCTGAGTTGCCCGGCTCATTGTACAAATCCCAAAGTAAAACGCGTTTATCATTGGCGAAACGTTTCAATACGTCCTTCACATATTTCTCAAGCACCGGCGAATTTGCTGCGTTATCAGATGCCGGCTGTCCGGGGTCCTGCATCCAGCCCGAGTTATGGATTCCCGGTTTTGGCTCCGGTTGTTTACCCGCTTTAGGTACTTTATTCCAGCAGTCATCAAAAAATACAAACATGGTTTTTACGCCGTGTTTACTTGAAATGGCAAGGTACTCGTCCATGCGTTTTTTGAAACCTTCCGGATCCTGCTCCCAGGCTAAATGATGCAGGAAAACGCGCATTACATTCATGCCAATACCCTGCGCATAGCCTAATTCTCTATCTATTGTTTTTGGATCGAAGGTATCGGCCTGCCACATTTCTAACTGGTTAATGGCTGTACTTGGAATAAAATCGGCACCCACCAGCCATTGCTGCTGCGCATACCAGGTTTTTGCCTTCTCCTGCGACCATACCTGCGCCGGCGCTTTTTGCTGCGCCATTACCCTCATCCCCAATGGCATTGCCAAAGCAAGCGCCAATACTTTTAATTTTGTTTGCATTTATAAAAGTTTAATAGTTTAATTCTTTCCTTTTTTAATTCCCCTCTTGAGAGGGGAGCGTAGGATGGTGTGATGACAGGGGTTTGTTTCTGCGCCGTTTATTGACTCATGGATAAACACACCCCTCCGCCCCTCTCAAGAGGGGAATCGCACAGCCCTTGCTTTTATTCTTTATTTCTCTGTTACCACTTTTCCCTTCACCATCCATATCTCCGTTCCATTCCCAAAGGCATTGGTTGATGTAAGTGCAATAATGGTATCATCATTAAGCACACACAACGAGTTCCAAAGCCCGTGTTTATCAACCGGAATATTGAACGGTGCTGGTACACTCATAAAATTTTCAGCGTCGCTATTCCCTAAAGCTACCTGCATACACGCCTGTTCCCAATTATGATTTCGGTTTTGCGTACTTTGATAGGATAGCACTGTTTCACCGCTGAGCAGTTGCCTTAAATAAGGCGCTCCGGCGTAAACTGTATCCTGCAATTTGGGTGTGAGCGCGTATGTGCGTTCGGCATCATTGGGGCCAACCGTTTTTTTCCAATTTTGGCCGATGCTGTTGCGGATGATAGACGGTTTAAAAGTTGCACCGGCATTATCCTCTATCGAAAAAGCAATCTCATTTTTTCTTTTCAGGATGACTGGCACCGGCATACCATCTCTATGGCCCGGCCTGAAAGATACAATTTGAGGCTGTTTTGTCCAGCTTAAGCCGTTATCCTTCGACCGGAATATGGAAATATTTTGCTCGTTTGATTTGGTGTACACACCCTCGTTTGAAAAGAACAACTGGATCTCGCCCGATGGCAATTGAATCTGCGATGGCTCCCAGCAGCCATCATCAAAATTATAACGCGCCTGATAAATCAGGCGTTCATCCGTCCAGGTTTTGCCTTTATCGTAGCTCTTTTTTGTACAGATGGCAAAGTGTTTGGTTGTATCCCAAGCACTGTTTACTTTATGCGGGCGTGGGTTGTATGATGCCAGTAATGAATGGTCTTTCAACTCCAGTATCTCGGGCACTGCCATGTTTACGCCCGGCACTGGCCGGGCAATTATTACAGGAGGCTTCCAGCTTTTACCTAAATCAGTACTTGTAATGCATTCAATACCTCCGGCACTTTCATAAACACAAAACAGGTTACCATTACTTAACTGGATCATGCGGGCGTAATTGCCGTTTTTGCTCCCTACCTGTTTTAAGGTGGCTTGATCCCAGGCAATAGTTTTATTGTTAACGGCATTGTGTTGCCCCAGAACCATCACCGGGGCAAACACACCCATTAACCAAATGAATATCTGCCGCATAACCAATTATATTCTTTTTATTTCTGTCGATATTTTATTTGACGTCGGCCAGCCAGAAACTAAATGGCTTATCCCTGTCGCAAACCAGTGTTTCACCGTTAAACTCCAATTCAGCGGCATGGATGGATGTGCGTTTGGTTGTGTAACTGTAAGCCCCCATCTGCATTTTTCATTATTCAGCAACCGGGAAAGCCGAGATCCTTAACCTTGCCCCGCCCATAGGTACCAATGTTAGTTCTTTAGCAGGTTCCTCAGTTTTAACCGGACTTTGCGGCAATACACCGCATAAACCTGTTTCATCTATCTTCCAACCGGGCAGCTGCTTACCTTTTGCTTTCAACTCTATCGGCGCATTGGTATTGGTGAACGGATTATTATCCTTTGGCCATGCGCGGTGAATAACCTCTATTGATTTTTCAGGATGCTGTTCATCTATAAGCAAACCATAGTTCCATGGCGATGCAGCGTAGATATTGTAAGAAGGCCATTTTTGAGGATCGGCACCCGGCTGCCAGTGCGAATCGCCCTGAGCATCTTTCAGGTTATCTCCTTTGGTATATTGCTCTTCTATTTTCAAAGAATAGGTAAGCGGGCCATAGCTAACACTTACGCTATTTTTGTTTTTAGCCCATTCTTTCACCTTAAGCTGCATTGGCAACTGAAGCGTTACTTTATCGCCATTTTTCCAGTTTTTTGCCAAACGGATATAATCGCCAGTTGAGGTGTTTACATCCACAGCTACGCCATTAACTTTTACCGATGCGCCTTTGCACCACTCAGGGATACGCAGGTAAAGCGGAAAATTGACTGCTTTTGGTGTAGTAACTGTAAAATTGATCTCATCCTGGAAAGGGTAATGACTTGTTTCGGCAATGCTTACTGTGGTACCGTTACCAACTTTTGCGTTCACCTTACCTTCGGTATAAAGCAGGGCAGCTATGCCATTGTCAGGAGTAGCCATCCAGCTGTTTTCGGCATAATATACCCAACCAGCAGCGTGGTTATGCTGGCAACAACGGCTGCCGAAAGGATTCATCATTAAAAACGGACCTTCATTGGCAATACCCGGATGATGGTTTTTACCATCACTCACCACCATGTTAGGTGCAGTTAGATAACGTAAAGCACGATAATCGGGCATAAAGGCAGCCGGGAAGGTATTGAAAGCTACGTCTTCACAGTTTTCAGCCCAGAAACGGTCGCCGGTATTACCTAACAACATCTGATCGGATGTCATCTGCTCAACCAAACCGCAGGTTTCTACCGCCTGGCGCGGATCATCGTAACCTTTACGGGCATTTTCATCGGCACCGAACATACCGCCCGGAACCTGGCCATAGATATCACGGATCAGTTTAAAATCATTGTAGGTAGCATCCAGGTCTTTTTTATCATGGCTTTGCAGGTAATAAGTTGCCGGCTCGCGGAAACACTGGGCCACGTTAACATTGTGCCAGTTGGGCAGGTTATTGGCCTGGCGCCAGTCCGCAGTATTTTTATCAAGCTTGGTAGCCAGATCAAGCAAAAACTTATCGCCGGTGCGGTTGTAAAGCCAGTAAACACTCAGCATGTTATCGCCGCCGCGACTGTTTTCCCAGTAATCTTCCAAAAACTTATTATCAGGCGTAGCTAACTCATACTTAAAGTATTTGGTCATGAAAGGGATAACGCGGGGATCTTTAGTGTATTCATAATATGATTGCAGGCACCAAAGCATAGGCATGTTGGTCCAAAGGTCACGGTTGCCGTTATGTTCAACCGCCGGACCAAAATCGCCGTTATCACGCTGGTTGTTCAGTACGGCATCTATCCAGAATTTCGTTTCGGCAATCATCTTTTTATCTTTCAGCATGTAGGCTATATCAGCATAACCCTTTAGCCAGTAAGGCAACTCTTCCCAACCATATTCGCCTTTGCCCTCTTTATTAAGCCACGCATTGTTGGTTTTTGAAAGCCACGCACTGATTTCGCCAAGGTTACCGGTTAAACCGTCGCGCTGCAGTTCCATCATCTTTTTAAGCCAGCCGCCGGCTTCAATGCTACCGGTAGGCAATTTGGTAAAATATTGCCTCTGCAAGGGGGCTCGGTTATTTACATAAAAAGCATTCGCGCCTTTGTTATCAACCGTTGTTACCGTGGTTGCTTTCACGCTCTGGGCATTCACAGTTGCAAAGCCCGCACAGATCATCGCCACAGAAAGACAAACCTCCCTGCGCATCAGTTTTATACTATTTTTTATAGTCATACGTAAAGATATTATTTCACCAGGGCCGGATCGTACAGTTTGCTGTTGGCTTTTTGTAACAATTCAACAGGCATTTTAATCACCTTGCGATCATAGGTCATGAAGCCGTTTACTTCGCCCTCCACATCTGTTGTTTGTGTATATACTGCTGCCGAAAGGCCAACTTTAATCAATTCTTCCAGCCTATCGGTAAAGGTTGAATATCTTTTAAACAGGTCGTCGCCGTTTTTGAAGTTTTGGTAGCCCCAGTTTTTATTGGCCTGCCAGGTATGTCCGTCAACCGGCCAGCCCAAACCACCAAACTCGCCTAAAACAACCGCTTTAGTTTTACCGAAGATCTCAGGACGTGGCATAGCAGGGTGCGGATAGTTATGCAAATCGACAATGTTACCGGTATCGTAGAAGTTGCCACCGCTGGCACTGTTCACCAAACGTGACGGGTCTTTTTTCATCGTCCATTCGGTGATCTCCACAGTTTTAAACTGTCCCCAGGCCTCGTTAAACGGAGTCCAGACTACGATGCATGGATAGTTATATAATGAGTTAATGATAGCGTTCCACTCTTTGCGATAGTAGCTTTCAGATTCGGGAGTACGTTGCTGGTCAGTTGCGCGGTCAAGCACGCCGGGACGATTTTCCCAATGGTTGCCTAAATCGCCGCTCGGCATATCCTGCCAAAGCAGCATACCTGTTTTATCGCAATAAGCATAATAACGTGCCGGCTCCACCTTAATGTGCTTGCGGATCATGTTAAAGCCCATTTCCTTCAACTTATCAATATCAAAGCTCATAGCCTCATATGTTGGCGGGGTGTATAAGCCATCAGGCCACCAGCCCTGATCAAGCGGGCCGTATTGAAACACAAATTTGTTGTTCAGCAACATGCGCTGAATGCCGTTGGCATCAGCTCCAAGCGAAATTTTGCGCATGGCAAAGTAGCTGCCTACCTCATCAACAGCTTTGTTATTGCGGATAACGGCAACTTTCAGGTCATACAAAAAAGGATCGGTAGTTGACCATAAGTGCTGATCTTTGATATCCAGCACGGCAGTTTCGCCGGCGTCAATTGTTTTTTCGGATACGAGGGTTTTGCCGTTCCAGGCACTGATCTTCAGCTTATCGCCCGGTTGGCTATTGGTAACTTCGGCCGAAACCGATAGTGTGTGAGCGTCAATGTTAGGGGTTTGTTTGGTGGCTTCAATGTGTGTTTTAGCTACACCTTCCAACCAAACAGTTTGCCAGATGCCGGTAACAGGAGTATACCAGATTCCTTCGGGCTTTTTTACCTGTTTACCACGCGGCTGCGGACCATCATCTGTCGGGTCCCACACGCTTACGGTAATTTCCTGTTTTGAACCGCCTTTTAAATAAGGGGTAATGTTAAATGTAAAAGGATCAAAGCCGCCTTCATGGATGCCGGCACTTTTACCGTTTACAAATACTTCGGTACGCCAGTCAACCGCACCAAAATGCAGCAGTACATCTTTACCTTTTAATGTTTTATTTAAGCTGATGGTTGTTTTATACCACAACATGCTATCCTTACCCACCGTTTTACCCACTCCCGACAGGGCAGATTCAACCGCGAAAGGCACCAGGATCTTTCCTTCATATTTGGCAGGCCCTGTAGTTGCTTTAGGCACTATGGCATAGTTCCATAAACCATTAAGATTTTGCCAGTTGCCACGTACCATTTGCGGGCGTGGATATTCGGGAAGCGGTGCCTTAGGGTCAACCTTTTCGGCCCATGGGGTAGTGATCCTGTCTTTTATCAAATGCCATTCGCCTTGCTGTGCATTGGCAGATAGATAAGTAGTAATAAAAAGAGACAGGCAAAGCGATAGTTTCTTCATCAGTTTTGAAGTGTAAGGATATTATGTAATTAATTATGCAGGGAGAAAAAAATGGCCCCGCCATGAAGCGGGGCCTTATTATAATTTTAGTAGTTAACCTTCACTACAGGCGAGAAAATCATATCTTCAACATCTGCAACTTTAAGTCCTACACGAGCGAACACATAATTTTGCGTAGGTGTTATAGTTGGCACATTTACGCTTATGCTGACGTTATTCATGTTTGTAATTGCCGAACCAGCAATATTAGTAGATGCAATTTGATTATCACCTGCTGATACAAACTGAGTTTTGTTAATATACAACACAACAGCTTCTATATTTTTGGCATTGGCATCGGTTATAACCTTTTGTAAATCAAATACGGCGGTAACAACTTTACTGGCACCCGTTATTTTGGTATTATTAATAAGGTAATATGGAGTTACCTCAATATCAAGAGTTTGGCTACCGCTGACAGTTACAGCCAATGTATCCCTTTTACCCGAGGCAAGTTCTTTCCACATAAATGGGCCTTGATTTGGCGGAATGGTAAATTTGTAATTACCGTTAAACAAAAGCGTTGAGTAACTGCCATCCTGTTGGAAGGTGCCCTTAATTGCACCTGTTTTACCAAAGCCCGGCTGATAAAGCTCGAAAGGGACCTGATTATATTCAACGTTAATTGCCGCCCCTTTATAAGTAAGACGACCGGTAAGTTTTGATGAGGGCGCATCATAGTTATCCTTCTTGCAACCCATGGTAGCAAGTAAGAGCCCAAGTATGATATGATGAAATTTTATTTTCATGATGGTTAATTATTAATACCTATTGATTTGGTTGCTTTACAATTTTAGGATTTGCTGATAATATATCATCACCTATTTGTGAATAATAATTACCTATCTGGAACCTGTTGGCACCCGTTACAGCACTCGGTTTTACTTCTTTAAAGATCCATTTTCCGCTATTAGGATTACCCGGATTGAAATACTTATAAGGCCATAAACCGAAAGGCTGGGTATTGTGTTTGGTAGCACTACCAATATTGCTAACCAGATCAGCAACCGACATTTGGGCACCATCCCAAACTCTTGTGGCAAGTCTCCAGCGTTTCATATCATATAGGGTGTGCCCCTCAAATGCAAGCTCAACCCTCCGCTCATGCACTATCCTGTCAAAGGTGAGTGCAGCCAGGGGAGTGGTTAATCCTGCACGTGACCTTACCTGGTTAATATAACCAAGCGCAGTACCTGTTTGGCCAAGTTCAAAGGCAGCCTCTGCAGCATTCAACAGCACTTCGGCATAACGGTAACGGATAAAGTTAACGTCGCTTCCGCGGCCGCGACGGCCAGAGCCTACCGTTGGATCAAGATACTTACGGATATAAAACCCGGTTTGCGTGCGAAACTCCAATCCATTAACAGGGCCGTCTTTGCCAACAACCTGGATATTTTTACCAAGTCCCGGTACATCCTGTGTTATAGTAGCGTCGCCGCTGCTTATCACTGTACCATCGCCAAGCTGGTAGCCTGCAAAAACCTCAGTCCTTTTACCTTTGAATAAGCCGTTTGGTAACAATACGGTACCTGCAAGTCGTGCATCCCTGCCTGCAAAAGCGTCAAGCTGGTTGGTATAATACACAGGATTACCTCCCGCATCTTTTGTTGCAATTGGCGCGTAGGTATTATCCAGCTTTTCAAAAGCCTCAACCAGGTTCAACGACGGATTTAAACGACCTGCGTCCAAACCTTCGTCGGACATTGAGAATGGCTGATCATTAGTGGTAAACCCGTGTACTTTACCGCCGTTGGCTTTAAAGTCCTCAACAAATATAGCTTCCTGGTTTACACTGCTTTTATCAAGGAAAATAGCAGCGAAGTTATCGCTCAGGTCAGGAAGTACTTTGTATAACTGGTAGCTGCCTGCCGAACCGTTAATAATTTCCTGAGAAGCGCTCAATGCTTTGGTATAATAAGCATTAGCCTGCGTAGAAGGAATACCAACTTCGTTCCCCGGTAATGATACCTGGGGCGTAGTGGCGCCATATTTTGCAATTGAACCTGCATATAGTGCAGCCCTTGCTTCCATGGCTAATGCTGCCGCTTTAGTTGCCCTTGATTTTTGGTTAACATCTGCCGGGAGTATTGATTTAATAGCCTCTGCTTCGCTGATAATAAAATCATATACTTCTGATTCTTTAGCACGCGGCCTTTGAAGCGGGGTAACGTTACCGGAGTAATCATAAGCCAACGGATCGGTAATTAACGGAACGCCACCCATACGTTTAACCATTTCAAAATAATAGTTAGCGCGTAAAAAGCGGGCCTCGGCAATAAAACGCGCTTTATCACCTTCGGTAAGTTTGGTGGCCGCGGTTGCACGTTGTATAAAAAGGTTCAGGTCGCGGATATAACCATAATCCCATATTGCCCATTCGCCGTAGCCCCAGCCTGTAC
Organism: Mucilaginibacter sp. SG538B; assembly: GCF_013376065.1. NCBI lineage: Bacteria > Pseudomonadati > Bacteroidota > Sphingobacteriia > Sphingobacteriales > Sphingobacteriaceae > Mucilaginibacter > Mucilaginibacter sp. SG538B. The sequence goes on from NZ_JABMJI010000001.1 coordinate 153,979, forward strand.
GTTGCACAAGGAAGCTGCTGCCATTTTCTGAAGGGAAAGCCTCGCTGAAATCAGCGAATGTGCGCCATCCCGGCTCCCTGTCACCATTTGGTGACTGAGGATATTCTCTTGAGGGATAACCATCTAAACTTGAGAAATCGCGTTGTCTGTCATAAAGATCGCCAAGGATTGAAAGTACCAGGGCAGGGTCTGAAAATGCCAGATCTGTTGGCAGCACCTGTTTAGGCGGCACATCTAAAAATGAACTATCTTTTCTGCACGATCCCGCTACTACCGAGATTGCCAGCATTGTTATAATTGAAATCTTTTTCATTTGCTTTTAAACTTTAGGAATTAATTAAAAGGTTAAATTAACGCCGAAGTTGAGTACCTTACTTTGCGGAAACTGTAAACCATTATCATCGGTAGTTTCCGGGTCAACGCCATACTGTTTCAGGTTATCAAATGAAAACATGTTGTACGCGTTAACATAAAATCTCGCTCTCCTGATCTTCACTTTCTTAAGCATATCAGTCGGCAATGAATAGCCCAGTTCTAAAGTCCTGGCCCTTAAATACCTTACACTATGCAACCAAAAAGTTGAGTTACGCTGGCCGTTTAGCTCGTAATCGCTATGACCAAAACCTGGGTTCACCCTGTTTGCCGGATATTTACCCGGTACCCACGGACTGTTTAAATCAAACATATCCTGGCGGTGCCACCTGTCTTCAAATATCGAGTTCAGGTTACCATTGTTCTGGAACGCCCAGCGGGTTTCATAATTCTGGAACCAGGTATAACCTGCACCACCTGAAAAATCGGCATGGAAATCAAAGCCTTTATAAGCAGCACCAACTGTAAAGCCGAAGTTGATATTAGGCTGTGTACCATAACCGAAACCTATAGGGCGCTCGTCATACTGGTCAATTTTTCCATCGCCATTCTGATCTTTATACATCAGGTCGCCCGGCAATAAGGTACGGTTACCTTTGCCATCGTTGTTGATAGTATAGTTGTTGATCTGTTCCTGCGACGTAAACTGGCCAATAACCTGGTAGCCCCAGTCGATATGCGAGTACCTGTTTTCGGTCGAGTTGCGGTATTGATCCCATGAGTTAAAGAATAGCGGGTTATAGCTTTGCAGGTTTTTTTGGCGGGTGTAGCCAAAGTTACCGCCTATATTATAGCTTGCTTTGCCAATTTTACCGTTATAGTTAAGCGAGATCTCAAAACCGCGTTGCGAATCGCTGCTCGCGTTTTCCTTCGGCAAAGAGTAGCCTATTTCAATAGGTACCACAACATCATTTTTAGTACCTAACAAGCCGGTACGTTTACGATAGAAATAATCGATAGTACCATTCAGTGAACTGTTAAACAAGCTGAAATCGGCAGCAACATCGGTAATTTTACTTTTCAGCCATGAAATACGGGTTACAGGGATCCCTTTATCCCTTGAAGTGATAACCGCGTTGCCATCAAAAATATAAGTGCCCTGGTTGTAGTTGTAACCTGGCAAATAAGCATATGGGGCCACAATAGGATTAGCTGAATTTCCCGGATCACGGTCGTCACCTAACACACCGTATGAACCACGGAATTTCAAATCATTCAGGATACTGTTTTCGCCTAATAGTTTTTTCATGAAACCTTCCTGTGTGATGCGCCAGCCGGCAGATACACCAGGGAAATAACCCACACGTTTATCAGGGGCAAACAGGTATGATGCATCCCGCCTTGCCGAAGCTTCCAAATAATAGCGGTTGTCATAGTTATAGTTTACACGGCCAATGTAACCTATGCGGGTTTCGGTATTATCACTATCCTGGTATTGATCGGCTGTTGGGAAGTAGATCAATGGCAGGTTATTTGAAATTGGCGAAGCATGGATCCAGTTACGTAAATGTTTTAACTCAATACGTTCAGAAACAAACGTAGCGCCAATGGTATGTTTACCAAAACTGTTGTTATAATTAATTTGCCATTGGTAAGTTTTGGCAAACTCTTTACGCTGCTCACGTTCGCGCCATGGGTTGGTGCTGCCGCCGGTTACATCATAAGTATCGGTAGCCGGCTTGTAGGTATACGCATTGTACGTGTACTCCTGGTTATTAAGCAAATAATCAGCAATATAATAAGAGTACAAACCTCTCACATTCAATCCTTTTACTCCCGGTATTTGATACTCAACGCCAAAGTTACTTTGAAGTACTCGCCAATCACTGTGATAAAGTCCTGAAAGCTTTTTATTCAGGAAGGCATAGTTTGACTCAGTATGACCGATATCATTGAGGTATGCGGGATTATCATTAGCATAAGGACGCTCAAGAGGCGTATTTCTTAATACGGCAAAACGGGCAAGGAAGTAATCATCGCCACCCGGTACACCAGGGTTTTCGCGGGTTTCGATACGCCCGTTAATGTCCAGGCTTACTTTTAAACCGTTGGCCACTTTAACCGAAACGTTCGACTGGATATTTGAACGGTTAAATTTATACTCTTTACCCAACTGCGAATTTTGATAAAGGTTAGTTGCCGAAACATAATAGTTAACCCTGTCGTTACCGCCGGTAAAATTGGCATTTACCGAGTTTTGCGGGGCGTTGTTATTGGCCTTCAAAACATAATCACGCCAGTTAAAGCTTTGGTAACCTTTTTCGGTGCCGGCTTTATACTTATCAAGCTCGGCTTGGGTAATACTGGTTGAGCCATTGCTGTTAACCTCGGCATCAGCGCGGTAACGCATGTAATCATATGAATTGGTTAACACGTTGGGGAACCTGTACCAGTTTTGGTAACCGGTGTAAGCATCAATATTGATGCGGGCTTCACCAGCGCCTTTTTTGGTGGTTACCACCACTACGCCGTTAGCCGCACGTACACCGTAGATAGCTGCCGAAGCGTCTTTCAAAACAGAAATGCTTTCCACATCGTTAGGAGCAAGGTTGTTAAACTGGCCTTCATCCTGCTGGATCCCGTCAATTACATATAAAGGCGTACCCATGTTACGGATCTGGATGCTGGCGCTGGCACCAGGCCTGCCTTCAGACATCCTGAAAGTTACACCCGGAATTTTACCTGCCAAACCTGTACTTACAGTTGAACCGGCATGTACGCGGTCGAGGTCTTTACTGGTAACAGTTGAGATGGCACCTGTGATAGATGCCTTCTTTTGCGTACCGTAACCGGTAACAACCACCTCCTGCAAAGCCGAGTTTGTGGCACGCAAACGCACTTTTACGGTTGTTTGGCCGTTTAATGGTAATTCGAGTGTAGTAAAACCGATGTAAGTAAAAACCAAAGTGCTGTTTGCACCTGGTACGTTAATGCTGAAATTGCCCTGTGCATCGGTTGTGGTGCCCCCCTGTGTGCCCTGTACCCGTACGGCTACGCCGGTAAGTACCTGGCCGGTGGTGTCAACCACGTTGCCTGTTACCTTAATTTTATTTTGCGCGGATGCGCTAAACGAAAAAAGGAAACCGGTCATGATGAAAAAAGCGATTAGCATTACTTTGGGGCTCCATTTACTGGGCGGCCACTGCACATGAGGGTTTCCCCCATGCCTGAGTAGTAAAAATTTTCTCATAAATGATCTATTAATTGGTTAAGTTTTGATTTTAAAAATGTACAATTGACATATCTAAAATCATGTTGTAAAGAAAAAGGATTTTGGCCCCGGCGCTTAACCAAATCATATCAATACTTAGTCAAAAAGTATCAATTTTCGGGAGAAGGGAAACGCTGCAACAGATTGGCTATATTTGCGTTAAGCTGATTATTTTGAAACCACTATACATATTTCTATTATTTTTTACAGTATCATGCGGTATTTGCAATGCCCAGACCTACTACTTCAAGCATTACCAGGTTGAGCATGGGTTATCGCATAATACCGTTTACTGCAGCATGCAGGACAGGCGCGGCTTTTTGTGGTTTGGTACTAAGGACGGCCTGAACCGTTTTGATGGTTATACCTTTAAAACGTTCAGACATAACCCTGCAAATAAGAGCACCATCTCCAACAACATGGTGCATACCCTGTGCCTTGATAAAGAAGGTACGCTTTGGATAGGTACCGACGAGGGCCTTGATAAGTATGATCCCCTGTCAGAAACATTTACACATATCAATACGGCAAATATTAACGGTGTGCGCAGTATCACTTTTGATGAACATGATAATTGCTGGTTTGTAGCCGGAGCTTCATTAATAAGATATAACACAAAAACCGGCGAAAGAACTGATTACTGGCCTTCGCAGCATTTTGAGGCTACGTCTGTAGTAATCATTAATGGTACAGTGTGGGCTTCTTCTTCAACCGGCGCAATGGAGAAATTTGACCGGGCAAGCCGCACTTTTACCGCTTACAACGTGTTTAAGCCAACTGATAAAGTTACCTCAAAGTTTATTGAGAAGATTTATTATGCCGGTAACAACAAAATATTTGTAGGTACCAATAGTCATGGTTTTAAGGAATTTAATGCTGAAACCTATACCTACAAGGACCTGCTTAACTACAACCCGGATAAAACGGCTGTTTACGTGCGCGATTTTTTAAAATACAGCGATACAGAATATTGGATAGCCACAGAATCGGGCGTATTTATTTATGACCCGGTAAAGGGCACATTTCTTAATCTCAGAAAGCATTTCAATGACCCTTACTCCATATCGGATAATGCCGTTTATTGCCTTTATAAGGATTCGGAAGGCGGGGTTTGGGCAGGCACTTATTTTGGCGGCCTCAACTATTACCCTAAACAATATTCAACCTTTAACAAATTTTACCCCGACACTGAGCCAAATTCCCTTAAAGGAAACGTGGTGCGCGAAATTACCAAAGACATGTATGGCAACCTGTGGATGGGCACCGAAGATAACGGGTTAAACAAATTGGCTCCCGATAACACCTGGACCCATTATAATCCCGGCGGAAGTGCCAGCATCTCCAATACCAACATCCACGGTATATTAGCATTAGGCAATGAACTGTTTGTAGGTACTTTTGAACGGGGACTGGATATCATGAACATTAAAACCGGCAAGGTTGAACGCGTTTACCTGGCCGGAAGCAGAAATAATGAACTCAAAAGCAACTTTATAATTTGCTTTTGCAAAACCCGCAGCGGGCTCATTTTTGTTGGTACTACCCGTGGCATTTACAGGTATAATTTGGCAAGCAAGGATTTTACCCTGATAGATAAATTACCCCCATATGATTTCATTTACGCCATAACCGAAGACCATAAGGGCAAAATTTGGGTTGGCACCGTAAGGGATGGTATTTACTGCTACAATCCGGCAAACAATACAAGCACTAAGCTAAACTATCGTTACCCCGTTAAAAATGTGCTTAACACCACCACGGTTAACGGCGTTTTTGAGGATAGTAACCACAAACTATGGTTTGCTACCGAAGGTTTGGGTTTATGGAGATATGATCCCGAAGCGGATAGCTATAAGTTTTATGACACCAATAACGGCTTTCCGAGCAATTACATTTTCAGACTGGAAGAAGACAGCCATAAAAACCTATGGATCAGCACTACCCGGGGGCTGGTTTGCTTTAATGATAATACCGGGAGCATAAAAATTTATACAAAAGCCAACGGTTTATTAAGTGACCAGTTTAACTACAACTCGTCTTTTAAAGATGCCGACGGTACCATGTACTTTGGTTGTGTGCGTGGTATGGTTAGCTTTAACCCTGCCAGTTTTAAGCAGAATTACTTTATAGCCCCGGTTTATATAACCGGTTTCCAGGTGCACAATAAAGAGATCTCTGTTAATGGTGCCGATTCATTATTAAAACAATCTATCATCACCACAAAAAAGATCAACCTTAATTATAACCAATCTTCATTCAGTATTGATTTTGCTGCGCTGAGCTTCCCATCGCCCGAAATGACCCAATATAAATACACGATGAAAGGTTTGGATAAAGGCTGGACCGAACTTAAACGCAACCGAAAAGTTTATTTTACGCAACTGCAGCCCGGACATTACACCTTTGTAGTAAAAGCGGCAAACAATAACGGCATCTGGACCCAAAAAGAAACAAGTATTGAAATTGATATAGCACCTTCTTTTTGGGAAAGCGTTTGGGCATACATTGCTTACTGCCTGTTATTTTTACTAACAGGTTACTACCTGCTCAGAAGCTATCACCGTAAAACCCGCGAAAAAAATAAGCGCATTATCGAAACCCTTGAAAATGATAAGGAAAAACAGATCTATAATGCTAAGATTGAATTTTTCACCAACGTGGCCCATGAAATCCGTACACCTTTAACGCTTATTAAAGGGCCGATGGAAAAAGTAATCAGGCGGGCGGAGCATGTTCCGGATATTCAAAACAACCTGAAGATCATGGAAAAAAACACCAACCGCCTGCTCGACCTTACCAATCAGCTGCTTGATTTCCGTAAAACCGAGACTAATGGCTTCAGTCTCAGCTTTGTTAAAACCGATATCACCGATCTGCTTGCCGATACTTTTATGCGGTTTAAACCTATCGCCGAGCAAAAGAACCTCAGTTATACCTTCATACACCCGGCTAAAACTGTTTATGCTTATGTCGATATCGAGGCATTCACTAAAATTATAAGCAACCTTATTAGCAACGCGATCAAATATAGCACCTCTGTTGTTGAGATCGAATTGCTTGACCACCCGGTTAACGACCCTACCTTTACCATCGAAATAAGGAATAACGGGCACCTGATCCCTTACGAAATGCGCGAAAAGATCTTTGAGCCTTTCTTCAGGATGAAAGGGTCGGAAAAACAAATTGGCACCGGGATAGGACTTTCGTTATCGCGCTCTTTAGCCGAATTGCATAAAGGTTTATTAGTGTTGAATAAATCTGTTAACGATTTTAATATATTTAACCTTACTTTGCCTGTTCACCAGGAAAAAGAATTCGACCTTCATATTACCCCCGATGAATATGAGCAGGCAGACCTAAGTAACAGAGAGGAGAATATTGACTTTATGAAACCAGTTATACTTTTAGTGGATGATAACCCTGAAATACTTGATTTTATTTCGGATGATCTGAGCGACAAATATTCGGTTATTAAAGCCCTTAACGGACAGGAAGCGTTGGATATGATAGCCATCGAGAACATCCAGCTTATTATAAGCGATGTAATGATGCCGGGAATAGATGGGTTTGAGCTGTGCAAAACCATTAAAACCAATTTCGATTACAGCCACATCCCTATCATATTGCTCACTGCTAAAAATACCCTGCAAAGTAAAATTGAAGGACTGGAAGTTGGTGCCGATGCCTATATCGAAAAACCGTTTTCACCCGAACATTTGCAGGTGCAGATAGCTAACCTGCTTATTAACCGTAATAAAATTAAGGAGCATTTTGCGAGCTCGCCGCTGGCGCATATCAAGTCGATGGCCTACTCAAAACCTGATGAAAGCTTTTTGGATAAGCTAAACGGTGTTATCTACAAAAACATCCAAAACGCCGAGCTTGATGTAGAGCAGATAGCCAATCTCATGAATATGAGTAAGCCAACGCTGTACCGCAAGGTTAAAGCTATATCCAATCTTACTATTAACGAGCTTATCAATATCACCCGCCTCAAGGCTGCCGCGCAATTACTGGAAGAAGGTGATTATAAGATCTACGAAGTAGCCAACATGGTAGGTTACAGTTCTCAATCACACCTGGGCCGTAATTTCCTGAAACAATTCGGTACAACACCAACTGAATACCAGCAGGCTAAGCGCAGTAAAGTAAAACAGGTTTAATCTTACCAGGATGGACCATTGGGGCTAAGTCAGCGACAATGGTCTTTATATAATCATACGGGCGTCCGGGAGGGTAATTCCACTCAGTTATAAGCTGCAAGCCTTTTGCATCGGCGATAGCCCTCTGCAAGGCATGTGCTGTTAAAGTAACCCCCTTTTTTACAATTTTTGTTTATTACCGAAGTCCCTAAACGTTGCAAGCGGGCGATTTAATTGTGCGGGCAACAATATTTGAAAAAATAACGTAGAACTGCCGGTTCCGCACAACAGGGACAGGTTGATTATCAAAACTCTTTCAGATTAATAAATGGGAAATAACAATTACTTACTAAGCATGATAGCTGGTATGCTGGTAATATCATGCTTGGCGTGTTCAAAAAGTATAAACAAAATTGAGACACCGGCAAGTTCAATTCCGGAGCAGGATGGAAAACTGCAAAGTTTGAAAACCAGGCCGGTAACTACCTATACTTATACCGTTAAAACTACCGAATGGATGGTTGACGGTACAAATATCCCCGCGGGGGCTATAATATATATTCCCGCCGGTGAACGCGGGGCTTTGCTGCTTAAAAACTTTAAAGGTACAGCCGCCGCTCCTATCTTAATTGTTAACCAGGGCGGAAGGGTGTCATTCACTGCTGAAACTACCGCCTCGTATGCATTTAAGACACAAAACTGCCAGTACTTTAAGGTAATGGGAAATGGCGTTTCCTCAATTAAGTACGGGTTTGATATAAACGGCGGCAACATCGGTATGACGATGGACTATCTGAGCTCGGACTTTGAGATCGCGAATGTTGAGGTGCGTAACAGCGGGTTTGCGGGGATCATGGCAAAAACCGATCCAACATGCGACGCTGCAACCTGGCGGGGCAATTTTACCATGAGTAATGTAATAATTCATGATAATTACGTTCACAAAACAGGAGGGGAGGGCCTTTATATAGGAAATTCTTTTTATCAGAATGGCGTTTCAACTTCCTGCGGTACAGTTTTACCTCACGATATCGTGAATGCCAGGATCTACAAAAACCTTGTTGACTCTACCGGTGCCGAAGGGATCCAGGTTGGCAGTGCTACGTCGGGGTGCATGATCTATAGTAACACCGTTAAAAATCCGGGGATAAGTCCGTTTGCTTCTTATCAAAATAATGGCATACAAATAGGAGAAGGTACCGGCGGACAATGCTATAACAACCTGGTTAAGAATGCGCCCGGCAACGGCATCATTGTTCTTGGCCTTGGGGATAACCAGGTATTCAATAATTATATTATTGACTCAAAAGCTTACGGTATTTTTGCTGATTCACGGTATACGCCGGGCCCGGATTTTCAGTTTATCAATAATACCATTGTGGGCTCTGTTTTAGGAGGTATAAAGTTAAACTCCGAAACTATCCCCATGAATACCGTTATTAATAATGCTATCATACAATCGGCATCGGTACAGCCGATAATTTTAAAAAGCACCAGCGTTAAACTTACCGAATCAAATAATTATATAAACACAGATGTAAGTGTTTGCGGGTTTGTAGATTATAACGGAGATGATTTCCATTTACAACCGTCATCGCCGCTTATTGATCAGGGGGCAAACGTTTTATCATACGGCATAAAATTTGATTTTTATAATGCTGTACGCCCATCGGGTACGGCTTTTGATATTGGGGCTACCGAGTATTAATATTTAATAAACCAAGCGTTTCTGTCAGGGGCAAAGGGAATTTCTGTAAAAGCAAAAGGGACGGCAACCCTGCCATCCCTTTTTGCGTTTTAAAGTTTTTAGCTTTAAGCTTCGTGCATTCTGCTTTTAGCTAAAATCATGGGCTTACTATCATGCGCAATGGTGCCAGATTGTTGATCTGAACAAAGTAAACACCGGTCATATACGAGCGGGTTAACTGAACCCCAAGGTTACCGCCAAAACCACGATACCTGCCGCTTTGCATAACCTTGCCAAAATTATCCCGGATAACCAGGTTGATCTCTTTCTGCTCCAGGTCGGGCGTTAGTTTAATGTTGAAGCTGCGTGCAGCCACCGGGTTTGGATAGATCACATTGTTTTGAACAGTACCGATAGGTACGCTGTTATCCTGTACAATACCGGTTTTTTGACCTATGGTTGAAGCCAGCGAATTGCTGCTGAGCAATGTAGGTTCAGTTCCATAAATCAGCTGATCTTTATAGTAAACGGTAATATGGCTGTTAAGCGCCATAGCAGCTTTAGCAGCAAACGAATAATCATTGGCCTCGTTAAATGCCGACCAGTCTGTTTTATTAACCTGGCATTGAATGTTACCGGTATTGCTTAAGGGGTAAAGCGAACCGGCCGATGGATCGATGGTTAATTCAAGATAGGTGTCTGCCCCGGTTAAAGGGGGACTTAAAGTAACAAACCGGTTGTTGATTTTGCTGTTGCCCAGTTTGGCATAGCTTACCGAGAAATTCAATCCTGCTGTGCCTTCGCGGCTAAACCAATAACGAACGGAAAGATCGCTGTAATTGACAGGCACGTTTCCGGTATTGTTAAGCGCCAGGTAGGTACTGATCGTATTTCCGGAAGTGCTTTGATTTTGGTTTTGATAAGATACAGTAAAAGCCGTGGTAGCTGTAACTGCAGCAGGCTCGGTACCGTAAATTAACTGCCCGTTGCGGTAAAGGGTGATATGGCTGTTTGCGGCATAGCTCCCGGTGTATGGCAGGTATGAATAATCATCGGCCTCCGAAAAGTTTGACCAGTCCTGGTTGGCAAACCTCGACTGAATAACCCCGGAATTGCCGCCTGCGCTGAGCTGGCCGTTATTCAAGAAACCATATTCTATATAACCCAGGGCGCCTGTGCGCGGGTTGGGTAACTGAACATATTTCATGGTAACGTTACTGTTCCCCATTTGGGCATAATCAATCCACGAATTGATCCCGGCATAATTTTCCGCGGTAAACCAATACCTCATGGTCAGTTCGTTTAAATTAATGGCGACAGAATCCTGGTTAACAATTTTCAGAAATGGCTTAATGAGATTGTTTACAGGCTGGTTGTTATCGCCGTCGGAGGATTGTACCTGGACATTGTATGGCAATACGATGAAGGTTTTGCTTGAGGCTGTCGTGTCAAAACGAGTGTTGCCACCTTGCTGCGCTGTAATAGCACTGCTGCCCGCGCCTACAATATGCAGCTTATTATTGATTATCGTAGCTACGTTTAAGTTTGAGCTGGTGTAAACAACTGTAAGCCCGGAAGTAGCTGTCGCATTCAGGCTGACATCTGCATCGCCAGGCCTGCTTAGAGGTAACGCGGCAAAACTGATGCTTTGGCTCAGCTTGTTAACGGTAAGTGTTTGTGTAACCGGTGATGCCGCAAGATAATTAGTATTCCCACCCTGGGACGCGGTGATCACGGCGGTACCCGCACCGGTTATGTGCAACTTTCCGCCCGCTATATGAACTACCGTACTGTCCGAACTGCTATAGCTTACCGCAAGGCCAGAACTGGCTACAGCACCGGCCGCAAAATCGCTGTCGGCAACTGTTTTTGCAGGGATCGCATTAAACGTAATGGTTTGTGCGTTTTGGCTAATGGTGAGGCTTTGATTAATAGAAGTAGCTGCTTTAAAACTGCTGTTTCCGGCCTGGGAAGCAGTGATGGTTGTTGTTCCGGCCGCTTTAATGTGGATGTTGCCATTGATCACACTGGCAACAGTAGTATCTGAACTGCTGTAAGAAACCGCTAAACCTGATGAAACTGTCGCCGGGGGTACAAAATCTGCATCACCGAATGTTTTTCCGCTGAAGGAGGCGAAGGTAATTGTTTGATCGCCCAATATATCGGCAGCAATTTCGGTGCTGCTTAATGCCCTGCCGTAGATCTTGAAATTATCAATGGAGCCTTTGAACATCGGATCGGCAAACTGCGATTTGCCCAGGTAATTTTGTGTGGTGCTGCCGAGCGCCGATGGTTTGATGGTAATGTTTGTTGAGGAGGCAACTGATGTACCATTTATATAAAGTGTAGTAGTAGTGCCCGCCCGGGTTACCGCCAGGTAGGTCCAGGTATTTAATGGGAAGGTGTAATTGTAATTGATATTCTGTTCTGCAGCCGAGCCGTTTTTAGTAGCGTAACGAATGGTTGACTGCCCGTTGGTAACACCGGCCTGTACAGTAAGGAACATGTATTGTGTGGTGCTTGAGCCAAAGTCAAAAACACGCATCCAGGTACTTATGGCGTCCATCCGCACCCAGGCAGATATGGTAAAATCGTTCAAGGTACTGAAAATACCGGCAGGCAATGTTGCATAAGCGTTCGCCGAACCATCAAGCAGCAAAGATTTTCCATATTTACCCGCAGCACGACTTGCTGTTGCCGCGAGTGCAGCATGATTGGCACCCCAGGCATCAATGCCTTTGCTGCCGCTTACCTCATCAAATTGATAAAAGTCGCGTTGCCCGGCATTGGGTTTAGCAACCACTTCTGTGCTTTTGGTACCTTCGCCGGTACTGTCTGCAGGGGCTATCACATAAAAATAGGTTGTGCCATTGCTTACATTGCTGTCGGTGAAGGTAAGGTTACTAACCGAGCCAAGTGCGGTATATGGCCCGCCGGAAGTTGTTGAACGTTTAACGTTATAACTGTAGCCTGGAAGTGATTGCCATTCAAGGATGTTTTTGGCATCGCCCGCGGCAACTGTCAAAGAGTTTACAGCACTGCTAAGTACCGTGAGTACCAATGTCGAAGTACCTGTTGTACTGCCGTTGCCTGCCGACAGGCTTACATTAAAGGTGCCTGATTCCGTTGGTGTTCCTGAAATTTTGCCTGATAAAGAATCAATTTGTAACCCGGCCGGCAATCCGCTGGCCGAAAAATGGTTGGGCGACTTAATTCCGGTTACCGTATAAGTCATAGGTTTTCCTATCAGCGTGGTATCCGTTGGCGCGCTGGTGATAATTACCGGTAATGGCCGGTCGTCCAGCAGCACAGCGTCATTGCCCGTACCGCCTTTATAGCTGATGCGCAGTGTAAAACTACCAACGGTTACCGGAGCAAGTTCGGGCAAGCCTTTAAATGTACCGGATATTGCCGCGCTTCCGGTGTTATCAATGATAGTGAACGAACTTCCCTGGGCCAGGCTGGTCGAGTCGATAGCCGTGATCTGCAGTTTAGGCTGGTTCACTAAATTAACAACGGCTGTACTTACCTTATCATTGGTGGCCGAACTGGTGCTTAACTCTGCTTTATAGGTGGCATCGGCATTCATGGTGAGGGTACCCACTTTTATGGTGCCAATGGCCTGGTTACCGGGTGCCAGTACCGCTCCTATACCCGAACCGGTACCAATAGTAGCCGATGACGTGCTTTTGCCACTGCCGCCAAACGTGCCGGCCGTGGCAACCACCGGACTGGTGAATGTGCCGCTGTTAGGATCGTTATTGAGCAAATAAGTGCCGTTTTTTATCGTCGTTGTTCCGGAATAAGCCTGGTTACCGGTAAATGTCAGAATAGCTGTACCAACTTTCTCTACGTTCATACTGCCGGTCATCGTTCCGCCGTAGGTGGTAGTTATGTTCAGTGCACCGATGCTGATGGTTGGGCTGCCGCCACCATCAGTACGGATAGCACCGCGGCCGCTTAACGCACCAAAACTGATAGTACCGGTAGGGAACATGATGCCCTGACAATCATTACCATTGGCGTCAAGATTCCATGAAGCATTCGCGCTGCCTGACTGGGGTACTTCAAAGCGGGTACGTGAGTTGCCGCTGCGTAATTTGGATACAAAGTACCCGGTGAAGCTGCTGTTATCGGCAAACAAATGTAAACCGGCATACACGTTACCATCCTGAATAATTGTTCCGCTGCCGGTAAGCCGCCCGTAAAGGTTCAGGGCGTTGCTGGTTTGGTAAAAATAACTGGTTTTTCCGGCAGCGATTTCAATATCGTTGTACAAGGTAGCATCGCCGTTGGCCGAAAAAAGCGCGCCGCCGTTCATGGTTATTTTTCCGGTACCGAGCGGGCCTGATGTAGGGGCGGAAGGCGCTCCTGTACTTGTTCCCGATACTTCCATGCCATAAACCGGCGGCCAGCTTTGCCCGTTTCCGTTGAGGATAGTACCGCCGGAGTAGGTGTTGTTGCCCCCTGCATACAGAAACCCGATACCGTTCTTGAGCAGGCTGCCTGTGCCTGTTATTTGCCCGGTTAATGCTACAGTGCCGCTCGCATTGGGGGTGTTTACATTAAGTAATGTATCGAGTGTTACAGGCATCTTCAGGGTTTGGTAGCCAGAACTGTTATTAACCAGGTCATTTCGCAAATGAATTGCTGCGCCGTCAATGGTATAGCTGCCGGCGTTTGCATTAAACTGAATTCTCGAGGCTACAAGGTTTGGGATGTCGTTGGTCAGTACGGTATCTGCACTGTTTTGAAAAGTAATAATGGCTGGATTAACAGGTGTCGCGTTTTCCTGCCAGTTCCGGGCCAGGGTAAGCGAGTCGGACTCGGGCTGCTGGCTCCATGTTGAAGTGCTTGAGCCGGGTACGCCAAATGTTTCGGCCGAATTGGAGCTTTCTTTGGTTTGGCCAACAGATGAAACAACATAATAGTATGGGCTTCCGTTGCTTACATTCAGATCCGCGTATACCGTAGTTGAAACATTGGCTACGGTAGTATAAGGACCGCCGCTTATGGTAGCGCGTTTTACATTATAAGTAGCCGCCCCTGCTGCTGCATTCCAGCTCAAGTCAACCTCCTTGTTTTTATTAACAGCCGCAGGCTGCGCCGGGGCAGCCGGTGGTACGGATGAGAAAATAACATTCGAGTTTCCGCTTTCCAATGTTCCGGCAAGCGCGGTCACAACATAATAATTGCTTACCTCGGGTACAGGGCTGGCATCTATATATGATGTGTTGGTTATACCTGATTGTATAGTGGTAAACGGCCCGTTGGATGACGACGACCGTTTTACCGAATAGCTGGTAGCATTGGCTGAAGCTACCCAGGAAATATTAATTTGTGTAGCGTTAACAACCGCTGCCGCAGCTGAAGCGGGCGCTGCCGGCGCCTGGTTATTGACCACATTCAGCATGAGCGTTGCCGTGCCGGTGCCGCTGGCATTAGTGGCTGCTATGGTAATTTCGCTTTGCCCTAACGTGGTAGGTGTACCCGAGATGATACCGGTAACCGCATCAATGCTAAGCCCCGATGGTAAGCCAGTGGCACTATAAGAAGATGGATTAGCACTGGCTACGATGTTATAACTGAAAGGCGCACCACTGGTAGCTGTGGCGGTGGTAGCGCTGCTAATCTCCGGAGACCCGGCAGGTGCAGATTGACTATAGGCCACATTACTGAACGTGGCGGTATTTAGTGCCGAGTTATTACTGGAAAGGGTATAAAATCCGGCATACAAATCAGTGGGGAAACCTGTTGCAGAATACCAGCAACCGAGCCCGGTCCAACTAATGCCATCCTGCGAATGGTATGTAAATATGCGGGTACCTACACGCTCAATTTTTAACCACCAGGGGGCTTTGGGTTGGTAGTGGTTTCCGGCACCGCCTGTCGCTTTAAGGAAAATATCATAAAAAGCCGAACCGGGCGCCAACGATTGGCGTAACATGACCCCGCAACCACCGGTATTTAACGACATATTCTCAACTTTTACCACCAGGCCCGCATCGCCGCTAATTTTCTTAAAATTAAAGCTGAAGGCATTACTGGTGGAAGTTCCGGCACCTTGAAGTGTCCAAACCCCGTTATTATAGGAGGCGCTGCCCGCCAATCCGGTATTACCGATATCTATATTTGTTAGATTGCTCACCGGCTGCACATGATCAGCAGGATAATACACCTGTGGCAATTTAACAGCGGTAGACGTATCTGATGATTTCAGGTATAAGAAATTGCCGCCGGCCGGAGAATAATTGGTTGCACCGGGCTGCATTAACGCAGCCCTCATCCTGTCGGTATTAGGAGTAGGTATGCCCTTGCGTACAGCATAAGCGCTGTAAATAAGATTAGTCATATCGCCGGTCCTTGCTCCGGGCTGAATTCCCCAGCCGGTCCAGTAACTTGCATACCCTCCCAACGGGATAAAGGTCATTGTTGCGCCGTCAAAAGCGTATTTATGATACAACTCACCGATAGCTAATACCCGGTTATCCAATTCGGCAAACATATCTGCACCTTGCTTGTAGGCAACTTCTGCGCCCCAGGCCAATGCTGCTGCCTGCACACGCCAATGGTCGTCCCGGCCCGAATCTCCTACTTCACCACCGGGCAATGAATTGCGCATCCCACCTCCGGCATCCATCCGGTACACTTCCACCGCCTGGTTAAACCGGGTTGCATCATCGCAAAAAACCGAGGCGGCAAGGGCAATTTTTAACTGAAGAGCCCCTTTATTCGCATCGCGCAAGGGGCTAGGTACCCAGGAAGTTGGAAACAAAACATTGGCAAAATAACTTTTTACATGCTGTGTATTGGCTGGGGTCCAACCAGGAAAAGTAGATCGAAGGATTTCAGCACCTACGCCCCAATACTGGGCATAATCGCCAATATCCAGCATGGATTCTCCGCCGCCCCAGGTAGTATTGGTTACTGCCCAGGCATCCAACATATTGGTAGCTTTGCGGGCATAAGTAGAGTCGCCCGTAAACCACCACATCCAGGCCAGGTTGTGAACAGCCTGCATATCATCAATCCAGGCGCTGTTGTTGAGATTGGGCGCCCTGGTAACCGTTGCAAAAGGACCCTTTTGCCCATAGCCCAATTGTGAATGCGAGTCGTTTTTAAATGCATTATAACCGGATAGCCATGGTTCGCGGCTAATGTTGGCTTTCAATTGATCCAAATCGGCCCGGTTAAAGGCCACGCCAGGATGGACAAAAGGTTGGGCGCATACACCCATCGTGACAAACATCGACAGCGAAAACAACAGCAGCCTTATCCGCCGGTGCGTACCTGTCAAATAATTACAAAGCGTAAAAAGTTTTTTCATGGTTTAATTGTTTAGGTAAACATATTTACTGCCGTTCCGGTATGTTTGGAAGTCGTGTAAGGACGTGGAACAAAACAGTTTTATAATCGGACACATCAAAGACAATGACTGCTGTAAATGATACTCACAGCAACGTGGTGTTTTTGAAATTTTTAAGCCAGGCTTTCGACTTTAAATCGCTCGGAATAAGTCTCTTTAGTATGGGAGCTAAGTGGGGGGAGAAGAGAAAAAGACATAGCTGTTCGGAACATTTTTTCAATTATTGATAGGAAAAAAATCACACACTGCTGCGCTTTTTTATTCCGAACACCGTTTATGAAATTGGAGGCGTAAGAAAATAATGCGTATGACGAGATGGTCAATAAGCCTTACGTTTATCCGGCTCAATCCTTGCGCAAAAATTGGATCTCATCCACATGTTCACCCACAAATATATTGGCCATGTCACTTGTTTTATAAAAGCCGGGTTTGCCCGGCATCTTATCGAATATCAGGGTGCCGTTTATCTTCAGGTTTTCAAATATAACGTTCCTGATGCCGCGTTTGTCATCGTAGCCGGCTATAACAGACATATTAGCCCGCTTGCCGTTATAATTAACATTCCTGAACAGTATGTTCTCGATCCCCAGCCCGGGAGAGGTGTTATATTTTCGGTTGTACATCACTCTTAAATTAAACAGTTGCCCCTTGCGGATATCCTCAATCTCCACGTTTTCAAAACTGACATTCCTGATCAGGTTGCTGTCGCCGGCATTAAGTGCTATGCAGCCCTGGTAATCAAGCTGGTTTTCGTTATGGTCAAGTACAGTCATATTCTGAACCCGGATATTTTGTAAGGTATCCGGGTGGTCAGTATCGCCGTGCGTACCAATCAGCAGGGGATGGGCTACATCAGCCCATAAAATGGCGTTGTTAATTGAGATATCTGAGGTATTGCCGTAATAGTTCCAGCGGTGACCGTAAATGGCGATGCAATCGTCAGAGTTTCGCATGTATATATGATCAAGCTTAATATCCTGACTGCAAAAGATGTCGATACCATCGGCATTACCGGTTGCACTGAAAGCTTTGAAATTACTTATACTCACATGCTTTGATTCGCCCATCAAAATAGAATAACCCGTTGGTAATTCAATGATCCCGTCGACACTGACGTTATTGCTGTTCTGGATGATCAAATGGTCATTCCTTAATTTTGAGATTGTTCCTGTAGTATTTTGGGGTTTAACGCTGTCGCCCTGTACCGGGTGCTGTGTAAGGATTCCGCGGCCGCAGATCCTGACGTTCTCTGCATGATCTATAACAAATGAGCCTTCAACAATAGCGCCGCCGGCCACATACACGGTTTTACCCGAGGGGATCACCATCCGGCCGATTTTATGGATGCCCGGGCCGAAATAAAGTGTTTGCGCATTGGCTTTTGTGGGACGGCTGTTTTCTATAGGATTAGCAAAAATCTGCAGGTTTTCAAAAATGTTGCCGTTTACCTCTAATGAAACATATTGCGAAGCGTTTAATTCAAATTCCACAACGTTGCCTTTAACCTCGGGCTTGATGCCGTATGCCGTAGGTCTGATCCTTACTTCTTTGATATTCCCCTGGTTTAGCTTAACCCGAAGCTTTATCGAACCGGAACAATCAAAATAAGTAAAAGTGGTTTTTTTAATAATGCGCTGCGCGTCAAAACGAGCCGCTACATCGGCGGTATATACATCTAAGGGCTGCCAGTTGCCTGTGCCCTGCCGCACATCTACTTTAATTGTATGATTAACTAAGTTACTTTCGGGTGCTTTATAAGTTATGATTTCTGCCTTGACTGTTTTTAATAAAAATACGACTGCACATGTCAGTGCCAGGAATTTGTTCATAGAAGTTTTTATAGTGTATAGAGGAAGACAATAAAGGCGGATTCTCATACTCAATAAAAAAACTATATCGAAAAAATAACTGCATTTGCCGGAGATAATGTGCCCTAATGAAATACCCTGAACAATTTGAACTAAATCACTAATCTCTTTGAGTATATTTAAGAGCATTGCTTGTCCTTATTACTGTTGTTGCCCCGTATCCTAAACAATGAAGAATAAATACCTTTTTTTTGCCTTTTTTATAGCCCTTTCTCCCTTTTGCAATAATGCTGTGTCCGCAAAACAAAAGGTTGTTGCACTGCTTTATTCACCAGATAACCGTACGCGGGCGCAATTTTCACTGGATGAGCAAGGGCAGCTGTATTATCGGTTAATTTTCAATACACGGTTAATTGTTAACTGGTCGCGTTTGGGGATCGAAACTACCGGTTCTTCATTAGTTCGGGGTATCACGTTAAAGGGATCGGCCAAAAAAGAAATCAATGAAAAGTTTTTGTGGCCGCTGGGAGAAGATGCCAGCCTGGTAAACCATTGTAACGAGCTCATGCTTCATTGCACCTCTGGCAGAGGTAATTATGATATTATCGTAAGGGTATATGATGGAAGCCTGGCGTTTAGGTATGTCTGTAAGCAGCTTGGTGATAGCATTGTACAACTTAAATCGGAACTAACGGAGTTTAACCTTGCAACAAGCTATCGCATTTACCAGTATCACGAAGAATCTGTTTTCCGGCCGGTTATGGTCGATTCATTGCCGGGTACCAGTGACCTTCCTTCAACGCTTACCGCCGCACAGTCATATATAAGTATAGGCGAAGCCGATAACCGCAATTACACCAAATGCGTATTGGTTCACGGCAGCCGCCCCAATAGCCTGTCGTTACAATTTTATACGGATACCATTTACCGCGACCATCGCGTTAAATCGGTTCGGAAGGATTCATTAATCCGGTTCACCGATAGTCTCATTACTCCCTGGCGAACCATCAGTTGCAGCAGTACTGCCATAGGTTTGCACGCGTTTAGTCAGCTTAATCTTAAACTGGTTAAACCACTTAGTAATGAGGTGCCTGATTATGTAAAACCCGGAAAGGTTTTCAGGGTACCTATCAATACGCAAGGCGCCCTTGATGGAATTGATTTTGCTCAAAAAATGAACTTTCAATACATTTTGGTTGATGCAGGCTGGTACGGTGCCGAATTTCGAACTACCTCTGATCCTACCAGATACTTACCTGATTTCCACTTGCCGGATATCATTGCCCATGCCCGGCAAAAAGGCATCGGCGTTATTTTATACGTAAATTATGTGGGGCTCAAAGCTAAGATAGATATCATATTGCCGCTTTATAAAAAGTGGGGAGTTAGCGGGCTAAAGTTTGGGTTTGTAGATGGCGGCACGCAGAAAGGCCTTGCCTGGCTTGATTCGGCCATGAAAAAAGGAAATGATTATGGCATGATACTCAACGTACATGATCATTATAAACCCACAGGTTTAAGCCGCCGGTATCCGTGTGTGCTGAGCCAGGAAGGGATCAGAGGCGATGAAAACAGTCCTGATGCTTTCCATAATACCGTATTGCCATTTACGCGTTACCTGGCCGGCCCTGCCGATTTTACCTTTTGCTACCCCAACAAGGTGAATGATTACAGTAAAAATATCCAGGTGAGCAAAGCCCAGCAAATGGCCCTGACCATTGTATACTTTGACCCGCTCCAGGCGATTTTCTGGTACGGGCGGTCGCAGGATTATAAGGATGAGGCAGACATTGAATTTTTTAAATATGTGCCCACTGTATGGGACGAAAGCAAATATGTACAGGGAGAGATAGGCGAAGGCATTACCGTAGCACGCCGTAAAGGCCGTATCTGGTACCTCGGTAGCGCTGCAGGCCTTCAGAAATGGGGAGGAAGCTTCAAGCTCGATTTCCTGGAAAAAAATCAGGTATACACCGCTACTGTTTATGGCGATGACGGACAGGGCGGCATACAGGTAAAAAAGGTTGAGCTTAGGCACAATGATGCTTTTGTTGTTGACCTGGATGCAAAAGGGGGCCAGGCGGTTATCTTAAGACCTCAAATAAAATAGGGGGCGGAGATGTTGTTGTGCTGCGTTATTAATGATTGTGTTAGTTTGACTTAAGGAGGATCCTGCTTTGGGCGAAATGAAAAAAAAATTGGCTTTGAAAGATATTGCTGCCGCGTTAAAAGTGTCAGAAGCATCTGTTTCCTATGTTCTTAATGGCAAGGCGAGGCAATATGGCATCAGCGTGGCGTTGGAAAATAAAATACTGAGGTTTGTTGAAAAGGTAGGTTACCGGCCAAACCGGCTGGCAGCCAGCCTGCGGACAGGAAAAAGTAAAACGGTGGGCATGATTGTGGAAGATATCAGCGATCCTTTTTTTTCGGCCATCGCCAGGGTTGTGGAAGAGCATATTTATAAAGAAGGTTACCGCGTTATTTATGGCAGCTCTGAAAATTCGACCGTTATCGCCCGTGACCTGCTGCAAACCTTTAAAAATTACCAGGTGGATGGGTATATCGTGGCGCCTACTGCCGGCTTGGACGATGATATCAACCAGCTTGTAAAGGAAGGTTACCCGGTAGTGGCGTTCGACCGCGCCTCGCCTGATCTGCAATGTTCTAAAGTACTTGTCGATAATTTTCGCGGCAGCGAGGCTGCTGTTTTACATTTGATAGATAACGGCTTCCGGAACATTGCCATGGTTACGCTTGCGGCCGGGCAGGATCAAATGAACGAACGTGTTAACGGTTATCACGCGGCTCTCCAAAAACACGGGCTGCCATCTATCCTAAAAGAAATTATCTATAATGAAGATCCACACAAAACCGTCCAGAACCTTAAAAGCCTCCTGAAAAGTAAAAAGGATATAAATGCCATTTTTTTTGCAACCAACTATCTCGCCTTAAGCGGCCTGCAGGCCCTGAAAGAATCAGGACTGATAATTGCCAGGGACATCGGTGTTGCTGTATTTGATGATATTAACAATTTTGCCCTTTTTAACCCGGCCATAACCGCTGTAGCCCAGCCAATTAAAGAGATCGGCCTCAGGGTTACCAAAATTTTATTGGAAGAGCTTCAGGATAACCACATGATCGATTCGCAAAATATTTTATTGAAAACCAAACTGATCATAAGGGATTCATCCGCAAGGTTACTGGTGTAATTTATCCGAAATAAAAAAAATAAAAAAATGAGTATCAAACCTGTTTGGGATTGTCTTTGTTGTAACTCTCCCCTAATAAACCGTCCGGTTTAGCTAAGTTGGTTATAATAAGGCTTCTGAAAGGAAGCCCTTTTTGTTAAGGATAAACAGTAGGGAATATTGAGGAAAATGATCGGTTGGGGCACGGATATAATCCTTGTTCTTTATTTGTCAGATAATTATATTTTTGTTTTGAGTAAAATGTTACAGGGTGCAGACATGATAGTGTATCGATTTATGAAAAAAAAGCGAAACGAAGCGGAACCCTTAGAGCTATTTCAGATAAAGAATCCGAAAGCAGACGAACAAACGATCAAAAAAAGCTGGAATTCAATTGTTCAGAAAATAAATCAGGAACCTAAAAAGAAGCGCCAGGAGTAATGTTTAACCTGACGGGACAGTTTTTGAAACAAGAACCAAACGTTTCGCGGCACTTATATTCAAATTGAGCAGTATTCAACAACCGGCATCCTCCTGTATGCGGCCATTTAAAGCGGCCGCACGTTGGTGTTGTGTAATTATTTTAGGAGCACTGATTTTAAACAGCAATGCCGCGGCGCTTGCTTTACCCAATATTCAGCGGCTTGGCCTCAAAGACGGGCTTTCCAACAGCGAAGTACGATGTATTTTCCAGGACCATTCGGGCTATATGTGGTTTGGCACTTATGATGGCCTGAACCGTTTTAACGGATATGACTTCCGTATTTACCGCAATCAGCCCGAAAAGCAACAATCAATTATTCATAATTTTATTAATTGTATTGCAGAGGATGCGGCCAATAATTTATGGGTAGGTACGCGCCAGGGCATAAGTATCTTAAACCCGGTAACAGAAGAGTTTTCTCCGGCGTATGCAATTTTGGCCGGCAAAGAAACACCCGTGACATCCTTTATCAGGGATATCAAAACGGACCGCTCCGGGCGTATTTTCATTGCCACTCTTTCCAACGGCCTTATTGTTATGGATAAGGGCAAACGAACCGGCCGTGTTATACCATACTATGATAACGGAAAAGCTGTACAGGGTTATAGCGTTAACGCGTTGTATGTTGGGCCTGGCGACGAGATCTATGCGCTGATCAGCGCCGCCGGCCTTTTTAAATACGATGCCGCACACGGTAGTCTGAAGTTATTGAACCCTTCGGTTACCGGCGCTACCTGTATTTATCCGGAGGGCAATGGTTTATGGGTAGGCACAACCCAGGGCCTGCACCATTATGATTTCAAAACAGGGCAATATGACCGTCTTTTTGATGAGTTTAACGGGCCTTTCAAATCGGGCAGGATAACGAGCCTGCAAGTCATGCCCGATAGTACACTTTGGGTGAGTACTGATGGCGGCGGGATCCAGATCCTGGATAGCAGACGCGACAAGATCAGCTATCTGCCTGCGGGAAGTGATGAGCACTCACTTTCAAGTGGTGCTGTTTATGCTTTATTTTTAGACCGCGAAGGCAGAAAGTGGATCGGCACATTACGGGGCGGAGTAAATGTTATTGATGAGGTGAAAGAACGATTTGTAAATATCAGGCATAATGACCTGAACGCCAATAGCCTTATCAGTAACTTTGTTAAATCGTTATATGAAGCCCCCGATGGCAGGCTGTGGATAGGTACCGACGGCGGCGGATTGAGTATTTGGGACCGGCAGGCGCATCACTTCACCAATTTTCGCCATGATGCTTCACAGCCGGGAACCCTAAGCTCAAATTTTGTAACCAGTATTGCCGGGGATAGGGAAGGGAGGACCTGGATTGCCACTTATGGAGGCGGTATTAACCTGTACCAGCCGGGTTCCAATACATTCACTACATTTCGGGGTATAGACAGGCAGGGAGTTGCCAGCCGGATAGTGTTCTGGTGCCTGTACCTGGACCATGCTGGAAATCTTTGGGCCAGCGGCTTACAGGACGGGCTGTTTCTATATGATAAGCACAACAACCAATTCAGGTTGTATGATGCGGCACTGACCAACATCCTGTCAATGGGCGAAGACCTTTTTGGAAACCTTTGGGCAGGAAACTTTGAAGGTGTTTATAAGATTGATCAAAAAAGCAACGCACATAAGTTTTATCCAGTAGGTAAAGCGGTAAGATCAATGCAGAAAGCAAACAACGGCGACATGTGGTTGGGTACAGAAGCCGGCTTGTTGTATTTTTCAGCGTCTAAGGAAAAAATAATTCACCACTATACCACCAGTAACGGACTTAGTAATAATACGGTACTGGCCATTTTGGAAGACGCACAAAAGCGTTTGTGGCTAAGCACTTACAACGGGCTTTGCCGCTTTGATCCCAAAGCTGTTAGTTTTACCAATTTTTTTGAAAGCGATGGCCTGGCGAGCAATGAGTTTAACTTTAACGCTGGCTTAAGGCTAAACAATGGTCAGCTTGCGTTTGGGGGAATCAATGGTGTCACGATGTTTCATCCGCAGGCAATCCTGCCCTTGCATGATGCTCCCAACATTGTTATAACTGATATTAAAATTAACAATAAGCCCATAAGTACTTATCCGGACTATGTGAAGACGGTTGCCGGGAATGTTATCCGGTCGTTAGAGGTTCCTTACGATCAGGCATCAATAGCCGTTAGTTTCGCAGCTATCGAATTTACCGCGCAGGATAGGATCGGTTACCGTTATACGCTCCAGGGCTGGGACAGGGGATGGGTGTATGCAGCGCATCAGCGTAATGCGCTTTATACCCGTTTAGCGCCCGGTACGTATACATTGAAAATTAACTGTACCAATGCCGAAGGGCAATGGATCAGCCGTGAAGTCCTCCTTCATGTCATTATTTTGCCGCCCTGGTATCGTACCATCTGGGCTTACATGATTTACGCGATGTTGCTTGCGGCAGTTGTTTATTGGTACCTGCGTTATAGGTTCAGGGAAACGCGGCTTAAATATGAAGTACAACTGGCCAATGCCGCCGCTGCACACCAGCGCGACCTGCAGGAAAAGGAACGCGAATTGAATGACCGGCGCGTAGAGTTTTTCACGGGCGTTTCTCATGAGTTTCGTACCCCCCTTTCGCTCATCATCAACCCGTTAAGGGATCTGCTTGCAAAAATTGGCCCTGAGAACCGTGCGGAACTTAATATTGTTTATCGTAATTCAAGGCGGCTGTTAAGCCTTGTTGATCAGCTGCTGCTGTTTCGTAAGGCCGATTCTGGCGCCGGGGTCCTGCAAATTGCGCCAATGGACATTACCCTTGTTTGCCGGGAGGTATTTTTATGTTTTGTGCAGCAGGCCAGGCTTTCGGGTATCAGTTTTGAATTAAAGGTACCGGAAGAGCCGGTACTGATTTACGGAGACAGGGAAAAGATTGAGATTATCCTGTTTAATCTTATATCTAATGCTATTAAATATACGCCAGCCGGGAAAGCCGTGTGCGTTGGCCTGCAATCGGGGCCGGGTGAGGTGGTGATCAATGTGACCGATAATGGCCCGGGAATATCCCCGGAAGCGGGGAAGCATATCTTCGAAAAGTTTTACAGGTCAAATACGCATGGCCAGGCGGCAAAAGGGGGCTTTGGGATCGGCTTATTCCTGGCCCGCCAGTTTACCATAGATCACGGCGGCTCATTAACGTTTGAAAGTGGGCCGGGTAAGGGCTCTGATTTTTGTTTAACCCTGTTAAAGGATAAAGCTCATTATTCGCCGGATGTGGCAGCGGCAGCCGATGCCGCTGATTTATCGCCTTTGCTTAGTGAAATGGTTGAAGACCAGCCGGCAATAGCTGAAGCCGACCAAATTAATGATATTGATTTTGAAGCTGATAAGATTTTTACCGACAAGCAAAGGATCCTGGTTATTGATGATGACAGCGAGATCAGGTCGTACATTTGTTCCATTCTTGAAAGCCGTTACAGGGTTTACGAGGCAGATAATGGTTTGACCGGTTTACAGAAAGCGAAAGAAAAGCAGCCCGATCTTATTATCTGTGATGTAATGATGCCTGGTTTAAATGGCATTGAACTTTGCTCAACCATTAAGCAGGACCAGCAATTAAGCTATATCCCGATGATTTTACTAACAGCCAGCTCATCTGCCGAAAATAAGATCAAAGGGCTGGAAAGCGGCGCCGATGACTATATTTCCAAACCTTTTGATAAAGATGTGCTGGTAGCGCGCATTGCCAATCTGCTGCAAAACAGGAGTAACCTTCAAAGTTATTTTTATAATACCATTACCCTGAAATCGGTTAACGTCACTATTTCGGATGAGTATAAAAACTTCCTGGAAAAATGTATCGAAATTGTTGAGCAGCACATTACCGACGAAAACTTCAACATCAAAATACTGGCTTCAGAGATCGGCATGAGCCATTCAAATCTTTACCGCAAAATTAAATCGCTGTCGGGTCATACCGTTAATAGCTTCATCCGCTACATACGCCTCAGAAAGGCGGCTGAGCTATTGATCCAGTCGGATATGAATGTTAATGAAGTAGCCATTGAAACAGGCTTTAACAGCATTAAATACTTCCGCGATCAGTTTTTTAAACTGTTCGGCGCTAACCCATCAGACTTTCTTAAGCAAAAAAGACCTGTATTTAAGAAAAATAAAAATATAATTAACTGATATTAAGTTATTTATGTATATTCTCTCCATTGCTTAATCAATTGAGTAAATTGATAAATTGCCGAATTTATACCGCATAAATGACCAATTTGAGTCCCATCTGCCGAATAAAATCTATTCATATTAGCTTATATAAACCAGTTATTAGAACCATAGGCAAACTTACTTAATCGATTATGTAAATCGGTTTTCAGCTTAGGTTCCTAAAGTCGGCAACGACCAATTGAAAGAGAAACCAGTTTTTAAAGCCAATATGAACAATTGTAACCAGCTAACTACATGGTGGGAAGAAGCCCTCCACGGAAATGTCAAATCTTTTGGCAGGATACATGACGAACTGTATTCCGGTTTGTATTTCTACCTCTATAAAATTATTAAAGACGAGGATGCAGCCCAGGATGTTTTACAGGAACTGTTTATAAAAATGTGGGAGCGGAGGATAACATTTGGACCTATTAAAAATGTTAAATACTATTTCTTTAAATCGGCGCGGTCACTTGCCATTAATTTTTTAAAGGCCGCGCGGCCCGAGTTTGTAGGCTTATCCGCAAGCCATGATATCGATATTGTTTTTTCGAGGGAAGATGTGCTTGTTTTGGAAGAAACCGGGAGAGAAGTGGAGCACATGCTTGCGCTTGCCTTGAATACCTTGCCAAGGCGCCAGAAGGAGATGATCTTTTTAAGGTATTTTGATAATTGGAATTACGATCAGATTGCTGAAGTAACGGGGTTACAATATCAGTCGGTAGTTAATCATGTACACAGGGGCATCAATCAACTGCGTATTAAACTTTCTGAAGGCAGTAAGATTGCCACAACCGAACTGGTGCTTTCATAAAAACGTATATAAGATTTCCTGACCTTCAAAAAAAACACCGAATGATTAAAAAAATACTTTTAAAAAGAATAACCATGGCTGTCATGACTTTGCTGATTACAGGCCAGGTATATGCACAGCATCAAAAAATCATAAACCCCGGGGCAGTTTGGCCCGATAACCGGGGAGAACATATCCAGGCGCATGGCGGAGGGATTATAAAAATAAAGAACACATACTACTGGTATGGCGAAGAAAGACGGCGGGGACTGGATTCAAATAAACGTTATGTTAGCTGTTATGCGTCAAAAGACCTGACGAACTGGACATTCAAAGGCGATGTTGTTCAGATGACCGATCCCGAAAACCTGGGGCGGCGCTGGGTTCTGGAAAGGCCCAAAGTTTTCTACAGCAAAAAGAGCCGGCAATATGTTATGTATTTCCATCTTGACAATGCAACTTATAAGTTTGCCCGGGTCGGCATCGCCGTAAGTGACAGCCCCGACGGTGATTTTAAATACCTGAAAAGCTTCAGGCCCCTGGAGCATGAAAGCCGCGACATTGGCCAGTTTATAGATGATGATGGTACGCCATACCTTGTTTTCGAAGACCGTCCGCTTGGGTTTCATATCGTCCGGCTTTCCGATGATTGCCTCAGTATTGACCGGGAAATGTGCCTGATAGCCGAGCATATGGAAGGCGGGGCTATAGTGCATTATAAGGGCCTTTATTACGCCATAGGCTCCGCGCTTACCGGCTGGAAGCCCAATCCTAACCGGTATGCCACAGCAAAAACCCTGGAAGGCCCGTGGTCGGAGTTTAAAGACATAGCGCCGAAGGAAAAAAACACATATGGTTCACAATCTACCTTATTGCTTAAAGTTAGCGGGAAGAAGGATACGACAGTATTGTATCTGGGAGATATCTGGAAACCGAAAGAACAATGGGATTCCCGGTATTTATGGATGCCTGTTCAGATCGGGGATGGTAAGCTTTGGCTTCCTGAGCCGGCTCCGTTTAAGATCGACGTGAAAAACGGCACTGCAAATTAATCAGGCATTTTCATGCAATTCATTCTTCATAAGGTTAGTTAATAGATTAAGGGGCAGGGGTGCCCCTTTTTTCGTTCCATCAGGGTGTCTCGCAGATTTAAATGGACTTCACATTACCCGGTACTAATACCGCGCCGTTTTTTGACCGGTAAAATTGGTACCGGTTAGCGCCCGCTGATTTCCATTCATTTTGTTACAATCAAGCTGGTGATCTTCGCCCATGATTTAATAATGTATTAATATTGGTGGTCTACTTTTACCGGCATATCATTATCTTATGTCACTAAAAAAAATGCTCTGCCTAATCGTTTTGCTGCTTATCTGCAGCAAGTTCGTTCGGGCGCAAGATCTCGCCGCTATTGAAAATAAACGGGTAAAATTGCCCAATGGGTGGTCATTAACACCTGTTGGCAAGAGCCTTCCCCTGGGCGATCTGCCCCTGAATATCGCGGTGAGCAAAAGCCATCATTATGCCGCGGTTACCAATAATGGGCAGAGTGTTCAAACCATTCAGCTTTTAGACGCACGTACAGATCGTGAACTGGACAAAGTACTGATCAGCAAAGCCTGGGGAGGCCTGGTTTTTAGTGCAGACGAGCAATCACTCTACGCCTCAGGAGGTGACAATAACTGGATTATTCGTTATGCCATCAATAATGATAAGCTGCTGGCAGCTGACACCATAAAGCTGGGCGAAGCATGGAGCAAAAAGCCTAATTCGGCGTCCATTTCACCTACCGGGCTGGCCCTTGATGATAAGCGCGGTGTTTTATATGTAGTTACCAAACTGGATAACAGCCTGTACCTTATCGATCTCAAGACAAAAACAGTCATTCAGCAGGTTAAATTGGGCGCAGAGGCCTATACCTGCCTGTTATCGCCCGATATGTCAAAATTGTACATCAGTCTTTGGGGTGGCGATAAGGTAGCCGTATTTGATACAAAAGAAAATAAGCTCACAGATGCCATTGCGGTAGGGGATAACCCCAATGACCTGTGCATTTCCCGGAATGGAAAATACCTGTATGTAGCCAACGGCAACGACAATACAGTATCGGTAATTGACGTGCGCAAAAGTAAAGTACTGGAAACACTGAACACCGCAGTATCACCTACGCCGCTTAGCGGTACTACCAGTAACTCGGTAGCCCTGAGTAAGGATGGTAAAACATTATACATTGCCAATGCCGATAATAACTGCCTGGCCGTGTTTAATGTAACAAAGCCGGGTGCCAGTCAGTCGCTTGGTTTTGTGCCCACGGGCTGGTATCCCAGCGTTGTGCGTGTTATAGATGATAAATTATACGTAGCCAATGCTAAAGGCTTTTCGTCGCTGCCTAATCCGCATGGGCCTAACCCGGCAGCCAAAAGTCAAACCGTTGTACTGCATGGAGGCGATCCATTCAGGCCCGCGCGTACAGAATATATCGGCGGCGGCTTATTAATGGGGACTTTGAGCATCATCCCCACGCCAACAGAAAAGCAGCTGACGGTTTATTCGCAGGCCGTAGTTCGTAATACGCCTTATCACCGGGAACAGGAAACAGGGGCTTATAGCGAAGATGGCAACCCCATTCCGGCTAAAGTAGGAGCTGCATCGCCAATAAAGTATGTTTTTTATGTTATCCAGGAAAACCGGACGTATGACCAGGTACTGTCAGATATGCCGAAGGGCAATGGCGATACAAGCCTGCTGCTGTTTGGCAAACGGATTACGCCCAATCACCACGCTTTGGCCGAAAACTTTGTGCTGCTGGATAATTTTTATGTAGATGGTGAGGTTAGTGCCGATGGGCATAACTGGAGCCTGGGCGCCTATGCTACTGATTATATGGAAAAAAACTGGCCTACCAGTTATGGCGGCCGCGGTCCGGGCGCTGTAGGCCCCGCCGCAAAAAATAAGCTCTACATCTGGGACCAGGCCAACCGGTCCAACGTAACTTTCCGTACTTATGGCGAGTTTATCAATGCCGATAATACGCCACAGATACCTGTTCTGAGAGACCATTTTACAAAAGCCTATCCCACCCGCGACCTGCGTGACCCTGATACCTTGCGGTACCAGGCCTGGGAACATGATTTTGACTCGCTGATGCGCAACAATGCCTTGCCGCGGCTAAATACCATCCGGATGCTATCAGATCATACGGAGGGCACAACTCCGGGCAGGCCTACACCCTTTGCCCATGTGGCTGATAATGATCTTGCTGTTGGCCGGCTGGTGGAGCATATCAGTAAAAGCCCGATATGGGAAAACAGCGTGATTTTTATACTTGAAGATGATGCACAGAATGGCCCCGATCACGTTGACGCTCATCGTTCGCCTGCATACATGGCCGGGGGATTTGTAAAACGTAATTTTGTTGATCACACCATGTATTCCACTTCGTCGGTGCTGCGTACTATCGAGCTGATTCTCGGCCTGCCGCCTATGACCCAGTATGATGCATCGGCTACAGCCATGTGGCGTTGTTTTAATAAAACGCCCGATACCAAACCATTTAACAGCCTGCGTTCAAATATTAACCTTAATGAACTTAATCCTAAGGGCACAAAGCTTGCAGCAATGGCCAGGGGGCTTGATTTTTCGGCAGTTGACCGGGTACCCGACGAGATCATGAACAACATGGTATGGAAAGCGATTAAAGGAGAAAATACAATTGTGCCCACGCCGGTACGGGCAGCATTTGTAAAGGCCGTTCAAAAAGCAGACGATGATGATTAACATAAGAAAAGCCTGATAAGGATGAATGAAAAAATTATCCAATCATTTTTATCAGGCTTCCCGTTTCATCAGAGGTTTGGAGATTAGGTTAGCTCATAAAAATTGACGGTATTTCACCTGCAAAGTGATTTACCACCTGGCCTATCGGTTGACTTAAAGCTTCAAAAACTCCGATGGGACTGTCAGGTTAGTCCCCGCTTCAACAATTCCTGAAAAATATTTTTCATCAGTTTCCTCTCCCCAAAACCACTCTGTTTTAACTAAACCTATAATTCATACCCAATACCAAACTGTTCTTGATTTGCAGGCTTTTACGGGCAAACCAATCTCATTTTTTATACGTTATTTTGTAGTAACCAATTATAAATGTATGGATACTTTGTTAACCGATACCCCCTCAACAGGCGGGTATGATTTTGCTATGAACGAAAATCAGCAAATGGTTGGCCAGATGGCCAAAGACTTTGCCGAACGTTATATTAAACCTCATGTAATGGAATGGGACGAAGCCCAGGTTTTCCCTATCGACTTGTTTAAACAATTGGGCGAGCTTGGCATGATGGGCATTTTTGTGCCCGAACAATATGGCGGTTCCGGTTTCGGCTATTTTGAATATGTAACCGTGATCAGTGAAATAGCCAAAGTTTGCGGTGCTATAGGTTTATCGGTTGCCGCCCATAATTCGCTTTGTACGGGGCATATCCTTGCCTTTGGCAATGAAGAGCAAAAGTTGAAGTGGCTGCCCAAACTGGCCACTGCCGAATGGCTTGGCGCCTGGGGATTAACCGAGGCCAACACCGGTTCGGACGCGCTGGGTATGAACACCACCGCCGTTTTGGATGGCGACCATTATGTAGTGAACGGCTCAAAAAACTGGATAACCCATGGTAAATCGGGCGATGTGGCGGTAGTGATGGTGCGTACAGGCAACAAGGGCGATTCGCACGGGATCTCAGCGCTGGTGATTGAAAAAGGTACGCCGGGTTTTACCCATGGTAAAAAAGAAAACAAGCTGGGTATGCGTGCTTCAGAAACCACGGAGCTTATTTTTGATAACTGCCGTGTACCAAAGGAAAATTTGCTGGGTGTTGAGGGAGAGGGCTTCAAACAGGCCATGAAAGTGTTAGACGGCGGCAGGATCTCGATAGCGGCGCTTTCGTTAGGGATTGCAAAAGGTGCTTTTGAAGCGGCGGTTGCTTACGCCAAAGAGCGCCGCCAGTTTGGACAGCCTATTGGTAATTTCCAGGGGATAGCATTTAAGCTGGCCAATATGGCTACCGAAATTGAAGCAGCCGAACTGCTGATAATGCAGGCCGCTGATCTGAAAAACCGCCACCTGCCGGTCACAAAACAATCGGCCATGGCTAAATATTTTGCCTCTGAAACGGCGGTTCGCACAGCCACCGAGGCTGTTCAGATCTTCGGTGGATATGGTTATACCAAGGATTTCCCTGTTGAGAAGTTTTATCGTGATGCCAAACTTTGCACTATAGGCGAAGGCACCAGTGAGATCCAGAAGATAGTGATTAGCAGGGAAGTGTTGAAAGGATAGGGAACCCGGTTATTCTGCCTGTAGTTATTGATTTACAATTATATTATTTGTAAACCCTCTGTATGTAAAACATATAGAGGGTTTATTTTTTTGTATTTTAGAGATTCTTCTGAACATACCCTAAAATGCTTTATAAAAGTTCTTTTTTGTAGAGACGCATCACATGCGTCTCTCATAGGGCAAGCTGCTTTTTAGAGCGTTACTATACATCTTGAATTGCAAACGGGAGACGCATGTGATGTGTCTCTACATTAAAAAATTAATGTTTTTAAACAGCTATCTTACAATTCAAATTTAGATAAGCCTACAAATTCCTGGATCCGGGCGGCTATTTCCTCTTCGCTAAGGTTTCTTAATCTTTCTGAACCAAATTTTTCAACACAGAATGAGGCCAGGGCCGAACCAAAAATGATGGCGTTTTTCATGTTGTTGAAATTAACGGTGCCTACTTTAGCCATGTAGCCAATAAAGCCGCCTGCAAAAGTATCGCCAGCGCCAGTAGGATCAAATACTTCGGCCAATGGAAGGGCGGGGGCACTAAAAATCTTATCTTCATGGAACAGCAATGCACCGTGCTCACCTTTTTTAATGATGATGTATTTAGGGCCCATGGTTAATATTTTGCGGGCGGCTTTAACTAATGAGAATTCGCCGGATAACTGGCGGGCTTCGGCATCGTTAATGGTTAGCACATCCACCAGCTGGATGGTTTTTAAAAGCTCATCAAGGGCAATATCCATCCAAAAGTTCATGGTGTCCATTACAATGAGCTTAGGACGGTTTTTAAGGCGCGCTATAACTGTTTGCTGTACTTGTGGAGAAAGGTTGCCCAGCATCAGGTATTCGCAATCCTGGTAACTATCCGGGATAATTGGATCGAAAGCTTCCAATACATTAAGCTCAGTTACCAGGGTATCCCGGCTATTCATGTCGTTATGGTAACGCCCGCTCCAGAAAAATGATTTTTCGCCCTGTTTTACCTGCAGGCCTTCGGTATTAACGTTGTGCTTTTGAAGGTCCTCAATCTCGTGCTGCGGGAAATCATCGCCAACAACCGCAACAATTTTTATTTTATCATAAAAGTAAGAAGCGCCCAAACTTGCAAAGGTTGCAGAGCCGCCTACTATTTTATCGGTTTTACCAAAAGGGGTTTCAATGGCATCAAACGCCACAGTGCCAATAACTAACAAACTCATGTAAAGATATTTATATTTTTTTGCCGCAAATATTGTGAAAATTAAGGGATAATCATTCATTGATGCCGGTTTGTGATGCCAATTTTCATTTGAGAAAACATAATTTAAGCAGTTTCAGAAACCTGGCGGCTGAAAAAAGGGCTCTGCAGAAAGAATTGCGGGAACTAAAAAAAAATACAATGTGTCATTGGGTTTTAAGTAGCACATAATCAGGGGCTAAAAAAGCCTGTAAAAAATATTTTAAATTTTTTTTAATAAAAATTGTGAAATATCCGTTGAGTTTTTACCTTTGCCCCACTCCAAACCGGATTAGATTCCTGAGTAGCTCAGCCGGTTAGAGCATCTGACTGTTAATCAGAGGGTCGCTGGTTCGAGCCCAGCCTCAGGAGCAAAAAAGCCTCACATGTCTGTGAGGCTTTTTTTATATCTGATATTCTGCAGATCACTTTGCAGGCGATGATCCACAAAACATGCGAAAATGAGACGATATGCATGTATTTTGACACGATATGAAGATATCCCGGCATCACTTTCACTTATTTTTACGATCTGAATAAGACTTCAATTATATATTGTTCATGAACCAATCTAACCGATTTAAGTCATTGGTCTTACCGGCCCGTACATGCACAGGAAAGAAAAACACCCGCTGAACATTGGCAACGCCTGCTTTAGCGTCCGGCCAAATATCTACCAACTCTAATCTTATACATGGACAATAATAAACTGATCACCAAACCACATTACCCGATACTGGATGGCTTGCGCGGTGTTGCAGCCATTATCGTAGTTACCTTTCACCTAACCGAACCATTGGGGAGCGGCCATCTGGATATCATAGTTAACCACGGGTACCTGGCTGTCGATTTCTTTTTCCTGCTATCGGGTTTCGTTATGGGCTATGCTTATGACGACCGCTGGCATAAAATGACAATCGGCAGTTTTTTTAAACGCCGTATCGAGCGACTTCAGCCTATGGTAATTCTCGGGATGACATTGGGTGCCATAGGTTTTTATTTTACAGATTCTACGCTGTGGCCGCTCATTCATACTGTACCAATTTGGAAGATGCTGCTGGTAATGCTGATCGGTTATACCATCCTGCCGGTACCGCTGTCTTTGGATATTCGCGGCTGGCAGGAAATGCATCCTCTTAACAGCGTAGGATGGTCATTGTTCTTTGAATACATCGCCAACATTCTTTATGCGGTTTGGATAAGAAAATTTTCAAAAACTACATTGTCGGTTTTAGTATGCGTTGCAGCTGTAGCATTTGCGCACCTGGCTATCACCAATGGAGATGTCAGCGGCGGCTGGACACTTAACGTGGAACAGGTGCGCGTTGGCATTACCCGCACCATATACCCATTCTTTGCCGGCCTGTTGCTTTCACGTATTGCTAAACCAGCCCGCATCAGGCACGCATTTTTATGGTGCAGTGTTTTAATATCGATAGTAATGTATATGCCGCGCATCGGCGGTGCTGCCCATCTTTGGATGAACGGGATCTATGAGTCCGTTTGCATTATTATCATGTTTCCGCTTATCGTTTATCTTGGCGCCGGCGGTAAGGTCCATACCCAAACGGAGAGCAGGGTATGCAGGTTTCTCGGCGATATATCCTATCCTCTTTACCTGGTGCATTATCCGCTGGTTTATTTTTACGTGGCATGGATCAGCAATCATAAAGGCGTAACCATAGTACAGGCCTGGCCTTATGCCTTAGTTATTTTGATTGGTGCAATTTTCCTGGCGTATATTACTTTGAAATGGTATGATGAGCCGGTGCGTAGCTGGCTGCGAAAAAAGCTTGGTTAAAAAGAGATCTTGAACAAAAGCGGCCTCAGCGTACCTTGACAGGCAAAGCATTAAAAGCAATAAAACATGGCCTGAATTTCTTAAATTCGTAGCATAAGAGATAAAACTTACGGTAAAGGAGGGTCAGCAAAATTAATATTGAGCAAACTTTCGAAATACCGGTTAGCAAAGCGTTAAGTGAACAAAAGCATTTAATTTGTCTATAAAAAGCATAATACCTTACCACCTATGAAAATAACACGCGTTTTTATGTTTTCCTGCCTCCTTATATTGGGCTGCACCGGGCCGAAAAAGCTGGCTGACGCCGGCAATGCCGATAAAGGCTGGACGAAGCTGTTTAACGGGACCGACATTAATGATTGGTTTGTGAAGATCAATCACCACCTGGTTGGCGAAAATTATGGCAATACCTTTCGGGTAGAAGATGGCATGATCAGGGTTAGCTATGATCAGTACGGCGATTTCAACGATCAGTTTGGTCATTTGTATTACAAAACCCCGTTCTCTTACTATCACCTGCGGTTTGAATACCGCTTTGTTGGTAAACAGCAAAAAGGCGCACCAGACTACACACTCCTTAACAGCGGCGTCATGTTTCATTCACAGGATCCCCGAACTATGCTAAAGGACCAGGATTGGCCGATATCGATAGAAATGCAGTTATTAGGCGGTCTGAGCGACGGGAAACCAAGGCCAACAGGGAATATGTGCTCACCCGGCACTGATGTTGTTTATAAAGGAAAGGTTTCGCCCGATCATTGTATCAACTCTACTTCAAAAACCTATGACGGTGACCAGTGGGTAAAAGGCGAACTAATTGTTCAGGGCAACAAATTAATTACCCATATTATCAACGGCGATACCGTACTTCAATATTCAAGGCCTACCATTGGCGGCGGCGTGGCACATGGCTATGATCCTAAATACAAGCAGGATGGCAAATTACTAAGCAGCGGCTTTATCGCTCTGCAAAGTGAAGGACAGCCCGTCGATTTCAGGAATATAGAGATTAAACAGTTGCCGGATACAGACCGGTAGGTTGTAAACGAAAGCCGGGCTCGTTAATATTTCTCCTGAGTTAACAACAGCCGTTAATTGGGCGAAAATAACACGTTATACGAAACTATTTCCCGTAAATACCGTATGACTGGCAAGCAGGACTAACTTAAAACAAGCTCCCGGTAACCCGGAATTATCATGAACGTTAAAGGCGGTTTGGTCAATATAAATTCTTACCCGATAGAACTTATTAAGACTAAATTCCTGAAACCAAATTAATAAGTTCCGCAAGATAAGAGCATTTATTCAGCCGCTGCAATGCTTGTTTTGGCTATAACATCAACCGATTAAAAATACGATAAAACTACCAGCAAAATAATAATGAGGCCAATATCGCTTTTTATCTGGTGTTTATACCTGCTTTTTCCCGGATTATCCTATTCGCAAACACTCGCCCTTAAATTTAAACAGCTCAGCACAAATGAAGGCCTGTCACAAAGCCATGTAGTAACCATTATTAAAGATAGCCGTGGTTTTATGTGGTTTGGCACCGAAGATGGCCTTAATAAGTACGACGGTTATAAGTTTACGCATTATAAGCACGACCAGAATAATAAAACAACCATCATCGATAACTATGTATTAGCTATAACGGAAGACAGTTATCATAATTTATGGATTGGAACCGAAAGCGGGCTTGACAGATTTGACCGGGCCTCAAATACATTTATCCACTATTCCAATCATTTAACTTTTGCTGTACAGTCTGTTTTTTTGGATAGTAAAAAAAGGATGTGGTTGGGCACCAGCAAGGGTTTATATCTGTTTAATGCTGCAAATGGTTCATTTAAAAGATTCACACATGCCGCGAATGGCACAAACAGTATAGCTAACGATTTCATTTACCAGGTTACCGAGGATAATAATGGCTGGTTATGGATAGGTACCGATGACGGGCTTTACCATTTTAATCCACAAAACGGTAAGTTTATTGGTTATGTTCATGATCCTGCAAACCAAAACAGCATCGGCGCCAGCTGGGTAAAGGCGGTATACAAAGATAGCAAAGGCAATATTTGGGCAGGTACACATGGAGGAGGCCTGGCATTATATAACAATAAAAATAATTCGTTTATAAATTTCAAACACGACCCTGATAACAGCAACAGTATTTGCCATAACGATATTCTTTCGATACTCGAAAACGGCGACGGGAAACTCTGGATAGGGACCGAAAATGGCGGCATAAGTGTGCTCGATTATCCGGCCAATAAATTTACTTGCTACAAATTTGATGCAAACGACCATCACAGCCTGAGCAGTAACTCGGTTTATTGTTTATATAAAGATGATACGGGGAATACCTGGATAGGCACTTATTCGGGCGGTGTTGATTTTTTGCCTGGCTTTGGCGATAAATTCAGTTCCTACAGTCAAAACCCCAACAACCCGAATAGTTTGAGCAACAACAACGTGCTGGCCATCTCCGGTGATGATAGTGACGAAAATATTTGGATAGGCACCGACGGGGGCGGCCTTAATTTATTTAATCGCAAGAAAAAGACCTTTGTTCATTACCTGCATAGTGATAATAACAGCAACACCATAAGTAATAATTATGTAATGGCCATAGTGCCAATAAATAAAGATGTTATTGGTATTGGTTATCATATTGGCGGGTTTGACCTGTTTGATAAAAAAAAGGGAGCCTTTACACATCACATGCCCCAGGCAAATAATCCGCGTAGCCTCTCCCTTTCAGATATCAACAATATGTATAAAGACCGTGACGGCAATATATGGTTAGGGACCTGGAAAGGGGGCCTTAATCATTATAACGTAAAAACCGGTCTCTTTACACGGTACAGGAACAACCCGGAAGATAACAACAGCATAAGCAGTGATATTGTTACAGCAGTGTTTCAGGATAAACAGGGCAATATGTGGATAGGCACTGATGATAACGGGTTGAATGTATTTAACCCTAAAACAGGCCGCTTTACGCACTACACGCACGATGAGAGGGATAAACGCAGCTTATCAAACAACACTGTCGAGTCGATTATCGAAACCGATAACGGTGATATATGGATAGGTACCAACGGCGGCGGCCTTAACCTGTTTAACAAGCATAACCAAACATTTACTATATACACCGAAAGAGAGGGTTTGCCTAATAATGTGATCTATGCGATTTTGAAAGACCGCAAAGGTAACCTCTGGTTAAGCACCAACAAGGGGATCTCGCGGTTTAATCCCAAAACAAAAGCCATCAGAAACTATGACATTTCTGACGGATTGCAGGGAGATGAATTTAAAGGCCATTCCTGTTTTCAAACTGCCGACGGGGAAATGTTTTTTGGCGGCGTAAACGGATTCAGTACTTTTTATCCCGATAGTTTAAAAGATAATGACTTTGTCCCTCCTGTTTATATTACCGGGCTGCAGATTTTCAATAAGGAGGTAAACGCCGGGGCTAAAAACTCCCCGCTTCAAAAAGATATCAGCGAAACAGACTCCATAAACCTATCTTACAAACAGTCGGTACTTACATTTGAGTTTGCGGCCCTGAATTATACCATTCCCGAAAAAAACCAATATGCCTACAAGCTGGAAGGGTTTGATAAAGATTGGAATTATGTTGGCAATAAAAGAACGGCCACTTATACCAACCTTGATCCGGGTAGTTATACATTCAGGGTTAAGGCATCAAATAATGATTGCAAATGGAATAACAAAGGCACATTTATCATCATCAACATTAAGCCTCCTTTTTGGCTTACCTGGTGGTTTAAATTAATTGTAGCGTTAATTTTTATAATCAGCGGCCCGGCATTTTATCTTATCCGTACACGTTCTATATTAAAGCAAAAGGCCGAGCTTGAGCGCCAGGTGAAAGAACGTACCGGGCAGCTGGCCCGTGCCATAGAAGTTGAAAAAAAATTAGCCCTCGAGGCCGAGGAGGCTAACAAGGCTAAAAGCATATTTTTGGCTACCATGAGCCATGAGATCCGCACACCTATGAATGGGGTGATCGGGATGGCGTCGTTACTGGCCGAAACTCCTTTGGATGAAGAGCAGCGTACTTTTGCCGAATCCATACAAACCTGCGGCGAAGACCTGCTGGCGGTGATTAACGATATTTTAGATTTTTCGAAAATAGAATCGGGCAATATGGAGCTGGAGGAAAAGGATTTTAGCCTGCGTACCTGTATTGAAGAGGTTTTTGATGTTTTTGCCCTAAAAGCCGCCCACCTGAAGCTGGACCTGGTTTACCAGATTGACTATGATGTACCGGCGCAAATTATTGGCGATAGTTTAAGGCTTCGCCAGATCCTGATCAATTTAATCAGTAACGCTATCAAGTTTACCAAAAAGGGTGAAATTTATGTAGCCGTGCATTTGCTCAGCATATCAGATGATAACCAAATCGAATTAGGCTTTGAGATAAAAGATACCGGCATTGGTATTTCTGCCGATAAGCTGCACCGGCTATTTAAAGCATTTTCGCAGGTTGACTCATCAACCACCCGGCAATACGGAGGTACCGGCCTTGGCCTGGTTATAAGTGAACAACTTGTAAAATTAATGGGCGGCAAAATCAGTGTAGAAAGTGAAGTTGACAAAGGAAGTACGTTCAGGTTTTCTATTCACTCGCAAAAAAGTTTACTACAGGACCCTGTACAAATAAACCATACCATGCAGGGTTTTGAAAAGAGCGAAATTTTGGTTGTTGATGATAATGATACCAATTGCAGAATTTTAAAGGCTCAACTGGAGCAGTGGCAACTAAGCCCGGTAGTAGCCAAATCAGGCGAACAGGCTCTTGAGATCCTGGCGCAGCAGCAGCAGCATGATTTTAAGCTTGTTATTACCGATATGCAAATGCCCTTTATGGATGGGATTGAACTGGCAACCTTAATACGGGCCAAATACCCCGAATTACCTATAATGCTGTTGAGCTCCATCAGCTATGTTTTCCATAAAGATAACCCCGGTTTGTTTTGTTCTATACTAACCAAACCTGCAAAACAGCATAACTTATACAAGCACATTATAAAGGAACTTGGCAAGCATGTAAGTTCTGCCACTCATGAGTCGCTGCACAGCGATACTGCAAATCATAAACTGCCTGATAATTTTTCAGAAAGTTACCCATTGAGGATTTTGGTTGCCGAAGATAACCAGATGAACCAAAAACTGATCATGAAGATATTGAGTAAGTTAGGATATGAAGCCGCTTTGGCAGCAGACGGCCTGGAGGTACTGGATTTGGTTAATAAAAAAACATTCGATGTTATTTTAATGGATGTACAAATGCCCAAAATGGATGGCCTGGAAGCTACGCGAATAATAAAGAAGCGTTTCCCGGAACGGCCTTTTATTATAGCGATGACGGCCAATGCCCTCCAATCCGATCTGCAAATTTGTATAGATGCAGGTATGGACGATTATATAAGCAAACCATTTAAATTAGATGACCTGGTTAAAAAACTTGTAAAATGGGCAGGGAAGAATACAAGTACCACGTAGCCCTGAAACAGCAGGATATAACAAGTTGAATAAAATTGCAAAATATCAATGAAAATTATACTTTTGCAATCCCCAACCGGACAACACTCCTGAGTAGCTCAGCCGGTTAGAGCATCTGACTGTTAATCAGAGGGTCGCTGGTTCGAGCCCAGCCTCAGGAGCCTTAAAATCAATGATTTAACCCCACTCTGGCGAGTGGGGTTTTTTTATTTTCATAAAA
Organism: Mucilaginibacter sp. SG538B; assembly: GCF_013376065.1. Lineage (NCBI taxonomy): Bacteria > Pseudomonadati > Bacteroidota > Sphingobacteriia > Sphingobacteriales > Sphingobacteriaceae > Mucilaginibacter > Mucilaginibacter sp. SG538B. Next base: position 195,310 of record NZ_JABMJI010000001.1, read on the forward strand.
TTTGAATACTTTTTCGATAGTCGAAAAAAAATGGCTTATCGGAATCGCTATTTTGCCGGTAATTATGACCTTTTATTTCAGTGATCATCCCCTATCGGTTTGACTTTTTTCAATTAACCCTGATTACTGATTTTCCGACGATGTGCGCTTTAGGAGCCTCAGCGTAAGCAGTTTTAAATGAATCAAAGGAATAAGCCTTGCTGACTAAGACAGAAAGTCCCGCTTCTATATATCTTTTAAGTTCTTTTAAATATAGCTGCGAAGGTTTAAGCATGAGGACCTTATATTTTTGGGGTGAAAAAAGACTGATGAAAAAAGCGGAGACGATTTCTTTTGGCCCCGGAGCAGTATGCACATAGACAGAAGAAGTCTTCATAATCTTTTTTGCAACACTATAAGACATTTGATTAGATAGATCGATCACCACATCGTAAAGCTTTCCGGCTTTAAGAACATCTTCCTTGCGGTAGTTAATTACAAAATCACTGCCCCAATCTTTTGCTGCCTTTAAGCCACCATCACTTACAACGGCTGTAATGGTGGCTCCTTTCGTTTTGGCAATCTGTATGGCGAACATGCCTATTCCTCCGGAAGCACCATTGATCAGCACCTCCGAGCCGGTTTGAATATTGACTAAGGTATCGAACAGCTGGATCGCCGCAGAGCCTACCACCGGCGCGGCGGCCGCCTGCTCAAAAGAAATTCCCATGGGTTTAGTTGCAATATCTTTTTCCTCTGCAATAATATATTCAGCTAAAGCCGCCCCTTTAAAAACATCAAGCAGGCCGTATACTTCGTCTCCTTCTTTATAGTTTTTAATGGAACTACCGGTTGCCTCAACTATACCTGAAAAATCGATACCGGTGCCTCTTGGAAATTTGCTGCCTGACATTAATTTCATTTCGCCGTTTCTTATCTTCCAGTCCAGGGGATTGATGGAGACTGCTTTGACCTTGATCAGGATTGTTGTTTCACTGACCTCTGGAATAACTGTATCGGTCATTTCCAACACATCGGCGTTGCCGAATTTATGATAAACTATCTTTTTCATTTTTGATCTCTTATTGAATTAATTAAATAATACCGGATAATCTGTATAGCCTTTAGCGCCCGGTGTGTAAAGGGTGGTAAAGTCAGGGGCATTCAGTTCTGAGCCATGGATGATTCGCTGTTCCAGATCGGGATTGGCCAGGAATCCCCTACCAAATGCGATCAGGTCTGCATCTCCTTTATCCAGTTCGGCTTCAGCCCCTTCGGCAGTAAAGGTATTGCAGTAAATGAGCGTTCCTTCGAATTCGGTACGGATGGCGTTTAAGGTTTGTGCTGGAACCTGCGGGCTGAGACTGATGTGGATATAGGCCAGGCCGATCCGGTTAAACTCCCGGCTTAAATAAATGTATGTTTCCTCGGTTGTGTCTGCCTCATAAGCCTGCAGGTCGCCAAGGGTAGAGTTAGGCGAAATTCTTACACCTGTTTTTTCTTTACCTATCGCTTCTGCTACTTGTTCTGCAACTTCAATAGCAAATCTGGACCTGTTTTCAATACTTCCGCCATAAACATCGGTACGGTCATTAACGTTAGGGTTAAGGAATTGTTCGATCAGGTAGCCATTTGCAGCATGCAGTTCCACGCCGTCGAAACCAGCAGCTATTGCATTTTTTGCAGCGGTGACATACTGGCCGATCACCTCTTTTACCCCTTGCGTTGATAATGCTACAGGTACGGGGTAATCCTGCATACCTGCTGTATCGGTATGCATTTGCCCTGCCGCCGGGATAGCAGAAACACCAATCACTCGCACTCCTTCTGGCAGGTTAGCCTGGTGGCCGATGCGGCCGGTATGCATCAGCTGCAGGAAAATTTTGGTATTGTTTTGGTGTACCGCTGCGGTGGTTAATTTCCAGCCTTCAATTTGTTCATTGGAGAATATGCCGGGGATACGGGCATAACCAAGGCCTTCCGGTGCAGGAGCAGTTCCCTCGGTAATGATCAGCCCGGCCCCGCGGCGTTGACTGTAATATTCTTTCATAAGTGCGTTGGGCAGGTTGTCAATAGCACGACTGCGGGTCATGGGTGCCATCACTAAATGATTCTTTAAATTCAGTGCCTGGCTGGTATAGGGCATCAGTAACTTTTTCATATCGTTTGTTTTATTTGATATGTCAAATGTCCGCAGGATATGACGGTTAAAATAGCGCCTCAAGCCCGAAAAATAGTCCTATCCGACGAGCGTGTATTTTTTGGGGGGGGTTCCAAAGTGTTTTTCGAAAAGCCGTGAGAAGTGGCTGAGGTTCGAAAACCCAAGCCGGTAACCAGCCTCAGAAACGGAGTAACCCGCATGTTTTAATAAAAAGCCGGCTTCCTGCATCCTTTCATTCTGGTAAAAGTTATAAATAGTATCGCCAAAGGTCTGCTTAAACAAATGCTTCATTTTTGTTTCGCTCAGGCCGGCATTGGCTGCAAGTTCGCTTAAATGAGGTGGCTGACCCAAGTCAGCCAGTACAGCAGTCCTGATCAGGTATAATTTATCTATATCAGCTTTGTTAACAGGACTTTGTTTGTCGCTGTCTCTTTCCAGCAGTTTATCAAACAACAGGTAGATCATCTCATGCGCCTTGTTACTATAAAACAGCTCACTCAATTTATTTTGTTCGTTGATCTCCGAAACAAGCTTCAAAACCCTCGCCACATCCGGGTACATCTTTTCATGATAGAAGAATAGATTATCGCTATTTAAAATAGTTTCCAAAGGACCATTAACCTGGTCTACCCGCAGGATGTCGGAAAGCAATTGCCTCTTGATGCCGATGACACCAAAATAGACCTCGACATTGGCGGGAAAAATAGTTTCGGTGGATATAGCGGTGGAGGCGATTTGGATTGACGACCCATTCTTCTTTAAAAATTCTACTGCCGTTTCCCGGTCAATAGCAGATCCTGCAGGTAGCTCATTACTGTTGAATACAATGGAGATCAAATCACTGACTTCAGCGGGGGACTTACGCTTTAAATGAAATTCCTCTTTCAAAGTATAATGATGCAATACGAACTTAAAGCCGGGTGCTACATCAATCGCCTTAATGTGACCTTCGCCCATATGCGGCGGAATTTTCAGTTCATTCTTGAAAACGGGAATATTAAAATGGTTGCCAAAGCTTTTGACAAAATTAAAACCTGCCTGCACCGTAAATTCAAAAGTCATGTTTAAAAATATGGATTTTATATCTTAATGTTTTTAACAAGGTAGATAGCGACACGTTTTTGTTAAAGCCTAAATCCTCAACATTATTAATTAATTGAATTAGTCGGGCATTGTATATTTAAATTAAGGCTTAGGTATTCTATTATTTTACCCATCATATTTTGTTACACTCAGATTTTATTTAGTTCTCAACTATCAAAATCTAATTATTTCTTTTATTTTTTTGTGTCCGACTCGGACATTCCCGGAGTGATGTCCGGATCGTCATAATTAATTTACATCTATAACCACCCAAAAAAGCTGTTATGGAAATATTAACTTTTTGTAATTGATGTTTTGTATCAGTGCCTCGTTAGCTATTATATCAATAGTGCAACGCATCGCTAATGCGGTTATGGGATTGGAATCATTGATCTCCGATAAGAGCGCGGAATTGAATTACCTGTTTTCAATGAAATTAAGCCTAACAGTCAGAGGGTCGCTGGTTCGAGCCCAGCCTCAGGAGCAAAGCCTCACAAACAATTGGGGCTTTTTTATTTGACACAGCCCGGACTGATCCATTAAAATTCAGATCTCTCATTTCCTGAAACCAAAAGGTTCAATAGCTTTGCAATCCAACAAAAGGTTAATTATTATGGAATACTCAAAAACCTATATTGCAAAAGATGAGCATATAGATGTACAGGAGATCATGGATGGTTTATATTATCCGTTTTATATGGAATATTGCAGGCATGATTATATCAGGGAAATATTGGGGTTTGATTTTGAAACCGAAGCCAAAAACGGCATTTACATGGTACTTTCAAACTATAGCATCAGCTTTCTCAGATCACTAAAAAAGGGCGATGAATTTAAAGTTACCTGCACCTTGTATACTGATAAAGGGGGCTTGCCAAAGCTGCACTTTAAACAATCTATTATATGCAACAATAAGGTAATGACCAAAGCTGTATTTACGGGCACCTGTGTGCCGGCAACAGGCGGCAGACCGTATTTACCGGCCTCGGTATTGGAAAAAATAAAGGATGCCCTTGTTCTTGAAGATTAAGCGACCGGCAGAGCGCCTGCCCCTGCCGGATAATCATGCGGCACGGTAGCATGCATGCAAAAGAGGCTACCTGTGGGATAGCCTCTTTTGAGATTGCTTAAAGCCTGAAATAACCGATGTATTATGAATCGGCCTGCTGCAACTTAGCATTTTATGCAGCGGCAGGAGCTGTGTATGTAGCCGGATAAAGTTTACGGAACATCAGGTAGGTAACCGTTACCATGATAAATGCAACAATGGCATCTATGGTGGCGGGAAAACCGAGTACAGCGATTTTAGATAAAAAAGCAAATATAATATCGAAGAAAATACCTGCAAATACCCATTCTTTTAATCTAAGCAATCTGTTAGGTGTTAAAAGAACAGCTACTCCCGAAAGTTTAGCGACACCAAGGATATAAATAAAGTGTGGAGGATAGCCCAGTTTTAAGGTGATATCCCACACAAACTGGTTTTTGGTCAGCTCGCCAAATCCGCTTGCTGCAAACCATAATGAAGTCAATGCTGTTCCTATCCAATAGATTGTTTTTACTGTTTTTGTTGTCATGATATGTAGTTTTGAGTTGTTTGATGGCTCAAAATTGTGGCAAAATCAACGGATATCTAACCACTTTCGGGATGAAGCAGACAAACTAAGCTCCTGGTCGGACAATCCGGACCCCGACTTCCATAGGGCATTGATGTAAACTGCTTCAATATGTTAATTAAAGCGTGCCTTAAAGTTTTCTATCCCTCAGATAATGATTGCAGCGATCCCGGTGACGGGCGTATAAACTAAACGCGACGGGGCCGGAAAGACGGGTTTTTATCATACTGTTAAATAGATTAACATGTAATGCCTGGCGCTAATTTTTTCAATGTTTGAAATGTCCGGTTCAGGGACTTTTTTGTCGGGTTAACGCACTTGAACGCGGTATGCGGCAAGTTGAAATATACTTTTGGGAGTAAATCAATAAATATTTAACAAAATGAAAACTCAAATCAACATTGCCAAACTAACAATAGCTGCCGCCGCGGTCTTTTTATCTACTTTCAACCCAAAAAACAGTATGGCTCAAACTGCACCTGCTGTAAAGAACATTGTGATAGTACACGGCGCTTTTGCCGATGCCTCGGGATGGGAAGGTGTATATAGAATATTAAAAAAGGATGGATACAACGTAACTCTTGTGCAAAACCCGCTTACTTCGCTCAATGATGACGTTGCCGCAACCAATCGTGCCCTGGAAAAACAGGACGGCCCCGCGGTGCTGGTAGGGCATTCTTGGGGCGGTTCGGTAATTACCGAAGCCGGCGTATCGCCCAAAGTAGCAAGTTTGGTGTATGTTGCGGCTTTTGCGCCGGAAGTTGGCCAGTCGACCCTGGATGTTTACCAGTCGGGCCCGGCACTTGCCAAAAATGGTATCCTGCCTGCCGATAAAAATGGCCTGGTATATTTTGATAAAGCGCTCTTTCACGAATGTTTTGCAGCTGATTTGACTGAAGCGAAAGCAGATTTTATGTTTGATTCACAACAGCCGATTGTTGGCTCAAGCTTTGTAGCCCCATTAACACAGGCCGCCTGGAAAACCAAACCAACTTATGGCATTGTAGCCACTATGGACAAAGCCATCAACCCCGAACTGGAACGTGCAATGTATAAACGTGCCGGTGCTGTAGTTACAGAGGTTAAAGGCAGTCACGTTATATTTATATCGCAGGCTGCCGCTGTGGCCCGCGTAATTGAAGCTGCTGCAAAAAATGGTTCTGAAAAAAAATAAGGTAATGTTATTTTAATTCATTTACTAAAAGATGGAAAGGGGCGACCGTTTTAACGGCTGCCCTTTTCCTGTTGAAGAGCGGTATACAATCTTTGCCATGATGGTATTGGATACCGCTACGAGTTCCAACAGGTTGTTCCGCAGATTTAAGGTAGCCCGTAAAACCAATTGATAAAGCCAGTCTGGTAAAATATATAGTATAGCAAGCGCAGGTCAAACCCATAGCGGTTTAAATTACGCAAACTCATCTGCTGCCTGCTGTGCTATCATAGACTCTCACAGATTTAGTTAACTTATAAATAAAACGATCAGTTTAAAGCAATCAATTTGAATTGCCGCCCGGGAGGGATTCGGGCATTGAAGGAGGCTGTTTTCTGCAGCCTTCCCCCCGCCATAGCATTTGATACCGGTAACAGATTTTAATGAATAGAGCTCAACGATGATTGCACCAGAGGTGCAAAAGGGTTTTAGAAAGACAGACAGGTATGCATACCTGCTTTTAAGTAAATAAAAAACCAGGATAGGAAACGCATTTTTAACATTTCTTATCCTGGTTTACCGTGTTATTAAAAAAAAGGGATTATTTATCTGGCAAAGCTTTCGGCTTCTATAATGGCGTCAGCAAAAGCTTTAGGGGCTTCTTGGGGCAGGTTGTGGCCTATGCCCCCGCTAATAGTATGATGTGCATATTTACCTTTAAAGCGGGCTGCATAATCAGCAGGCTTAGGGTGAGGAGCGCCGTTGGCATCGCCTTCAAGGGTTACGGAAGGCACAATGATTGGAGGTGCGGTAGCCAGCTTTTTTTCCATATCGTCATATTTTGCCTCACCTCGGGCAAGGCCCAGGCGCCAGCGGTAATTATGGATCACGATAGCAACATGGTCGGGATTGTCAAAAGACGGGGCGGTTTGCGCGAAAGTAGCGTCGTCAAATTTCCAGTTGGGTGATGCTGTTTCCCAGATGAGCCGGTTAAATTCACGCCTGTTTGCCTCGTAGCCCAATTGGCCGCGCTCGGTACTAAAATAAAACTGGTACCACCATGATAGTTCTGCTTTGGGCGGCAATGGTTTTTTATTTGCTTCCTGGCTGCCTATCAGGTATCCGCTTACCGAAACCATTGCTTTGCAGCGCTCAGGCCATAATGCCGCCACGATATTTGCTGTACGAGCGCCCCAGTCAAAACCACCAATAATGGCGCTATTTATTTTTAATGCGTCCATCAGTGCGATAACATCAGTAGCTATTGCTGCCTGCTGCCCGTTCCTGAAAGTTTGTGCCGAAAGGAATTGCGTTGTGCCATGGCCGCGCAAATGAGGTACAATAACCCTGTAGCCGGCTTTGGCAAGTATGGCTGATACTTCAACATAGCTATGTATATCATATGGCCATCCGTGAAGCAGGATAACAGGCTGCCCGTTTGCCGGGCCGCTTTCTGCGTAGCCAATATTAAGCAGGCCTGCATTTATCTGTTTGATCGAGTCGAAAGAAGCTGTAGAAAAAAGAGTATTGTTTTGCTGTGCCGGTGAATCTATCTGTTTGGTTTCTGCTTTAAGTAAACCGAGACCGCCTAACTCTGCTGCTGCAACTGTTAATGCGGAGATACCAAGAAAGCGGCGACGGCTGAATGTTGTTTCGTTGTTCATTTTTTTCGGATTAGTTTGGTTAATAATTCGCTTTCAGATGCTTTCCTCATCATCGGGCATAACAAAAGTACACCAGCACCAGGATTATGGAAGAGGTTGATGCATGAACCGGACAAATGGTGACTTCAGTTAGACATATTCCCCAGCAGATTTGCCATTAACTGAAATTAGTTGGAAGTGGCAGTGCTGGTTGGAGCGCAGTAACAACTAATCCTTATGGTTTATCGGTACCGGCCAGGTTGTATAACATCATTATTTTACTCGTGAATGTAACAATTAGCAACGATTGCTGTATTTTGCCGAAATTTGTTTGTTAATGCCCTGTCCGAAAATGAAGTTCATCTCCAAAATTGCAAACCGGTTTATTTATATCATTTTCTTGTTGTTTCCGTGGCCGGTTTTTGCCCAAAAACTGGTTAAATATGTACAGCCCATGGCCGGTACAGCTATCGCCACTACAGCTTCGGCACTAAAACATGGACAGGCGGCTGATACACGGTTTGCCAACACTATTCCCGCGGTTACTGCCCCCTTTGCCATGACACAATGGACACCCGAAACTGAGAGCGGTGAAACCAAGTGCGTGCCCCCATATTATTATAAAGACAGCCTGTTCAACGGCCTCCGTGGTTCGCACTGGTTAAGCGGTTCATGTACGCAGGACTATGGCAGCTTTACCATTATGCCCATCACAGGTAAGCTAAAAACAGTTAATTATAGTGCAGCATTTAAACATACTGATGAACTGTCGTCTCCTCACGTTTATAGCATCAATCTTAACCAATATAAAGTGAGTGCCGCGGTAACCTCCACGGAGCGTTGCGGCATGATGCAGTTTACTATGCAGCAAGCCGACAGCCTTTATTTATTGATCAAAGCTAATAGCGATTATCATGAAGGCTTTGTAAAAGTGGATCAACAAAAGGGCGAAATATCGGGTTACAATCCTGCTCACCGTATTTACCAGGGATGGGGAAAAAACGCAGGTTTCAGCGGTTTCTTTGTGATCAGGTTTGAACGGAGTTTAGGTAAAACGGGCACTTTTGCAGGCGATAAAATATTTATTGCGGATAGCATCAAAAACGACTCAGGTACAGGGATTTATGCCGGATTTAAGCTCAATAAAGACGAAAAGCTAACCATCAGGATAGGCACTTCGTTTACCAGTTTGGAAGGCGCCCGCAAAAACCTGGAAGCCGAAATGCCGGGATTTGATTTTGACAAGTTGGCAGAAAGCAACAGGGTAAAATGGGAGAAGGCCTTAGGGCAAATCAATATTTCAACTAAAAATGAGCAGGATAAAAGGATCTTTTATACCTCGTTTTACCATGCAATGCAGCATCCGCGTCTTTTTAATGATGTTGATGGCAGATACCCGCGGTTTGCCGGCGATTATCAAATGGAACAATTATCAGGCGGCAATTATTATGATGATTTTTCGATGTGGGATATTTACCGGGCACAGTTGCCGTTGTTTGAGATCCTGAACCCAACTTTGATCAATAACCTGGCGAAATCACTGATCCTGAAAGGTAAACAGGGTGGCTGGATGCCAGTGTTCCCCTGCTGGAACAGCTATACATCCGAAATGATCGGCGATCATACGGCTTCTGTAATCAGTTCGGCGTATTTAAAGGGGATCACTGATTTTGACGCTAAAGAAGCTTACCAAATTTTAAGGCATAACGCTTTTGAACTACCTGCCAACCGGGCCGACTATGTAGAAGGCAAAGGCCGCAGGGCATTGGATAGTTATTTAAAATATCAATACATTCCTTTGGAAGATAGCGTACGCGATGCCTTTCATAAAATGGAACAGGTAAGCCGCACAATGGAGTATGCTTATGATGATTACGCGCTGGCGCAATTTGCAAAAGCTTTAAAAAAATCTGCCGATTATACCACACTCACCAAACGGGCAAAATATTATGCCAATGTATTTGATGCTGCAAGTGGCTTTGTCCGCGGCAAGCATGCTGATGGTACATGGATATCCCCCTTTGATCCGGATAAAAAGGCGACTTATATTACAGAAGGTACCGCACGTCAATATACCTTTTATGTACCGCAGGATGTCCCCGGCCTGGCAAAGTTGATGGGTGGAACGAAGAAACTGGAACAGTCGTTAGATAGCCTGTTTGAAAAAGGCGAATACTGGCATGGCAATGAGCCGGGGCACCAGATCCCTTTTATGTATGATTATACGCCATCGCCATGGAAAACGCAAGCCGCTGTACGCAAGATCCTGGCCACTGAATACAGTGATGGTCCGGGTGGTTTGGGAGGAAATGATGATGCCGGCCAAATGTCGGCCTGGTATCTGTTCGCTTCCATAGGTTTTTACCCGGTAAACCCGGTTTCGGGCGAGTACCTGTTGTGTTCACCTTTGTTTGATAAAATTGCTATCACGCTTCAAAACGGCAAAAAGTTTGAGATCATCTGTCATAAATCAAGCCCTAAATCAATGTATATCCGCTCGGTGAAATTGAATGGCAAAATAATGCCCAATAATTTTATCCGTTACAACGATATCAGCAACGGCGGTAAGCTCGACATATATCTGAACGATCAACCGGGAAATAACTGGGCAGTGAAACCGGCAAATCAACCTGAGGGGATGTGATATAATGGAGCTTAGCATCGGAAGGTATTTACAAACAGATCGAAAAATGTAATGATGTATAAACCATATTTTAGGGGTGTTTCGCAAGGGCTGCGTTAGGGATAGAAGCGTAAAGCCCACAGCGCGGGTTAGGTTTATGCGCAGGCAAGGCGAGGACTTGCAGCGGATAGCCCGGCCGCAGGCAACGCCCATGTTATAAAATAGATTAAAAAAATGCTTAATAATCAATTACTTATGATAGTTCCATTGTGATAAGCAAAGCAATCCCAAACAATGGAGAGCTACTCTATAGGTCGGGCCGGGCTTCGTTCCACGCATTACGATTTTCTTATTTGTTTTTAGCTTCTTTTAGAAGGAAGCTCCTCATTCCCTGTAAAAATCAGATGACTTAAGTGTATTTTACCCGGAAATATGTAAATTGTCATAAACCAAAAAACATACCTATGAATTCTCGTCGTGATTTTTTACAAAAGTTGGGCTTATCGGCCCTGGCCCTGCAACTTGTACCATACTTAGGATGTGCAGCGGGAGCAGACAAAACTGCACAGGTTTATGACGGCCCGGTATTACGTGTGGCTATTATGGGACTTGGAGGCTATGGAACCATAGTTGCAGAAGCTATGCGGAAATGTACCAAAGCTAAACTGGTTGGGGTAATTAGCGGAACCCCATCAAAAGTTAAAGCATGGCAAAGCAAATATGGCATCCCCGAAAAAAATTGCTACAACTATGAGAATTTCGATAACATTAAAAACAACCCCGATATCGACGCGGTATACGTTATTACACCCAACGGCTTGCACCGCGATTTTGTGATCAGGGTGGCTGCAGCCGGTAAACATGCTATATGCGAAAAGCCAATGGCCGTGAATGCCAAAGAGGGGCAGGAGATGGTTGATGCCTGTAAAAAGGCCAATGTAAAATTGTTGGTTGGCTACCGGATGCATTTTGAGCCCAAAACGCTTGAAGTGATCAGGATGAGGCAAAACGGCGAGTTTGGGAAGATCAGGTTTTTTCAGGGGCAATGCGGGTTTACCATCGGCGATCCCACACAATGGCGGTTGAATCAAAAGCTTGCCGGTGGCGGCTCTATGATGGATATTGGGATCTATGCCATCAATGGGTCCCGCTATATGACCGGTGAAGAACCGATATGGGTTACAGCCCAGGAAACTAAAACCGATACGGTGAAATTTAAAGAAGGGGTTGATGAAACCATCCAGTTCCAGTTCGGCTTCCCAAGCGGGGCCGTCGCGTCTTGCCTGTCAACCTACAATATGAACAATCTCGACCGATTTTTCCTTGATGGAGAAAAAGGCTTTGCCGAAATGCAGCCTTCTACCGGCTACGGGCCAATTAAAGGCCGCACCCACTTAGGAGAATTAAACCAGCCTGTTACCACACATCAAACCGTACAGATGGATGAGATGTGCGAGATTATATTTAATAATAAAAAGCCGGTAGTACCGGTAGATGGCGAAGAGGGAGTGAAAGACCTTAAAATTATTGATGCCATTTACCTTGCTGTTAAAACCGGAAAGAAGGTGGAGATAAGTGTTTAACCAATTCTCAATTGATTATGCTATAAAAACACGACTCTTATGGGCGTCGTTAAATAGTTAGTAGGCAGGCTTGCAATATACACCGTAGGGCAATGTCAGTAAGTTAAGAGAAATCCCCCCAGAGGGGGAACAGGTTTGTAGTGGTAACGCATTATACCGAAAACAACCGTGCCAGAGGTACGGAACACCGGGGTTGTGTACCTCTGGCACACGCCAGCGCTGTTTTTGATTTCTACAAACCTTTTGCACCTCTGGTGCAGCCGGCCAATCTTTAATTTAGGTATCGCATATGAGGGCACTTTGTTTATAGCAAATGCTATGGCTCCATAGTCGTAGCGTTCTGCCTTACATAGCTACAGGTACACATCGGCATATTTAGCAGAACCTGTAACAAGCTGCTGGTATGCTCATCTAAATATAAAAACTTAGAAAAAACATGAGCACCAAAGAAACATTTTCAATTAACGGTGAAGCGTTATTGGGAAAGATAAAAGAGATAATTAACGAAGGTAAAGCCAGCAGGATCACCATTTCGGACAAGCATGGTAAAGAGCTAATGACTTTTCCGTTAAGTGTGGGCCTTTTTGGGATGATCCTGGCACCGGTTTTTGCTGCCGTAGGTACCCTGGCCGCACTGGTTACGGAATGTACCATAACGGTAGAACGGGAAGAGGAAGATAAAGAAGATACCCCCAAAGAATAAGGTATCCTCACAATATCATCCTGCGAAACTAAAGACCTGAAATTTTAGGTCTTTAGTTTAAATTCTCATTAAAAAAATCGATGGTCCGTTTCCAGGCCAGTTCTGCCGCGGCTTTGTCATAACGTGGAGTTGTATTATTATGAAAGCCGTGGTTCGCGTTTTCATAGATATAAGCCTGATATTTTTTGCCATTTTCTTTAAGCGCTTTTTCGTATGCCGGCCAGCCCTCCGTAATTCGGGTATCCAGGGCCGCGTAATGCAGCAACAGCGGCGCTTTAATTTTAGGGACATCCTCAACAGCGGGTTGACTTCCATAAAATGGAACAGCGGCAGCCAGATCGGGAACACGCACAGCCATCATATTGGCAATTCCTCCGCCAAAACAAAAGCCTACAACACCTACCTTACCATTGCAATCCTTATGGTTTTTCAGGTATTCATAGGCAGCTATAAAATCTTCCTCCATTTCGCCTTTATTTCGTTTGGCCTGCATGGTACGCCCTTCGTCATCATTGCCGGGATAGCCGCCAAGCGGTGTTAGCGCGTCGGGTGCAAGGGTAATAAATCCTGCAAGGGCAGCTCTTCTTGCCACATCTTCAATATAAGGGTTTAAGCCCCGGTTTTCGTGAACTACCACAATGCCGCCCAGTTTCTTCTTTGCATCTGCAGGCTTCGATAATAATCCTTTAATTGTTCCGCCGCCTTTTGGCGAAGGGTAATTAATGTAGCCCGATTTTAAACGCGGATCATCAGATTTAATCTCTGCTGTCGACTGGTAATCGGGCATCAGGAAACTCATTAATGCGGTTACGGTAAGGCCGCCCACTGCATACATGGAGAGCTTTTGCACAAATGAGCGCCTGTCGAGGCGGTTATGTGCGTAATCATCATACAGGTCAAATACTTCCTGTTTGATATCTTCTTTGCTGATTTGGTTCATATTTCCGGAGGCTTTGTTCAAATTTACCGGTTAGGTTTTGTTTAGGGTGTAACAGTCTCGTTACCGGTAATGTTTTGTGTGTTGAATTGCGAGAGTTTCTACATGGTATGTTTTTATTTCCTTACAACCTGAAACTATCAGACCGGTAACCACAGACTTTGAAAGCTTATTTTAACCGCCGGGCTGCTTTTTGTTTTCAGAGGTAATGTTTGATTATATTTTTGATTCCGGCGTGATGAAACTTGAACAAACTTGAACCTGTTATGAATATGAGGGCTCCTTCTGCTCTTTTACATTTGTTTAACAGGCAGCATGCCTTGTAATTGAACTTATGAAACCTATAGCGTTAAAATTCTTAAGCTTTATAATATTATTGATTTGGAGCATTTCGCTGAACGCACAAACACTATATGTAGATGTAAGCCAGGGTAGGGATGATGCCCCGGGTACGCAAAGTGAACCGCTGGCAAGCCTTGAAAAAGCGGTTATCAAGGCAAATACGTTTAGCGGTGAAGAGCCCATTACCATTAAGATTGCGCCCGGCCTTTATACCATTAAAAGTGCATTGGCTATTCGTGATGAAAGTAACCGGCAGGTTGCTTCAAAATACACTTTCGAAGCGATGGTCATGCCCGGTGATCCGGACTGGGCACCGGCCAAAATGCCGGTTATCCAATGCGTGGCCGATTCCAACAGGGCTGGTAAATTAAAGCATGCCAGTTCCGCTTTCCAGGTAGCGCGGAATCATGTAGTAATTAAAGGACTTAAGTTCACCGGTAACCCAAACCCCGCATCAGAGTATTATTACGTTATAGAAAGGAGGGACAGCACATTGACCGGGCTGGAAATTTCCCAGTGTTATTTTATCGGGGAAAAGAATTCTGCACCTATACAAGGAGGGGTTTTTGCCCAGGGTGCCGGTATCCGCGTGGACCATTGTATATTTTATGGGGTAAAAAACGCCGTTATGGTGTTCCTCGGGATCAGGGATTTTTCACTCACTCATTCTATTATTTACGGGGCCTATGAAGGTGCTGTTTGGTACGGCTACGGCCAGAGTTCCAATATGCCGTTTACGTTCAGTGATAATATCGTTACCAATTGCAATTATTTTTGGATAGGTTACCGTGGTGCGCATGCTAACTATAAGTTTGCCAATTCGCTTATCTCCGAAAACGCTTTTTATTTGGGCTTTAACGAAGAGGACGTAAAGCCAGACCGGCTAAATAAGCCTATAGAACAGAGTATCCAAAAAGTTGGAAAAGTAACCCTGAGCGAAGTGCAAACCAAAGGCATACCAAAAGATTACCTGAACCTTTCATCTTCATCACCGGGGGCGCACATAGATGCCGGTATTTTTGTAAGGTAAAAAATATTTAATGTGCTTGTTTAATGCAGATTTAGATCAATGCCCTTTCCCAAAGTTTTTTTCACCTGCTTCAACAGCCATATCAACCCGGTTTTCGTCGGGAGGTTTGGGGCATGAATAGCCGCTGCTGAAAGCGCAGTATGGGTTGTAGGCTTTATTGAAATCTATAACAATCGAGCCGTTTTTAATGTCTTTGGTGGTAAGGTCGATATAGCGGCCTCCGCCATAGGTTTCAGAGCCGTTTGTAGCATCAGTAAAAGGCAGGAACAGGTAATTGCTGAAGGCAGGGTTTTGCGACAGGGCGATGCTTTTGTAAATGGTTAACTGCATTGGTTTACCCTTTAGCGTAAACGAAAGTTGGGCATAACGCACATACTGGCTGCCTGCACCGCTGAAGGTTGGTATTATAAAAGCCGGTTGATTAGTCAATAATTCAGCTTTAGCAGTTACGCGGTAGGTACTGTCGGCATCATAAAACCTTAGAAATTGCAGGTCATCCTGTTTAAGCGGCGATCGCGGATCTTTTAAAAAATCATCCTTATAATTTTGCCTGAAGGCCGCAATTTGCTCTTTGTGAGTTTGTGCAAAGCTGTGTTGGCCAATGAAAAAGATAAATAAAAGGACAATGAAATATTTCATGTGTATTGCAGGGATTAGGCCCAAAGATAACGTAGATGCAACTCAAAAAAAAGCGTCATTTGCGAGGCACGAAGCAAGCCCAGGCTCCTGTCCATCGGGGTCTCTCGTAGAGGACCCGGATGTTCCTGACTGTGACGGGAGACTATAATATAACATGCGCCAAACAGGCGTACTTGCGTTGCGAAGACATCAGGGTCCTCTACGAGAGACCCTGATGGAACGTAAAATGAGTTTATGATATGCTGTATGACGTTAAATCACCCCTTCAATAAAAAACTTATTGATCCCTTCAATATCACTCAAATGGGTAGTTATCCGGCTAATCTTATTATCAGTAATATCGCAAACTATGGCTACCTGCTCATCCAGTATCAAATCGCCACGGCTGGCAGTATTGTGAAGCGACAGGGCTACACTATCCAATCCGTATAGAATGTGGTTTAATTGAACCATTACCCCAAAATCACGCAGCTGACCGGCACGTTTAATCACGGCATCGGCACCAACAGCAGGACCCGAAAGCAAACTTGTTCCCGGCAGGGTCCACGTCACATCATTGGCAAGGGCCGGGCGCATGAGCTCCCAATCACGATTTTTTAGTCCTGTTAAAAACTTATTGGCTAACTGGCCTTTTACTTCTTCTGTGGTTTTCATGATGATATGTTTAGCTATTAGTTAAGAGGCTCGGCGGCGGGAAAATCTATTGGAACTTCGGTGTTGGCAAATACGTAATTAGTATACACACGTATGGTAATAAAGGCAATAAGATCCATCAAAGCGGCTTCATCAAAACCGGCTTCGAAAAAGTTATTTAGTAAGGTTTCATCGCCTTTACCTTTATTTTCAACAATTGATTTGGCTAAACCGATAATGGCATTCAATCTGTCATCAGCTGTATGGCCTCTCCTGATATCCAGGGTTTGTTCTTTAGTAAAACCGCGTTTCATGGCCAGCATACTATGACCTGCTAAGCAATAGGCACAACCGTTTAGCTCAGAAACAATGAGGGCAATAGCTTCCCTTTCTTTGGGGGTAAACACGCTTTTGCTCATGTCATCCTCCATATCCATAAACATTTTAAGTGCAGGTGCCGAATAACCCATAGTGGCATAAAGGTTAGGCACTTTACCAACACGTTTTGTGAACGTATCAAACATTACCTGCGCTTCGGCACTTACCTGTTCGCGGGTGGGAACATTTATAGTTTTCATGATTATATTATGGTTTAAGATTATTTACTTGTTGTTTTACGTTTAAGATAAAGTTGCGCGGTTTCGCTCATAGTCATGATAGCACCGCCAAGGATCACAATATCTTTAATAACCAAACGACCGCGGCCTGACAGGTATGGGAAGCCCCATTGGTTATCGGTTAAATGTGGTACCCAGCTTTCGGGCGTAGTTACCAGGAAGGAAAGCGTGCCCAAAGTCATGATAAATACCAGGATACTGGCAATCATACTTGGTATTGGTGCAACTTTATAAAGCGCAACCAGTATGCCCAGTGTTACCAGGAAAATACCCAGGCCAACAGAAAAGCCGTAAGTGTTGTTTTCGATATGCCATTGGTGGTTGGCAGCAATCAGTTCGCCTTCTTTATTGATGTGTTTTTTATATTCGGTTGGGTGATTGTAAAAGAATGACATCACCGGACTGTTGGCCACAAAGGGTACAACGCCATCGGCTTCGTAAGTGAAAAATTTTAGCCCGCCTATCCAAAGGAATACGACTACGATTCCGAAACGGACTGCTTTTTTACCAAGCTGATCAAGGCCTGCTATGGTGTTTATGATTGAAGTTTTCATGTTGTTGTTTTTTGATAAAGCAAAACTACAACGCTATGAGCCCCGCAAACATGGACGAAACGGGGTTTTATTTGTACAAATCCGCGACGATGGAGATGCCTGTTTTATCGCGAAAAGTTTGGGGCGATACTTTGGTGAACTTTTTAAATACCCGGCTAAAATAAAACTCATCCTGGAATTTAAGGTTATAGGCAATTTCTTTGACGCTTTGCCGGGTTAAATGGAGCTGTTTCTTTGCTTCGAGGATAAGCCGTTCCTGGATAAGCTGTGATGGTGATTTGTGGAAGTATTTGGCACAACGCCGGGTTAAATTATCAGAAGATATAGCGAGTAACGAGGCATAATCTGATGGTTTATGCAGGTCAAGATAATGCTGGTTAAGCAACGTCCGGAACTTTTCCATTATTTCATCTTTTTGGGGTTTATCCTCACCGGTACTGATGCTATTTATTTTTATGCTGCTGGCCTTGGCCAAAAAAAGCTGCAGGTAGGCCCGCAATACAATTTCGGATGGTTGCGGCTGCATAAATTCGTCGTCCATCTGCATCAGTAACAGCTCAAACACTTTTACATCCTGCGGGGTAAGCACAACTATTGGATCAATATAGATGTTGTTAAATAATAACCCGTTGCAGGCTACCTCTTCGCGGTGGTACTCGATACAATAAAAATCACTGTGAAATTGTAAGATATTGCTTTTTATGGCGCGGCACTCATCTACATAAATAATCTGCAGCGGGGTCGAAAACAACAACACCGGGCCTGTAAAAGGGAATGCCCCAAAATCTGCGTGGAAAATACCCGACCCTTCAGGAACGAGGTAAACGGTATATTCAGAAAACTGGGCAGGCGTACATAAAATATCTTCCCGTACATCCTGTAACCCAAGTAAAAATTCACCTGCTTTATCGCGGATTGCTTTCAATGGCCAATGATTTATGGCACTAATATAAATATACTCTGCTTTTTATAGCGACAACGACTTTTATGAGGCCGAGTTTGCGCTCAAAAATTACAAAACATCAATAGATGCAGCTGTTTTGTTGACAACTTTTATCAAGCAAGTTTAAGCGTTTTTCGCTTGAACTATAACCCGCTATTGTTGGTGACAACACCAACAATAGCGGGGCGCTCAATAGTGCGAATGTTAAACACTCACTCTAACCAACTCCTCTAAAACTCCGCATAAGATATCAATCTCTTCCCCGGTATTATAATAATGTACTGAAGCTCTTACGATATTGCCCAGTTTGTTTTTGTTCATATAAATGAGGGTTGAAACCGCCTTGCCAACTGATACGTTGATGTGCTTTTCGGCCAGCTTGTTTTTTACCGTTGCGGCCTCCATGCCATCTACCGAAAAAGTTACGATGCCGCATAACTCATCGCCAAAATCATGAACGGTTACGCCGTTAATATTTTTTAGCTTTTCACGTAGTAAGCCGGCTAAATATTGCACCCGCTGCCAGGTACGCTCAATGCCTATGTTGAGTGCATATTCAACCGCCTTGCCAAGGCCAAGCGTTAAGGCTCTACTTTTCTCATACACTTCAAAACGGCGGGCATCATTGCGCGGTTTAAAATCAGTTTCGGTTACCCATTGGGTAGTGAAGCCATCCAGGAAAAACAGCTTCAGCTTATCCTGAATTTCTTTGCGGACATACAGAAAGCCGGTACCCCTCGGCGCCCGCAAATACTTCCTGCCGGTTACTGCCAGCATATCGCAGCCTATTTCCTGCACATCCAGCGGCACATGGCCCACGCTTTGGCAGGCATCAAGCAGGTACAAAATATTGTGTTTGCGCGCTATTTTGCCTATCTCTGCTACCGGGATCATACCCCCTGCGGTTGAGGGGATGTGGGTTACGGCTATCAGCTTTGTCCGGTCAGAAATAGCATCTTCCAAAGCCTGCAGCCGGAAATTACCCTGCTCATCATTGGGGATTACTTTAAACTCAACACCCAGGGTTTTTTTAGCGTGCAGCAAACCTATCAGGTTGGTTACATATTCCATTTCGCAGGTAATGATCTCATCGCCGGGTTTAAAATCAATGCCGTTAAAGGCAAGCCACCAGCCGATGCTGGCGTTCTCTACTACGGCAATTTCATCCTTATGGGCATTGATGAGCCGGGCTATGAGGTTGTAGGTGTTTTCAAGCTCTTCGCGGTATGTGTACTCGGTTTCGTAGCCGCCGTTTTGCGCTTCTTCGTACAGGTAATCTATCACCGTATCAACCACCACATCGGGATGCAGGGATGAGCCCGCATTATTAAAGTGGATGGTTTTTGTTGTGCCCCGGGTTTCGGCCCTTAGTTGCTGTACTTCCTGTTCGCTTAGTATATTTTTCATAAAGTTGAGATAGATTGGATAATTTGATTTTCGGTGTAGAGACGCATCACATGCGTCTCTCGTATGCTAAGGGGCTTGTCCGTTGAAAGACGCATGTGATGCGTCTCTACAAAAAATTGAAGGCTGTTAGTTATTTATAAAATTTATTTCCATCATGATATCCGCGCGTTTGTAGGTGCCGGGCTCAACCGGGATTTCGGTAAAGCCCAGTTTGCGGTAAATGTGGATGGCGTTTTCAAGCACCCTGTTCGAAAACAGTACCAGCTTTTTTACACCCAGTTCACGCGCTTTATCAATACCGGTTTGACATAGAAACTGACCGGCGCCAGCCCCGCGGCTGTCTTTATCAACCGCCATTTTGGTAAGCTCGTAAACGCCGTCTTCCATATATCGCAATGCTACTGTGCCAATAATTTTTTGGTTCGAAGTGACAAAGTAAATGCTGCCGCCTGTTTTAATGATAGCCTCGTCGGGGTTTTCCAGTACCCATTTATCAAAAGGCTCAACGGTAAAATACTCTTCAAGCCAAGCTTTGTTAAACTTTTCAAAGTAGGGGGCATGTTGTGGCTGATAATCGATAACCTGTAGTTCCATGTGCTTAATTATTTGATCAATACAAAATAAAAACATCCGACAATGGCAAAACAGATGCAGTTTTGTTAATTTTGAGCATAACAGATTTTGTATGGAAAGCCCGGTACTCAATACAGACAACGATTTTTTATATGCGCAGATAGCCGCCCGCATTGAAAAGCAGATTAAACAAAACCTGCTCAAACCCGGCGATAAACTACCGTCGGTAAGGGCGCTGAGCCAGGAGCAGGGCATCAGCATGAGTACGGCTTATAAAGCTTATGTTGAGTTAGAGAACCTGGGGTTGATAGAGGCACGTACCAAATCGGGCTACTATGTAAAATACCTGCCTGCCCGTTTTACCAGCGTGCCCGAAACCAAACCTCCGCTTAAAAAGGTTAAACAGGCCAGCGTTGCTGAAATGATTGCGATGGTTTACCGTAACATGTCGGAAGACAGCGTTTTGCAGCTCTCGCGCTCATCGCCGCCGCTCAGCCTGATCCCGCTGGCCAAGCTCAGTAAATCCATGATGGAATCTATCCGCAATAGTCCATCAGGTAATATCACTTATGAAAACCCGCAGGGTAACATCGCTTTGCGCAAACAGGTGGCTAAAAACGCCTTTAACTGGGGTGGTAATATTACCGGAGAGGATGTGATCACAACGCAGGGCTGCCTGGAAGCTTTGATATTTTGCTTAAGGGCGCTCACCAAGCCCGGCGATACCATTGCCATTGAAAGCCCTACCTATTTCGGGATTTTCAATGTAATGCTTAGTCTGGATTTGAAAGTATTGGAAATTCCGGTTAGCCCCGATACCGGCCTCGACCTGGAATATCTGGAACGGGCTATGAATGAAGTGCCAGTAAAAGTATGCCTGTTTGTTACCAATTTTAGTAACCCGATAGGGGTTTGCATGCCCGATGAGCGTAAGCAGCAACTGGTGCGCCTGCTTGCTGAAAAGCAAGTTCCCTTAATTGAGGATGATATTTATGGTGAGATCTATTTTGGAAAAAGCCGTCCGCGCACCTGCAAAAGTTATGATAAGGATGGCTGGGTAATCCTTTGTTCATCGGTATCCAAATCAATAGCGCCCGGTTACCGGGTAGGCTGGTGCATTCCGGGCAGGTTTAAAGAACAGGTGCTGAATATTAAAATGATGCATTCCATAGCCTCGGCCACACCTACACAGGCAGCCATTGGTCATTTTTTTGAAACCGGGCGCTATGACCTGCACATGAGGCATTTGCGGAAGGCGTTATATACCCAATGCCTGCGGTATACACAGGCTATCGCAACACACTTCCCGGCAGGTACAAAGATCAGCAGGCCGCAGGGCGGCTATGCGCTTTGGGTCGAGCTGGATAAAAAGGTAAATGCCTTTGAACTGTATCAATTGGCAATAGAGCAAAACATTAGCATAGCTCCCGGCCAGATCTTTAGTGTTGACGGGCGGTTTACCAATTTTATCCGCATTAGTTTTGGTTTAGCTTTTGACGGGGTGGTTGAAGAGAGTTTTAAGGTGCTGGGGAGATTAGTGAGAAATTTGGCACAGTAGTGGGATAGTTATTTAATATTAAATTAATAAAAATAACCCGTTGGTAATATTTATATTCGCCGCAAAATATTGTTAATGAAAACCTTAAAAACCTGCCTTGTCATATTAATAGCATTTGCTATCGGTTGTAGTAAAAATGATAAAGTTACTCCGCCCGCACCTGTAGCACCTACTTTCGGCGATTTTGCTATCCCTTCAAAAGAATTTGGCGATCCAGCTTTCAAAATAACCGCTCCTAAAAGCACCAGCGATGGCGCCATAACTTATACCAGCAGTAACACCAAAGTCGCAACTGTTAGCGGCGAAACTATAACCGTTAAAAGTTCAGGGGCTTCGGTAATCACGGCGCACCAGGCCGCGACAAAAGCTTTCCTGGCCGATTCTGTTAAAACTACTTTCACGGTAGGCCTGTCATCGCCAACCCTTACTGATTTTACCATTGCAGATAAAAAAATAGGCGATGCGGTATTCACGCTCGTAAACCCTAAAAGTAAGAGTACGGGGGCTTTTACATTTAAAACTAATAACCCGGTTGTAGCTACGGTATCAGGCAATAAAGTGACTATAGTGGGGGCCGGGCGGGCTTCAATTGTAGCTGTACAGGCAGCCACAATCAACTTCAAAACAGATTCTATCACCGCAAATTTCACCGTAACGGGTTTAAAGCCTACTTTGGGAGCGCTTACTCTTCCCGCTAAAAAGGTTGGTGACCCCACTTTTATTATAACCAACCCAACCAGTAACAGCACGGGGTTGTTTACTTATAAAAGCAGCAATACAGCTGTGGCTTATGTTACCGGCAATATGGTAACCATTAAGGCCGCCGGCACTACGGTAATTACCGCCATACAAAGGGCTACTGCCACCTATAGCGCCGACTCGACCAAGGCCACTTTAACTGTTACAGCCGGACCGATTGCCCCTAACCTTTATAGTTTTGTATTGCCCGATAAACGAGTTGGAGATGCACCTTTTACTATAACTGCACCGGGCAGTACAAGTGCCGGGGCTTTTACTTATGCCAGCAGCAATACAGGCGTGGCTGCTATAAGCGGCAATATCATCACTATTAAAGCAAAAGGACAAACAACTATAACCGCAACTCAGGCTGCTAATGGCAATTATACATCGGGAAGTATAACGGCTGTTTTAACTGTGGAAGACCGCGCTTTAACCGGAACGGTTACCGATGTGGATGGTAATGTTTATAAAACAATCACTATAGGTACGCAAACCTGGATGATTGAAAATTTGAAAGTTACCCATTATAATGATGGTACGGCCATACCAAACGTAACCGAAGATAATACCTGGAAAGGACTTACCACCGGCGCTTATTGCAACTATAAAAATGATGCTTCTATAGCGGCTACTTATGGCAAATTGTATAACTGGTATGCAGTTACCAATACAAAAAAACTTGCGCCGAAGGGTTTTCATATCCCAACCGATGCCGAATGGACAACCTTGTATAATTATTTAGGCGGCGACCGCGAAGATGGGAAAAAGATCCAGGAGCAGGGCACTGCACATTGGTCTGCCAATACGGGTGCTACCAATAGTACATTGTTTACCGCATTGCCGGGAGGCGGACGTATTTTCGATTCGTTTCAAGGAGTATTTGCCAGCTTAACTTATGATGCCTATTTCTGGAGCACAACAGCCAACGGAGCTTCAAATGCCTGGTATATGGACCTTTATGTTAAAGGCTATTTTGAACGGCATAACAGTCCGAAATACTATGGCTATTCGGTAAGATGTATTAAGGATTAAAAGTATAGTAATGGTAAGCTAATGCTGCCATTACTTGCAATGCGTTGTTTCCGCCTGTTTAAATGATTCGTCGAGCAATTGCCTGAGCACAGTATTATCTACATCGGTCAGTTTAACAATATGCGTACAGCCGCCGCTTTGCTTGTGCTTACCTAATTTCTGCAGCAATTGTTCCTTGCTCTCAAAGCCTGGAAGATAGAGTGTTAAAGAACTTTTACGGGGCGAGAAAGCTATAAGCGGGGCATCACCTTCGCGGCCACTTTCATATTTGTAATGATAGCTGCCAAAGCCTACAATGGCCGGGCCCCACATTTTTGCTTTGTGGCCGCTGGCTTCTTCCATCAACGCGGTGAGCTTAAAGCTGTCGGCCCGTTTGGTTTCGTCGGCAATGGTATTGATGAAATCGCTTACGCTTGCTGCGGTTTCCGTGGTTTTGTTGGTGTTTTTGGCCATGGCTTAAGCAGGATAAAGGTTAAAAACGATATATAAATATATCACGAAAATTTTATTTTATCCCATAGTTTATTGGCGACAACCTGCCGGATCACCTGCTCGCGGTAATTGCGGCTGATGGGGATGCGGTGCTGACCGATAAAAATATCATTCCCCTCAATACCATCAATTTTGCCGGTTGATACGATGTATGATTTATGTACGCGGATAAAGAGCTTGCTATCTAAATTTTGTTCAAGGCTTTTGAGGTTAAGCAGCGTGATATATTTGCCTTTGGGAGTAAATATAGTAACGTAATTTTGCATCCCCTCCACG
Source organism: Mucilaginibacter sp. SG538B (assembly GCF_013376065.1). Taxonomy (NCBI): domain Bacteria; kingdom Pseudomonadati; phylum Bacteroidota; class Sphingobacteriia; order Sphingobacteriales; family Sphingobacteriaceae; genus Mucilaginibacter; species Mucilaginibacter sp. SG538B. Next base: position 219,628 of record NZ_JABMJI010000001.1, read on the forward strand.
TACAGGATCTCATCAAAGTAAATCTTTTCGTATTTATTACCGCATTTGATAAAGAAGTAGCCTTCATCCGCTTCCGTTTTTGGTGCACCGGGCTGGACCCAATTGTTGAGCAGGCGGTAATAATCTTTAGCTTTATTGGCCGATTTAAAAAATCGGTCGAATGTGATCGGCTTCAGCAGGTAATCGAGCACATTGAGCTGGAAGCCCTCTAATGCATAGCTTGGGTAGGCTGTGGTGATTATCACCATCGGCGGTTTCTGCATGATCTTTAAAAAATCAATGCCGTTCATCTTCGGCATCTGGATATCCAGAAATATCAGGTCGATAGCCTGGTGATCAAGTAGCTTGATCAGTTCGAGCGGGTTTTCGCAGGTGCCGGTTAAATTCAAAAAATCAACCTCGCGTACATAGCTGGCTAATCCTTCGCGGGCTAAGGGCTCATCATCTATTATTACACAGTTCATCATAGTGAGGCCATTTGAAAGGTTGCGGATGATTGTTCCAGTTCGGTTAAAGTTAATTGCAGGTGTACCTCAAAGCGGTCTCCGGTATTTTGGATCTCCAGCTTATGAAGGTCGGGGTAAATCAGGTCGAGCCGGCGCTTTACATTTTTCAGGCCAATACCCCCATAGTTCACAACCGCGGTTTCGGGGTCGTTTGATGTGCTGTTGGCAATGTAAAAATCGAGCTGATCGTTTTTCAGTCCCAATCTAATCGCAATCCAGTTAGGGTGTTCCGCGTCTTTGGATACATGCTTAAACGCGTTTTCTACAAAGGTCATCAATATAAAGGGGGCTATGCCTAAATGACCAGCCATGGGCTCATCTGCTTCAAAGGTAACATGCACATTATTATTTTGCCGAAGCTTTTCCAGCTCGATAAAGTTTTGGAGATAGCTAAGCTCTTTTCCTAAAGAGATCTGCTGGTCGTTACACTCGTACAACTGGTACCGCAGCAATTCAGAAAATTTGGCGAGTGATGCCGATGCCATACCGGGGTTTTTATGGATCAGGAAAAATATAGAGTTGATGCTATTGAACAGAAAATGCGGGTTAAACTGGTATTTCAGGAATTTAAGTTCGGTTTCCAGTTTCTCTTTTTCGAGCAGCTGCTGGCGGTGCTGGGTTTGCAGCCAGTTTTTGGTGAGTTTGATACTCATACCCAAAGTCATGCTGGCTACGGTAGAGGGGAAGGAAGTATTATAGAAACTCATGAAATCGCCCGGATCAACGCCAAACATTTTTTTTACTGAGCAGCCTGCAAAAAAAGCACTTAAATAATAGCCGCCGTTAATAAGTGATGATGTGCCGATGATGGTTAGCGAAAGATAAATTACATATTGGGTAAGCCGCTCTTTTTTCATAAACCGCGGCATTAAAAAGTAAAGGTTAAAATATACCGCCAGCGCCTGGAAAACTACATACGCCAGGATCTTGACACTATAAGCCGAAAAAAACATGGATTTGGCCGCTGCTACAGGGTTAGCCACCGCTATGGTGAACCAAAAATAATGGTACACGCACCAAAACGGGATGTGGTACAGCTTGTATTTAAACAGCCAGTTTTGGTTTAATGTATCAACGGATAAACTGTTCATATTAAATATCATAATAATAAAAAACAGGTGTCATGCTGAGGCTCTCGAAGCATGGCGGGCAGGGCCGCTGCGCACATTCTTCGACAGGCTCAGGATACTCCTCTACACCAAATATATTTCCCTGTCCACTCAGGGTCTCTCGCCGAGGAAGAGAGACCCTGAGTGGAGGTTAATGAGATCTCTTTGGTCGTTTGTCTTCGTTTTTTGTAATAGGGTTGTCGTAAGTTGTTGATTATTAATTATATTAGTTAGTCGTTTTTATAAACATGGGCGTTGCCTGTGGCCCGGGCTTTCCGTTACAAGTCCTCGCTTTGTCTGCCCGCAACCCTACCCGCGCTGTGGGCTTTACACTGCAATCCCTAACGCGGCCTCTGCGCGCACTTCGACAGCCTACCCATGACACGATTAAAAAACGGGTGTCATGCTCCCGTCCCGTCAGGGTCTCTCGCAGAGGACCCTGAGGCCCAGCGCGTTCCAACATCCTACCTAAAGATACAGCAATTGCACTGATTTATATTTCGTTATTGTATCAACCTGCACAAATAATTGACCAAATGCAGGCTTTAACTTATAAGCCGTAAAAAAGGCAATATAGTTTTGGTTTAAACCCATTAACCCGCTTCTGTGTATCTCATCAATTATCTGATGTCACTCATCATTCATGTTTTTTAAAGTTTAAAGCACTGTTTTTATTTGCCGGCATAACCACCAAAAAGGTTACACACGCCACATGAAAACTTTATGCATCAGCCTGTTACTTGTTTGCCTGGTACAAGTGATAAAAGCCCAGGTGTCGGGCAGGGTTACCACGGCCGGCAGCCAGCCCTTGCCATATGTCACTGTATCGCTTGTCAGAACTACAGATTCTTCATCAGTTAAAAGTATACTTACCAATGAACAAGGAGGCTATAATATCGCGGATGCCCCTTCCGGAAATTACCGGCTGCGGTTAAGCAGTATCGGCTATCAAACCTGGTTTTCATCGCCTTTTGAAATCAGTGGGAACAAGGATGCAAAATATCTTGCTGTTATTGTGATGAAGGAGGACACCCGGCAATTGGGCGAGGTGGTAGTGCGGGCAAATAAGCCATTGTACCAGCAGCGCAGCGATGGTTTAGTGGTAAATGTTGAAAGCAGCGTGCTTACCAAAGGCAGTACGGCCCTGCAGGTGCTGGAACGTTCGCCGGGCGTAACTATCGATCACCGGGATAATGGTATTGCCCTGAACGGTAAAAGCGGGGCTACAGTAATGATCAACGGGAACCTGGTGCGTATGCCGCTTACCCAGGTCATGAATTTGCTTAACGGTACCAGTGCCGATAATATTGAAAAAATAGAACTGCTGAGCACCCCGCCCGCCGAATACGATGCTGAAGGCAGTGCCGGCATCATCAATATTGTAATGAAGAAAAGCAAAAAGCAGGGAACAAACGGCTCCTATTCCTTAACCGGCGGTTACGGCATGGGCGAGAAAGGCACTGCTGGCATCAACCTCAGTAATAATACTAAAAATATCAATCTGTACGGCTCCTACACGTTTCAGCACGACCGGACCTATACCGATCTTTTTATTACCGGAAGTCAGTACATGCCTTTTATCGGAGGCAATGCCGAGGTAGAGTTTTACACAAAAACTAAAAGGATCAGCAATAATCACAATGCCACGCTGGGTACTGATATTAAGCTGGATCCTAAAACTACCATAAGCGTTAACCTGAGCTATAACAACAGCCATTCGCCCACTTATACCTACAGTAACGCGGGCTATAAGATCCTGCCCGATTCATTGCTCAGGTACATTGGGCATATTGACGGGAACGGGCGCTGGGATAACCTCACCAGCTCGCTCAATATTGAACATGTGCTGAAGGAAGGGGAGAAGATAAGCATGGAAGCCGATTATATCCATTATGGAAATAACAGTCCAAGCGAAGTTAATACTTCCTTTGTAAACAAATACGGTGAGCAGGTGTACGCCAACAACAGTGTAAGCGCGCAAAGGCAACGCGGATTTGCCAATACGGCCATCAACGTAAGCGTGTTTAAAGCCGATTATACCAACCAGCCATCACCCTTACTAAAACTGGAAACAGGTATTAAAGGAACGCATACCGGCAGTTCAAGCTCTTCAGGTATCGAAAGTTTTAACAATGGGGCCTGGGAACGCAATATGCAGACCGCCGCGAACATTTACATGAAGGAAGATATTGGCGCGGCTTATCTGTCCCTAAACTGGCAGCTTGGTAAAAACATAAGCCTTAACACAGGAGTACGTTATGAATATTCCTATACCAATATGGATAACCCACAAACCGGCGGCAACATTGTAGACCGTAAACTTGGAAAACTGTTCCCCACAGTGCTGTTTACCAAAAAGCTGAACAACCGGTCCGAACTGCAGCTATCCTATACCAAAAGGATCAGCCGCCCATCATATGACGACCTGGCCTCATACTTTGCATACAGTGACCCTACGGCGGTTTACACCGGCAATCCTTTTCTTAAACCAACCATCACCAATAATATAAAACTGGGCTATAACTATGGCGACTATAGCTTTTCCCTGCTTTACAGCCGGGATGATAATGCCATAGCCCGCTATCAGCTCAGCGAAAGCCCCGCGCACGATATTTTGTTCATTTCGCCACAAAATCTGCCGTATCAAAACTACTTTACCTTGCAGGCCAATGCGCCGTTTAAAGTAAGTAACTGGTGGGAGATGACCTATAGCTTTGTTGGCGGCCTAAGGCAGTTTAAGGAGGATTATACGTTACATCCATTAACCAAATCGTACTTCGGATGTTCCTTTAATTTTAACCAGTTGTTTAAGCTGCCCCGCAGCTTGTCGGCAGAGGTATCGGGGCAGTACAATTCCCTGTCATACAATGGCACAACGAGGGCTGATGGTTTTGGGGTGATCAATGCCGGGATCAAAAAAGAGCTGAAAAATAACGGGGGCAGCCTGCAGTTATCAGTGGCCGATGTGTTTAGTGCCGCACAGATCCATGTGCGGTACGGCACACTTACACGTGAGGCTTTTGACATAAAGAGCAACGTACTTGTCAATACCGAAACCAGACGTTTCCCGGTAATTAAACTTACTTATTCAAAGTCGTTTGGTAGTACAAGACCGGCAAACCGGGGGAAACCGGAAAGCGGTTCAAAAGAGGAGAGTGAAAGGATGAGGAGTAACTAAGTCATCTGTTTTATTCCCTGGCATTTCTCGCCACCGGCTTTAACCCGAACCTGCGTCGGCCTATCGCTTATGTGTTTTTCTGTACTTTGACGGCGACATGCCAATCAGCTTGGTAAATAGCCTTGAAAAATAATAAGGGTCGTCAAAGCCCAGTTCTGAGCAAATTTCCTTAATGCTCCTGTCGGTAAAGTACAGGTACTGGCAGGAGGTTTGAATCTTGAGCAGGTTAAAATAGTTAATAGGTGATGAGCCTGTTTTTTGTTTAAACAGCCGCAAATAATGTGATGACGAAATTCCCTGCTGTTTCGCCAAATGCATCACTTCAAACTTTTGACTAATGTGTTTTTTCATATAAGCGATGGAGTTGCTCACAAAATCGTTATCATAATCAACCGGGTTGGTTTGCTTATAATACACCAGCGAGGAGATAAAATTGAGCAGGTTGATGTTAACGATCTCCATTTCTTTTTCATGATAGCTGTGTTCAAGCACGGCATAGATCTGCTCGTACAGCTTGATCCGGCTGCTGTCGTAGGGAACGGATTGTACCGCAGGCTGCCCGTTTTCGAGCGAGCGCTCATAGATCAGGTGCGAATTTAGCCCGCTGAAGTGCACCCAGTAAATGCTCCAGGGATTGGTTTCCGAGCTTTTATAACGATGTGCCACGTTACGGGGGATAATGAAAAAAGTATTGGGTTTAAGGGTGTGGTCCTGGCCCCCTAAATAAACATAGCCTTCTCCATCAACGCAATAAAGAAAAATATATTCGTTGCTGCCTGTACGGCGTTCACGGTCATGAAAGGCCGCCTTTGGGTAATAGCCTATAGCGGTAAGGTAAAAGCCTTTGATCAAAGCATTGCTGGTGATGGCTTTTTTTATGTTTGGTGGCAATACGATCATTTTTTGACCGATAAAGCCTTCTTTGATCCGTTTTTTAGGTTCGGCTATCACATTCATAACGTTGCTGTATAACTGGCGATTAAAGGTATTTATTTTTTTTATCCCGGCAAGATTTTAATACCTGCCGGCAAATGATAGTATTATCCATCACTTTTTAAAGAATATCCATTTTTTTAACACCTGTTTCATAGTAGGTTTACCAAAACCAATTAGGGCTAAAACAAGTCAGGCAAATTACCTGGCTGTTTAATGAAGCTGATAACTTATGAACAAACAATTTAAATATCTGAACGTACATGGCTGTTAACACCACAACCCGTTTATGGGGGCAGCATAACGGTCATAACGTTTATCTTTTCAAAATTGAAAACGAGAGCGGGGCCTATGTTGAACTTACCAATTACGGCGCGGCCATTGTATCAGTTGTGGTGCCCGACAGGCTGCAGCACTTTGAAAACGTGGTGGTTGGTTTTCCTGACCTGAACGGGTATTTAACCGATAGCTGCTACATCGGCTCAACCATAGGCCGGTACGCCAACCGTATCAGCAGGGTGAAATTTCAGCTCGAAGGCGAAACTTTTCACCTGGATGCCAATGAAGGTAAAAATTCCAACCATGCCGGTAAAAGCGGTTTTAACTATAGGGTGTTTACTGCCGAAGCTTTTGATAATGGCGTAATGATGACCCTGACCAGCCCTGATGGCGATGGGGGTTATCCCGGTAAGTTGGAGCTTATGGTTATCTATACCTGGAGCAATGATAATGAGTTGCTGATCAATTATAAAGCTACTACCGACAAAGCTACGATAGCAAATTTTACCAATCACGCTTACTTTAATTTATCGGCATTTAAAAGTAAGATCTATAACCACAAACTTACCCTGCTGTCGGATAGTATTGTGGATTTGCACGAAGATTATACGCCGAGCGGGGCAATTATACCAGCCGGGCAAAAGGCTTTCAATAATAACAAGCTGGGCGATAAATTTAATATAGATGAAAACCGTGTTGAGGGCCTTAACCTGTTTTACATTATCAACACTGGAGCCAGGGAGAACGGCTTAACTTATGCCGCTCTTTTAACCGACGAAGCATCGGGCCGTGCCCTTAAAGTTTATACGGATTATCCCGGCGTGTTCCTGTACACCGGTGATTATTTAAGCAGCACTACGCCTATACATACTGGCCAGGGGGCGAAACCTTTTGATGCGTTGTGCCTGGAGTGTCAGCATTATCCGGATAGCATCAATCATCCTGATTTTCCGCAGGCTGTATTACGGGCAGGCGATGTATACAATCAAAGTATTTTATACAAGTTTGGCACCATATGAAGCTAAAAGCAAAAGGCAGAAGGCCCAAAGCTTGTTTAATAACGGACTTTAATTAAAGTAAATTTATACAGAGAGAAGAAACTAACCAATATCAAATGACCATCGATTTTAAAAAAGAAGTAAAATTTAACAGCGGCTATATTATAGGGATCTCCTTTATATCGGCACTGGGCGGTTACCTGTTCGGCTTTGATTTTGCCGTAATATCGGGTGCGCTGCCGTTCCTCCGCAAGGAGTTTGCGCTTGACCCTGTTTGGGAGGGCTTCCTTACCGGTTCCCTGGCGCTGGGCTGTATCGTGGGCTGTATCATAGCCGGCCGCATTGCCGAAAAATACGGCCGTAAACCCGGTCTCATGGTTGCGGCGTTTATTTTCGCGGTATCGTCACTGGGTATTGCCTTTTCAACCGGGCTCACTTATTTTATCATTCTGCGTTTTGCAGCGGGCATAGGGGTAGGGATGGCATCAATGCTTTGCCCCATGTACATTGCCGAAATTTCCCCGGCACAGGTGCGCGGGCGCAATGTAGCTATCAACCAGCTTACCGTGGTATTGGGCATCCTGATCACCAACCTGTGCAACTATTTTTTGGCCGACAGCGGCGATAATGCCTGGCGCTGGATGTTTGGTTTGGGCACGGTACCTGCCGCGGTATTTTTATTAGGGGTTATAGCCCTGCCCGAAAGCCCCCGGTGGCTGATCAAGGCCGGTCGGCACGCTGATGCCGAAAAGGTACTTTACAAAATAGGCTCCGAAGAGTTTGTGACTTCAACACAGCAGGCTATTGAAAAATCGCTTACCGGCGCAAAAAAGCAATCGTACCGCGCCGTATTTGAAAAAAGCGTACGCCCTGCCGTATTGATAGGTATTACGCTGGCTGTGTTTCAACAGTTTTGTGGCATCAATGTGGTGTTTAACTATACTTCAACCATTTTTGCCTCGGTGGGTTCAAGCTTAAACCAGCAGCTGTTTGAAACTGTTTCTATTGGTATTGTTAACCTGGTTTTTACCCTGCTGGCTATGTGGCAGGTTGATAAGCTCGGCCGTAAGCCATTGATGCTCATTGGTTCATTGGGCTTATCCATATTTTATATTGTATTGGCTTACCTGCTGCAAAATCACCTGGCGGCCGGGCTGGTATCCATATTTGTGTTGCTGGCCATCAGCACTTACGCGCTTTCACTTGCACCTATAACCTGGGTACTTATTTCAGAGATCTTCCCTAATAAGATCCGTGGCGCTGCATCAACAGTGGCCATTGTATCGTTATGGGCTGCCTATTTTATATTGGTGTTCACCTTCCCTATACTGGCTAAGGTGCTGGGCACTTACGGGCCATTTTATATGTACGCGGTGATCTGCTTTTTAGGCTTTTTGTTTGTGCTTAAAAAAGTGAGAGAAACCAAAGGCCAAACCCTTGAAGAGTTAGAAGAAAATTTAATAAGACATTAATAATCATAAGCCACATGAATAATTTGTATGTAAATGTTTGGGAAGAGAAGGTAGTTATCCCAACCTACGGTATAGGGAAGCCCGATAAAAACCCCATGTTTTTTGAAAAGCGCGTTTACCAGGGTAGCAGCGGCAAGGTGTACCCTAACCCGGTTATCGAAAAAATTTACGACGAAAAAGAAGATAAAGAATACGCAGGCCTTTACCTCGAAAATAAATACCTCAAAGTACTCATCCTGCCCGAGCTTGGCGGCCGTATCCAGATGGCTTATGACAAAATCAGGGGCCGTCATTTCATCTATTATAACCAGGTGATTAAGCCGGCACTGGTAGGGTTAACCGGCCCCTGGATTTCGGGCGGTATTGAATTTAACTGGCCACAGCACCATCGCCCAAGCACTTTTGAACCGGTTGATTATAAAATTGAAGAAAATGCCGATGGCAGCAAAACCGTTTGGGTTAATGAAGTGGAGCGCATGTTCCATACCAAAGGTATGGCCGGTTTTACGCTGCACCCGGATAAGGCTTACATCGAAATAAAAGCGAAGCTCTATAACCGCTCGGCCCTGCCGCAAACTTTTTTATGGTGGGCTAACCCGGCGGTGAAAGTTAATGACGATTACCAGTCGGTTTTTCCGCCGGATGTGAACGCGGTGTTTGACCATGGTAAGCGCGACGTATCAACATTCCCGATAGCTACGGGTACTTACTATAAAGTTGATTATTCGCCGGGTACAGATATCTCAAGGTATAAAAATATCCCGGTGCCAACGTCGTACATGGCTATCAACTCCAATTACGATTTTGTGGGCGGATATGAGCATGACAGTCAGGCTGGTTTGCTGCATGTAGCCAATCATCATGTATCGCCCGGCAAAAAACAGTGGACCTGGGGCCACAGCGATTTCGGCCTGGCCTGGGACAGGAACCTAACCGACGAGGATGGCCCGTACATTGAGCTCATGACAGGTATGTTTACCGATAACCAACCCGATTTTACCTGGCTGATGCCGCACGAGGAAAAGCATTTTACCCAATACTTTATGCCATACCGCGAGCTTGGCGTAGTAAAAAATGCTACCAAAGATATCCTGCTGGCACTTGATTATAAAGATGGCAAACTACTATTGAAAGTTTACGTAACCGGCGAGCAAAACAACCTGAACATCAAACTGCAGCATGATGGCAAAATATTGTTGAGCGAAAAAGTTTGCATTGTACCAGAACAGGTTTATACCCGCGAGATAGCCATTAAAGATATCAACGAAAATCTTTTACTGCTTACCGTACATTCTGAAGCAGGCAAAGAATTGATCAAATACGATGCATCAAGCAATAAGCTTAACAACATTCCTGAAGCTGCTAAACCGGCCCTGCTGCCTGCCGATGTGGAAAATAACGAGCAGTTGTTTTTAACGGGCCAGCACCTGGAGCAGTACCGTCATGCTACTTATAGCCCGGTTCCTTACTATGAGGAAGCCCTGCGCCGTGACCCGAAAGACATCCGCAATAATAATGCTTTAGGCTTGTGGTACCTGCGCCGCGGACAGTTTGCTAAAAGCGAACCTTATTTCCGCAAGGCGGTTGAAACCATCACCCAGCGTAACCCTAATCCTTATGATAGCGAGTGTTATTACAATTTAGGTTTGGCGTTGAAATTCCTCGGCAAAAAAGAGGATGCTTACAAAGCATTTTACAAAGCCACCTGGAGCAATGCCTGGAAAGATAGCGGCTATTTTTCGGTAGCGCAGATAGACCTTGAAAACGGCGATTACGAACTGGCGCTTGATCACTCGCTGTCGTCATTAGATAGAAATGCCAATAACAGTAAAGCCTATGTTTTGCGCTCGGCGGCTTTCCGTAAGCTCGGGCGTTTTGAAGATGCTGTCGAGGTAGCTACAGCGGCAATAAAAAGGGATGCGTTTAACCTGGGCGCTCTGTTTGAGCTGGTTTATGCTTACAAAGCTTTGGGTGATGAAGAAAAAGGCACTGTCACCCTTAATGAACTCATTAAACTATCGCGCGGTTATTACCAAAATTACATTGAATACGCGCTTGATTACGCCAATGCCGGCCTGTACCAGGAAGCTGCAGATTTGTTGAATTATGCGGTGAACGGTGATGCTACCAGTCCGATGGTGTATTATTACCTGGGCTACTTTGCGTACAGGTTAGGCAATAATGAACAGGCTTCTGCATATTTTAAACAGGCCTCAGCTGCCGATTCGTACCTGTGCTTCCCCGATAGGCTGGAAGAGATCAGCATACTGAAACTGGCCGCTGAGCTTGTGCCCACCGATGCCAAAGCACCTTATTATTTAGGTAACCTGTTTTATGACAAACTGCAGTATGATGATGCCATCGCGACCTGGGAAACATCGGCAGAGCTTGATGATACTTTCCCAACAGTATTCAGGAATCTGGGTATAGCCTATTATAATAAACGTAATGACCCGGCAAAAGCTTTAATTTGTTTTGAAAAAGCCTTCGCGCTGGATAGAACAGATGCCCGTGTACTGATGGAACTTGACCAGCTTTACAAAAAGCTGAACTATTCTGCAGAAGCACGACTGAATTTTGTTGAAGCTAATCTGGAGACTGCCAAACTTCGTGATGATGTTTATTTAGAGCGTGCAACGCTGTATAACTTTTTAGGCGAGTACCAAACCGCGTTTGAACAGGTGATGCAAAGAACATTCCACCCATGGGAGGGCGGCGAAGGCAAAGCTTCGGGGCAATATGTTGCAGCTTTGGTTGAATTGGCCAAGCAAAACATCCGCGATGGCAAATACAATGAAGCCATTGAACAGTTAACACAGGCACAAACCTACCCACATAATTTAGGCGAGGGTAAACTATTCGGCACACAGGAAAATGATATCTTTTACTGGCTGGGCCAGGCCCATGAAGGCCTGCAGCAAACTGAACAGGCAAAGGCTTATTTTGAGCAGGCAGCCATAGGTTTGGAAGACCCGACAGCTGCTGTTTTTTATAACGATCAGCAGCCTGATAAGATCTTTTATCAGGGTTTAGCTAAAAAATGTCTGGGTGACAGTACATCGGCCGAACGAATCTTCAAAAAACTGCTTAATTATGGTATCGGGCACATGGATGATAACGTAAAAATTGATTACTTTGCCGTCTCGCTGCCAAATTTGCTCATTTTTGAAGATGATCTGCAGGTAAGGAACCGCGTGCATTGCTACTTTTTACAGGGACTGGGATACCTCGGTTTACGTGATTTCGAGCAGGCACAAAAGGCCTTTACCGAGGTTCTGAAACTTGATGCCGGGCACTTTGGAGCAAGGATACATCAAAACATGATAAACCAAATTACCGAAGCAGCCGGTTAAACCAAAAAATCACACGTGAGAACTACTCAAAGAAAAACTTTACCACTGGGCCTGCTTTTCGCAGGCTCAATGCTGTTGGCCGGCAGGGCAGCAGCGCAGGATGTAACCATCCCTGTTGAAACACAGCACAATGCTATTGTATTACAAACCGATGCCGAAAAACACCTCAACATGGTGTACCTGGGTGCAAAGCTTGCCAATACAGCCGAGTATGCAGGCATCTCAAAAATGTACAAACAAGCCGATGATTCGGGCGTACAAAACGATGCTTACACACCATCAGGCTCAGCCAGTCTGGGTGAGCCGGCTATTACAGTTACCCATGCCGATGGCAATAAATCATTGAACCTGACCTATGTAAGCCATATGGTGAGCAAGGTAAGTGATGATATTTCATTACTGGTGGTTACCATGAAAGATCCTGCTTATGATTTTGAAGTAAAGCTATACTACAAAACCTATTTTAAAGAGGATGTTACCGAGCAATGGTCGGTTATTAAACATAACGAAAAGGGGATAGTAACGCTTGATAAATATGCGTCGGCTAACTTAAACCTGAAGGGTAATACTACCGGCGGTTTTTGGCTGAAGCAATACCATGGCAACTGGGCTATGGAAATGCAGCCCGAAGAAGCCCGCTTAACTCACGGGATCAAAACTATCGATAGCAAACTGGGTACCCGTGCCAACTTGTATGAGCATTCGATGTTTGCCATATCGATGGATAAACCTGCTACTGAGGACGAAGGCAAAGTGCTTTATGGCGCTATGGAATGGTCGGGTAATTTCAGGGTTGATTTTGAGCTGGATGTAGCCAATAACCTGAAAATTATTGCAGGGATTAACAATGCCGCTTCCGAATATCATTTAAAACCAGGTGTTGAATTTACTACGCCAGCTTTCCTTTACACTTACTCTGATCATGGTAAGGGCGACGCCAGCCGCAAGCTGCAAAGTTGGGCACGCCAATACAAAATTGTTGACGGTAACGGCTCAAGGCTTACCTTGCTCAATAACTGGGAATCAACCTATTTTGATTTTAACGAGAGCAAACTTGCCGGCCTGCTAAAAGATACCAAAAAGCTGGGCGTCGACTTGTTTTTGTTGGATGACGGTTGGTTTGGCAACAGCCACCCGCGTAACGGCGATAATGCAGGTTTGGGCGATTGGCAGGAAAATAAACAAAAGCTTCCAAATGGCATCAGTTCGCTCGTGAAAGAAGCGCAGGCCAACGGAGTAAAATTCGGCATCTGGATTGAACCGGAAATGGTTAACCCTGCCAGCGACCTGTACAAAGCCCATCCTGATTGGGTGATTAAACAGCCCAACCGTCCTGAAAAATACTTCCGTAACCAGTTGGTGCTTGATCTGGCTAACCCTAAAGTGCAGGATTTTGTATTTGGCGTGGTTGACGGTCTGTTCACCAAAAATCCTGATTTGGCTTATATCAAATGGGACTGTAACGCGGTAATCTATAACGCGTATTCAGCATACCTGAAAAAAGACCAGTCGCACATTTATGTTGATTATGTGAATGGTTTATACAATGTATTGAAACGCGTTCGTGCCAAATATCCTAAAGTGCCTCTGATGCTTTGCTCGGGCGGCGGCGGCCGTGTTGACTATGGTGCACTGCAATACTTTACAGAGTTTTGGCCAAGCGATAACACTGATCCGCTGGAACGTGTATTTATCCAGTGGGAGTATTCATTCTTCTACCCGGCTATCACCAGCTCAAACCATGTTACCGATTGGGGCAAACAACCCATCAAATACCGTGTGGATGTGGCCATGATGGGTAAAATGGGTTTTGATATTGTGATAGGCAAATTAAGTGAAAGCGAGCTGAGTTTCTGTCAGTCGGCGTTGAAAAATTATGATGCATTAAAAGATGTGATCTGGCACGGCGACCAGTACCGCTTAGCTTCGCCATGGGATAACGACGCGGCATCTATCATGTATGTAAACGACGATAAATCAAAGGCAGTAATGTTTAACTACCTGGTGAATAACCGGTACGGCTCGGGTACCAAAGTGCCTGTACGCCTAAAAGGCCTCGACCCTAATAAAAAATACCGTGTAAAAGAGATTAACCTTTATCCGGGCGCGGGTTCGGTTTTAGGCAAAGAGGATTTAACTTTTACCGGCGATTTCCTGATGAATGTGGGTATTAATCCCGGAAACAGCGCTTATCACACCAGTGTAGTGTTGGAGTTGGAGGCGATTTGATAAAATCGATTTGATATTATAAAGAAGCCCCGGAGCATTAATTGTTCCGGGGCTTCTTTTATTTAGGGGGGCTCAAAGATATGTCATCCATCGCTGCAGCAAGGCTTTGCCCGGTGCCCCCTTTTTTGTTTGTCATGTTGTTTCAACACCCCACTCGCTAAGCAATCGCGCTGAGCAAATCGGCTACTTGTCCTGTGGGGTGCCGAAACAAGGTCGGCATCACGACGGGGATTTATAGCCTGTTATCTCAACTTATCTGTAATATCAAAATGCTCAACCCTTGCGGCGCCCAGCGGCAGTTTGCTGCAGGCAGAGTAGAAAATATAATCCTTATCCTCAGTAATACCCGGTAGTAGTTTGTTAATAACCTTCCCAATCTGCGTGTTCTCGCTTTTTACCGCGTTGGTATCGGCAATGTTTACTTTGGTTGTATAAAAAATTACCGGGAACCAGCCATGGCTGGTTTTCTGATTGCCAATCCGGAATACCCGCGGTTTGCCTGCAACACCATCAATTACTACCGGGAAACGGTATTGTTTTACTGTTGCCTCGGCAGCATCCTGGAATAATTTGCCTGCATCGGTATCGTGTTCGTATTGCCAGTAGTCGTTAGGGGCGGTACATTGTAAAGCAAGCTCAAGGGTTAAACGGGCATCGGCAAAATGCTGTTTATTGTATTTCTTTTTTCCCAGCTCATAAAGCTCCGGGGCTGTTTTGCCATTAATTTTATAAGTATTTACATTTACCGAGGTTAGTTTCCAGCCATAATCGTATTTGGCATACAGGGCGGTAATCATTTCCTGGTTAGGCAGGTTTTTATCCTTTGGCAAAAAAAGCGCCATGTACATTTCATGGGTAATACCATTATAGATCATTTTATAACTGTTAATGCCTGCCGACGGATTGCCTATGGTATCTGTACTGCGATGTTTATTTACAATGTAATATTCATCGTAAATATCATAGTCGGCAATTTTAACAGCGTTGCCTACCAAGTCTATTTGCCTTAGATTTGACTTGTCGTCCAGCATCTCCCGCGATTCCATATTGCTGATATCATCACTGTTGCCGGTACGGAGGTCATGGAGCAGTTGTTCGTTAAGTTTGTGGAAATCGTCGCGTTTACCGCCGGGAATCCGGTCGTTTCGCCATGCTCCCGGCTGTTTAATACAGCTTTGTAATGATATAGCCAGTAAAGCGAAGGGAATGAGTTTAATTGTGTTTTGGTATAGGGTTTTCATATTATCCGTAATAATATGAAAAAACACTCAATTGTACTATCGCCACTGGTTTATGAATAATCAAGCTTTTGCATAACGGGATATAGCGGTTGGCTGTTTCACTTTAAGCAGATAAAATCCGGTTTGGAAAAGTTAACATTACTGACATTTTACTAAAGAATCCTGCCAGTTTATGTTAAATATTTATGGGTATCATAAAAAATGGTTTCTTTTGAATTTGCCTTTTCACAACCTGTGGCTATATTGCTTTTAATTACCAAATGTGTTGCGTTCCCTTACAAGAGGAACTGAAATTTATATGGAAAACTTCAATGAGATTTTTGATCTGGAATACTTCTTTCGCTTGTCGCCCGATTGGTTATGTGTTGCCGGGTTTGATGGTTACTTTAAAAAAATTAACCCGGCTGTTTCCAAAACTTTAGGTTATACCGAAAGCGAACTGTTTGCAAGGCCTATCGATTCATTTGTTTATCCCGAAGACAGAAGCATCACCGCAAGTAAACGTGAGAGTATAAAGAAAAACAATCCGTTGTATAATTTTGAAAACAGGTATGTAACCAAAAGCGGAGAAATAGTATGGCTTTCATGGATCTCGATGCCGGTACAAAAACAGCAGCTGGTTTTTGCTATTGCCAGGAATATTACCGATAAAAAGAAACTGGAAGAATTTAGCAAAGTATCACTCGTATCGGTAAAAAATAACGAAATTGAAAGAGGGGCGGAGTTAAATACACATAATCTAAAGCCAATCAGTGAACTTTCTATTGCCGATCAGCTTTGGCTTTATGAGCTTGAAACGCTGGTAAGAAAATATATTGGAAAAGTTGATTTGATCATTGTATTGTTAAGTAATGAAATGGGTTTAAGTGAAAGACAACTGCATCGGCGCATAAAAAACACCACGGGTATTACGCCAAATAATTATATCCGGCGAATCCGTTTACTGATGTCGATGGAGGCAATCAATAGTGGTAAATACCGTACCGTGGCCGAAATATCTTATATAGCAGGGTTTGAAACCCCGGCTTATTTCCGGAAACTGTTTAAAGAATTTTATGGTCGTGATATAGCCGAATTTTTGCAATAGATATAAAGCCACTCCTCTCTTATTTGCCCCTTTTCATTGGGAATTGTATTGCCTTTTGCCTGCCTTTCCTTGTCCCCGATATTTCGGCCACCAACGAGTCGTTAGTGATTTGGGTATAGGTTATTTTTTGCGGGAAATCATGTTCCGGATTTTCAAAAACGAGGTGTTTGTTGTTAGATGAGGTAAGCGTAAAAGTTACCGCTTTGCCGCCATTTTGATTTTTTACCGTTGGGATATAGTAAAGCTTGCCTTTATGTTGCTCCAGTCGGATATGTTCGGATGATACCGTATCTGCACCAGTCAACGAATAGCTTCTGCCGATAAAGGTGCTGTCGTTAAGCTTTTTCCATGTTTCAATATCCACTGTTTTTGCCGATTGATTTTTCCAGCTGCCGATAAGCCATTTAGCGTGTGAAATAGGATTGGATTTTTGTTGCGCATAAGATGAGGTATGAACAAGTGTAATAAAGGCCACAACAAGCAGTAGTGATTGGATATAACGAAGCAGGATCATGGTATTTTGATAAAGTATTTGAATTTACGAAATTATATATCAGTATGTATTCAAATTTCAGGCAAAGGCACTAAGCCGCAAAGATTTTAACTTAGCGCATTTGCGACTTAGCGACAGCACAACCTTGTCGCAAATACACCCGTTATTTGTCGCGTGTATAACCTTGCTTTGGCGTTCATTTTCAGCATCTTTGAATAAATCAATAATGAATCATGGAAAACTCAACAGCTAACAGCCCCGAAGTTATTGTTATAAAAGAAACTCAAAAGATACTTGATGTTAAATGCGCTCTGCTTAATGGTTCAAGCTTTGAGCAAACGATGATGAACAATGCAAGCTTTAAGGATGTTTGTATAACCGGGCTTAAAATTGAAGATGCCAATTTGAGTGACCTGGAAATAAAATACGCCCAGCTTGGCGGTGCTTATATCCATGATATAGGTATGCCGCCCGAAGGTCATCCGGCTTATGATCCTGCTGCAAAACAACGCCCCCTTAAATTTGAGAACTGTGACCTGCAGGGCAGCACAATAACCGATTGCAACTTAAGTGGTGTTGATATTACCGATTGTGATATAGCCGGTATGAAAATCAATGGGATTGATGTGGATGAACTGATGAGGGCATATCAGCAGAGATAAGGGGGCCGTCAGTCTGAGCCTGTCGAAGACTCGTGCGCAGAGGCCCTACACACCATGCTTCGAGGACCTCAGCATGACACCCATTTTATGTTCCGTTAGGGCCTTTTGCAGAGATGGGAGATTAAGAAAAGAGACTTACGAAGTTTTTAAAACTTCGTAAGTCTCGGAAGGCAAGTTTAATTTGCACTCACCCACACATTGTCCTTTTTATTGCTATCGGGATCATAAGTGGTGCCCAATACTAATTTTTTTACTGCTTTTTTGGCGGCGAAATTAACTGTAGTTGTTTTATTGCCGGCCGCCCAAACAGCAATACTTTTATGTACCAGCTGGGTAGTGCCATTGGTATAATAAACGGTTAAATTTACGGGAATGGGTTTGCTGCCAACCCTGGTGATCGTGGCACTGTAATTTTGCCCGGCATTAGTTACTTTGCTTATCGCGAGATCGGTTATCCCACTATCAAAGAACCATGCTTTCCAAAACCAGTTGAGGTTTACGCCCGAACCGGTGTTCATACAATTAAAAAAATCGTAAGGCATGGGGTGTTTGCCGTGCCATTGTGCAATGTAGTAATGCAGTGCCTTGGTAAACAGCTCGTCGCCAAGCATATCTTTTACATATAAATAGCCCAGGCCTGGTTTGGGATAGCTGTCGGTAAAACCGGCAGGGCCTGTGAGCATTGGTGTAAGTGTCATTACCGGCACATCAACCTCGTGGCCGGCGCTTTGTTCAACTGCGGCAACACCATATGGGTCAACTATAGACGGATCAATCTCCGGACT
The DNA here is from genome assembly GCF_013376065.1 of Mucilaginibacter sp. SG538B. Classification (NCBI taxonomy): domain Bacteria; kingdom Pseudomonadati; phylum Bacteroidota; class Sphingobacteriia; order Sphingobacteriales; family Sphingobacteriaceae; genus Mucilaginibacter; species Mucilaginibacter sp. SG538B. The sequence continues at coordinate 237,953 of NZ_JABMJI010000001.1, forward strand.
TACCAGCCATTCGCCTATGGTTGCCCAGCCTTCATCCATCCAGCCGTATTTGGTTTCGTTAATACCCATGTAAAACGGAAACATGGTATGAAAGATCTCATGATCGGTAAGCTCAATGGCATCGGCCTTATCTTCCAGCGGATTATCATTCACCATCATCGGGTACTCCATTTGGTCTAAACCATCAAAAACGGTTTCATGCTGGTATGGATACGGCCATTTCGGAAATTTGTAGCTCATCACTTCCACCGTTTTACGGGCGTAATCAACTACTGCATAGTAATCTTTATGTTTTTCGTTAAACACCGCATCAACGCGGGTACGCCTGCCGGTTTTCGGATCAACCACCAGGCTCGATGCTTTCCATAAATAATGGTTGCTGGCAGCAAAAACAAAATCGGTAACGCTATCAGCCTCAAACTTCCAGGTGTTAGTTGGATTGTTTTTGGTGATGTTGCCCGCTTTAATATCATCTTCGGTAATAATATCAGTTATCTTATCACTTACGCCGGCATCGGCAATGCGTTTAACGATCCGGCTGTCATAAACGTCGCCGGCGTTTTTCAGATCGCCTGTCGCCCAAACTTTATAGTCGCCGGGTATGGTGATCTCCGCGCTGAAATGGCAAAAATCGTTATAAAATTCCTGTGAGCCAACGTATGGATAATCGTTCCATCCGTCAATATCGTCATAAACTGCTATACGCGGGAAGAAATAGGCAATGAAGAATGCACCGGTATCAACTTGACCGGTGCGGATATGTGAGCCCTTGTTTAATGTATAAGCATAGCTGATATCAAAATGTACTTTTTGTTTTGGAGCGATAGGGGAAACCCTTTGCGTCATGTTGGTACCATTGATGCGGCGGGTTTTAGCGCTGTCGGGTGTTTTATTATCTATGCTAAGGCTTTTGATCTGCACCCCATCGGTCAAGTCAGCGGCCGAAACCTGCATTTGACGTACCGAGCCTTTTTTATATAAGTTAGGGTAAAGTTTAAATTGTACCCGCTTTAACGTATCGGGGCTGTTGTTAACATAATCGATACCAACTGTCCCGCTTAACAAGCGGGTTTTAGGGTCGAAATTTACTTTGATCTTATAGTCGGCCGTGTTTTGCCAGTAATTTTTGCCGGGCGCCCCGGTTGTGGTGCGTGTTCCTTTGGTGTAGGTTTTTTGCAAGTTTACAGCTATGGGTAGGCTTTGCTGGGCCAATGCTGCAGTACCGCTCAATAATAAAGCAAAAGGCAATAATTTTTTAATACTGATCATTTATGCGGATATATATAAGTTATATTTGATGTAAATATAATAAACCGTTACAGAACCCGGTAAGCGATAATTTTGTATCGCCGGTATGTTACAGGGCAAATCAACTCACGGTTTTGAGTAGTTTATCCATTTATATAAATAGTATCCATGACTGCCGAAAAAATGATCATTGTAACCGGTAAGCAATACCTTGAGCTAAAACAAAGTTTAGAAAGCGGCGAGGGGCTTACCTATAATATAGGTACTGATAAGCATCCCGAAATGGTTAAGATCACCAACATTTATATGGACACTGATCCCGACTTTACCCGCAACCCGCGCCAGTTTGCCCGGATGCACGAAGACCTGAACGTGCAAGTGAAACTGGAGTATGTAGTGGAGTAGATAAAAAAACAAACGAACCAGGGATTGGTTTTGTGTGTCAGGAGGTGAGGAGAAATCTTCTACGCCATGCTTTTACAGGTTTAGTTGTAAGGCCTGATATAGAAGATTTCTCTTTCGCGCCATTGCCCGCACCTCGCTGCTCAGTCGAAATGACATTTTTTTAATAAAAAGATGTCTATTTTTAGGGCCATGCATCACCCTGAAGATAACCCCTGGAAAATAACGTCCCAAAAAAATATCTACGATAACCCCTGGATCAACCTAACCGAATACCAGGTTATTAACCCTTCCGGTAATCCCGGTATTTATGGTAAAATACATTTTAAAAATGTGGCGATTGGTGTTTTACCCTTAGACGCTGAACTAAATACTTATCTTGTAGGGCAATTTCGCTTCGCATTAAATCAGTACAGCTGGGAAATGCCGGAAGGTGGTGGCCCTGAAGGTACGGATCCGCTCGAATCGGCCAAACGTGAATTGCTTGAAGAAACCGGGTTAAAAGCCTCTCAATGGACGGAGATCCAGCGCCTGCACCTCAGCAATTCAGTAAGCGATGAGTTGAGCATATTGTACCTGGCCCGGGGCCTTGAGCAGTTTGAAGCCGAACCCGAAGAAACCGAACAGCTGATTATCAGAAAAGTGCCTTTTGCTGAAATTTACCGTATGGTTTGCGATGGCGAGATTACTGATTCCATGACTGTGGCCGCGGTACTTAAAGTGCGACTGTTGCTAACAGAAAACCGTTTGTAAATTATTGCATTACTGAAAAAAATATAACTTTGCACATTGATGAAGAAGTTATTAGGTTATATCCTGTCGCCCTTTGCCATAATTGCATTTTTTTTAGCCCTGGTTATTTTTCAGCCCATCCAGTGGATCTGCTTTCGTTTTTTTGGCTATGCCGCGCACAAACGTTCGGTTGATATCCTGAACTTATGCCTGTTCCGCACTTTTTATATCATTGGCGATACGGTAACTTTTATCAATAAGCAAAATTTGCCGATGGGTAGGCCAATTATATTTGTGGCCAATCATCAAAGCCTGCTCGATATCCCCCCGCTTATTTATTACCTGCGCAAGTATCACGCCAAGTTTGTTTCTAAAATAGAGCTTACCAAAGGGATCCCCTCTATCAGTTACAATCTGAAACACGGCGGCGGTGCTAATATCGACAGGAAAGACTCCCGCCAATCCATGACCGAAATGATAAGTTTAGGTGAGCGCATGAAAGCCAATAACTGGTCGGCAGTGATCTTTCCGGAAGGTACCCGCTCTAAGGATGGTGTAGTACGGTCTTTTCAGCCGGGAGGTGTTGCCATGCTGCTAAAAAAATGCCCTGAAGCATTGCTGGTGCCCATCGCCATAAAAAATAGCTGGAAGGTTGTACAATATGGCTTTTATCCGCTTAATACTTTTATATCCATGACCTGGACGGTACTTGAACCGATTGAGCCCGGTAAAACCTCGATTGGCGACCTGGTATTGGAAGCCGAGAACAGGATCAAGGCTGCGTTGTCCTGATTTCGGATCTCGGAATTTCGATTTTGGTTTTTTTTATTTTTGGCTCGCGCGGATAAAAAGCGCGGGATTGAGCGATTCCATCCCTTGGGAGGGTGTAGGGAGGGGTTTCATAGACTTGTTTACATCGTCAAAATAGCGGATAAACCCCTCCCTGCCACTACACTTCTCCAACGCACCCCTCCCCAAGGAGGGAATTCGAACCTCTTCCGAACACCCCAACTGGTCGAAGTTTAGCGATAGCGTAATTTCGTCCTAAAATGCCTTAAGCTTTCAGCTTAACTATACAATCAATTTACTTTTCCGCTTCCGCAAGCAGAATGCTTGCCCGGTTTTGGGACGAAGTTACGCTATCGCTAAACTTCGACCAGTAAAAAAACTCCTTCCTCTTTAATTTCGAAATCCCAAATCCGATATTCGAAATGCAACCAACCTGTTAATAATCAGGTAAATGTTAACAAATAAATCACACGTTATTTACGTTAATATGAAACGTTATCGCTTATTTTTATAGACCCATAAAAGAGGTCGCCTAAAATTTACCTAAAATAATTTTTATGACCTGGAGAAAATTCAGCGGCGAAGTAATCCAATCGCCCATTATGGAAGAGGTTGAAAAGGCAATTGAACGCGAAGCCCTCCTTGGCAACAAGCTAAAAGTATGTATAGGCACCGACTCGCAAGTTAAAGGATCCGTAACGGATTTTGCAACGGTGATTGTGTTTCTGCGCGAAAAACGCGGCGCTTTTATGTTCATACACCAGGAGCGTACTTCGCAAAAAATGAGCATTAAAGAAAGGATGCTGAGCGAGGTGCAGAAGTCTATCGACATTGCTTACAAGCTTTGCGATTTGCTCGACCTGTATGATGTGGAGCTTGAGGTACATGCCGACATTAACACCAACCCGATGTTTAAAAGTAACGCGGCCCTGCACGAGGCTATGGGTTACATCCTGAGCATGGGTTTTGTGTTTAAGGCCAAGCCCGAGGCTTTTGCAAGCTCATACTGCGCCAATAAAATAGTGCAGTAAATTTGCCGAAACCCAAAGCGTGTATCTATATTTGATATTAAAACATATCAGATATACCTATGTCGCCACTTATTGAAATCAACGACCCGGCTTTAGCCGCACAGGATACTATTCTTATTGATGCCCGCGGAGGGCAGGACTCTTACCAGCGTTACCTGGCAGGCCATTTAAACCACGCCATCTACGCCGACCTTGATCAGCACCTTACCACTAAACCCGATGACCCTGCCTTTGGCGGCAGACATCCGTTGCCTAATATACAGGAGTTTGCCGTACTGTTAGGTAACTGGGGCATTACACCCGACAGTCACGTAGTGGTTTATGACGATAAATCAGGCGCGTTCAGCGCATCACGTTTGTGGTGGATGCTGCGGGCAATTGGTCATGAAAACGTACAGGTACTAAATGGCGGCTTACAGGCCGCTAAAGATGCAGGTATAACATTTAGCACTGAAGTTTATACCCCGGTTGCCGTTGATCCGTACCCGGTAACACACGAATATGCAAATACTGTTGAGATAGCGGAGGCCGGAGAAGCTGCACAGGATCCCTCACGACTGGTAATTGATGTGCGCGAAACACCACGTTATTTAGGCCAAACTGAACCTTTGGATTTGATAGCCGGTCATATCCCCGGGGCGTTAAACCTGCCTTATATCAACAACCTCGGTGCCGACGGTAGGTATTTACCCGCTGATGAGTTGCGAAAGGCTTATGATGCTGCAATTGGCGATGTAGCGCATAGCGAAGTAATAGTTCACTGCGGTTCGGGTGTTACAGCCTGTCATACCTTACTGGGTATGGATTACGCGGGCATCAGCGGCCCAAAGCTTTACGTTGGCTCCTGGAGCGAATGGTCAAGAAGGGATTTGCCAATAGGGAAGGAAGATCGGTAGGATCAGAAAAAAATGTCATTGCGAGGAACGAAGCAATCGCACGGACGCAGAGCGGTTCTGTATGGCATGCGATTGCCGCGCTACGCTCGCAATGACATCATTTTATAGCCCATTGGGCGAGTCGACCAAAACACTTATCCGTCCCTTCTTGTTACGTCATCGTGAAAACATACGTTTTAAAAAAAGAACAATCCATTCCTATCAGCCTTGATCAGGCCTGGGATTTTTTTTCGTCGCCATTAAATTTGGCTAAGATCACACCCAGTGACATGAGCTTCGTAGTAACATCTGATTATACCGCCGAGACAAAAATGTACCCCGGAATGATCATCACTTATAAGATCTCGCCGTTATTAGGTATTAAAATGAACTGGATGACAGAGATCACCCATGTTGATGATAAAAAGTATTTTGTTGATGAGCAGCGTTTCGGGCCATACGCGCTATGGCATCATCAGCACCATTTTAAAGAAATAAATGGCGGTGTTCACATGACCGATCTTTTACATTATGCTATCCCTTATGGCGCGATTGGCAGGCTGGCGAACAACGTTTTTGTTAAAGGCAAGGTAGAACAGATCTTTGATTACCGTACCAGCGCGATAGAGGATCTGTTTGGGAAGTACAAGTATTAAACCACGGGCCGAAAGCCCGCGGTAGTATTATATTAAATAATATTAATGCCTGCTTCCTTGTATGCCGAAAGTTCTTCATTGTCGGGGGATACATCGGTAATGATGGTGTCCAGTTCTGTTACCGGGCCTATGTAATAAGAATCGGCTTTATTTATTTTTTCTAAGGTGGATAAGGCGATAGTTTCTTTCGATACTTCTATCATCGTTTTCTTGATCTCGGCCTCTTCATAATCCCTGGTTGTGATGCCGATGGCAGGGTGCACACTGCAAATCCCGAAAATGCAAAGATCGGCCCGGATATTCCTGAAGGCATTGATGGTTTCATGGCCGATGGTAGTAAAGGACGATTTATACAGACGCCCACCGGCAAATATGACCTCAACCGTTGGATGATCTTCAAGCGCGCTTGCAACCGGAAAGCTGTTGGTAACTACGGTGATCCTCAAGTCATCTGGCAGGCTTTCAGCCACAGCTAATGTTGATGTACCGCCATCAAAAAGTACAACCTGTCCGTCTTTTAAAAAACTCAACACTTTTGATGCGATGACTTTCTTAGAGGCAATATCATGCTTTTCCCTCGCGCGGTAATGGTGCGGAATGGGAGAGTGGGCAACCGCGCCGCCCCTTACTGCTGTTAGCAACTTCTGGTCGGCCAATACTTTAATATCCCGGCGTACTGTATCTTCCGAAACATTGAGTTTTTCGCTCAGTTCGGCAAGCATAACTTTGTTGTCTTTTGATACGTGATCTAAAATGATCTGGAGTCTTTCTTCTCTTACCATGTTTGCAATATGATGCAAATTTATAAATAATTTGCAAAATATTGCAATTTTGTTTTGATTTGTTGCATGAAAACGCAAACAAAGAAAACTATCGCCATCGATATGGACGGTGTTATGGCCGATGTTGAGCCGCAACTGATCAAATATTATGAACAGTTGTACGGTATTACGAAAACCCTTGAGGCTATTGATGGCTTATCACATGCCGAGGCTTTTCCCTTAGATGCTGCAACGAAGGCTTCCCTGAACCTGCCCGGATTTTTCCGTACGCTGCCGGTTATGCCCGGCGCTATTGAGGCTGTTAGAAAACTGATGGAAGATTACGAGGTATACATTGTATCCGCCGCAACGGAATTCCCGCTGTCGTTATCCGAAAAGTTGGAATGGCTTCAGGAATATTTCCCGTTTATCAGCTGGCGTAATATTGTGCTGTGTGGCGATAAAAGTATCATCCATACCGATTACATGATAGATGACCATTGTAAAAACCTCGACTATTGCAGCGGCAAGGCGATTATGTTTAACGCGCATCACAATAAACACGAACACCAGCATGTGCGCGTTTACAATTGGGATGAGGTGTTGAACCTGTTTGAAATGGAAAAAACTTCTGCAGATTTAGCATAGCAGAATCTAAAGAAGTTTTTTGACTACCCTATTGCTTTAAGCTTTATGCCTTCCGCTTTTAGCTTTTTATAAGGCTATTTCGTATCTATCCGGTAATTAAGTGATGCCGAAAAACTGGTGCCCGCGCCGGTATTTCGCCCGGTAACGAAGGTGCCGCCGGTTAAAAACAGCGACAGGCTTTTGGCAAATGCATGGCCGTAGCTTAGCGATACCTGGTTAAAGGCAAAGTTTTTACTGGCGCTTGGGTTTACGTTAAAATCTTTATTGATACTGGTGGCATAAAAGCCGCCTACACTTAAGGAAATTTGCTCGCGGAACTTTTTATCAAGTGTTAAGCCGTATGTGGCGTTGTACCTGTCCTGAAAAACGCTTTCATAGCCAAAATATTCGCGCACGCCGTTTTCAAGGATAAAGAATGAGTTTTTGCCGAATAAATGCCCGCTGCCTGCAAAGGCCAGTTTAAGTTCGGCCCCTTTTTGGTTATAGCCCAGCGCGGTGTTGGTATACATAGGTACAATAGCCGTACCCTGTAGGCTGAAATAATATTTATAGTTGATATTGGCCAGGTAATACCTGATACCCACTTCCAGATCCTGGAAACCTGAGCTTTTGCTGGTGCCCAGATCTGTACTAAAGGTGTTCATCACATACGGTGCCAGTACCGACAGGGTAAACCTGCGACTTAAACCAACTTCCGAATATAAGGAATAGCTCCATGAACTGAACTTGCCGTTATTGGCAAATGCGCCTTTATGGCTGTCGGCATCCCAGGCTTTATTGGCAAAAAAGTAAGTTGCCGAGGGCGACAGCGAGATCCTGCCCGGCCTTACCGGGAAACCTCCGGCATAACTTTTACCTGTGGCTAAGGCAAATATTACTATCCCCGTAAGCAAATATTTTGATAAAGTATTTTTCAAGGTCATGTGTGTAGATTTTAATCGTTTTAAAATAAACCAAAGGTGTCGCGCATCCAACGGCCTTCATAATCCTTATATACCTGGCTTACCTCGTGCCCAAGGTTTTTAAATACCATTAAGTGCTTATCGCCATGCATCGAATTGAACACCGCATAACCATTGCCTGGTGGTACATATGGGTCCAAAAGGCCTAAGCCCAAAATAGTAGGGCATTTTATGGTTGTTACAAAGTTTTTGGTATCGTAATAGTCAAGGTTGTTGAGTACCTGGTTAAATGTTACGCCAGGCTTACTTAAAACATATTTTTTAATGTCGTTAATGGGCCATTCAACGGTGCCAACCAGGTTCCGGATATCGCTCATGATAGGATTTTGTGCCGAGCAAAGTGTAACCCTATGATCAAGGCCGGCAAGTGCAAGCGATAAATAACCGCCCATACTACCGCCGGTTGCCAGGATCTGATCGTGTCTTAAATTGGGCTGCGCGTAAATAAAATCAACAGCGCGTACACAATCCATAATTACGCCGCGCATCACATATTTGTTTTTATCTTCAATATGATAGGAGATAAAGGCATCCCGCTCGGTGTGGATCACATCGCGACTGGTACCTTGTCCGCGCGTGTTTAGGGTGATGATCACGAGGTCGGGGTCATCACCTACAATGGGATATAGCTTTACCTGGTAGCCGGGCAAACCCAGCAGTACCGAAAATTTCTTGTTTTTATTTTTGCTGATAGGTACCGTCATGTAACCGCGGATGGTAAGGTTATCCAGCGATTTCATCTCTATTTCGTAAACCTTGCGGTTTCCGGTGTTCATGGATGGTGCTTCGGTAATTTTGTAGTTGGGTTTTACCTTTGCCAGCTCATCTTTAGCGGTTTGCCAAAACTGGTCAAAATCGGCCGGCCTGGCATATTGTGATCTGATTTCCTCCGGCCTGATCCCAAAAGCGCGGCGAGTGGTATCGTCATAATCGCTCACATTGATCATCATGTTAACCTTGTAAAAACCTGTTTTTAGGTTGGGTACCTCAAAATCATATTTGGAAGTGCTTTTTTTGCCCAGGTTTACCGGCTTTGACAGGGTTTTAACAATTTGCCCATTTTCGGTAGTGATATTGTATGATATGCTGCCTTCCTGGTTAGTATCATAAGTGTTTTTAATTTCAAAGCTGAACGAGGCTGTTGAACTGAATATACCATCCTTATTATTGATAGTTAATACCGTTGATACTTCATCATCACCACCGCTTTTGCCGGTATTCTCCGCCGGATCTTTTTCAGTTTCCTGGGCCATGGCCGGTAGGGCGGCACACCAGGTCAGTAAAGCGAAAGCAATAATCAGTAATTTGTTAGCGTTTTTTAACATGTTGTAATTAGGCTTTAATCTTAGCTGATTCATTTTCGGGATTACGTGCTTTGTTTTTAATCAGGAAATCAGACTTACGGATATAATGATTAAGTGGTTCTTCAATTAATTTAAACAACGTTATGGAAACGACATTTAAAACGATAAAGGCATACAAAAGGTTTAAGCTATCATACTCAAAAGGCGAATGCCAGTCGACACCCCATTTATCATAAAGCTCAAAAACATAATCGTTAAGACTGTTCATGCCCTGATGGATGAAATTGTACATAAAGCCTAAGTGGATCAGGTAAAATATGTAGGAGCTTTTGCCCAGCAGTTCAATAAAAGGGTGTGCTAAAAACTTTTTAAGGAGGGTAGTTTCGGTGAGCAGACCATAAAAGAAAATGGCAATCGAGGTAGCCAGCAGATAGTTATTAGTTATAATGCCCCAGGGATTATGCAAGCCTGCCTCATATCCTTTCGGGATGGTCAAGGTGGACATGATCCACACGCAAAAAAAGATCATGAAAAAACCCAGGTAAGTGAACTTCTTTTTGCTTGTACCCTCCAGTTTTTGTTTCCGAACAATAAGCGCCAGCTGAATGCCCGCGTAAAACTCAAAGCATCGGCCTAAAAAGGTGTACAGCATCATGAACGTAAAGTTGCCGAAGAAACCGAACCAGTTTACATGACTAAAGATGAATACAAGCAAAGCCCCTAAACCGGTAACCGCGATAGGCTGTATATAAAACTTTTTGTATTTAGTGGCGATAAGGAAAATAAATGGCGCCGAAAAGTAAAAACATTCTTCAACCGTGAGCGACCAGCCCTGTGCAATGCCTGTAAACTTAAACTGATCAAAAAAGCCGCGCACAAAAACGATATTCATGAAAAACATAACCACCGGGTTTTGCCCTGCCGTTACTGTTGGACTTTGCGTAAAATGATAAGCTATGAACGCCCCAATGGTAAGCAATGCATACATGGGATAGATGCGCGCCACCCGGTTTTTAAGGTATTGCAGAAACCAGGCTTTTGTTAATTTAAAACTATCAAAATAACGAAATGCGATCAAAAAGCCCGAAAGCACAAAGAAAATGGTAACCCCGATATGGAACTCGTTAAAGAAACGTTGCACAGAGTGGGGAAATTTCTCATCAAACACATAGGCAAAATGCGAAATGAAAACCAGGTAGGCCGCCATGGCCCTTACACCAGTTAATGCCGGGATATAATTGGATTGTGCTCTTTGTGACAAAATAGACGATTTTAACTTTCAGATCAATTTAATTATACGTAAATGTTTGCAAAAGGGATACCAATGTTTAGGAAGTAACAGCTAACAAGTGTGATATTTTAAGTTGCAGTGGCAGCTTTTAGTTGCAGAGAGAAGAGCATTGATTTGCTTATTCGTTAAACCTGAACCGGGATTTTGGGAGATTTGCCGGATTGATGGATTTTACCTGCAAATCCGAGTAATCTCTCGCCGTTGTTGGTGTTGTCACCAACAACTTCTATTTGTTCAATACATCATATTCTTAATTGCTTTACCATTGATAGCCGAGGGGTAAATGTTGTTGGTGACAACACCAACAACGGCAGACAAACCCTCGTTTTTTCTGAAAAACTACCACAGCATAAAAAATCCTGACAATCCTCAAATCCTATAAATCAAGGTTCAGACCACTTCCCTGCACCACGCCCTTGCTCAAAATCCTTTGATCAATATAATACTGGATCTCTGATTTTTTCAAACCCCAGTTGGGGGCGATGAGCAGTTCGCGGTCGCTGAGACCGAAGAGGCGCTGGATCACGATATCCGGGCGAACAAGCGGTAACAGCTCACACAGAAAATCGGCATATTCGTCAATACCAAACAGGTGAAATGGTTCGCGTTTGTATTTTACGCCCATTACCGAGCCTTCAACAATATGCAGGTGATGGAATTTTACAAACTTGATCTGTTTAAAACGGTTGATCTCGTCGGCATATTTCAGCATCATTTCTTTAGTTTCCCAGGGGAAACCGAAAATAGTATGCACGCAGATATCCAGTTTCGAGTTTTCGACCAGGCTCAGGGCTTTCACTAGTTCTTCGTGGCTGCAGCCCCGGTTGATCTGGTTTAGGGTTTCGTTATAGATGCTTTCCATACCCATTTCCAAATCAACATCAAAACGATCGGTATAGCTTTCCAACAGCGCGATTTTTTCAGCATCGATACAATCGGGCCGGGTACCTACCGAAAGGCCTACAATATCTTCGGTACCGTAGCTCAGGGCTTCATCATAAAGCATTTTGAGGTAATGCGCCGGGGCATAGGTATTGGTATTGGGCTGAAAGTAAATAATAAACTTATCGGCCTTATTGCCTTTACGGGCGCGTTCCATGCCCTCCTCAACCTGCTGTCTTACAGTAGGGGCGTTGCGGCTAACCGAAGGGGTAAAGGAATCAACATTACAATAAGTGCAACCGCCGTAACCCTTCGAGCCATCGCGGTTGGGGCAGGTAAAACCACCATCAACAATTACTTTAAACACGCGATGGCCTTTGTATTTTTCCTTAAGCCATGGTCCGTAATTGTTATAGCCTTTTTCCCAGGTTGTTATTGTTTGCATTTATGATTTCACCGATTTTTGGATGAAGGCACCAATTAACAGCTGCTTTCATCGATCAGGGGGCAAAGATAATGAATTTTGATGAGGGAGAGTTTATTGTTAGGAAGGCTTATATAGTACGTTATCGACTTTATATTTAATTGACTGCCCGACGATACACAATATTAATTATTATTGTATTATAAATAATCTAAATTCCAAAGCGTGTTACACATAGGCTCAACGCTCGAAACAATTGGTTTACTTGGTGTATACCTGTGTAATATTCCGCTATATATTTATAAAATACTGCGTGCAGTGCTTACAGGGCAACATCTTCCCAGCTATCGGTATCTCTTTTATATACCTCAATGGCTTAACAATTATGTGAAGTTTTTTGGTGGAGGAATGCTGGTATTGTTTTTTGTGCTGATCGCAATTTACAAATAGGATCTCCCACCTCTTCTTGCAATTTAGCGTTTACCCAGCGCTAAACATCTAATTCACCTTTAAATAAGTCTTTTTATAAGTACTCAAAATCTCTGTTATTTTGGATGGATCACGTTTTTCAAACAGGTGAATGATCCATACGGTAATACGCAGCATCCCAACCGGGTTAACAATGCCTAAACCCAACTTGTTGATGTCATTATCCCTGCTGGCTATCTGCTTAGGATAAGCATCCCCGGTACGGGTAAACAGGTCTTCGGCAAAGCACCAGGCGCCGTCGCGGGCGTTGCTAAGCGCAAACTGGATGAGGATAGAATTATTTTGCGCATGCAGGCCAGCTAATGACAGCAGCGGCGAGATCCGGTTCAACTCGCTGATCACCTCGTAGGTAAGCGCCGATAGTATAGTATTGATGGAATTAAAATCATTATGAACTTCGGTTAGCGGCTGGTTGAGCTTGTTGGCTACTTCAACAACGGCAACACCCAAATCAAGGTTGATATGCGCGTTCATGCCGATGAGCAGATGCTGTAATACCAGCTTTGATGATTTACTAAAGATACCGAACGCCAGTTGCCAGCAGTTGGAGCAAGGCTGCTTTTGTTGCCAGCTGCGATAGGCCTTGATGTACCTGTTGGCGAAGATTACGTCCAGTTGTTCCATGCGGGCAGGGTTTTCAAACTCACCGTTTTGGATGCCTTCCCTTACCTTGCAGGTAACCTTATGGTACAGGGCCGCGAAATACCCCGCCCTGCTGTCGTTTTTTATAGCGTCGGCAATAATAGCCTCTAACTGTTCAATAATCTGGTTAATAGTTTGGGCTGGTGCAATAGGTTCCATAGCAGGCAGATAAGTCCAGGTAAATTATTTATTTTAAAGATAGGTTTTTTGTTGATGGCTTGTACATCAGGTTTTTATGTTGAACAGGCAAAATACAATTAAAAATAGCCCGATAAGCAGTAAACCCCAATATACATACCTGAAAAATGAAGCGCTATTTAGCTTGTGATTAAGATATCGTCCTAAAAAAATCGCGGGGAAAACAGCCGGTAGCGACATGATAAAATATTTCAATACTTCCCCGATAATTAGCCCTTTAAAAATATAGCCTGCTACACCAATTAAGCTTGCCGGTAAAAAGTATCCCTGAAGTGTTGCCCTGAAATTTTGAGCGCTCCATTTGCGCATGTTACCATAAACAACCAGCGGCGGCCCGTTAACGCCATAGGCCCCTCCCAAAACGCCCGAGAGAAACCCACAGATAAACAACCATAATTTACTATCATGATTAAGCTTAAAGCTGTTTTTGCCAAACATGGCATATAACGAGTAAAGGATGATGAGGGCACCCAGCCCTGTTTTTACCCAAAACTCGTTGCCATATATTAAAATCAGCAAGCCGATGGGGATGCCTGGTATAGCAAAAATGATAAGCCATTTCGCGCTGTTAAACTGGATGCTGCTATGATCCTGTATCACCACTACCAGCGCAATCAAAACAGAAATGAGTACCGAAAGCGGAACGGCAACGCCAAGAGGGATAAATATGCTTAGTAGTGGTACAGCAACCAGCGACTCGCCAAAACCAAAGGTCGATCGCACCAGTGTTGCAATAAAACTTATAATAAAAATGTAAAGAAAAACAGTGTACATATCAATGTGTATTAAACCTATTGATCATTTGCCGGGGAGGCTTAATGATCAATAGGTTGTTATTAATTTTTATTACGACTTAGTTGTGCCTCGTTTCGACGACAGAATGGAATCGACAGAGAATATACCGCCTCCCGAGATCAGCAGCGAGATTAGTCCGGCGATATACAATAAATTGATCTCATATCCCGGCGGCCCGAAAACCGGCCCGTTGGGAGTTAAACCAATGGTTTTTACCGAACTGAAACCATAATGAATTTGAATACCGAACATGGCTACAAGCATAATGCCGATAAGTGGCAAGGCGGTTAAGCTTACCATAAACCCGGCAAACATGGCCAGGCCGCCAACCAGTTCTGTTAAGGTTGACATCCACGCCATAGCATGCGGGAAAGGGACATGTATCTGGGCCAGCAGGTTTCCGAAGGCTTCCGGACCTTTAATTAATTTTGCCCAGCCATGTGCCATAAAGCCGAAGCCGATAGTCAGCCGCAGAAACAGGGGAGCTGATTGCCGGTAATTTTTACCGGTTATTGAAAAAATATGTTTGATCATGATTTAAAAAAATGATATGCAATGATCATTTAGGCCGTGTATACAGATGCCGCTGCAGATAGCAACATCAATAACAGAAAAGCCGGTGATCATTAAAAAATTGAATACAAAGAGCCGTAAGGCGTTAGTGGACAATGCTTAATTTAAACGCACAACGTAATTGTTGCGTGGCGAGAAGCATAAAATGGGGCAGGAAAGGTTCAGATCAATAACGACCTGTTTGCCAAATAAAGCGGGATGGGATTTAAACCCCGGGCAGCGGGGTAGGGGTATAAAACAACAAGCCTTTTTAACGGGGCTATGCTCCCAAAAAATGCTGCCGCAACAACAATTGCCAGGAGCAAGGGGATTGTTGTTTTTGATACAACTTCCTGGTATGGTATAATTTTATCGCCGCTATTGTATGCGTTACATACGTCATCAACAATAGCTTTGATATCGCGCGGGGCCTTTTGCTCTTTATTTTGAGACGAATGGCTGGCGAGCGAACACAAAGTATTCCTTACCGGGCAGTAGCCAAGCACCAGGAAAATCACCATCATCATCAAACTTAGTGATGAACGTATGGGCTTAATGTTTTTTCCGCGTATCATGCTTTGGCCTTTAACAATGTTTTTGGCGTAATGGTTAAACAGGTATCGCAAAGATAATATGTTTTAAAGAACGGTATTGTAACAAGATAATGCACAACAGGAGGAGATTAAATTAAAACCAGGCCGCGTGAGATATGCGTGGCTGCGTTTTGAAAGCTAACAAAGGTAAAATTCAGGACTTTTTGCCAAAAGCGATGAGCTTGATAACATGCATAACACGGCAGCAAACGCTAAAGATTTATATAAAACGCCGAATACGCTGTATTTTACTGCACAAATAATGGTAAAGTTATTTTGATTTTGTTGCGTGTTGGGCCTTATTGCTAATAATATCCTAATTTTTTAACCTGAAAGAAATAATAATTGTAAAAGTGCCTCCCTTGTATCAAAAAACGATTATTTAATAAAACTATAGCCAGTTTTATACGTACTAATTATTGTATTAATTAATTATTCACCTAAAATTAAACACTATGATTACGTTATTATTGGCATTAAGCGCAAGTGCATTATGCGGTTTTTTTGTTGCGCACAGTACAAAGGAAAATGAATGTTAAATGTAATAGGCTAAACGGGGTAATTATGTGAAAAGGCTGATCAGAGATGATTAGCCTTTTTTTGTTGGATAATAATCTTGAACGCTGGTACATGCGTGCCGCGTGTATCCTGGCTGCAAGTATGTACTATTTATAAAAACTCAATATCAATTAAACTTTATCATCCGCATAATCGATAACAAAGCCGACTTGTTATGAATGTAATCAGCTTTCGTTCAATTATTGCTGTATTCCAATATGATTACCTTTTTTTGTTTGTTGATATTATAAGTATTCTCTGTTATTTTAATTATAATTTTTATAAATTTATAACCCCTAAATAATAAAAATGGAGATTGCTTTGAGTGCCATGCTTTTAACACGTCTTAAAAGCACAGTTTTAAAAAAAAAGAAAATAATGTTTCTTATCGGGTCAGGTTGTAGCTTGCCTGAAATAACGAATGGGCCCGGTGTTCCATCGGCTCAGGAAATTGTTAACGATATTAAACAAATCTTTGTTGAAAATGGTGACTCTGAGGTTTATGATGAGTTCTTTGAAACAATCCAAGGTGATATCAATGATTATCAAAAAGCAACCCAAGCTTTGGTTCAAGGGTTTGGACAAGATGAAGTTAATAATGTAATTATTAAGGCGGTATTGAAATCACGTATTACAATAAAGTATATACCGAATCTACCATAGCTGATTTAAGTGTAATAGAAGATGATTTAGATGGTTGGCACATAAATGCTGGCTTCAGTTCTCTTAGTAACCTTATATCAAAAAAGCCTGAAAGTTTTAGTAGATTAATATTGACAACCAATTTTGATCCTCTAATTGAGGTTGCCGTAAGGCGCCATAAAATTAATACAAATACAATATTTCTTGATGGAGATGCAAGATTTATGAACTCTATTGCATCAAACCATCAAATGCAGATAGTTCATTTACATGGCTTTTGGAGGCAAGGTGATACTTTGCATACGACAAAACAATTGCAGCATAGCCGACCTTTATTAAAAGGTGACTTAAAAAAGGCATTGTCTGATGTTACACTTGTTGTTCTTGGTTATGGTGGGTGGAGTGATGTTTTTACTAAGACTCTTTTGGATTTAGTAAATGATTCTGACCTAAGCATTGATATTCTTTGGACCTTTTATAGTGCAGATGAACAAATAATAAAGTCAAACAATGCAGAGCTATTGGAATGTTTTCGGAAGTTCCCAAATTCCAGGGTTCAATTTTATAAAGGAGTTGATTTCAATGTATTTTTACCCAAGCTTGAGGCTGCTCTTATTAGTGAAGAGGAAAAGGGGAGTAAATATGCAATAAAGGCAAAAGAAGTAGTCGAGGAACAAACTGACAAAGAACGAGTTTTATTGGGCACTAAGACAAAGGAAAAGTTTGATAAATATCAATGTGATAATCCTCCTGTTAATCTTTTTTGGATTGGAAGACACGAAGAAACCAATTTGTTGAAAGAAAATAATTTTAAAGCCTCTTTTATAACAGGAATTGGAGGTCAAGGGAAATCCGGATTAGCATCCAATTTTGTTAAAAATGTTATCCAAAATGACCTCTCCTACGCATTTTGGGATTGGAGAGACTGTAAAGAAGAAGATCACAGATTATTATCTATTATTATTTCATTAGTTGAAAGGATATCTAATGGTTCAATTGAAATCAAAACTTTAGTAAATGAAACAATTGAAAAAGTAATCGATCTGTTTTTTGACATTTTAAATGATCATAAAGGCGTCTTTGTTTTTGATAACGTAGATCATTATATAGACTTAGCTAACTTTTATCCGTCGAAAGGTCTTAAATATTTATTTGATGAGTCGTTAAAAAGAGATCATAACTCAAAATTTATTTTTACTTGTCGGCCTGCAATAGATTTTTCAAATATTCATTTTTTAAACATTCAATTACAGCCATTTAAAATAGATGAAACGATAGAGCTATTTAAAAATTATTCAACTCAAATAAAGCAACGCGATTTAATCTTTATTGCGGAGCAGGCTCATCAGACCACTTCTGGTCACACACTTTGGTTAAATCTAATTGCAGCTCAATTATCAAAAGGGAAGGAATTAGTATTACAAATTATTGACGATATCAAGTTGTCAAAATCT
Organism: Mucilaginibacter sp. SG538B; assembly: GCF_013376065.1. NCBI lineage: Bacteria > Pseudomonadati > Bacteroidota > Sphingobacteriia > Sphingobacteriales > Sphingobacteriaceae > Mucilaginibacter > Mucilaginibacter sp. SG538B. The sequence continues at coordinate 255,881 of NZ_JABMJI010000001.1, forward strand.
GAAAATTCTGCAAATCCATCCGGTACTTTGGCATTTAATACGCTTAATATAGTTTGGAAACATCTAAATGCTCGGCAACAATCATTTATGCGGGGAATGGCCGAAACTGTTACAGCTGAAACAGAAATTCATTTAAGACAGATTATGTCTGATTTGAATGAAAATCATTTTAACAAAGCTTTTAAAGCACTTAAGAATTTGAATTTGATTGTTACTAAGACATCTGTTACGGGAAAGAATTTGTATGAACTTCATCCATTGGTAAAAGAATACATGGTTAGAAAATATAACAAAAGTGAAAGATCCGTTTTTATTGGAATGTGGGTAAGGCTTTATGATCAGATCATCATGTTATTTAAAGAAGGTTTAACTCATGATTCTCCTTACATTCATTTTCAAAATTACTTAAACAAAATTGAATTGTTAATTAACGATGAAAAGTATGAAAAAGCTTTAATAGCATTACATGAGGTGTACGAGCCATTACTGAGTGCGGGTTATGCGGAAGATTTTCAAAGAGTTGCAACGAGGTTTTTTATAGAAATAGAATTTGAAACAGCGGTAGCAAATGATATACCTTATTTTTTTGAGCAATTTCAGATTTTTATTAGAACGTTGACCGAAGTCGGAAAATACAGTGAAGCAGAATCTTTTTTAAATAAATATAAAAGAGTAATTCCTTTTAAAGGGGTACAATATTTAGAGCTTAATCATTTATATGCATATCATTATTGGTATAAAAACGAACTTGATAAGGCTATCGAATATGCTCAGATAGCCTTGGATATGGTTGCTGCAACAAATATTAATTCTGGATGGGATATTAACCACACTTACGCTTTAGCACTAAGGGATACGAAAGTTACAGATAAAGTTGAATCTGCTCTGAAAATATTTTTAAGTGGTGAAACTTATGATGATTTAATAAATGGTAAAAATCCTAATGATAAATTTAGTGGTTCATTTTGGGGAAATATAGGAAGATGCTTGTTTTTTCAATCGAAATACTCAGAAGCCCTCCACTTTTATAAAAAGTCTTATTTAGCATTAAATGAAGAAAATTATTCTAATGCAATTTTAAATCGAGGCTACGCCTGTCTTTGGATTACTGAAACAAGTCTGATGCTTAACGACTACGATAGTGCTTGCTCGTTTTACGTACAATGCCTTAGGTATTGGCAAAAGACGGCTCCAATTAAGAGACAGGATACAATAAGTGAATTATACCCCAAGTTAAGTCATTTAGAGTCTCAACTTTCAGATATCGAAAATCTTTCCGAGTGGAGCTTAATTAAGAAATGTAAGGAGTTTTGTGAGCAAGGTACAAGTTTGATTGAGTTAAAAATAGCTTAGTTAATTGCTGCTAAACACGCAATAACGAAACAGAGACTTGCATAAAACCCACAAGCGAGGGCGCTTGCGGGAGCATACACAGAAGAGAAATTCCTTCCTATCCCCCCGCCACCCCCAACACCCTGTTCACCGCCGATAAACTCATCTCCAACCGACCGGCAATCTGTCTTTGGCTCAAACCCTGTTTATGGAGCGAAAGTACATCTGCGGCCCGGCGTTGCCGTTCTACCTGGCTGTAGCGGCGCAGGTGTTTAACCTCGTTATCGGTATGGGAAAATACGAACTGTAAAAAGCCATTTTGCCTTTCCAGCCGGCCGAGGCATACGTTATGGCTGCCGTACATTTCGGCGGTGCTGCGTTGTTTTACCTGCTTGAGGTAGCGGTAGCCGGGCAGGGTCTGACTTTCGGCCATGGCGAAAGCGCTGTCGGCAAAGTTGATGAGCATTTTGCTGCCCTGCAGGTCGTTGCGGGTTATGGGCAGTGAAGGGTTGCGTTTAGGGGTGTGGGCCAGCACCAGGATGCTGAGGCCATGCCGGGTTTTAAGCAGTTTGAGCTGTTTCATGAGCGAGAGCGCCTGGCTGCTGCGTTCGGTACCATTGCGCAGGCAGGTAATATTATCAATAATGAGCACCCTGGCATCGGTACGCTTAATAGCGCGACTAAGCGCGTGGGTAATAAACTCATCAAAAGTTTTAAAATCTTGCGGCAGGCCGGTCATCTGGTCAAACTCGCCGCGATAAAAATTTTCGTGAAAGGTGTGGGTGGCGCTGCCGTCGGTATAGCGCTGTTCAAATTGTTTGCCGGTGAGTTCAAAATCAATGTAGAGGACCGGGCAGGGTTCGGCATCCATTTTAAAAGGCGTGATGGCTTTGCCGCGGGTAATGCTGTCGCCCAGTTGTACGGCCAGTAAACTTTTGCCCATATTGGTATCGGCAAACAAGATACACAGTTCACCTTCAAGCCAAAACTCGCCAAACAGCATCCGGGGCGTTTGGCGTTCGCGTTCCATGGCCATCCATGTACTGGCCTGGTGAATAATAAAAGCATCGGGAATGATAGCGTCAGGGTCATAAACCCTCGGGCGGATCCCTCTTTTAGCGTCTCTTCGCGCCGCCTCGCGCACATCAGCGCGGATCATTTCTACAACCAGTGGTCGTCCATTTTTTTGAATCATGGTGTTATGTCGTTGATAAATTAATGCTCAGTGTTTAGGGCAAAGTCGTAAGTCCCGGGTAAAGCGGCATAAGTGTTCAAAAGAAATAAAAAAAGCGAAGGATTGCGCGATTCCCCTCTTGAGAGGGGGGGAGGGGTGTGTTACTCTACGCGCGACTTATCGCTTGTATAACACACCCCTGCTCCCGCTTTTTCCAACGCGCCCCCTCTCGAGAGGGGAGTTTGATGCGTTCAAGCTGAATTAACCATAAGTTAACGGCTATGCTCCCAGCGGAGGGAATTAAAAACCTTCCGAACACTTACGGCATAACCCCGACTTATGGCTTCGGACTTAGAAATGTTGACTTAATGTCCCGGGAAATTTTCATAAGCCCCTCTCCTTTGGAGAGGGTTGTGTGAGGGGCAAATTTAGCTGTAGGTTTTTGCAATATTGGTGACGCTGTGTTGTCAGTACCTTTCGGTAAAATGGAGGGTTCAAATAAAAATCCCCAAAAAACGGCAAAAAATACATGAAAAATACAAGGCGAAAAACGCGTTTAACCGCTGCTTTAATGAGCGGTTAAATTTACTGGTAAAAAGCTTTAATTGTTGATAATCAAATATTTAACTAAGTTTCACCAAAAATGCTAAATAGTTGATTATTAAGGTGTTTTATTAAAAGCTGTTTCGCGTTTCGGCTCTCAAAAAATGGAACACTTGTGATTTTTAAAAAAAGAACCTATCAGGAAATTTCATTTTTTTTTCGGGAATCAAAAAAATGGGACACCTCATTTGTTACAATTCCGGGGTGCAGGTTAAACACGACTTTAACTTGCAGTACCATACTTATAACAAGGCAAACCAACCATGCCGCAAACCATTTAAGCGATAGCCGGGTATTTACAACGGCCTTAAAAAAGAATATGGTCATTACCAGCAAGGCTAAAGCCATGGCGCAGGTGAATTGCTGCCAGCTGCTTACAGGTAAATATCTGAACGCATAAACAGAAAACATGGCGCAGCTGCCCGCCAGGCTGGCAAAGCTCATTCGCCTGATGAAGACCCATTTATTGGTTTCGAGCAGGATGATAGCCGCTATAACCATGACTACCCATTTACTGCATGCAACAACGTTGGATAACAATATGGCCTCGGGCGTAACCACATAGCCAAACTTTTGTTCAATGAACCATGCGGTTATCATGACTGATGCGGCAAAGTTTATGATGGCGGTTATGGCGTTTCGGGTGTTAGCAGGCATTTAAATTGGGCTCGGGGATTTTGGGTGATAAATGTATGTATTTATAATTTAATTAGGAAAGCGGGAGTTTGGTTCGAATGGTGTTGTTTTTGTCAGCAGGAAAGCTTTGGGCGAAACCGGGCAGAACAATGCGGGGGGTTGCGGGTACGGAAGGGCATAGCAAGTTTTTGCAGAAGCAATGGCTGGAGGGAGCGAAGCAGGGCAAAATAATTGCAGCCCGTGGTTCTGGCTGGTTTGCAGGGTAAAGGCCCGTGCGAAAAAAAGCCTCCCTGCTGACTTGATGTTTGGCTACTTTGCATCTAAGGTAAAGTAACAGCCCCGGCGGTAACTGAGCGGGCCAATGATTTTTGTTATTACTAAAGTACTTTCCTGTCTTATAAACAGGATGGCCCCAAAACAACAATAGCGACAGGTAAGACCGTCGCTATTGCATATATTATATAGGTGTAATTAATTACAACCCGAAGGCTGCTTTAACCTGGTCAACATGATCAAGCTTTTCCCAGGTGAACAGTTCAACCTGGCGCTCCAGCTTGCTGCCGTCGTGGCCAACAAAAGTTTTGGTAACTATTTCGTTAGGCCTGCCGAAATGGCCGTAAACCGCGGTTTCGCTGTAAATAGGGTTACGCAGTTTAAAGCGGGTTTCAATGGCGTATGGGGTCATATTGAAAATGCCTTCTACTTTTTTGGCAATGTCGCCGTCGTGCAGGTCGACCTTGGCGGTGCCGTAAGTGTTTACGTAGATACCCATTGGTTGCGCAACGCCGATAGCGTATGATACCTGTACAAGCACTTCATCGCACAAACCGGCGGCAACCAGGTTTTTAGCGATGTGGCGGGTAGCGTAAGCAGCCGAGCGGTCGACCTTTGAAGGGTCTTTACCAGAGAAAGCGCCGCCACCATGTGCACCTTTACCACCGTAGGTATCCACAATAATTTTGCGGCCGGTTAAGCCGGTATCGCCATGCGGCCCGCCGATAACAAATTTACCGGTTGGGTTAATGTGGTACTTAATATCGTCGTTAAAGAAATGGGCGTATTTAGGATATTTAGCTTTAACACGCGGGATCAGGATACTGATGATATCGGCGCTGATTTTGGCAAGCATGGCCGGTTCATCGTCAAAATCATCGTGTTGAGTTGATATAACGATGGCATCAATACGCTGCGGTTTGTTGTCGTCGCTGTACTCAAGCGTAACCTGCGATTTTGCATCCGGGCGGAGGTATTTGATCTCATTGTTTTCGCGGCGGATGGCTGCAAGCTCAATTAATAAAGCGTGGGCTATATCAAGGGCAAGCGGCATATAGTTGTCGGTTTCAACAGTGGCATAGCCAAACATCATGCCCTGGTCGCCGGCGCCCTGCTCTTCTTTGGCGGTGCGGTCGACCCCCTGGTTAATATCGGGCGATTGTTCGTGGATAGCCGATAGCACACCGCATGAACTGCCGTCAAACATATATTCGCCTTTGGTGTACCCGATCCTGTTGATCACCTCGCGGGCAATCTTCTGTACGTCGAGATAGGCTTTTGATTTTACTTCGCCGGCTAAAAAAACCTGGCCTGTGGTTACCAGCGTTTCGCAGGCAACTTTCGATTCGGCATCAAATGCTAAAAAATGATCAATCAGCGCGTCCGAGATCTGATCGGCCACTTTATCCGGGTGACCTTCTGATACAGACTCTGAAGTAAATAAATATGACATAAAATTTAAATAAGTAAAGTAAAAATCGACTGGGAGGGTTTTAAGACGGATCGGGCGGTAAAAAGAAGCATGGTTTTAGCACTTTTTTACGTGGTTGCAATCCGGCTCCGGTGTAAAAAGGAGCATTAAATCAGTCCACATTCGGGCGGTAAAAATAAAACAAATTTCACAAAGCCGAAAATACATTTACTTTTGAAGATTGAAATAATATATATAGTTGAAACGGAAAGCGTTATTTATAATAAACCCAATTTCGGGGGGGAAGAAGAAGGACGGGGTGCCTGAACTGATTAAAGATACTATTGATGCCGGTGTAATGGAGCCGGTTATCGCTTTTAGTGACGGCGTGGCACATGCAAGGGTTATCGCATCCGAAGCCATTGGCAAATTTGATATAGTGGTTGCAGTTGGGGGTGATGGTACAGTTAATGAAGTAGCATCGGCCATTGTGGATACAGATACGTCGCTTGGCATAGTGCCATTTGGCTCGGGCAACGGGCTTTCGAGGTTTTTAGGGATCCCTATGGATACACGGGATGCTATTAAAAACCTTGCCTCGGGCCGTACCGAAATTATTGATTCGGCCAGGATTAACGGGCAACCGTTTTTTAATATGGCAGGCATGGGGTTTGACGCCCACATCAGCGAGATCTTTTCGCATGGTAAAAAGCGCGGTTTTATCAGCTATATAAAATCGTCGATAAAAGAGGTGGTTGGCTACCAGCCGCAAAACTATCACCTGGATATTGACGGAAAGAAATATGATTATAAGGCATTTATGCTCAGTATAGCCAATTCTTCTCAATATGGCAATAATGTGCATATATCGCCCAAAGCAAGCCTGCAGGATGGTTTGCTGGATGTTTGCGTGATAAAGCCTTTTCCGTTGTGGAGGTTTCCGGAGATGAGCATGCGCATGCTGATTAAAGCAACCGAAAGCTCAAAATACGTAGAAATTATCCGCGGTAAGCAAATCCTGATAAAAAGGGAGCATACCGGCCCTATTCACCTGGATGGTGAACCGCAAGTGGCGGGTACGGGCATAGATATTACTATATTGCCAAAATCATTAAGGGTTATAGTTGGCCCGTCATTTAAAAATTGATCAATATGGCTAAGAAAAATTTTACAGGCGTAGTTTACTCAACCGACCCTGATTTTCAATACCAGGAAAACGGCGGGGGAGGGGCCGAAACATTGCCGCCACAGCAGCAAAATCTCAAAATATATCTTGACCGTAAAGGAGGCAGCAAACTGGTTACCCGCATTGCCGGGTTTATTAGTGCCGATGCTGACCTGGAAGCTTTGGGAAAAAAGCTAAAATCGAAATGCGGGGTTGGAGGTTCGGTTAAAGATGGCGAAATACTGATCCAGGGCGATTTCCGTGATAAAATACTGGTATTATTACAAACCGACGGGTATAAAGCTAAAAAAGCCGGCGGGTGATCTGAAAAAATAAACAATTATAAACCGGTAGTTTAACAGACTTATTTAAAAGATGCGCTTTTAAACAAAATGTACAACTATCTGTTACAAAGCTTGCATCATAGTTAAAAGGTACAGATACCTTTTATAAACTTAAAAAAAACGGGCTATTTTAGCTTGGTAACACAAATTTTATGTGTTATCACTTGCTATTTTTAAAAAAAATGGTTTTCATTGCATATAATTGTGTTGGTAACACACAATAAAATTGTAATGTTGCGTTTATATTCACCAACAATACACAGAATGATATTCTGTATTAAAAAATTGTAAAGAATAACATAAATGGTTTTTTTAATTCAATAAAATTCTATTTTTGTTATTCCCAACAAACAGCGCATTTTAACTAACTTATAAAATAAACAAAAACAAAAACTAAAAATTCAAAAGTAATGGCAAACGCACCAACAAAACCAACTACTCCTGTTAAGAAAGAAAGCTCAAGTGCATCTGGCATGTTTGCTTCTTTAACCATTCCAATCTGTCTTATTGTTACAACCTGTATCTTTATATTCATTTTAGGCGATCCAAGCCACTTTAAAGGTGGTGATGTTAACGCTTACCCAACAGACATTTTCGGCACAGTTCACAGTGGTGGTGTTATCGTACCGGTGATCATGGGTTTCTTATTAATGGTTATCGTTTTCTCTATCGAGCGTTTCATCGTTATCAGCAAAGCTTCAGGTACTGGTAGTGTTGATAGCTTCGTAAGGAAAATCCAATCTCTTTTAAATGCCGGTAACATTGCAGGTGCTTCTGCAGAGTGCGACAAACAAAAAGGTTCTGTTGCTAACGTTATCAAATCAGCACTGAAAAAATACGGCGAAATGGAAGCTGAACCAAACCTTGACGTTGACCAAAAAACTTTAGCTATCCAAAAAGATATTGAAGAAGCTACAGCTTTGGAAATGCCAATGCTTGAGCAAAACTTAACTATCATCGCTACTTTGGTATCTATCGGTACATTAACCGGTCTGTTAGGTACGGTTGTGGGTATGATCAAAGCGTTCTCTTCATTAGCAACTGCCGGTGTACCTAACCAGGTTGAATTATCGGCTCACATTTCTGAAGCCTTGATCAACACTGCATTCGGTATCAGTACTTCAGCTATTTCAATTGTTATGTACAACGTATTTACATCAAAAATTGATAAGTTGACTTACGCTATTGACGAAACCGGATTTAGCATTGTACAAACATTTGCTTCATCTCACAAAAACAAATAAGAATATATTAGTGCTATGCCTCATGCACAATAAGTTAGGGGCAAGATAGTTAATACTGAAACACTATATATTTTTAAGAAATTTAACATGGCAAGGATAAAAGTTCCAAGAAAGAGCACCGCAATTGACATGACCGCTATGTGCGACGTGGCGTTTCTGCTGCTTACTTTCTTCATCATGACCGCAAAAGTAAAAACCGAGGATCCGGTACCTATTGATATACCAAAGTCTTCAATCCAGCAGCCAGTGCCTGAGTCTGATTTTGCTACAGTATCTGTAGGTGATCAAAAAGCTTTCTTTGGTGTTGAAGGTGTTGATATCCGTAAGGAAACTTTGAACCAGATGGGTTCAATATATCATATGACCTTTACCCCTGAAGAACAAACAAGGTTTTCTTCTATCAATTCATTTGGCGTACCAATGAACCAGTTGAAACAGTTTATCGCTTTATCTGCTGATCAGCAAAAGAAATATGCACAGCCGGGTATCCCGAGAGACTCTGTTTCGGCAGAGCTTACCAACTGGATTCGCCAGGCCCGTATAGCTACCAAAGCCTTACATAACAAGGAACTTCGTTTAGCTATTAAAGGTGATAGCAAAGAGGAATATCCGGTTATAAAGGATGTTATCGGTATTTTGCAAAAGCAAAAAGTTAACAAGTTTAGTTTAATTACGGATTTGGGCAGCGCCGGTGGTGCTCCAAAAAAATAAAAGACCATGGCAGAATTAGATACCTCCGGGGGAGGCAAACATAAAGGCGGTAAGGTTCGCAGTAAGAAGCAATCAACCCGTGTAGATTTAACCGCGATGGTTGACCTGGCTTTCTTGTTGATCACCTTCTTCATCATGACCACTACACTCGCTAAACCAAAAGCGATGGACTTGGCCATGCCTGATAAGGATGAAAAAACAAAAGATCAGATGGATATTGCCGCTTCTCGTTCGATGACCATTTTATTGGGAAGCGACGATAAATTGGAGTGGTACATCGGCGAGCCGGGAAAATCAGCGCCCACAATTGACAATTTTGGCCCTAACGGGTTACGTAAAACGTTAATTGAAAAAAGCAAAGAAGTACAGCAAAAAACAGGCAAATACATGTTTGTTGTGATTAAACCAAGCGATAAATCAAAATATAAAAATATGGTTAGCACGCTTGATGAGATCAATATCGCCAATATCCAAAGCTATGGTATCGTTGATATTTCAGCACCGGAGATTGAGTTGCTTAAAAAAGACGGCTTGTACAACGATAATAAATAATATTAAATAACGTTATAAACTTCCATTAAAGCCTTAACAGATGTTAGGATCAAAATTAGACATACTAAAGCAGGAATGGATCGACGTTGTTTTTAGTAATCGTAATAAAGCCTATGGCGCTTACGAGCTAAGGAAAGAGAATTCAAAAAACACCAGCAGGTCGTTGATCATTGCTATTGTGGTTTTTGTATTTATAGTTTCTTTGCCAACTATCATCAACAAGATCAAAGGTCTTATCCCAGCGAAAGACGAAAAAGTGAAGATAACAGACGTGGTTCTGTTGCCTCCGCCACCGGTTGACCAAACCAAAAAACCACCTCCGCCGCCACCTGAACCGCCAAAACCAAAGGTAGACCAGGTACGTTTCCCTCCTCCGGTTGTAAAACCAGATAACGAGGTTAAGGAGAAAGATCCACCAACAGTAAAAGAGCTTGCTGTTGCTGATCCTGGTCAAAAAGACCAAAAAGGTGATCCTAACGCCGACATTAGAATTGATGAGCCGGTAGGTAACTCAGACGTTAAGCAGGTTGTGGAAGCCGATCCTAACCAGATCTTTACTTCTGTTGAGCAAGTTCCTGAATTTGCCGGCGGTTTGGAGAAATTTGGTCAGTATTTGAGCAAAAATATCAGGTATCCGGCCGTAGCCCGCGAAAACAATACACAAGGACGTGTAATTTGTACATTCGTTGTGGAAAAGGATGGTTCTTTAACCGATATAAAGGTTGTAAGAGGCATCGGTAGTGGCTGCGACGAAGAAGCAGTTCGTGTATTGAAAAATTCACCAAAATGGAAACCGGGTATACAAAACGGTCGTCCGGTTCGTGTACAATACAGTGTTCCAATCAGCTTTACTTTAGCATCTGAAGAATAAGTAATGCCATTTAATTACAATAAAGAGCAAAAATCGCCCAAAAGGCGGTTTTTGCTTATTTTAGGAACTGCTGCATTTATTTGCTTTGTGGTTTTAGGTCTCATGATCATGTTTTGGGACGCGCTCCCGCTGCAACTGCAACATTATCAACGTTTACTTTTCGGTGCGTTTATTATAGGATATGCGATTTTGAGGTTTTCGAGATTGTTTAAGAAGGATCAGTATGAAGATTAAATTAGGGGTTGTATATGTATTGGTTTTAATTGTTTTAATAGCCGGTTTACAGGCTTGTAAGCAAAAACAAGTAAAATCCGTACCAACCGACAGCTTCAACGCCGGAAGAGCAACTTTCGTAGCCGATGAATCTTTTTCGCCTATAGTAGCACAGGAAGAATATGTTTACAGAAGCCGGTACCCCAACGCCGACCCTGTATTTATTTATAAAACAGAAAACCAGGCTGTAAATATGTTGTTAAACGACAGTGTTAGGCTTGCGGTGTTATCGCGCAGGCTTGATACCGCGGAGCGTAATATAATAACGCGCCGTACGTTGAGTGTTGAGGAAGTACCTTTTGCGGTTGATGCAATTACATTAATAGTTAATAAGTCGTCAAATGATACCGCTATTACTATCGCTCAATTAAAAAAGGAGCTTAAAGGCGAGGGGAACGGAAATAAAACTATAGTTTTTGACAACCCGAACTCAAGTTTGGTAAGGTATTTGAAGGATTTCTCTGGTAATAAGGAGTTTAAGCAGAAAAATATATACGCGCTTAAATCAAATATAGAGGTTATTAAGTATGTAAGCGAACATCCTGACGCATTAGGCATTATAGGCTTTAGCTGGATTAATAACCCGGAAAAAGAGTATGCGGATTATGTTGAAAAAGTGAAAGTTGTAGGGGTTAGAGATGAAGGAAACAAACAGTATCCTAATGAATATTTTAAACCTTCGCAAGAATCACTTGTCTTAAAACAGTATCCCTTGAGCAGGAGTTTATATTTGATCAATTGCTCGAGTAAGAATGGTTTGGCAGCGGGATTTGTTACGTTCCTGGCCAGTGATGTGGGGCAACGGATAATACTGAAATCGGGTTTACTGCCTGATTCAATTCCCCCGAGAGAGATAATTTTAAAAAAGTAAACTATAACTAAATAAAGATGAAAATGATCAGTAAAATAGCTAAGGCTTCATTAGGACTGGTATTTTTAGGTTCATCATCAGTTTTTGCGCAAAGTCTTGCCGACGCCAAAAAAGCTATTGACGCCGAACAATATCAGAAAGCAGAGTCGATGCTCAAAACGCTTACTACTACTCAGCCAACCAAAGATGAGAATTTCTTTTATCTGGGTTGGGTGTACATTAAACAGGACTATGCTGATTCGGCGAAAGTCGTTTTCAATAAAGGTATTGCTGCAAATCCAAAATCAGCATTAAATTATGCCGGTTTAGGTGCTGTTGCCCGTTTGGATAAGGATAATTCCGGAGCAACAACCAACTTTAATCAGGCTGTAGCTTTGGCAGGTAAGGACGCAAAACCTTACACGTATGTAGGTTTATCATATTTGCTGCCTACTACCACCGATAAAAAAGTTGCGCCCGCTGATGCAGATGCTGCTATTGCAGTACTGACTAAAGGAAAAGCTATTAATGCGAAAGATGTTGATTTGCTTATCGCTTTAGGTGATGCTTACCGCTCTGTGTTAAAAAGTAACGAAGCGTACTCAAACTATTCTGACGCTTCTACGCTTGATCCTAAAAACCCGGCTGCTAAGGTTGCAACCGGTGTATTGTATAAATTTGCTAATAACTTTGATGGCTCTGAGCAGCAATTTAAAGACGCATTGGCTATCAACGCCAACTATGGCCCTGCTTACCGCGAGTGGGCTGAAACCGACCTGCGCTGGTCATTAACTGATCCTAAAATGGCTTCTGCTAAAATTAAGGAAGCTGTTGATCACTACAAACAATACCTGAGCTTAACAGATCAGTCGGTAGAATCTCAAATGCGTTATGCCGACTTCCTGATCCTTGCAGGTGATTATAAAACTTTACAGCAGGTGGCTACTGATTTGTCAAAATCAGCGAGCACCAATGCAAGGGTTTATCGTTATTTGGCTTACGCTGCTTACGAAAACAAAGATTATCAAAACGGTTTAACTGCAATCAATACCTGGTTTCAGAAAGCTGATCCAAAACGTATCATCCCTCGCGATTATTTATACCAGGGCCGTTTGCAGGTTGCCCTTAACCAGGATTCGGTAGGTATACTTACTCTTAAGAAAGCTTTAACACTTGATAGCACCCAAACTGATGTGTATGCTGAGATAGCTAAATCATATTTCCGCCAAAAGAAATATGCTCAAGCTGGTGATGCTTACAGGGAAGTTACTCTTAAAGGTGGTCACAGCGTTAAATTAACCGACTATTTTTACGAAGGTATCAGCTATTATTATGGGTACGATACAAAAGCTCCTAACGATTCACTGCTTACACGTGCCGACAGTGCATTTAGCTATGTAATTGCCAAAACAGCTACCAGTCCGTTTCCGGATGCATTTTTATATCGTGCACGTGTTAACGACCTAAAAGAAAAAGACCGTAATAACATTTCAGGATACGCGAAGCCATACTACGAAAAGTATATCGAAGTAGTTAACGCAAAGGGCGCCCCTGACGAAAAAACCAAGAAAAGTTTAGCGGAAGCCTATGCTTATCTGGGTACTATTTACCAGTATAAAGAGAAAGACGACGCTAAAGCATCCGAAAACTTTGCTAAAGCGCGCGAGCTGGATCCTGCTAACAAAAGTGCCGCAGCTTACTTTCAACACAAAGGTGGCGCTGGAAAAGGCAAATAACATTATAAATTAACAGATATGAAGGGTCTCCTAAAAAGAGGCCCTTTTTTTATTCCGGTTTGAGAAATTGATTAATGACGGCGATTTGTAATCAATATTAATAACGAATTGCAGAAATGATTAACAACCTTATAAATCACACTTTTTTATTATTAAGGCATTAGTATATTTGCAGCATGGAAGCACAAAGTTTACCGGTTAATTATTTACCCATCATATTTCAAATGGTGGTTGCTTTAGGGTTTGTGGTAACAACAATGTTTGTAACGCATAAAATAGGGCCCAAAAGAAAAACAAAAGATAAGCTGACCCCTTTTGAGTCGGGTATTGAGGTGGTGGGTAATGCCCGTACTCCAATCTCCATTAAATATTTCCTGGTAGCCATTTTGTTTGTGCTGTTTGATGTGGAGGTTATTTTTATGTACCCCTGGGCGGTAAATTTCAAGGCTTTAGGTACTACAGGTCTTATTGAAATGTTTATTTTCATGGCGACACTTCTGCTGGGTTTTATCTACGTAATAAAAAAGGGAGCTTTAGACTGGGATTAAGTTTAGATTGATTCTAAATATACCCCCTCTATACCCGTAGTGTACTTTTTACATCGTTATTATTGTAAATTTGCTGCTATTATCCACATTTAGTGGTGATGGTTTTTCTATCAATTTAGTTCAATGAGTGATATTCAATTAGTTGATGCCCCTGCCGGAGTTGAAGGCGCCGGGTTTTTTGCTACCTCGCTTGATAAAGTAATAGGCATAGCACGCTCAAATTCATTATGGCCTTTGCCGTTTGCCACTTCATGTTGCGGTATTGAGTTTATGGCCACCATGGCATCTCATTATGATCTTTCGCGTTTTGGTGCCGAGCGTTTAAGCTTTTCACCCCGCCAGGCCGATTTATTAATGGTTATGGGTACTATAGCCAAGAAAATGGCTCCTGTACTGCGCCAGGTATACCTGCAAATGGCCGAGCCACGTTGGGTAATGGCTGTTGGCGCCTGCGCTTCAAGCGGTGGTATATTTGATACTTACTCCGTTTTGCAAGGTATTGACGAGGTTATCCCGGTTGACGTTTACGTACCTGGTTGCCCGCCGAGGCCAGAGGCTATTATAGATGGTTTTATGAATATTCAGGAGCTGGTAAAAACGGAATCCCTGCGCCGCAGGAGCGAGCCTAAATACCAGGAGTTATTAGCTAAATACGGAATTCAATAATGGCTAAGATACCTAACGAAGAGCTTATTAAAGCTATAGCCGATAAATTTGATACTTCAGTAACGGTTGTTGGTGAGCCGTATGAACTGCTTACCGTTGAAACTGGCCGTGAAACAATCATCGATCTGCTTACTTTCCTGAAAACGGATCCGGCCCTTAAATTCATTTTCCTGACAGATATTACAGGTATTCATTACCCTGAACAGGAAAAGCCGATAGGCGTTATTTATCACCTGCATAGCCTCACTACCAATACCCGTATCAGGATCAAGGTATTTTTGGCTGATGCTGATGTGCATATCCCAACTGCTACGGTGCTTTGGGATGGTGCAAACTGGATGGAACGCGAAACTTATGACCTTTTCGGGGTGCTATTTGACGGTCACCCGGATTTGCGCAGGATTTTGAACGTAGATGATATGACCGCTTTCCCAATGCGTAAGGAGTTTCCGCTGGAAGATCCTAACCGTGTTGACAAGAAGGATTTCTATTTTGGAAGATAATACATAGATGGAAACAAGAAATTGAGACATAAGAAACAAGAAATAGGAAAGTAAGAAAGGGGGAGGAAGTTTCCCGTCTTGACTCTTTATTTCTTGATTCTTGACTCTAAAAATTCCTGACTCTAATTAATAATACTGATGCAAAATCATCCTGTATATACAGATAACGATCCGCAAAGCGAGCTATCAACCCTTAACCTGGGGCCAACTCACCCTGCTACCCACGGGGTGTTTCAAAATGTGCTCCAGCTTGATGGCGAACGCATCGTTAGCGGTGTATCAACCATTGGTTATATACACCGCGCATTTGAAAAAATTGCCGAGCACAGGCCTTTTTACCAGATAACCCCGCTTACCGACCGTTTAAACTATTGCTCATCACCCATCAATAACATGGGCTGGCATATGACAGTTGAAAAGTTGTTAAATATCCAAACTCCAAAGCGCGTTGATTACCTGCGCGTAATTGTGATGGAGCTTGCCCGTATAGCCGATCATATCATTTGTAACGGTGTATTGGGTGTGGATACCGGCGCGTTTACAGGCTTCCTGTACATGATGGAGCACCGTGAGGCTATTTATGAAATATATGAAGAAGTTTGCGGTTCGCGCCTTACAACCAACATTGGCCGTATAGGTGGTTTTGAGCGTAACTTCAACAGCCGTGCATTCGATAAGCTGCGCGCATTTTTAAAGAACTTCCCTAAAACCCTTAAAGAGTTTGAGAGCCTGTTTAACCGTAACAGGATCTTTGTTGACCGTACCAGGGACGTAGCTGCTGTTAGCGCCGAAACTGCTTTGAGCTACAGCTGGACCGGGCCGCTTTTACGTGCTGCCGGTGTTGATTACGACGTAAGAGCTATGAACCCGTATTCATCATACGAAGACTTTGAATTTGAAGTTCCGGTAGGCGACAATGGTGATGTTTACAGCCGTTTTTTGGTTCGCAACGAAGAAATGTGGCAAAGCTTAAGGATCATTGAACAGGCTTTAGCCAAACTTGATAAAGAACCAAGCGATATTTTCCACGCTGACGTACCTGAATTTTACCTGCCTCCAAAAGAGGAAGTATATAATAACATGGAAGCTTTGATCTATCACTTTAAAATTGTGATGGGCGAAATTCCCACCCCCAAAACCGAAGTTTA
Source organism: Mucilaginibacter sp. SG538B (assembly GCF_013376065.1). Classification (NCBI taxonomy): domain Bacteria; kingdom Pseudomonadati; phylum Bacteroidota; class Sphingobacteriia; order Sphingobacteriales; family Sphingobacteriaceae; genus Mucilaginibacter; species Mucilaginibacter sp. SG538B. Next base: position 271,921 of record NZ_JABMJI010000001.1, read on the forward strand.
TCATTCGGTTGAGGGAGCTAACGGCGAGCTGGGATTTTACCTGGTTAATGATGGTGGCCGTTCACCGTACCGTTTGCATTTCCGCAGGCCAAGCTTCATTAATTACCAGATGTATGCGCCAATGAGCCGTGGTATGTTATTATCAGATGCTATTATTAACATGAGTAGTTTAAACGTTATAGCCGGAGAGTTAGATGCTTAGAGTTGACGAAGCTCAGGAACCGGTTGAATTTTCGCCGGCACTGATCAGCAAATTTGATGAAATAGTTAGCCGTTATCCGCAGGGGAAGCAAAAATCGGGCTTACTGCCGATCCTTCACCTGGTACAGGCCGAATTTGGCTGGGTTAGCGCGCCCGCGATGGATAAGGTTGCCGAATATTTAAGCATCCTGCCTATTGAGGTATACGAGGTTGCTACATTTTATACCATGTACTTTTTACGCCCACAAGGCAAGTACGTGCTGGAAGTTTGCCGCACAAGCGGTTGCTGCCTGGTAGGTGCCGAAAAGATCATGGATCATATAGAGGAAACCCTTGGTGTAAAAGAAGGTGAAGTTACTCCCGACGGCTTATTCAGCTGGAGAGGGGTAGAGTGCCTTGCCGCCTGTGGTTTTGGCCCCGTATTGCAAATTGGCCCTGAATATACTTTTTATGAAAACCTGACCAACGAGTCGGTAGATAAATTGATCAGTGATTTAAAAGCGAAAGCTAAGAATTAAGTTATGGGACGGAAATTACTTTTAGAACATATAAACGTACCCGGCATCAACACATTTGATGTTTACCGTTCAAAAGGTGGCTATGCTTCTGTGGAGAAAGCATTGAAAACCATGTCGCCTGAGGCGATTGTTGAAGAGGTTAAAAAATCGGGCTTACGCGGTCGTGGCGGTGCGGGTTTCCCTACCGGTATGAAATGGAGCTTTTTGGCTAAGCCCGAAGGCGTTGCGCGTTACCTGGTTTGTAATGGTGACGAATCGGAACCTGGTACTTTTAAAGACCGCTACCTGATGACTTATATCCCTCACTTGCTGATTGAGGGCATGATTGTATCAAGTTTTGCGCTTGGTGCTAATACATCATACATCTACCTGCGCGGCGAAATGATGCCGCAGGTAAGGATCCTGGAAAGAGCTATCGCTGAAGCAAAAGCAAAAGGTTTCTTAGGAAAAAACATCTTAGGTACCGGTTACGATCTTGAGCTTTACGTTCAGCCAGGCGGTGGCGCTTATATCTGCGGTGAAGAAACCGCTTTATTGGAATCATTGGAAGGTAAACGTGGTAACCCGCGCATCAAACCTCCGTTCCCGGCTATTGCAGGTCTATACGGTTGCCCTACAGTGGTAAACAACGTTGAATCTATAGCGGCAGTTGTACCTATCATTAACGAAGGAGGCGACGAATATGCTAAAATAGGTATCGGTCGTAGTACAGGTACCAAATTGATCTCTGCAGGTGGTAACCTGAAAAAACCAGGGGTTTATGAAATTGAACTCGGTGTACCTGTTGAAGAATTTATTTATTCTGATGAGTATTGCGGTGGTATCGCCAACGGCAAACGCTTGAAAGCAGTTGTTGCAGGTGGTTCATCAGTGCCGATTTTACCGGCTAACCTGATCCTGAAAACTATCAATAACGAAGCCCGTTTGATGAGCTATGAGTCATTGTCAGATGGTGGCTTCGTAAGTGGTACTATGTTGGGTTCGGGTGGTTTCATCGCTTATGATGAGGATGCCTGTATTGTACGTAATACCTGGAACTTTGCCCGTTTTTATCATCACGAAAGCTGCGGACAATGTTCGCCTTGCCGTGAAGGTACCGGCTGGATGGAAAAAGTATTACATCGCCTCGAGTATGGTCATGGCAAAATGAGCGACATGGACCTGCTGGTAGATGTATCTAAAAAAATAGAAGGAAATACCATTTGTCCGCTGGGTGACGCGGCAGCATGGCCTGTGGCCAGTGCTATTCGCCATTTCAGGGATGAGTTTGAATGGCACGTAACTAATGCGAGCGAAGCAACTTCAACAAACTATGGTTTAGCGCATTATGCTGATCCGCTGAAGGTTGTAGAGACTGCGTAACCCCTCTAAATCTCCCCTAAAGGAGAGACTTTTGATTTGCATATTTATCCATATTTCATTTTCGAAATCAGGATTGAGAATTTATAAACGACGTTATTATTAAATGTCAATGAAAGTAACAATAGACGGAATAACCGTTGATGTAGAACCCGGAACAAGCATCCTGAACGCCGCAAGGCAAATAGGAGGTGATATTGTTCCGCCTGCAATGTGCTATTACTCTAAGCTGCAGGGTAGCGGCGGTAAATGCCGTACCTGTTTGGTTAAGGTTACCAAAGGATCAGAAAAAGATCCGCGCCCTATGCCTAAACTGGTGGCTTCATGCCGTACCGGTGTTATGGATGGGATGGAGGTACAAAATATTACTTCGCCGGAGGTTATTGAAGCCCGTAAAGGCGTGGTAGAAATGCTGCTGATCAATCACCCGCTTGATTGCCCTGTTTGCGACCAGGCCGGCGAATGCCACTTGCAGGATCTGGGCTTTGAGCATGGAGCAGCTAAAACGCGCTATGAATTTGACCGCCGTACATTTGAAAAGATAGACATAGGTGACAAAATTCAGCTGCACATGACCCGTTGCATCCTTTGCTACCGTTGTGTGTTTACTGCCGATCAGATCACCAATACCCGTTTACATGGCATCCTGAACAGGGGCGATCATTCTGAAATTTCCACTTACATCAGCAAGGCTGTTGATAACGATTTTTCGGGTAACATGATTGACGTATGTCCGGTAGGTGCTTTAACTGATAAAACTTTCCGCTTTAAAAACCGTGTTTGGTTTACCAAGCCTGTTGAAGCACACCGCGATTGCGATAAATGCTGCGGTAAAGTAACGCTTTGGTACAAAGGCGAAGATGTGATCAGGGTAACCGGTCGTAAGGACGTTTATGGTGAGGTTGAAGAGTTTATCTGCAATACCTGCCGATTCGATAAAAAGAAAACTGCCGATTGGGTTATTGAAGGCCCACGTAAAGTATCTCACCACTCTGTGATCAGCGCTAACCATTACGAGTTTACACCGCTGCCGGTTGTTAAAACCAACCCGGTACTGATGGAAGCTAATAAAGAACAATTTGAAAGGGAGACCCGCTTATAATGGAAACTACCGATTTAATATTCAGGATCGTACTGATCGTTGTGATTTTCGCTATCAGCCTGGTTGTGGCTATGTATTCAACCTATGCCGAACGTAAAGTTGCTGCATTTTTCCAGGATAGGATAGGCCCTAACCGTGCCGGTCCATGGGGTATTTTACAACCTCTTGCTGATGGTGGTAAAATGTTTTTGAAAGAAGAGATCATCCCTACCAATGCAACCGGCTTCCTGTTCATTGTTGGCCCATCGCTGGCAATTTTAACCGCTTGTATAGGTTCGGCTGTTATTCCATGGGGATCAGCAATCACTATAGGTGGTCGTACTTTCGACTTACAGGTTACTGATATCAACGTTGGTGTATTGTACATATTTGGTGTAGTATCGTTGGGTGTTTATGGCATCATGATTGGTGGCTGGGCATCAAACAATAAATATTCATTATTAGGTGCTATCCGCGCAGCGTCACAAAATATCAGCTACGAAATTTCGATGGGTTTATCGATCATCGCATTGCTGATGCTTACCGGTACTTTAAGCCTTAAGGAAATCGCGGAGCAACAACATGGTTTTGCCTGGAATGTTTGGAGGCAGCCACTTGGCTTCCTGTTGTTCCTGGTGTGTGCTTTTGCCGAAACCAACCGCTCACCGTTTGACTTACCTGAGTGCGAAACTGAGCTTGTAGGTGGCTATCACACCGAATACTCATCAATGAAGTTAGGTTTTTACCTGTTTGCCGAATATATCAACATGTTCATTTCATCAGCAGTAATGGCTACCCTGTATTGGGGCGGTTACAATTACCCTGGTATGGATTGGGTTGCGGCTCATGCAGGCCCAACCATTGCACCGCTTATTGGCGTTGTTGTATTATTTGGTAAGATCTTCTTCTCTATCTTCTTCTTCATGTGGGTACGCTGGACTATCCCGCGTTTCCGTTATGACCAGTTGATGGACCTTGGCTGGAAAATATTAATTCCTTTGGCCATCACCAATATCGTGCTGACAGGCGTGATTAGTACATTACTTAAATAGATTGGAGTTTTTAAAAAATGGAATCATTAAGCAATAAACGAAAAGTACTGGAAGTTAAGCCACTCAATTTTTTAGAGCGTGCTTATCTGCCGGCCATTGTGGGCGGTTTATCCACTACAATGAAACACTTTTTCAAAAAGCCGGTAACCATCAGCTATCCTGAAGAAAAGCGTGAGTTTTCAGAGAATTTCCGCGGCATGCATTCGCTTAAACGTGATGAGGATGGCAGGGAACGTTGCACAGCCTGCGGCCTTTGCGCATTATCGTGCCCGGCAGAAGCTATTACCATGACAGCAGCCGAACGTCAGAAAGGCGAGGAGCACCTGTACCGCGAAGAGAAATACGCTGCTGTTTATGAAATCAACATGCTGCGCTGCATTTTTTGCGGTTTATGTGAAGAGGCCTGCCCTAAGGAAGCTATTTATCTTGACGGTGATATTGTACCTGCCGACTATTTAAGGAAGGATTTTATTTACGGTAAAGACAAATTAGTAGAAGCACCCTTAAATCAATAAAGAAGTTTTATACCTTTGCCCTGCCTAAAAGGGTAAAGGTATTTTGTAAATAAAAACATGAGTACATTTTACTTCATCGCATTTTTGTCCATATTCTTTTCGATATTGGTAATCTCGGCCAAAAATCCGGTACATAGTATCCTTTATCTGATCCTTACTTTTTTTACTTTCACCATTCACTACATTTTGCTTAACGCTCAATTTTTGGCGATAGTAAACTTCATCGTGTACATGGGCGCTATATTGGTATTGTTCCTGTATACGCTGATGCTCATCAACCTTAACAAGGAGTCGGAACCTGTAAAGCCTTTCATGGTTAAAATAGCCGGTGTTTTTGGCGGCGGCATCTTGGCTGTAGCTGTTGCATCTTCACTTAAACTGATGGGCGCATCAAACCCGGTATTGTTACAAAACCCTGATCTGGGCCTTGTAAAAAACTTAGGTAAAGTATTGTTCAACGAATTTTTATTGCCATTTGAAGTATCATCCGTATTGCTTTTATCAGCGATGGTAGGCGCGGTATTATTGGCCACTAAAGAAAAAGAACCTAAAGCAGCATAATGGAAAGTTTAACAAATACTATGCACGCCGTGCCGCTTAATCATTACATACTGTTAAGCACAATCATTTTTGCTATAGGCGTAATGGGCGTATTGATCCGCCGTAATGCAATCGTGATCTTCATGTCGGTTGAGTTGATGCTTAACTCGGTTAACCTGCTGCTTACCGCGTTTTCGGTATACAGGGGTGATGCAACCGGGCAGGTGTTCGTGTTTTTTATCATGGCGCTGGCCGCTGCTGAAGTTGCAGTTGGTTTGGCTATTATCGTGATGATCTATCGTAACACAAACTCAATTGATATCAACGTACTGAACAGGTTGAAGTGGTAATAGTTATTTCGGATTTCGAAGTTTCGATTTCGGAATTGTAATAGCTGATTAGTAATAAAACAAACGTTGTTGCCTCTTTCCCGCAATAGCGATTAGATAATTAAAAACGTATAACGTAACGCGTAAAACGTACAACATCGAACATGGATAAATATATCTGGCTTATTCCAATACTACCGTTAGCCGGTTTTGTTATAAACGGACTTGGCCGTAATTCATTATCAAAAAGTGTAATTGGCTTTATTGGCAGTTTGCTTGTACTGGTATCATTTGGTTTAAGCATTGCAGCTTTTTTCCAGGTAAAATCAACCGGAGTTCCTATTAATGTCAACTACTTTACCTGGTTTGCGGTTGGGTCATTAAAATTTCCTTTCGCATTCCTTATAGATCAGTTAAGCGCTATCATGCTGCTGATCATTACAGGCGTTGGCTTCCTGATCCACCTGTATTCTATTGGCTACATGCATGACGACGAAGGTTTCGGGAAATTTTTCGCTTATCTCAACCTGTTCGTTTTCTTCATGCTGCTGCTGGTTTTAGGTTCAAACTACCTCATCATGTTTATTGGATGGGAGGGCGTAGGCTTGTGCTCATACCTGCTGATCGGTTTCTGGTTTACCAATCCTGATTATGCAGATGCAGCGAAGAAAGCGTTTGTAATGAACCGTATCGGTGACCTTGGTTTCTTATTAGGCATCTTCACCATTATTTATGTTTTCGGTAGCATCCAGTTTGCAGAGATCTTTCCGAAGGCAGCTGTTATGAAATCAGGCGCTGGTCCACTGTTTATCATTACCATTTTACTATTTATTGGTGCCTGCGGTAAATCTGCGCAGTTGCCGTTGTTTACCTGGTTGCCAGATGCGATGGCCGGCCCAACTCCAGTTTCGGCTTTGATCCACGCTGCTACCATGGTTACAGCCGGTATCTATATGATTGCCCGCTCAAACATATTCTATACTTTATCTCCGGATACAATGGAGATTATTGCTTATGTAGGTTTGGCCACGGCTCTTATTGCAGCACTTATCGCGTTAACGCAAACAGATATTAAAAAGGTATTGGCTTATTCAACAGTATCTCAATTGGGGTATATGTTTTTAGGCCTGGGTGTTGGTGCTTATACAGGTGCTTTCTTCCACGTGTTAACACACGCTTTCTTTAAAGCTTTATTATTCCTTGGTGCAGGGTCAGTGATCCACGCCATGAGTGGTGAGCAGGATATGCGTAAAATGGGCGGCTTGAAAGGCAAGATCAAAACTACGTTCACCACCATGATGATCGGTACTGTAGCTATCGCCGGTATCCCTCCTTTGGCAGGTTTCTTTTCAAAAGATGAGATCCTGGCACATGCTTACGCCCATAGCCCTATATTCTGGGCTGTAGGTGTATTAACTGCTATGCTAACCTCATTCTACATGTTCAGGATGATGTACCTTACATTTTACGGAAAATTCCGTGGTACCCATGAGCAGGAGCATCATTTACATGAATCGCCTCCAACCATGACTATTCCGCTTATTGTGTTGGCTATACTTTCATTTTTTGGTGGTTTTATAGGTGTGCCGGAAGTATTACACGGGCATCACGAACTGGCACATTTCCTTGAACCAGTTTTCAAAAAATCAAATGAGATTTTGGGCGAACATCATTTGTCCGAATCACTTGAGTATGCTTTAATGGGTACTTCGGTAGTATTGGCTTTAGCTGCTATGGCATATGCTTATGTTAAATATGCTAAAAATGGTAGTGTACCTGTTGCCGATACTGAAGAGCGTCCGGCGTTGACCAGCTTATCATACCACAAGTTTTACCTTGATGAACTTTATGACCTGATTGTTCGCAAACCACTCGACTGGCTTTCAACCTTCTTCTATAACATCATAGAGCGTTTAGGTATCGATGGTTTGGTGAACGGGATTGGCAGAGGAACAATTGAAACCAGTAAAGGCTTGCGCCTGCTGCAAACAGGTAATGTAGGTTTCTACATATTTATAATGGTACTGGGAATTATCGCGGTATTACTGTATAGCGTATTTGGATTAACTAAAATATAAACGATAAGCGTTTAGCAACATAAAAATGACCGTTAGTATATTACTTTTTTTGCCAATAGTTGCCGCTGTTATAACTGCCCTGCTTAAAAACGGGATAGCTAAACATGCTGCATTATTTTTCTCTGTTGCCCAACTGGTAATAGCGCTTATATTTTTAAGCAAATTTGTTCCGGATGCATCAACCCAGTTTGTAATTGATGTGCCATGGATCAGCAGTTTTGGAATTTACTTCAGTGCCGGTATTGACGGGATCAGTATGATCCTGGTTTTGTTGACCACCGTGCTTGTACCATTAATTATTTTAACAACCTATCAGCATCAATATAAAAACGAAGGTGCCTTTTATGGTCTTATCCTGTTTATGCAGGCTGGTATGCTGGTTGTATTTACCGCCCTCGACGGATTTTTGTTTTACGTTGGATGGGAAGCGGCATTGATCCCGATCTACTTCATTTGTGCCCTTTGGGGAGGTGAAAACCGCATCCGTATTACCATTAAATTTTTCATCTACACCTTTGCCGGTTCGTTGTTCATGCTGGTAGGCATTATCTACCTGTACCTCCAATCTCCCGACAAAACTTTTGATATCCACAATTTCTATAAAATGACTTTGGATGTTAAACATCAGAGCTGGATCTTCTGGGCGTTTTTTCTGGCCTTTGCCATCAAGATGCCTTTGTTCCCTTTCCATACCTGGCAGCCTGATACTTATACCGAAGCTCCATCTGGCGGGACCATGATGTTATCAGGTATCATGCTTAAAATGGGTATTTACGGTGCTATCCGCTGGATGATCCCTAATGCCCCGCTTGGCTTTTATCATTTCCAGGCGTTGGCCATGATCCTTGGGGTTATAGGTGTAGTTTATGCTTCTATTATCGCCTTTAAACAAAAAGACGGAAAACGCCTGGTGGCTTATTCATCAATAGCACACGTTGGCCTGATTGCTGCGGGTATTTTTGCCTGGAATATTGCCGGTGTTCAGGGCGCCATGATTCAGATGCTTAACCACGGTATTAACGTTGTTGGCATGTTCTTTATCTGGGACATCATCAGCCGCAGGCTAAACACCCGTGAGATAGATCAGCTTGGCGGTATCGCGAAGGTAGCCCCTAAATTTGCAATAGGTTTCCTGATCATATTATTAGGTACAGTGGGATTACCGCTTACCAATGGTTTTATTGGCGAGTTCCTGTTGCTGAAAGGTGTATTTGATTTTAGCGTACAGCATTATGTAAACCTGGTACTGGCTGCAGTTGCAGGTCTTACCATCATTTTTGGTGCGGTTTACATGTTACGCCTTTATAAAAACGTAATGCAGGGTGAAACCAACCCGCTTACAGCTACTTTTGCTGATGTTAGCGGTACTGAAAAGTTAACGTTGTGTATCATTTGTGCCCTGGTTATTGTATTGGGCATTTATCCTCAGCCTATTCTGCATATATCTGAAGCTGCGGTAACGCAACTGGTAAATCAGATAGGTTCAAAGTTTACAATGTAGGTTTAAGATTTTAAAGAAAAGAATGAATACTATAATCATCATATCTGTTTTACCTATAGTGCTGCTGTATTTAGGGCTATATAAAGCGCAAAAGGCTTTGCTGCCCGTTACTGTTATAGGATTGCTGGCTGCCTTGGGTTTTGCAATTTGCCAATGGACTTCAAAAGATACAGCTGAGCCGCTTTATACCGGCATGCTGTTGTTCAATAATTTCTCGGTTGTATTTTCAAGCGTTACCATTATATCTACTATCCTGATCCTGTTGCTGTCAAAAGGTTACTTTGAGCGTATCAGCAGGCACACGGCGGAATATTATGCTATTATCCTGTTTTCACTGACAGGCATAATCGTAATGGTATCGTTTAATAACCTTGTGATGCTGTTTATCGGCATCGAGATCATGTCGGTGAGCTTATACATCCTGGCGGGTATTAAAAAGAGCGATTTCGCTTCAAATGAAGCAGCTTTGAAATACTTTTTGATGGGTGCTTTTTCAACCGGTTTCCTGCTGTTTGGTATGGCGCTGTTGTACGGATCGTCAGGTTCATTCAATATCGATGCAATCAGGGAATATGTAATTAATCATCCGCATATCGATCCGATGTTTTATACCGGCATAGCCTTGATTATAGTAGGTTTATGTTTTAAAGTTGGTGCAGCCCCCTTTCATTTCTGGACACCGGATGTATACGAAGGTGCGCCTACGCTGATCACGGCTTTCATGTCTACAGTAGTTAAAACGGCGGGGTTTGCAGCTTTCCTGCGTTTATTTTCAGCCTGTTTCCAGCCATTGTCTGACTTCTGGACACCAATAATACTTGTAATCACTATTATTACCTTATTTATAGGCAATATCACCGCGTTGTATCAGCAAAGCTTTAAGAGGATGCTTGCATTTTCAAGTATCTCTCACGCCGGCTACCTGTTATTTGCAATCGTGTCATTAGGCGCTGCCTCAGGTAATTCGGTATTTGTATATGCGACAGCATACTCGATAGCTTCAATCATCGCGTTTGGCGGTTTAATATTAGTACAGCAACAAGGTGGAAGTGATAACTTTGAAAGTTTTAATGGTTTGGGTAAGAAGAACCCGTTCCTTGCCTTTGTATTAACTGTAGCCATGTTTTCATTGGCGGGGATTCCGCTTACTGCAGGCTTCATCGGTAAATTCTTCATGTTTTCGGGAGCGGTAGGCCGTTATCATATCGGTTTAGTTATTATAGCTGTGATTAACGCTATCATTAGTATCTTTTACTATTTCAGGGTCATCATCGCCATGTACTTCCGTACCGACGAACGCGCAGAGGTTGCAGTGCCGGTTTATTATAAAGTAGTATTCGCACTTTCAGCTCTCGTTACAATCCTTATTGGTGTTTATCCCGATCTTATAGCCCGTTTCATATAATCGGTATTGATAACTGCAAATTGATATAATATTTGTAGTTTTACAGATATAGTGAATGGAAAGTTTCTGGGAATACCTTCAAAATTTAACTGACGCACAATCCATAATAAGCAGGGGTGGTTTTTATCTCTTGCTTATTGTTGTTTTTGCTGAAACCGGTTTATTCTTTGGTTTCTTTCTGCCCGGCGATTACCTGCTGTTTATGGCTGGTTTATTGTGTGCCGCTGGTAAAGTTGATGTTTCTATAACTACGCTGGTATTGTCATTGATAGGCGCCGGAGTATTAGGCAATTTTACCGGGTATTGGTTTGGTTACCGAACGGGGCCGGTATTATTCAATAAAAACGACTCACTATTTTTTAAGCGGCGCTACGTAGTACTGGCCAGTGAGTTTTACAACAAACATGGAGGGATGGCGCTTATTTTAGGGAGATTTTTCCCTATTGTTAGAACATTTGCTCCTATATTTGCAGGTGTTGTTAAGGTTGATATTAAAAGATTTTCGGTTTATAACCTTATTGGCAGCGTGGCCTGGGTATGTGTATTTACGCTGGGCGGTTTTTTTTTAGGGCGAAGGTTCCCTCAACTGCAGGATTATCTGCAATACATTGTACTGGGATTGATTGTAATTACAACAATTCCGCTGGTTATTGCTTATGTTAAAAAGAAACTTCGTGAAAAAAACGAAAAAATAGATTAGTTAATAATTTTATATACTATATAATAAAGATAAATGAGTACTCTGCATCCATGGCACCAGGTTTCACCAGGTGATAATATCCCTGAGATAGTAAACGCTATTATTGAAATTCCAAAAGGATCAAAAGCGAAATATGAAATTGATAAAGAGTCGGGCTTGCTAAAGCTCGATCGTGTGTTATTTTCATCTGTAATGTACCCGGCTAACTACGGCTTTATCCCTCAAACCTATTGCGATGATAAAGATCCTTTGGATATCCTTGTACTTTGCTCAATTGATGTTTTCCCAATGTCTATCATTGAGGCTAAGGTAGTAGGTGTAATGCACATGGTTGATAACGGTGAGCAGGATGATAAGATCATTGCAGTGGCTAAAAATGACATGTCTGTAAATTATATTAACGACTTAAACGAATTGCCTCCACATGCCATGACCGAAATTGTTCGCTTTTTTAAAGACTACAAAAAATTAGAAGGCAAAAACGTAACCATCGAACATTTGTTAGGTGTGCGTTACGCACATAAAGTGATAAACGAGAGTTTGGAGCTGTACAAGTCTACGTTCCCTGTGTATCAATCTTAAATAAATGGACCCCGCACATTACGAGATTAGTTTATTTTACATTTTCGCTACCATATTTTTGGTTTTACTCAATGGCTTTTTCGTAGCTGCGGAGTTTGCCATGGTAAGGGTTCGGGGTTCGCAAATTGAAATTAGGGCTAAAGGCGGCAGCGGCGTAGCCAAAGTTGCCCGGGGCATATTGCATAATTTAGATGGTTACCTGGCTGCCACACAGCTGGGTATTACCATTGCTTCGCTGGCGCTCGGTGTTGTGGGCGAGGAGGTTGCCACTAACATCGTTATCCGCGCTTTCCTGAGCGTGGGCATAACCCTTTCTCCCGGTTATATCACGGCCAGTCATATCCTGGCTTTTAGCTTTATTACCATCATGCACATTGTTTTTGGTGAGCTTGCGCCTAAATCGTTAGCTATCCAAAAATCGGTACGTACAGTGATGGCTGTTTCATTGCCGCTCAGGTTCTTCTTTGTAGTTTTCAGGCCATTTATATGGGTACTTAATAATTTTGCAAATTTCATTCTGAAATTATTGGGTATAAGCACGGTTGAAGGCAGTGAAACCCATCATAGTTCGGAAGAACTGCAATACCTGTTGGAGCAAGGTAAAGAGACTGGTGCACTTGATTCCAATGAGCACGAACTGATCCAGAACGTGTTTGATTTTAACGAGCGTGTGGTAAAAAACATCATGGTACCGCGTACCAAAATCTCGGGAGTCGATATTGCTTCAACCAAAGAAGAGTTGCTGGATATGATCATCAACGAAGGTTATTCGCGGATGCCGGTTTATGACGATGTGATAGATAAGATCATCGGAATAGTACACGCCAAAGATATTTTGCCACTACTGGCCCGCAATGAAGAGATCGTACTGAAAGATATTATCCGCAAACCGTATTTCATCCCCGAAACCAAAAAGATCAACGATCTGATGGCCGAATTGCAGCAAAAGCGTATCCAGATAGCTATTGTACTTGACGAGTTTGGCGGCACGGCCGGCATGGTTACGCTGGAGGATATTGTAGAAGAATTGGTTGGCGAAATTCAGGATGAGTATGATGAAGAAAAGCCGATTGTCGAAAAAGTAAATGAGCGTGAGTTTATAGTTAATGCCCTTGCATCTATTTACGATGTGAACGAGCATTTACCGCATGATTTACCTGAAGATGGCGACTTTGATACCGTATCGGGCTGGCTTGGAGATATCTTCGGAAAGATCCCCGATGTAGGCGAGCAGAAAGAATCGAACGGGTACAATATCACTGTACTGAAAAAATCCGACCAAAATATTGAATCAGTTAAACTCGAATTACTGATAAATGAAGAAGATGCAGTAGATTTACATTAATCTGCTTTTCCAAAATGCAACTTTTTTATACGCCTGATATTAACGCCTCGCATCCCCAATACTTTCTAAGCGAAGAGGAAAGCAAACATGCTATACGTGTGCTGCGCCTTGGAGCAGGCAACGAGGTACAATTGATTGACGGCAGGGGCGGTTTATACACAGCCCTGATCCATGACGCGCACCCCAAGCGTACCATTCTTAAAATTACATCCGTATCTACCGAATTTGAAAAACGCAACCATTACCTGCACCTCGCGGTAGCTCCGACCAAAAATATCGAACGCCTGGAGTGGTTTTTAGAGAAAGCTACAGAAATAGGTATTGATGAGGTGTCATTAATTATCACACAGCGCTCGGAACGTAAGGAAGCCAAGACAGAGCGTTTAAATAAAATTATTACGGCGGCTATCAAGCAATCCCTTAAGGCTTATCACCCTATATTAAATGAGCCGGTAACGCTAAATCAGCTACTTGATAAACCTTTTGAGGGGCAAAAATTTATTGCGCATTGCGAGCCTGGGGAAAAATTCAATCTGAAAGACGAAATAACCCCGCAAGGCCGTTATTTAATATTGATAGGCCCCGAAGGGGATTTTGCTCCGGCTGAGATTGATAAGGCTTTGCACAACGGGTTTAAACCAATATCTTTAGGTACAAGTCGCCTGCGTACGGAAACTGCCGCGCTGGAGGCTTGTTTTGAGGTGAATTTTTTAAACAGGGGATGAAAAGAATAAGGTTAGCATTGGTTGTTTTATTTGCGGCTATAGCAATGAGCAGCTTTAATGCCCCTGCCTATAAAATTGCCCGCCTTAAATACAGCGGCGGCGGCGATTGGTATGGCGACCGCACAGCATTACCTAACCTGATCAGGTTCTGCAATGAAAACCTCAAAACCAATTTTGATGACGACGATGAAGTAGTTGAGGCAGGCAGTGCTTCATTATTTAATTATCCCTTTACTTTTATGACAGGCCACGGCAATGTTATCTTCTCCGATCAGGAGGCCCGTAACCTGCGCAAATACCTCACAGGTGGCGGCTTTTTACATATAGATGATAATTACGGGCTCGACCAATATATTCGCCCGCAAATGAAGAAGGTGTTCCCTGAGCTTGATTTTGTTGAACTGCCGGTTAATCACCCTATTTACCATCAAAAATATGACTTCCCGAATGGCTTGCCCAAAATTCATGAGCATGACGGCAAGCGCGCCCAGGGTTTTGGTTTGATATACAAGGGCAGACTGGTTTGCTTTTATACCTATGAGTGCGATTTAGGCAACGGCTGGGAGGATTATGGTACCTATGCTGGCGATACCCAGGAAGCTCGCCAAAAAGCTCTTAAAATGGGCGCGAATTTAATCCAGTATATTTTTACTCAATAGTAGCCGCTATTATCCGCAGCTTTCAATCCCTTTTAACACTATCGGGGATGGAATTTACTTATTGCTGCATTGTAAGTGAAATTATATAGTGTTTATTATTGGTTTTATATAAAGCAATTGAATAATTATAAGCCATAAGCTTTTTGCATTTTGCTTTCAGCTTTTATATAATATGTTTAGCTTTATACCAATCCCCTAAACAAATAATAAATAAACCGCTTATCTTCAAATCCAAATCCTATGTATAAATTGAGTATTAATGACCGCTACAGTATTGAAGCTGAAAGAACCGTTGCGGCAGGCTTACTTATTAACGGGGTTAAAAGTGAAGCCGATATTAAACAGTTAAGGCCGGGAACCTATCATGTTATTGAAAACAACCGCTCATACAATGTCGAGATAGTCGATTTTAACGGTGACGAAAAAACTGCTGAAATAAAGGTTAATAATCGTATTTATCATGTTAGCGCTAAAGATCAGTTTGATATATTACTTGATAAGCTTGGATTTAGTGATTTAAACAGTGCCAGGGTTAGCGAAATAAAAGCTCCCATGCCGGGTTTGGTTTTGAAAGTATTTGTAAATAAAGGAGATATCGTAAAAAAAGGTGATAATCTCTTTGTGCTTGAAGCCATGAAAATGGAAAATATTATCAAGTCGCCGGCCGATGTTGTTGTAGAAAAGATATTAATAAAATCAGGAGATAAAGTTGAAAAAGGGCAGATTTTAATGCTGTTTTAACTGATTGTTATTGTTCTAAATATGCGATAATAACATTTTTGCAACAAATGCAACGTAGTTTTAAGGCTTTTGTTGTTTCTACACATTTTTTTTACGAACTTACTTTCTTAATTAACAATATTAACTTTTATGAAGAAACATCTACTAACAGTCATGTTACTGTTTTCTTGTATGGCTATGGTTTTTGCTCAAAACCGGGTTATTACAGGTAAAGTAACAGACCAGAAAGACGGCTCGCCCTTACCGGGAGTAAGCGTAACCGTAAAAGGAGTTGCCGGACTTGGCACCCAAACCGATATCAACGGTAGTTACAAATTAGGTGTGCCGGCCACTGCCAAAGTTTTGGCTTTTAACTTTTTGGGATACAAACTTGCCGAACAATCAATTAATGGTAGCATTGTAGATGTTCAGTTAACAAGTGATTCGAAACAGCTGACGGAAGTTGTAGTAGTGGGTTATGGTACGCAGAAGAAGGCCAATATTACAGGTTCAATATCTTCAGTATCTGCAAAGGAAATTGAAGGCACCCCAACCACTTCTATTGAGCAGGCTATACAGGGTAAAACAGCTGGTGTATATATTCAGTCAGGAAATGGTAAACTTGGGCAAGGGATCCAGGTTAGGGTACGCGGCTCATCTTCAATATCTGCCGGTTCGGAGCCATTATATATTTTGGATGGTATGCCAATTACCACCGATAACTTATCAAGCACCGATGCGCCAACCAATCCGCTGGCGGACATTAACTTCAATGATATCGAATCTGTACAGATTTTAAAAGATGCATCGGCAGCTGCAATTTACGGTGCTCGGGCTTCTAATGGTGTAGTTGTAATTACTACCAAAAAAGGCAAGGCAGGTACTCCTAAAGTTAATTTTTCAGCATCATATGGTAAAAGTACACCGTCAAGGCACCGCGAGTTCCTGAACGCCAAACAATTTGTACAGATAATGGAACGTGCGGGTGAGGGTGCAGCCAAGCAGGACTTTGCTGCCGGGGCTTACGATACACTCGACGACGCACTTGCCGATTATAAATCATATGTTGAAGATAATTTTACCTCCCTTTCGGCTGGTACTGATGATTGGAAAACAGGCAAGATCAATACAAACTGGGAAAGGGCTGCATATCAAAGTGCTCCACAACAGCAATATGATTTAAACATATCTGGAGGTAACGACAAAACTACCTATTATATGGGGGGGCAATATCTTGATCAAACGGGTATATTGATTGGTAACAGCTTTAAAAGGTACTCGGGGCGTTTAAATTTGGATAGCAAGGTAGATAAAAACTTGAGTATCGGTATGAACTTAAGTTTTGCTAATACCATTAATAACAGGGTTTCAAACGATAATGCTTTCAGTACACCTTTGCAATCAGTGGCTTTATCGCCAATAACACCATTAATTGACCCTCGCAGCGGTTTAATAAGCGGTACCCCTCCGGGCGAATCAGAAGATTTTCCATTGTATTATAACCCGCTGATCAGCAAGAACAATGCGTTTTATCAGGCGACAGTTTACCGCACTATTGGTAATGTATATGCCAATTGGGAAATTGTAAAAGGCCTAACCTTCCGGTCGGAATTTGGTATTGATCAATTAAACCAGGCTGAAGATAGTTACTATGGAAGTGCTACTTTCCGTAATACAGGTACTAACAATGGTTTTGGTCAAAATACAACCACACAAGTATTGAACTATAATACCAATAACTATTTTAGTTATAAAACTATTTTTGGTCAGGATCATTCACTGGATTTAACGTTGGGAACAACGTATCAAAAATCCCGTACTGTTGGTAACGATGTACAGGGGCAGGAGTTTGCCTCTGATGCTTATAAAAAACTAACCGCGGCAGCAGTAATTGTTTCAGGTGCATCGTATGATAGCCCGTACAGCTTTTTAGCCTATTTCTTCAGGGCCAATTATGCCTATAAAGGAAAATACCTGTTTTCGGGAAGTATCCGTAGAGATGGATCGTCAAGGTTTGGTGTGAACAATCGGTATGGATTTTATCCATCAGGCTCCGTAGGCTGGATACTAACAGAAGAGGACTTTTTGAAAAACAATAATCTGCTAAGTAATTTAAAAGTTAGGGCAAGTTATGGTTTAACGGGTAACGCCAATATTGGAAATTTTTCGTCATTGGGTTTATTTTCCGCAGCAAATTATAATGGTGTAGGCGGTCAGCGCTTTTCACAAATAGTTAATCCAAACTTAAAGTGGGAAACAACCGCAGCACTTGATTTAGCTGTTGATTTTGGTTTCTTTAACAACAGGTTATCGGGTAGTTTTGATTATTATAAGAAAAACACC
Organism: Mucilaginibacter sp. SG538B; assembly: GCF_013376065.1. NCBI lineage: Bacteria > Pseudomonadati > Bacteroidota > Sphingobacteriia > Sphingobacteriales > Sphingobacteriaceae > Mucilaginibacter > Mucilaginibacter sp. SG538B. The sequence goes on from NZ_JABMJI010000001.1 coordinate 289,574, forward strand.
CGCGATCTGTTATTAAACGTGAACCTTCCTGGCACGTTAGGCATATCAAGGCAATTGCAAAATCTTGGTAAACTATCTAATAAAGGGTTTGAGTTGGAGTTATCATCAGATAATTTTGTGGGTAAGTTCAAATGGTCAACAAGTTTGAATGCTTCATACCAAAAAAATTTAATTACCGATATAAAAGGCCAGGTTATAACTGATAATAATATCAATTATGTAATGGCCGGTCAGCCGATAGGTATATTCTACATGCCCGAATATGCAGGAGTAGATCCTGCCAATGGAGATGCTTTATATTACAAAAACGCAAAGGGAACCGACGGAAAGCTGGATCGTACTAAAACAAACGATCCTACCCAGGCACAAAATGTTGTAGTAGGCTCGCCAACACCTAAATACTACGGAGGTATTACAAATACATTTGGTTATAACGGAATTGAATTGGCGGTAACCTTCCAGGGTGCATTTGGCTACAAAGTGTATAACAATGGAGGCCAATATATGAGCACAAGTGCAGGCAATGGCTTCGATAACCAAACCATCGACCAATTAAAATACTGGAATAAGCCCGGTGACATAACCGATATACCTGAGCCTCGTTTATTTTATGGAAATGGCATCAGTACTTCAAGCAGGTACCTTTCAGGAGCCAGCTACGTTCGTTGTAAAACAGTAACGTTAGGTTATACATTGCCAAAAGCTGTGGTTAGCAAATTGAGGCTGCAAAAAATAAGGGTATATGCTAGCGCCTATAACCTGTTTTTAATTACCAAGTACAAAGGATGGGATCCTGAAGTAAATTCAGACGAGTTGCCAAGTAATGTTGATCTGAGTAATGACTTTTACTCGGCCCCGCAGCCCCGTACTATAATATTTGGTATTAATATAGGCTTATAATATTAAAAAATTACAAAAATGAAGAAGATAAAGTTTATATATATATCGGCAACAGCATTAGCACTTTTCTTAAGTGCATGTAATAAACAACTTAATATAAAGCCGGTTGAATCTGTTGATCAAAACCAGGCTATTAAAACAGCCAAAGATGTTCAGGGCGTTTTGGTAGGCACTTATAACCGGTTGGGGCAGGTTGACCTGTATGGCGGCCGTATATTTATGGAGCCCGATTTGTTAGCTGCACAGGCTGAAATTACCTGGACTGGCACTTATACAGGTTTAACGCAAATTACTGTACAGGCTATAACGAGAGATAATAGTTTTGTTGAAAACACATGGTTGGATGCCTACCAGGTAATAAATCAGGCCAATACTGTGCTTGCCAATTTAGATAAAGCTGATAACGCGGATGATAAAGCAAGATGGGAGGGGGAAGCTAAATTTATAAGGGGGTTGATGTATTTTGACTTAGCCCGCTTGTTTGGAAAGCCATGGAATGATGGCGATCCGTCAACTAACTTAGCAGCCGCTATCGTATCAAGTCCAACTACTTCTGCTGATAGCGAAGGGGCTAAAGTTGGCCGGTCTACAGTAAAGCAGGTTTATGATCAGGCTATCAACGATTTGACGGCTGCCAAAAGCAAGCTGCCGGAGGATAATGATTTCTATGCCAATAAATATTCCGCCTCGGCAATCCTTGCAAGGCTTTATCTGCAAAAAGGCGATTATACCAATGCCTTAAAGGAGGCTAATACTGTTATTACATCCGGCGCGTTTTCTCTTGTGCCTGATTACACCAAGGAGTTTTTACTGTCAAGCAAACCATCGCATCAGGAAAATACTACTGAAGATATCTTTGCTATACAGGTTACTCAACAGCAAGGTATAAATAGCTTGAATGAATTTTATGCCTCATCTGCAAACGGAGGGCGCGGAGATATTAAAATAACAGATGATTTTTTGGCAGAATTTGAAGCCAACGACGTAAGAGGCCAGTTTTATACTGTTACATCGGTTAACAGAACTAAAAAGTTCGATAATCAATATGGAAACGTACATGTCGTGCGCCTTGCAGAGATGTATCTTATCCGTGCTGAAGCTAACCTCCGTGGTGGAACATCCACAGGTGCAACGCCGGCAAGTGACGTTAACACCATCAGGCAGAGGGCTGGCCTTGACCCTTTAGTAACTGTAAATCTTGCTACAATATTAGCAGAACGCAGGCATGAGTTATGTTTTGAAGGAGGGTTTTTTCTGCATGATGCGAAAAGGCTAAAACAAAGTGCAGGCGGGCTTCCTTACAATTCACCGAGACTGGTGTATCCAATCCCTCAACGCGAAATTTTGGCTAATTCAAAGTTGGTGCAAAATGAAGGTTATTAATTGTCAATAGCTTTAATAATATGGATCCCGGATAACAGTATTGTTTTCCGGGATTTTTATTTAGGATATAGATCCTATTTTTACCCGAGTGATGGCTATCCGTTATCTAAATGCGATTAGATTATTATTGATGTATCAATCGATAAATAAAATAACCTAAATTATACAAACCATGAACGATCAACAAATACTTGCCGCCCTGAATGCCCACTGGCAAGCCTCGGCAGCCGGGGACATAAACGCAGAGCATGACATTTACGATGACGATGTTATCTGTGATTATCCCCAGTCGGGCGAACGAATTTTTGGGCGCATTAATTTGCTGGCCTTGCGCGGGCATCATCCCGGTAAACCATCTGGTTTCCGTGTCAGGAGGATTCTGGGAAAAGGCGATACCTGGGTCACGGAATATACTATTAACTATCAGGAGCAGCTGGCTTACACAGTAAGCATTATGGAGTTTCGTGAGGATAAGGTAATACATGAAACACAGTATTTCACGGATCCCTTCGAAGCTCCGGCCTGGCGAAGCCAATGGGTTGAGCCGATTGACGGATAACGCATTGTTGAAGCGAGATCTACTAATTGGTGATAATGTATTTTGTTGGTTACTTTAAAACAAATAAGGCCTCTCATTACTGAAAGGCCTCATTTCAAATATCTGTTATAAAAATTATCTTGTTTTAAACGGTTTAGCTTTTTTAACCGGGTAATGTGGTTTGCCATTAGGGTTAATTTCGGGAGCGCCAACTAAGGTCATTGCACAGCGGAAACCAACTTCGGCACTTGCCTCGTCCTGATCCATAAAACGACGGGTAGCAGGGTTTAGCCAAAACGCCATGTCGTTCCATGATCCACCTTTGTAAACTTTAGAGTGATCATTAACCAGGGTGGTTGTTCCGTAAAGAGCTTTATTAACTTCGTCTTTTTCACCTCTCGCATCCGGGTTGTAAGCTTTCCCCGAGTTTTTAGGCAGCAATGAATCAACCGGCAATGACCCTGTTTGAGGAGTTGCAAGCGGCGCGTTTGGATTGGCGCTTTGCGCGACTGTATTCTGTTGCTGTAAAGCTAAAAGTTCGCTGTATTTTAGTTTCTTATTGGCATGTGCGGGATCTTTGATCGGCTTGCCATATTTATCTTTTGCATAAAGTCCTTTGCTTGGATCTGCAAGGCGTTTGTTTGAAAACTCATTACCGCGGAAAGGGTTAAAATCTTCAAACTCCTCAAATGATGTTTGGCGGTAGGTATCAGCAACCCATTCGTTAACATTACCCGCCATGTTATATAAGCCAAAATCATTAGGTGCATATGAACGTACAGGGGCGGTAATGTCTGCCTTATCGTTCAGGTAACCGCCAACACCGGCGTTATCACCGTTGCCGCGTTTAAAGTTTGCCATGATCAGGCCGCGTGTTTTCTTTTTTGCCGAACGTACACCCATACCGTTCCATGTATATATTTTGCCATCATCGATGTTTTCAAACTGGGTGTTTCCTGCAAGGGCCAATGCTGCATATTCCCATTCGGCTTCTGATGGTAAGCGATATGCTTGCTTAAGGATCCCGTCTTCCATACGTACAGGCCTAACGGCTTTGCCGCCTTTTCCTGTACCTGCCTGGGCATTAGGGCTCAGGTTAGGCATCATTTTTTTACCATCGATGCCTGCTCCGGTCATCTGGCCGTTGAGGTAAATATCAGTATTAAAAGGTTGTCCGTTCGCTGCAATGCCGGCATCACCGCCGCCACCTTTTTTGCCCATATCTTTCCATGCTACCATTTTTCCGGTTTCGCGTAAAATGTTTTCATTGGTACGGTCGGTGCGCCATGAGCAATAATCCTGTGCCTGGTCCCAGGTTACGCCTACAACAGGATAATCCTGAAAAGCAGGGTGACGCAGGTAGTTATCTACGTATGGTTCATTATAAGATAAGGGATGACGCCAAACCAATGTATCAGGCACCGCATTGTAATATAACTCGCGATCCTGCGGGAAAGTAATGTTTATCCAATGCAGGTAATCAAGCCAATCCTGATTTGATACCTCGGTTTCGTCCATGTAAAAAGAGGGTACAGTAACCCTGCGGCGTACATTATTATAATCGTAAGTTATGTCCTGATCGGCGCTGCCTCCCATAACAAAAGTACCACCCTCAATAGGCACCAATCCGGGTCCTGGCGATGGATGGCTTTGCCTGAAACGCTCATAACCGCCGTTGTTTTTATCGTTATAAGTTATACCCGTTTTTTGCGATTGCTCACGTTTACTGCAGCTACTCATCACGGCACCTAAAGCCAACAATCCCAGAGCAGTTTTAGTAAAAAGTATTTTCATATTTTTACAGTTATATTAAGTGGTAAATTTATAAAAAAATGGATACAGTGCTTATGCTAATGAACCATTATTTAGAAATAAATACTACAATTATCAGGGGTTTTAACGAAAAATTAATGAAATTAGTTGCGTTGATTTAAATTTTTGATTTAACTTTCAGCAAAAGTGCGGACTTGAAAATGTGAAGCAAGTCATGGTCCCATAGTTATAAAATACAAATTGTTAAAACCTAACTCCTACAAATGAAGTTTTTTACATTTCGAGGCCTTGCTATTATTACACCATTTTTGTTGCCACTTGCTGCGGCTGCGCAAACAAATCCTAACGGAAGTAATATCAATGCAATTCCCACCGAAGTCCCGTTTTTAAATATTTCACCTGATTCGCGTTCGGGGGCTATGGGGGATGCGGGCGTGGCTTTGTCGCCGGATGTAAATGCGAATTTTTGGAATCCGTCAAAGCTTGCATTTTTAGAAAGTAATGATGCGTTATCTGTATCATATAGCCCCTGGTTAAGGCATCTTGTGCCTGATATCAGCTTATCATACCTGAGCTATGCCCATAAAATTGATGAGCGGAATACAATAGGTGCTTCGCTCCGCTATTTTAATTATGGTTCCATTCAGCTTACCGACGATAATACAAACGACCAGGGTACTTACACGCCAAACGAGTATTCGTTAGATGTTTCATTTGCCCGCAAGTTTGGCGATAATTTTTCACTGGGGCTGACTGCCCGGTATATTCATTCCAATATATCAAGTATTTCGTTTGCCACCGGCTCAAGCCAGGCGGCAAAAGCCGGCAATGCTTTTGCCGCAGATGTTTCACTATACTACACGGCGCCTTATGGTGACGGCAACACTTTTGCTTTTGGAACACACATTTCAAATATTGGTACAAAAATCAGCTACAGCGATGTGGGCAACAAGTATTTTTTGCCGGCCAATTTGAAATTAGGGGTGGCTAACACCTGGCAGTTAGATGATGTTAATGAGTTTACAGCAACCTTTGACATCAACAAACTGCTGGTACCAACCCCGCCCCTGCGCGACAAAGATGGTAAGATCATTAAAGGCAAGGATGATAATGTATCGGTGCCGGCGGGTCTTTTTCAGTCGTTTGGCGATGCACCGGGTGGTTTCAGTGAAGAGTTGAAAGAGATCAGCTTTTCGCCGGGTGTTGAATATTGGTACAACAAACAGTTTGCTGTACGGGCAGGCTATTTTTATGAAAACCCCAACAAAGGCGACAGGCATTATGTTACCATGGGTATTGGGTTTAAGTACAGTGTTTTTGATTTTGATTTTTCGTACCTGGCAGCCAGCCAGCAAAATAGTGCCCTGGCCAATACTTTGCGCTTCACCTTGTCGGCAAATTTTGGCGGTACAACAAATGCTTCTAAAAGATAATGGGTAAAATTAAGGTAGGTTTTGGGTTTGATGTACACCAGTTAAAGGAAAATCACCCATTTGTTTTAGGCGGGGTTAAACTTGAGCACCATGCCGGTGCTTATGGCCACTCAGATGCCGATGTATTGTTACACGCAATTTGTGATGCCCTGCTGGGTGCAGCAAACCTGCGCGATATAGGTTTTCACTTTTCAAATAAAGACGACCGTTGGAAAGGCATCAGCAGCCTGGTCCTTTTGCAGCATGTAGTTGCCCTGATCAAAGAAAAAGGGTTTGTTATTGGCAATATCGATGCCATGGTATGTCTTGAGGCTCCGAAGATCAACCCGCATATCCCGGCAATGAAAACCTACATAGCCGAAGCTGCGGCTATTAGCGAAGAAGATATTTCCATTAAAGCTACTACCAACGAGCAAATGGGTTTTATCGGTAGGGAGGAGGGCGTTGTGGCTTATGCGGTTTGTTTGATTGAAAGGGAGTAAGGAAGCAATCTGTAGTTACAAACTAAGGGCATAGTCGTCCGAAGTCTCCGACTTCGGACAGCGGAATTGAAAAGAAAATGCTATTCGAAGTCTCTGACGTCGAATCTGTTGTAGTTTGTAACTACAGGCTCTTTTAATTCTAACTATAATGTTTATACAACAAATACACAATTGCCGCAACTATCGCCACGCCAATTATCATATATATCGGCTGCGCTTTTTTGCTTCCCGAACCATCAACTTTCACATTACCCGTACGCTTAAGCACTCCCCATCCGCTCAATTCGCCTTTCAATGCTTTTCGTAGCGATTTAAACAGCACGTAATACATTAACTGCCGCCACATAAAACGCTGCGGAATGATATAGATGAGTTTCTTGTAGTCTTCCTTTTCCATCCGGAAAGCGATGATACCTACTATAAAATCAACCACCACAAATGCTACGTAATAAAGCAGCATCTTTTCGGGTTTTTCACCGAACAGGGCGAATAGCATCATCAAATCTGCCAGAGGGGAAAACAGCGGCAATATGATCTGGAAGATAAGGATGTTTGGCATCCCCACCATCCCGAAGAACTTGTACTTTTTGTTAAACAGCGCGTCGCGGTTTTTCCAGAAACTTTGCATCACACCAAAACTCCAACGAAAACGCTGTTTAAGCAACATGTTTATCGTCTCCGGCGCTTCGGTATAAGCAATGGCTTCGGCGCAGTTACGCACTACGTAGCCTTGTTTCAGGATACGCATGGTAAGATCACAATCCTCGGCAAGAGTATCATAGGTGAACCCGCCTGCACGGAAAATAGCCGATTTACGGAACGCACCAATAGCCCCCGGTACAACCGTAATACTATTGATGAGATCAAACGCGCGGCGGTCCATATTTTGCGCAGTAATATACTCTATCGACTGCCAGCGGGTGATGATATTGGTTTCGTTGCCAACTTTAACCGTTCCGGCCACAGCACCTATTTCCTCATCGGTAAAGTAGGTCATGAGCTGATAAACAGCATCAGTTTTGAGTTGGGTATCAGCATCAATACAAACCACAAAATCATTTTGGGCATGGGTGATACCAAAGTTTAATGCTGATGCCTTACCTCCGTTTGGTTTGGTTAGGATCTTGATGAGCGGATTACCTTTATAGGCGGATTCTACAACCTCAAATGTTTTATCTTTTGATCCGTCATCAACAAAAATGATCTCGAACGATGGATAATCGGTTTTAAGCAAGCTTTGTATTGTTGCTACTGCGTTAACTTCCTCGTTGTAAGCAGGAACAATGATGCTCACCGCAGGCATCACATCGGTATTGCGATCAAGCTTTTTGGATTTTTTATCCACGCTTCGCTGCCTTACAGCCAAAATGCCAATAAGCACAATGCGGCCAATAGCCAGGAATATAGCCGACAGGAATATATAGATCAGCGCCCAGTTTATATAGTAATAACCATGAATAAAAACATCATAGGCGGGCCCGAAAATGCCTGTGCTTGGATCTGGTTTAATCGGCGGCATCAGATCATCCTTAGTTTTGCCCAGTACATCGGCAATGGTGGTAAACTGGTATCCTTGCGATTTAAAGTAATGAATGATTGCAGGAAGGGCTTTAACGGTCTCTTCACGGGTATCACCTCCTGCATCATGCAGTAATATCATCGATCCGTTATCTTTTTGCCTTATGGTGCGGGCAATAATACTATCGGCAGTTACGCCGGGCTGCCAATCCCAGGGATCGATAGATTCGCCGATGGTGATATAACTTTGACGACGGCTTTCTGCAACCGGAATAACCTCGGCAAGGGTTTGCGGCTCGGCATCGGCATTAAATGGCGGGCGGAACAGGATAGTGCTTCGGCCGGTTACCGATTCAATAAGTTTACGCGTGGAGTTAAGCTCCAGGATCACCCTTTTTAAGCTGATGGTTGAAATATCGGGGTGGAAAAACGTGTGATTGCCTATTTCATAGCCTTCTTCGTATTCGCGCCGCAGCAACTGTATGTTTTTTTCGGCCATGGAACCCACAACAAAGAATGCTGCCGGTACCTTTTCGGCTTTAAGGATATCTAAAATACGTGGGGTAAAATCGGGGTCGGGGCCATCATCAAAAGTTAAAACTACTTTCTTAGGAGCATAACCATACCTGCGGATCACATATTTAGTGGGAAGTTTTATATAATGCTGATCGAGAATGGTAAACGTAGAGGTATCCATTTTTACATTAATTACCCCGGTGGTAGGCGTGGTAATGAGGTCAAGCACCTCGCCATCACCATCGTAGTCAACATTTACACGGTTGTTTAACCCTACAGATGTAAGTTTCCGCATATCCACACCTGTTTTTTTCAATGAGTCTATCGACAGGTTTTTCTGGAAAAATGTCCACAAACGCGGATCTTCGGCACCTAAACGCCATAAAGCCACGCCGCCGGTGGCCCAGTCGTCGGCCATGCGGATTACATTAAAGTTTGTTGCCGCGTCTGTAAAGTAAATGGTATGGTCAAGGCTGTCCTTGTCCATGTAAGTAAAGTGCAGGTTGGCCGAATTAGGATCAAACGTGATTTTGCTTTTTTGCTCTTCGGCGGTACTGATAGCCTGCTGATAACCGATAGTTTTACCTACACTGCCTTCGGGCCAGTCATAGGCGCCGCCTGCGAATGTTAAAATTATTTTTTCTGACGGAACTTTCGAACATACATCATCGAGGATTTGCTCAACCCAGCGCTGATTTGAAAGATCGCCGGCATTAGTTGCTTCATAATGTTCATCAATAGCCATGATGAACAGGAAATCGTTTACATGCTGGAGCTTTGTGATATCAAAGCTTTCATCCTCCGGCACTACGTTTTGAGTAACCAGGAAACCTTTGGTATGCAAGGTTGTGTAGAGCTCATTTTGAAAGGCTATGTAATTTTTACTGTTGCGGTCCCTTAGCTCATCAAAATCAACATTGACTCCCTTCAACTTGTTTTTGGTGAGCGAGTTAGCTATGCTGTTAATAAAATTACTACGAAGTGTTTTATTGTTAACAATACGGTCTACATCTTTAGTATCATAGCCGCCATGTGTGTTGTTGTAGTTTACGTAGTTTGACAGTGATACAATAATCGGCTTGTTGTATTTTTTATTGAGGTTCATCAGCCCGGTATCGAGCTTGGTTACAACGGTATCAGTTTTAGGTAATATAGAAAAGCCTTCGCTCACTACCATATCCAGGTGGCCAATATTCACCACCAGCGAGTTATAAGCCTGGGGTTCCCACGCACGATAAAAAGCGGCGTTTATACGGTCTTTATTGTTAGGTTGTTTAAGCTGGTGTAATTTTTTTGCCCTCTCAAGTGCTTCTATTTCAGATTTTTGAATTTTGAACGATTTGAACTTCGTTGACTTTTTTAATTGCTCGAGTTCCTCCCTGGTCATTTTTTTGGGAGCAGGGTTAAGGTTGGGAAGCTCGGGGTAATAGGTTGAGCGGATAGTAACAATAACGGCTATTATACCAATAATCAATGCAGCCAGTAGTACACGGCTCAACCATTTAAAACGGTTCCACCTACCGGGATTATCAGCCTGAAAAACTTGCTTGCTTGATGACATTAAGAAAAATTACTTTATTAAAAGTATGGGTTACTTATGAAGATTGTATGAAATAAGAATTGGGCATTATTTGGTGGTTTTTCCGGGTTCGATACCTGAAAAATCAACACCGCATTTGCAATTGCCGCCGCAGCTTTTTTTAGTAGTAAGCGCCCTGTACATCATACGGCCAATGTAAAAAACAGCGCCTGCAAAAAGTATCGCGATAATGATGATCTGCATATTCATAAAGACAAAATTAAGCATTATTTAATATATACGTACAGACAGGGTAATTAGTACAAAGTTTAACGGGGCATAAAAGCAACCGTGCCGCCAACCCAGTTGTAATCTTTATTATAACGTACGCCTATCATTTTTCCACGGCTTAACCGCGCAAGGTTTATGGCAAGTGTGGGTTTTTTATCCCCATCGGGCCAGAGATAAAGCAACCTGATCTCGGCCTTTACGCCGCCTTCCGGCGATTGTACAACAGGTTCGTAATTTACCTTTTCCTGTAAAATCCAGTTTTCAGGATCTGTAATAGTTGTTATGTCTTCCTTACTAATATCGATAATTACACCCTGACCCGCAAAGGAGAACAACGGTTTAAGCACATAGTTTTCCAAATTGGCAGGGATTTGTTCTAACTGGTGCAAAAACTGAGTTTTGGGAATGTAATTGCCTGTTAAAAAAGGCATGGTGAATTTACTGACCCGATAAAACCAGTTGGGATGAGTGATCCATTCAACCTCAAGGGGCTGCCTGATATCGGCCACTTTGGTAAAAATATCCGGATCACCGGCTATTTCATCAAAAATAAGACGATTGTAGATACGCTTAATTGGTTTCTTTTGATCGCCTGCCATGTAATAAAGCTTTTTGCCATCCTGGATCAGATCGCTCAACGATACCACCGGCGTACCAATGTATTTTTGTGTGAGATAAAAATCAACTGCTGTTTTTTGCTCCGGGGCGTTTACGTCCATTAATACAACTTCATCGGGCTGGTAAGGGCCAAGAATAGTTTTTTTGAGCAGATCGAGGTAACTGTCCTCCTTCAGTCCCCCAAAAAAGATGGTTTCATCCGCGGGGATATCATAAACCTCCTGATAAGTATCTCCCAGATGCACCTGGAAACTGTAAAGTGAAGGAAATCCCTGCAATTCAATAAGTTTTGGCACTATATTACCCTGCTCATCTTTACAGATCCCAAAATCAAGTGCGATAAAATGAGGATGATCATTTTCATTGGATACCCGCCAAAAATCAGGTATGGCCCGCTCTGTAAGTTCTTTGAAATTGGGCTTGAGGATAGTATCAACAATATCATTGCCGGCGGAGATAAGCTTATCACGGAAATCAGCAGTTAAAAAAACGGGGGGTTCCGCAACACGGAAAGGAACGGGTTCTTTTAAGTCACTATTGAGTTTGTCAAGAAACTGGCTGTACTTTTCTGTGCTAAACTTTTCGTTGAATACTTTTCTGATTGATGGATTCATGATTAGCCCCTCTAAATCTCCCTTTCATGGGAGATTTTCTTATTATGATTTATAATAAACTATTTATTCTTCTTTAACCTCTAAGAGCCCGCTACTTTTAGTGGAGGGTTGGGTGGGGCTAACCGCCATATCCAAAAAATTAGGGATCAGTGTACGCTGAGTATACGTTATTTTATCCGGATCGTCGAGGCGTTCCAGCATCTCATGGTATTTAACCTCGCCATGTTCGCTGATGACTTCGTCCTTTTTTTCTTCGCGAAGCAGCATCCCCTTCATTCCTCCGGCATCGGCCTCGGGGTGAAATTGTGTGGCAAAGAAGTAATCGTTATATCTGATCGCCATCATCGCCCTTGGCAAATCAACATGCGGCCGTTCTTTTTCTATCGCAACCAGTTGCATGCCCAGCTCTTTAAAGCGTTTTTCATCAGGGTTGATCACCTGCCAGCTGCGCGAATCAACAGCGTAAAATGGTTCGGCTAAACCTTCAAATAATGGCTCATTTAACCCAAGCCCGGTTTTATTTACCGGCAGTACGCCAAACGACGGCGAACGCCGCATATTGATATCGCCCAGCTTGTAATGGCGGCACATTAACTGAAACGAGTGGCACACAAAGAACACATGTTTTTTGTTGCTGTTGTTGGACAGGTTATGATCTTCCAGTTTATTAACCAGGTTAAAGTATTTCTTTTCCCACTCGGTACCTTCAGTTTCTAACGGGTTACCCGGGCCTCCACTTGAAATATAGATATCAAAACTGGTGCCCGGCATTTCGCATTTACGGCGTACATCAAAGATCTGGTAACTTAAATTCAAGTTGTGTTCAGCCCTGTAACGTTTTAAAATGTCCTGGAAACCGCGCATCCCCTCGTTCGCTATCCCATCATACAAGTCAAGTATGGCTACTTTTATTTCCGGTTTCATAAGCCCCTCTAAATCTCCCCCGGTAGGGGAGACTTTTTTGTTTTAGTGTTAAAATAATTTACCTTTTATATATCCCAAACTGTTTTAAGCCCTCCCTTCCGGGGAGGGTTTGAGTGGGCCTTACAACCCCTTCAATGTTTGTGAGGTGATATAATCCACCACGTCGGCAAAGTTATTGTTTTGCTGATAAATAGCCAGCTGCCTGTCGGCTCCGGTGCCATGCTCCAGGATATTGTGTACATATTGCAGGTCATCGCGTGAGCCAAGCTCATCAACTACATCGTCTACAAAATCAAGTAGTTCCAATATTAACGATCGGGTATTTACCTCCATTTCCTTACCAAAATCAATCATTTTACCGTCGATACCGTAACGGGCGGCGCGCCATTTATTTTCATTAATAAGCGCCCGCGAATAATTAATGAACTTCATGTTTTGCGCCCTGAGCTTGTACAACTTGGCACATAAAGCCTGGAATAAAGCGGTAAACGCAATGGTTTCATCAACCAGCATAGGGCAGTCGCAAATGCGGAACTCAATAGTCTCAAAGAAAGGATGTACCCGGATATCCCACCAGATTTTTTTGGCGTTATCAATGCAATTGGTTTTTACCAGCAGTTTAATGTAGCGGTCGTACTCCTCAATGCTGCTGAAATAATCGGGGATGCCGGTACGAGGAAACTTATCAAAAACCTTGGTACGGAATGATTTGAAGCCCGTGTTTCGCCCCTCCCAAAACGGCGAATTGGTTGAAAGGGCATACACATGCGGTAAAAAATAGCGTACCTGGTTGGCAATATGAATAGCCATATCGCGCGACTGGATGCCAACATGCACATGTAAACCAAAAATGAGGTTGGAGCGGGCCGCCTCCTGCATCTCATCCACAATTTCAAAATACCTGGGGTTATCGGTAATTAATTGATGCTGCCAGTGCGAAAACGGGTGTGTACCCGCGGCGCCAATCCGCAGACCAATATCACCCGCCAGTTGCGCTACCGTGGTACGAAGCTTACTTACCTCTTTGCGGGCTTCCTGGGTATTGCGGCAAATATGGGTACCCACCTCAACCACAGCCTGGTGCATTTCGGCTTTTACCTGGTCTTCATGGATCTTTTGGGCGGCATCCACAATTCTTTGCTCATGCGATTTGAGTTCCCGTGATACGGGATCAATCACCATAAATTCTTCTTCAACACCTAAGGTAAATTCGTTCATTATTGGTTAGGGTTAGTATTAAAAAACGTCATACTGAGTGTTTAAATCAGGCAGACTCAGAAAAAAGGAAGCCTGTGAGTCTGAGCCTGTCGAAGACTCGCGCGTGGAGGCCCTGCCTGCCATACTTCGACAAGCTCAGTATGACACCCTTTTAATTATGTCATGCTGAACTTGTTTCAGCACCCCAATGCAGTTATAGACTTTGCAAGTTTAACTTAGCAGGTGAGGTGCCGAAACAAGTTCGGCATGACTTAATATTATTTTTTAGCTGCCTTTTTAGGCTTAGGCGCTGCTTTTTCTTTTACGGCAGCGGCTTTCACAACCGGTTCTTTTACAGCGGCTGCTTTTGATACCGGCTCTTTTGTAACAGCGACTTTTGCAACCGGTGCTTTAGCTTTCTTTACTTTTCCTTCTGCTTCAATAGCATGGTCAACTTTAGCTACCGAAACCTCAGCTTTAACCGGGGCTTTTTTAACGGCCGGCACCAGAGGTGTTTTCGATGCTGCTGTTTTTACAAATTCGCCCCAGGTAAGGTTGTCCAGGCCGTCTTTTTGTTTTTTTGCGCGTTCAATGGCATAATCGGCGGCGGTTTCAACCACCCAGTCAAAGTTTTCCTGGCCAACGCTGGTAACTTCGGCATCGGGGGCGGGGTTACAAAAATCAATTGCGTATGGGATGCCGTCGCGTAGAGCAAACTCCACTGTATTAAAATCGTAACCTAAATATTGGTTTAGTTTTATCACATAATCTTTAATGGTGTCCAATAGCTTTTTAGATGCAGGTGCTTTACCATGCTCATAGCGCAGGTGGTGCGGGTTACGCGGCTCATACTGCATAATGCGCACATGCTTGCCGCCAATGCAATAGCAGCGAAAGTAATCGTCAAAAATAACCTCTTCCTGCAGCATCATTACATACTGTTTGGTTTTATCGTATTTGCTGAAAAAATCTTTCTCATTTTCCAGCTTATAAACTTCTTTCCAACCGCCGCCGTCAAAAGGTTTCATATAGGCAGGGAAACCTACATAGTTGAAAATGCCATTCCAATCAAGCGGGTAAGCCAGGTTACGGAATGATTTGCTGGTGGTATCATCCGGCAATTCTTTTGATGGCAGAATTACGGTTTTAGGTACAGGCACTCCAATTTTTACCGCAAGTGCGTTGTTAAAAAACTTTTCGTCGGCACTCCACCAAAAAGGGTTGTTGATTACCGCTGTACCGCAAATAGCCGCGTTTTTTAGGGCCGCGCGATAGTAAGGCACATCCTGCGAAATGCGATCGATGATCACGGCATAGTCAAGCGGTTCGGCCTGCATTACCTTATCGAGCCGCACAAACTCGGCACTGATGCCTTTTTCTGCTTTTTGGTTCACGCGGTCAACAAATGCCTGCGGAAACGAATCTTCCTGTCCGAATAAGATACCGATTTTTTTCATGGTAGTAGGTGTTTTTATGTTTGTTTTTCTTTGGGTTTCAGGTTGATGTAAATCTTGCTCTTTATTTTTTCATTTTTTTCCTGTCTCTTAAACTCTTGCTTTTTATTTTCTTGTTTCTTGAATCCTGATCTCTTGTTTCTATTTAATCGTTGATAAATAATGTGGGAACATTTCGCGCCAGATGGGCCAGTCGTGATTGGCAAAAGGGCGGATATCCAGCCAGTGTTTAATGTTTTTTTGTTTTAAAATATTTGAGAGCTGGATATTATACCCTTTACATATGTCATACTCGGATGTACCAAGTACAATGTTCATTTGCCAAAGGTCATGATGGTTACTGCCCGGCAAAAAATCGACCGGGTTATTATAAAAAATGTTATCATCATAATAACCATCGGTAAACATTTTAATATCAAAGGCCCCGCCCATGGTAAACAAATGCCTCACCTTTTCAGGATGTTTGAACGCGAAATTGGCGGCATGATAGCCCCCAAAACTACAGCCGGCGAGAGCTACCTTGCCAACGCCTGTTTCATGCATGGCCCAGGGGATGAGCTCGTTTATCAACATGCGATCGTATCCTGCATAGGTTTTGGCCCTGTCGGCCGGGTGGATGCCTTTATTGTACCAGCTGCGGTCGTCGATAGTATCGGGGCAGTAGATTTTCACCAGTCCATTATCAATAAACCATTTTACACTCTCGATCAGGCCGAAATCTTTGTTTTGATAATAGCGGCCTTTGGTAGTAGGGAAAACGATCACAGGATAACCGCGGTCGCCGAAAACCAGCATTTCAAGGTCGGTGTTGGTGTTGGGTGAGTGCCAGCGGTGAAATTTTTCGGTCAAAGCTTGTAGTTTTTATAATGATTGTAAGTTAGGAGGTTTGTTTGAAAAAGGCAACAGCCTGATAATATTAATCCTTAGCCGCCAAAAAGTAAAAAGTATAGCTTATTTTTGCGCCCTTAATTTTAATTTAGAAAGAGATGTACCCGGCCTGGCTTGATACTGAAATGACAATAACCGAACAAGAAATAAATATAACCTCGGCACTACTCGAGCGGGAAGTGACCTTAACCATCCTGAAGCCGGAAGATAGTGATATTGCCGAACCGCTAAACCTGCTGCTGCTTAATGACGGACAGGAGCTTGAAAACCTCGGATTAAAAACCACGCTCGAAACATTATATAATACCAATCGCCTTAAGCCAGTGCTGATCGTAGCTATCCATGCCGGAGATAGCCGCCTGGATGAATATGGCATTGCCGGTAAACCCGATTTTAAAGGCCGGGGTGCCAAGGCTGGTCTATGTACTCAATTTATAAAAGAAGAATTGCTGCCGCAGCTACAACAGCTAACCGGTTTTAACGAATTTGATACAACGGCTTTTGCAGGCTTTTCGCTCGGCGGTTTATCTGCTTTTGATATTGTTTGGAATAACCCGGTGTTATTTGATAAAGCGGGCGTTTTTTCAGGTTCGTTTTGGTGGCGGGGAAAAGACCTTGCTAAAGGCTATACCGATGCCGACAGATTAATGCACCAGGTGATCAGGGAAACCAAAATCAAACCGGCTATCAATGCCTGGCTGCAAACCGGTACCAAAGATGAAACCAGCGACCGTAATAAAAACGGCATTATTGATGCCATTGACGATACAATAGATCTGATCAGGGAAATGGAAGCCAAAGGTTTCAAACGCCCGGAAGAAATTCAATATGTTGAAGTAGTAGGAGGTACCCATGACACTGCTACCTGGGGCAAGGCGATGGCCAGGTTTTTGGTTTGGGCTTTTGGGAGATAAGGTATTAACTGCCTTTTGATACTTTGATTACATTAATTATTACCTATAACTTCTAAACGCTTTATAATCTCATATATTAAGCGTACCTTTGCGCCAAATTTTAGGGAGCATTTTCATGCAAAAAATAAGAAATATCGCGATTATAGCGCACGTTGACCACGGTAAAACTACTTTGGTTGATAAAATTCTGCACAGCTGTGCCATTTTCAGGGACAATGAGCAAACCGGAGAGTTAATCCTTGACAACAATGACCTTGAACGTGAGCGTGGTATCACCATCGTTTCAAAAAACGTATCTGTAAGGTATAAGGATGTTAAGATCAACATTATTGATACCCCTGGTCACGCCGATTTTGGCGGCGAGGTTGAGCGTGTATTGAAAATGGCCGATGGTGTATTATTACTTTGCGACGCTTTTGAAGGCGCTATGCCTCAAACTCGTTTCGTAACTCAAAAAGCTTTGGCTTTAGGCCTTAAGCCAATTGTAGTTGTAAATAAAGTTGATAAAGAGAACTGCCGCCCCGAAGAAGTTTACGAACAAATTTTTGAATTATTCTTCAACCTTGAAGCTACTGAAGAGCAGCTGGATTTCCCGGTTATCTACGGTTCATCAAAACAAGGCTGGATGAGCACCGATTATAAAAAACCAACAACGGATATTTTCCCGTTAATGGATGCTATTTTGGAAAACATTCCTCCGGCGCCTATTGCTGAAGGTACTTTACAAATGCAGATCACTTCGTTAGATTATTCATCTTTCGTAGGTCGTATCGCTATCGGTCGTGTGGCACGTGGTACTATTAAGGAAAACCAACCGGTATCTTTGGTAAAACGCGACGGCACCATCCAAAAATCAAGAATAAAAGAGCTTTATACATTTGAAGGCTTGGGTAAAGTACGTGCTACTGAAGTTAGCTCGGGCGATATCTGTGCCGTAGTTGGTATTGAAGGTTTTGATATTGGTGACACCATTGCCGATTTTGAAAACCCGGAACAACTGGAAGTAATTAAAATTGATGAGCCAACAATGAACATGTTGTTCACCATCAATACTTCACCTTTCTTTGGTAAAGAAGGTAAATTTGTTACTTCACGCCACCTGCGCGATCGTTTGTACAAAGAGATGGAAAAAAACCTGGCGCTTAAGGTTGTTGAAACCGAATCGCCTGATTCATACCTGGTTTATGGTCGTGGTATCCTTCACTTATCAGTATTGATCGAAACTATGCGCCGTGAAGGTTATGAATTGCAGGTTGGTCAGCCGCAGGTTATTATTAAAGAGATCAACGGTGTTAAATGTGAGCCGGTTGAAACCCTGATTGTTGACGTACCGGGTGATGTTGCAGGTAAAGTAATTGAACTTGTAACTCAACGTAAAGGCGATTTGTTGATCATGGAGCCTAAAGGCGATTTGCAACACCTTGAATTTGATATCCCTGCACGTGGCATCATCGGTTTACGTAACAACGTGTTAACTGCAACAGGCGGCGAGGCTATCATGGCACACCGTTTCAAAGCATACGAACCATGGAAAGGTCAGATCCCGGGCCGTTTAAATGGTGTATTGGTATCAATGGATACCGGTAAAACTACTGCTTTCGCAATTGATAAATTACAGGATCGTGGCAGGTTTCACGTTGATCCCGGAGTTGATATTTATGAGGGCCAGATTTTAGGTGAGCACATTCGCGATAACGATTTGGTTATCAACCTAACCAAAGGCAAGCAGTTAACCAACATGCGTGCATCAGGTAGTGATACCAACGTAAGGATTGCTCCGGCTATCAAATTCTCGTTGGAGGAATCAATGGAATATATCCAGGCCGATGAGTATATTGAGGTTACGCCGCAAAGCATCCGCTTGCGTAAGATCTATCTTAACGAAAACGAACGTAAGATCAACGCTAAGAAATTTGTTAGTCAATAATTTTCAATAAACAAGTATATGAAGCCCTTCGGTTAACCGGAGGGCTTTTTTGTTATCAGTTTACCATTGTAAACTACTTTGCCATTTAGTTCGATGGTATAAACATACATGCCTGCCACGAGGTTTACGGGGATGGTGTTTTGTAATTCATTGATGCTTTTAACCAGGGTTAACTTACCATCGATGCTGTATAGTTTAAATTCGTAATTATTGATATCGCCGCTGATTATATTGATCTGGCCGGCAACAGGGTTGGGGTATATAACAAATTGGTTGGGCTGTAAATAAACAGCATCGGCTATGTTGGAGTAGATGATATCGCCGTTGATTGTGGTGAGTTTTGCCCGGTAATATTGTTTGCCTTGTCGGGGATTATTGTCTGTATATATATAATCCACCGTCGTACTAACCGGGATGGTATTTAAAGTAACGTATTGGCCGGCAGTTGTAGTTTTTTCCCATGTGATGGATTTAAGATTATAAACACTGCCCAACTGCAGGTTGAGCACAGTGGTATTGTTAACTACATTTGCCAATAATGTTTTTACATAGCAGCCAACCCCCTGCGTGGTAGCATTAATAGTATAACTTTTTAGCCCCTCAAAACCACTACCTGTGGCGCTCACCGCAAAATAAGTTGAAGTTTGCTGCTGCGCCGGTATAATGATGCTGGTATCGGCGGTTGATGCAAATTTTTGAAGCAGGTTATCTTTAATAGTATAAACGCTATAGCCTGTGCTGCCCGGCTGAGGTTTCCATTGCAGAAGCGTACCGGCGGCGCAATTATATCCTATATCAAGTGTTAGAGGTTTTGAAATGCTGAACTCCGCGCTTGTAAAAGTTTGACCGCCTATATCCATTTTAAGCATGGTTTTGGTAAAAACATCGGGCGCTGTCCAGGTATAATAGCGGTTTTTAAGGGTGGCATTATTGATGGCCTGCCAGGTTTGGCCGTGATCATAGCTAACGCTTATTGTACCCGATGTGGTATTGAATGAGCTTTGCCATCGCAGGTAATTATCCTCGCCGGCAAAAAGCTGGTCGCCGGCCGATGGGCAGATCCATTCAAATCGGTTTGATATGGTCTCCTGGTGGGCAACATGAAATTTTTGTGTACCGGCAGTAACCTTTCTGCCCTTAACATGCACCATGTAGATGCCTGCTGCCGGGTTTTGTAAGCTTACCTGTTCTGTGTTGTTTAATGTATCCACTCGTCTTTCTGCCGGGGCGGATAACGAATCGGCAGAGGGGAAGCTGCTGAGCACCCATGGTAAAATTTGCTGCCCGGATGGTGTGGTAACAGTAAGATCGAGATCATTTACCAATGCCCATGGTGCGTTAACGGCCGCCGCGGGGTCATTCCAGGCCAATGAAACTTTAAGCTCCCTGCAATTCGCGGGGACCGTTATGGAATAGTCTGTTTGTGTAGCATTGCTAACCGAGCCGGTAAAAATGCGTTTTTCATTGATGGTGCGTAATGCTTCCAATGCATTCAATAAACCATAGCCTGTTTTATGGCTGGGACCTGATGAGCCTGTTTCATCGGCCGAGTTAATGAGTACACTTTTTATAAGCGCGGCAGATGGCAGTTGTTTATATTGTGTTTTATAAGCTTGCTGCAGCAAAGCTACCGTGCCTGATACGAGGGCTGCAGCGCCAGACGTACCATCCTCACCATCCGCGA
Source organism: Mucilaginibacter sp. SG538B (assembly GCF_013376065.1). Lineage (NCBI taxonomy): Bacteria > Pseudomonadati > Bacteroidota > Sphingobacteriia > Sphingobacteriales > Sphingobacteriaceae > Mucilaginibacter > Mucilaginibacter sp. SG538B. Next base: position 310,147 of record NZ_JABMJI010000001.1, read on the forward strand.
TCAATTCGGGCTTGATGCGGCCATCATATGCGGGTCCTGCCGAGCTTAAGGGTTCGGGGGCACCCGTTCTGCCGGTGCCGCCAACCACCAATACATTTTTAGCCTGCTTAAAGTCGCCCGAGAGGTTGGCTACCCCGCTTATACCGTTGTAAACCCCGCTTTCAGGTGCAGAAGTGCCGATATTGCCCGATGAAAATACATGCACCAGCGAATCATTTTCAAAAATCTGCTGATCATAAGCGGCACTTTCGGCCCCGTAATAATTTTCAATGCCGGTACCGTACGAGTGGTTTTGCACCGAAATCCTGAATGATTTAAAAATGGCGGCGCTATCGGGCATTAATTGTGCAAAAGATGATGACGTGAAATTTACTTTGGGTGAAACTCCCAGGCCTTTGATATAAGAGTTGCCGTTGCCGCCTATGAGGGTTGCCATGGTGGTAGCATGGCCCGATGTGATATCAGAGGCTTTAAAGGATGTGAAGCTGCGGCCTAACAGGTCGAGATCATTATCGTAGCGGTCTTCCTTTACAGAAACATTAATGCCGGATCCGGTTATGCCCGGAAAATTAGCCCCTATGGCCGACATGGTATTTAAACCAAGATCAATATCGCTAATGGCAAGTTCTGCATGAGGTTGGCGCACCTCATTGGCAAATAATATATAGTCCTGCTGAAGTAAGGCAGGCAGGTTTTCTAATTTGATGTTAAGACGTATTAGGTTGCCGGTTTGGCCTGTAATGGCTCCGGACTGTTGGATGTGGTTGATAACCGTGTCATTGACAGCGGTAACGGCAACCTCAACGGCTTGTGTGCGTGCCGGATGCTGCTTCCAGTTCTTCGCAAGGTTATCCGAAGCTTTCCAGATGGGGGAAGCGGCGCTGTTATTTATAATATTAGCATCGCTTTTGATAGCCGAGGCTGATGATACTACATAATAGTTATAGGAAACCCGTTTGATGATATTGTATTTCTGGTTATCGATATGTGCCGGATCTTTAAATTTTACAAGGTAATACTGGTTGGGATTTTTTTGCGGAGATAAAGATGTTGCCTTATAAAGTGAGACAATTGCCTCGTCGCTCATGTGTTTTTGTGACCATGACACTTTAAAGCTTAAAAAAAGGAGCAATATGGTAACAGGTAGTCTTTTTGTCATAGGCGGTAATGTGATCAAACCAATAAAGGGGAGCTGCAGCATCCCCTTTATTGATAAAGCTATTTAGTTGAAATGTAAAAAACAACTATAGGCGTTATTAGTATAAATAATTTAACGCTATCTGATCGTTGGCATTAAACGTACGGTCGGTACCGCTTGAGCAGGCTAACATCCATGAGCCGGCATCTGCCTTGGTTGGTGTGCCCGGAATGTTGATAGCGCCTATGCCTGCCGAACCTTCGTTTACATGTCGGCCGCCGCAGCTGAACGCGCGGTTCATATAGTCGGTATGACGGAAACCGATACAATGGCCCAACTCGTGCTGAATAACTGATGTTACATAACCCAGATCAGGGTTAGTGCCATAAGCCTGTTCGTTGGTGTTCATCTGGATTTGGCTATACGGGTCGCCCGATGAAGTAGGGAAGCCTGATGAACCTAAAGTGATATAACCGCCGCTTGGGCCCTCGTTAAAGCCGATGATATCGATTGTGCCGCCACTGCTAACCATTTGAAATTTAAGCGTGAGGTTTAAAGCATTGTAACGTGCAACCGCCGCGGTAGCCGCGTTAAGGTAAACAGTAGGCAGGTTTGTAACTGATACGGTTACTGTCCTGGGCAGATTTTTAACCAGGTTTGTGGTACGGTACTGCTCAACATCGGCAATTCTTAAGGTAGGGCTGGTGCTTGCTTCGGCTAAATTAGCTTTAGTGAGCAGGATATCTCCTTCAACAAGATAGCCATCGCCCTGCCTGCGCACTTCATCGGTGCTGAAGCCTAAGTTTGTAATACTTTTCAGTACATCATCCGGAATAGCGGTTGGGCTGGTGGTTGTAGTTTTTGCAGCCTTGTCTTTTGAACAGGAGAATAGTACAGAGACTCCGACAAGCACGCTTAGTCCGATCCCTAATAATAGTTTTCTTTTCATTGTTTTCGTTACGTTTTAGATGTAAAAGTAGAATTAATTTCAGCAGCCGGCCAGCGCTATTAACTTATACGCAATATATAAATAAAATGTTATGAATTTATTAATAGAAAATAACAAAAAAATATTCTTTTTAGGAATTATTGTCTTTTTATCCGATTGATATCGAAATTATAATTGTCATTTTGACTATTATGCCAATTATAGCTTTGTTTAACTGGATGAGTGTTTTTAGGAGCACAGCTTGTTGGTTAGTTAACATTATCTTCGGATATACAAAGCCCCGCGTATGCTTGACAACGGCTTTTTTAGTTTCAGTACCTGTTTCCCATAATCAATAACGGCTTTATACTTCATTAAAATATCTCCGCCCAAAACACCCAGTACCTGCGGGTGCCCCATTTGGCCGTAGGCGACATTAATGGTGGAAAGATCAAGCACAGCTACTTCAAATTCGGCGATAGGTAAGTCGCCGATGTGCAGGTCGCTGACTGTTGCTGTAAAAGATTCCATGGTATTAGTGCCGAGGCCAGTGGAGAGTTTATCGCTGGCTAAGATGTTCATGGTTTCATTGGCTTCTGAAAGCACCGTTTGATCAAAAGCGGTTTTTGACGCGCCGGTATCCAGCACCATAATAAAAGTTTTTTCAAACAGCATAACTTCAACCAGCGGGTGGAAACCATCGTCATGCAGGTCGATAATACGGAGCGGGACAGATATAATCATTGCAGGCATGCCAATTACAGATGTGCAAATGTGCAGATTAAAGCAGTGATTATTATTGATCCTGTTAGAAAAAAAATCCGGCAGTAGTTTTAGGATTTAATTAGATGGCATCTTTCACGGTGTGATCTTTCAATTGTGATAAGGTTTAGGCTTTAAAGATCACCAACAGGGAGTTAATTTTAACAACGCCTTTTAGTTTCTTTATAACGCTAAATTAGCGTTAACCATTAAGTCCTGCAATACTGAAAAAGTGGTATATCAGAATGCGCGGAATTTATTAATAGCTTCTACTTTATTTTGTACCTGCAGTTTGATGTAGGTATTGCGGATGTGTTTTTTAACGGTTCCGGTAGAGATATCGAGGCGATCGGCGATTTCTTTGTACTGGAGGCCGCGGGCCAGGTGGTTAAGTACTTCAACCTCGCGTTCGGTGAGGCTTTCGGCAGCAGGGGCAGGCAGTTTATCGGTGTCGGCATTGAATGATGCGATGACCCTTCGCGAGATATAGGCGCTCATGGGCGAACCGCCTGCAGCGATTTCGGTAATGGCGTTCCTAATCTCATCGGCCGAAGATTCTTTGAGCATATAGCCGGTTGCGCCGCTTTTTAAGGATTCAAAAATATTGGTGTTGTCATCGTTGATGGTGCACATCAAAAATTCGGCATGCGGGACAAAGGGCTTGGCCCGCCGTATAAATTCAATGCCCGACATGCCTTCGAGGTTTATATCCACGATAAAGATATCCGGTTTAAGCTGGTCAATTTTTTTTAATACGGCTTCGGCATTGGAATAAGAACCAATTAAAGTTACACCGCTCATATCATGAATAATCTGTTCCAGCCCGCGCCGGTAATGTAAATTATCCTCTAACAAAACTATCTGGAGCATGCTTTTCGGTAAATATAAAATGCTAATTTCCTAAATTATCCCGGCTTTCTTTATACCTATTATGGGGTATACGCTAAAGGTTTAGTTTAAGGCCGATGGATGTGCCTTTACCGTGGGCGGTATCAATTTTCAGTTCGGCGTTCAATCTTTTTGCCCGCGTGTGAATATTCCGGATGCCCATGGTTTCGTGCTTGCGCACATCGGGGTCAAATCCGCGCCCGTCATCACGGATGCTGATCTGCAGCCGGTTTTTGTAAAGGTTGATTTCCAGAAACGCGTTTTGTGCCTCCGAATGTTTGACAATATTGTTTAATACTTCCTTAACAAGGAGGTATACCTGGCGCCTTTTTTCGCCGCTGATGGTAACCGGGGTTTCACTGACGGAGGCATTTACATGGAGGTCAATATTGCTGTATTCAAATATTTTAATGGCTTGTTTATGAATAAAGCCGGCCAGGTTGCTTACTTCGTCGTTTTCGGCATCAAGGCTCCAGATAATTAACCTTACCTGGGTAGATATATCGGTAATGGCTTCATGAATAGCGTCAATCTCCTTAAAAGCCGGCTGATCGGCCGTTTTGCGGCTGAGCAATTCGGTCCTGAGCTTAATGCCGGAGATGCTTGCCCCTAAATCATCATGCACCTCACTGCTGATGCGCTGTCGTTCGCGCTGCAGGGCAAGGGCATTTTCATAGTCCTTTTTTTGTAAGCCGATGATGGATTGATAATATTTCCGTACCAACAGGAAAGCGATGATTATGGCACTTAATACAGCCACCACCTGCAGCCACAGCTGTTGGTACCATAAAGGCATAACGTCAAATTTAAAAACGAGCGGCTGGCTTAACTGGTTAAAACGGTCGGCAGCCAGGGCTTCTAACTCATAGTTTCCGGGGGGCAACAGGTCGAACCGTTTTTCGCCGGAAGGCGCGACGCTCCAATTTTTATCAACCCCCTTAAGCCTGAAGCGGTATTGTATTTTGCCCATGCTTTTGTAGGATAGGGCAACGCAGTTAAATACAACAGGCCGGCCGTAAGTAAAGCTGTTTTGAGTTCCGGATATCCCGTCATTAATCAACACCGGTTTAGGCAGGGCGGTGTTCCCTAAATTTTGAGTAACGGCTATGCCCTGATCTGTAGCTATATAATAATCATGACCGTTCTGTACCACATCGGCAACGTTATCCGAGGGGAGCCCGTTACTGGTATTGAGTAAACTTATCCGGTAATTTTGATAATGATTATAGAAGCTGATAATGCTTACACCGTTTGCGGTGCAGACCCATAGTGTATTGTCATCTGTCCATACCAGTTTACGGATATCGCCTGAAAAAATAGCAGGAGATCTAAATTGAACAATTTTTTCGCCGGCCAGCAAAAACACCCCCTGAGCTTCGGTGCCTATCGCACATACTTCATTATTTGATGCCAGGCTTTTAACAACATTTATTCCTTTATTGGCTAATATCCGCACATAGGTGATATCATTAGTAGTGGGCATTAACTGGTATAACCCATAAAGTGAACCTATCAGCAGTTTGTCTTTATACCAGGTAAGAGATGTCATACGTATGGGCTTAAAATTGTACCCCTTTTGATGTTTGAACTCATCTGTCAAAACGCCAACTGCATTTTGTGCAAGGAAATACACTGTGTCGGGTCGTGAAGCAATTCCTTTTATCGGGCCATAAAAAATTTTTACAGAATGCCATGATAACGGGTTCTTATTCGAAATATCTAACCTGAATATACCATTATCGGTACCAATCATGAGCCTGTTGCCCGGAATTGTAAGCAGATTGGTTATCCGGTTAAAGTCAGACCTGTCTTGATTTATAGTTATAGTACCAATCGGCGGCGTTTGATTTGCGCCAAGTTTCATATAACTCAGTGTGCTTAAAACATGCCCGGTAAAAAGGTAGCCTCCTGCAATGGCCAGTTTTAAAACATCTTCATTGGCCAGCCCGCTTTCTTTGTTAATGATTTTTATTTCGGGATTGGTGCACAGAAAAAACCCTTTGTCATAACTGCCAAACCATAAATTATTTTCCCGGTCAATAACCGTGGCGGTAGTGATGTTATTATTAAGGTAATTTTTCCGCTCGCCGGTAAGATAGTTAATAATGTAGGTGCCCTGTTTTACCGTTGTAACGGCAAACGTATTTTTGCCGGTAAGGTACACCGAAGTCACATTCCCGGTAAAAAAGATTTTACTGAGCGGGATGATCCCGGTTTTTTGATACCGATAAACATGTACCCAGTCTTTAGTTATCAATAACAAATAATTTTGCTGTAAAGCCAACCGGTAAGGTTTGATATTGGTATTGGCGGTTTGAAAACTTAGCTGGCCGGCCTTAAGCTCTTCTTCGAGGATGTCAAGGTCGTTTTCAGATAGGGTGATCTCTTCTCCGTCAGAACCATAAATGTACCCGTTCAAATACCGGATAGCATGTCTTTCCGATTTCAATTCCTCAAAATGGTAAACTTTGGTACTAAGCCTGTAATTTACACAGAGCTCATTATAGCGGTTAAAAAAGAAATTGGCGAAGGGTGAAACGATTACTTTTTGAGATGAATTAAGCTTATGTATAAGCCCGTTTTCATAATAACAAACCCGGTAGTTATTACAGTAAAAAAAGATCCGGTGATAATTATCCTCGGCAATCCGGAAACACTCATTGTTTTCCAGCCCATCGGCCGATGTGAAGTTTTTAAAATGCTGGCCGTCAAACCTGCTTACGCCTTTATCGGTGGCCAGCCAGATAAAACCCCTGCTGTCCTGCATTAAATAGTTAACCCTTGAACTGGGCAGGCCATCAGGGGCGCTATAATTTTTCAGGTAAACTAACTGATATGGAATGCCGGCATATACCCGGCCCGGGAATAGAAACAGCGTTAATATTAAAAGTTTAAAAAAAGGGCTTTTTAGCGGCATTCTATAATTTGTATCAATTTAACATCGCTGCTTTTTATCAATATGCAATGATACGGTGTATCGCTTTGTTTTGTTGTATCACCGATAAATTTAAAAAGAAATGATTTGTATTGAATACAGTTTGAAAACGGCGAGGGAGCCGATCCAGTGTAAAACAGACGCGTATGTGTATGATTGATTGCCTATTAAAGCAAACAGCACAATAGCTTTTGGCTAATTGTGCTGTTTGGCGCTATGCTATATGCCAAGCTTAACTTTTGTTATATTTAGACTGTAAAATTAAAACGGATACCCGATTGCGAGGTTAAATACACTCCGGTTAAAGTTGAAATCCCAACGAGGCTCGTTAGCACGAACATAAGGTGTTCGTAACGGGATGCCCAAATCGGTACGAAGTACCAGCACCGTTAAATCAAACCTTAAACCAAAGCCGGCATCAACGGCAAAATCGTTATAAAATTTCTTGCTGAACACTGCTCCCGGTTGTAGGCTGTTGGAGTGCAGCAGCCAGATATTACCTGCGTCAACAAATAAAGCTCCGCGTACAATACTGAACAATTTTGGGCGGTATTCGATATTAGCTTCTATTTTGATATCGCCCGATTCATCTGCCAGGAAACCTCCGGTACCTAAGCCGGTTTGTGGGTCAAATGAACCCGGCCCGATGGCCCTCGCCCTGAATCCCCGCAGGCTGTTTGGTCCGCCTATAAAAAACTGCTGACTATATGGTAATTGGGTTGAGTTGCCATAAGGTAAACCAACACCCACTATGAACCTTGTGGCAATAGTGCTGTTGGGTGCGGTTTTATGGAAATACCTGATCTCGTTTTCGAACTTTACAAACTGGTTAAATATCGCGCCGAAAAGTTTTTTAGGTTTTCCACGGGCACTATCGGCACCGGTTACCAAACCATATATGTTATTTGAGAGGGTTACTTTGCCATTGTAATAAAACGTATTGGTGCGGTAATCTTCGTTGGTATTGGTGAAGGTATAGCTGTAGCTTGGGCCCAATATAAACTGCTTATCAATTACATGCTTTAAGGCCGGATTAACAGGGCCATTAGCCGGATTGATACTTGCCTTATATTCGTCAGATACACTTAATGGATTTACAAACTGAAAATTGATAAGGTTAAGCTCATGCGAACGGTGCTCTGTTTCGCGCCACTGGTAACCAAATGATAGGTTAAATGAATTTAAGTTGTATAGTTTTTGGCGGTTTACAATAGAATATCCGAGGCTCAGATTTGTATGCGGAATGTAGGCATCAGCCGCTTTTGGATAGATAGGCCCGATAAAGCGCGGCCACGACAACGTGGTTTGAATACCGGCCTGGTACACATTATAGCCGGCATTTTGCCCACCTGCCTGCACATCCGTACTTCCAAATAAGGTTACTTTTAAAGCTTCGGCACCTTTAAAGGCATTGCGGTTGAGCCAGTTTAAGTTTACCTGTGTACCGGTGTAATTGGCTGACGTGGTGCGCCCTAAAACATCAAGCGATAGTGATTTCTTTTTGTATTGGGTTAAAAAATAATAAACGTCGAGTTTTGATGAATCGGCTGATACATCCTCAAATCTGTTTTTTACAAACTTGTAAGGGCCGAGGTTAATGAAGCGGTTAAGCGAATTGTTATGAGCGGTACGGTTATAAACCTGGCCGGGTCGCATCAGCACGGTATTGGCAAAAGTGTAAGTATGCACTGTGTTGCGACGCTCAACAATGTTATACCATTTATAAAAAATGGCTTTGTCCTTCATCAGCGAAGTATCCCTTAACGAGTAACTCGGATACACATAAATATTGTTGATGGTATAAATGTTTTGGGCGCGACCAGGTGTTTCATTTTTAACAGCCACAAAAATATCAACCTGGTGCCCGGCTATAGTGCTATCGACATGCATGATGAGGTTTTCGGGTGAGAAATAGTAAAAACCTTCTTCTTTAAGTTTAGCGTCAATGCGCAGCCGTTCGGTTTTAATAACATCAAGGTTGTATTTATCGCCAACTTTTAGCAGCGTTTTTGCCGACGTTCCGGCTACTGCGGTATCGATAGTGCGGTTACCCTGCGGAAATACTACCTTCCTGATTTTATAGCCCGGCCCGGTTACTGCTGTATAAACCGCTTTGGCAACTTTTGACGTTGGTTTTTTGCTTACCGTATCGCCGCTAACCTGCGCCTGAAAATAGCTTTCATTTTGTAGCCTGTTTTGCAGGATTTTGCTGTTTTGATCAAGGTTAACAGAACTAATAAGCACAGGAGGCTCACCTTTTTTGTTAAGCCAGTGGGCAAGGCCTTTGGTTTTATTGGTTTTTGTTTTAAAGTACAGCCACAGTTTAAATCTCAAACCTAATATGGTACTGTTAGGCACCGGCCTTAGTAAAGCCCCAAGCTCTTCACTTAAAGCTTTTTTCTCGCTCTTTTTCAACACCGAATCTTTGATCACAACCTCGCCGCCGGTGTACAGTTTTTGGCCGGGCGCCAGGAATTTAGTGGTACTGCAGGCACTCAGTAAAACACATGATGAAAGCAGTATATATTTTAAATGTTTGGTCATGGGCTTAGTTTGAAGTAGTTTGCGGTTTGTTTTCCTGTTGCTGCTGCATGTTCTTTTGCTCCAATGCTTTATCTGCCTCGTCCTGTTTTTCTTTTTTCTCCTTTTGTTCCTGCTGGTACTGGCGGCGCAACCTGCGTTCTTCAGGGGTACGTTTGCGGAAGATCTCGCGGAAGCGGTTATAATCAACCGTCAAAGTAAAACCTACGCCTGTTTCAATGATCTGTCCCTGGATCACAATAAACTCGTCGCGGCGATAAGCACGCAGGGTATAGCGACCGTCCTTGCTTAGTTTATAGGCTATGGATACGTCACCTGCGATGTTCGACGCTTTTTGACCGGGTTGATTGCCTTCCAGGTTAAAGTTATTGCCCACACTTACGGTAAGCCTGTCGTTCAGGAACCGTTTAGACAGGCCAACATTCAGATCTGTCCGGTTTGTAGCCGTTCCCGACGAATAATCCTCGCCGGATGTAAGACCGAAATTAAGGTCAACGCCCGAGATCAGGCTGCCTGCCAGCCGGTTCAACTGATCGGATAGTAAACTGCTTACGCTGTTACGGATGGTGCCTTCAACGGTAGTACCAGCACCCTGGCTTTGCAGCGGGTTATCGCCTATAAAGTGGCCCAATACCAATACCCCCAAAACCTGTTTATTAAGCTCGTTAGGATCCTGGCGTATCTGGGTAAGGCGGGTATTTACAGTGCTTACCACATCTGATGATACGGAATACGAGCTATCGGGCAATACAATGTCAAAGCTGATAGTTGGTGTGAGCAACTGATCTTTCAGGTTAAGGTTAACATTGAAAGGTAGTTTTTGCTTGTACATCGTACTATTTTGCGCATCCGAAAGCTGGTTTGAAACCAGGTCAATAGGTGGTACATTGGCTACGTAAATAGCGGTAAGATCAATATTGGCACTGGTTGGGTCGCCGGTCCAAACAATGGTGCTGCCTTTTTTAAAGTTAAAAGTGCGCTTGACAGTTGCATAGGCCAGGTTGTACGAGCCCGAGTTAACCACATAAGTACCGGTAAGGTTTATTTTGCCGCTTGGATCAATGCCGCCATTCAGGCTGGCCTCGCCTTTAAGATGTACGATATCGCCATTTCGCTCATCAACTACAATAGTAAACGCTGCATTTTTGTTTACGTTGATAGTTGCAGAAACATCCAAACCCGTAACATCCGATTTCTTGAGCGAATCCAGTTGCCTGGCCAGCAGGATGGAATCCATTTTAGGAGCATCTTTATCAATAAAGTCGACAACTCCCTTCCGGTCTTCCAGCGCCGGGTCGTTGGTGGGCAGCACAAAGGTCATGTCGGTTTTGTCATTAACAGTAAGGTTGGCATCAACCACCGGCTTAGTCATATTGCCGCGGATCTTGATGCGGGTATCCACGTACAGTTTACCGTAGTAAAGTTTGTTATCGACCTGGGTGGAGTTGGTCACCCTGAAGTTATCGGCGTTAATATCCATGCCGAAGGCAAAATCGGTGTAAGTTTTGGTGTAGATACTGCCGCTTACCACAGCCTTGTTGCCGGTCGAATCAACCAACGTAAAATCATTAAAGCGGATGCCTTCGTTGTTAAACGTAATGCTTTCCTGCGGCATGCGGAAGTAGGAGTTAAGCATAGCCACGTTGAAGCCTACTTTGCTAAAGTTGATATCTCCCCGTACCGAAGGCGCATCTGTAGTGCCTGATATTTTAAGTGCTCCGGTAATATTACCCGTGGCATTACGCAGGTTACCAAAGCTAAATCCCTCGATGCTCTTCATGCTCAGGTTCACGATATTCAGGTCGAGATCAAAACGGCTTTCGGGCGAGGTGTAGTAAGTGCCGTTCAGGTCAACCTGGTTGCCTTTGCCGGTTATACTCATTTGTGCTGCATACGCATTCTCGGTTTGGTTATTTACTTTGAGGGCAATGTTGCCCACAGTATCGCCCTTAAAGTTAAAATCATTAACGTTGATAGCAGCTGTAAATACTGGTGAGGCCTGGAAGTTACTTACCGTGGCATCTCCATTAATAACGCCACCTACCTGTAAGGAATCCTGCTTAGCCATTTTGGTAAGGGCTTCAATATGGAAGTTATCGAATTTGATATTCAGCGGACTGTTAAATTCCTGCGTACTGCTGTTAACACTAAGGATCTGGTTGTTGTTGCTGATGGTGAAGTTATGCGCCAGGATCCCTTTTGGCCCATATTGTAAAAAGTTATCGTCACTAACGGCCCATGGCAAATAATCCAGCAATAGGCCATCTTTATTAAAGCTGAACTGGTATTCGTTAGGTAATATGCTGAAGGTACCAGCTATACGGAAGCGTTCTTTTTTTGCCGCATCGCGGATTTGAATGTTTAAGCCTGCTTTGTTGTCCTGCGCAGCTCCGGAAATGCTGGCATACAACAGGTCGACAGACGATCCAACTTTAACCTCATCAACTGAAAGATTATAGTTAAGCGCGTTGTTAGCGGTGTTAATGTTAAGCGACGCTTTATTAATGGTATTAGTGCCGTAAACCACTTTGGGTATGGAGCCTTTAACAACAAGTTCACCGGTTTGGCTGTTGAAGCTGCCGTTCAGTAAAACAGGGTCAAGCTGTTTTAGGTCGGGGGCAAACTGGGTAAGCAATGGCGTTTTAACCAGTTTGGCTTCAAACGTAAACTGCTGCGGAGAATATTTAACTGCAGGTGCTGGCTTGGTTTTGACGGGTTTACCGCCTTTGGTTTTTACCGCCACTTGTTGACCACCGGCGATAGCAGTGTTAAAATATTTATTGATCACATCCTGCAAGGCCGGGGCAATTTGGGTAAACTTGTACTTACCGGCCATATGGGCGCTCATGACAGCAGTTTTTAAGCGAAGTGTACTGCTGTCGGCACTGGCTGTAGAGATGAGGCTGATGGTATCCATCTGGATCCGTTGACCTTTGTTCACCACCAATAGATCGGTAGCTTTAATATCGGCATTCAGATAATCCGGATCGGCGGTTGGTACATCGGCCACGATCTTGCCATGGAAACGCATATCGTCCTTCACAAAATTCAGGTTTTTAAGGTTGATGCTATCCACATTCAGAGTGGCCTTCACTGCCGGATATTTTTTATTGAGATCAGCCTTCGCATTTAGGCTAAAATTAATGTTAGGATCTTTCATGGTAGCAACAGCGGTATAAGCCCCGTTGCTCGATGTACCTTTCATTACCAGGTTTTTGTACGTATAGCCTTTAACATAAGCCTTTGCAATATTGCCATTAAAAGCGATGCTGGCTTTTTTAGGATCGAGGCTTGTGCCTTTCACGTTGGCGCTCATGGTTATGCGGCCAACCATTTGCGGCTGTTTGGTAAGCGCGCCCACATTAAGTTCATTCGCCTTAATGTTGGCGGTATAAGTGGCCGCGTTTTTGTTTTTCCCGTTTTTTAAAGCAGCTACCAGATCAACTGCGCCATAACTCGAGCGCAAGCCCATTTTGGTATTAAAGCTGTACATGCTGCCTTTAAAAGTACCTTTCAGGTTCATTTTTTCGGGAATGCTCACATTTGGCGGGATGCTGCCGGCGGGGGCCAATTTGGCAATATCACTGCGACTGGTGCTGAAATCGGCAATGTTTACATCAAAGGTGGCCTTGTTTACGTCGGGCAACCCTTTCATTTTAGCTGAAGCCTTGATATGCGTGCTGCTTAAGCCGGTAACTTCCAGGTTGGGGATCTCGAGGTTGTTCACTTGTCCGCTTACCCGGCCGTTGATCTTAAACACCGTACCCGGCGAAGATTTGAACGGTTCCATATTGGCCATGGTTGGCATCAGCAATAAAACATCCTTTAGGCCCAAACGGCTACCATCTAAATTGGCATTGATACCGAGCGCGCCAATGTTTTTGGTGATGGCATCAATAGAAGGGTAACGTACCTGTACCGACTTTTGCAATGTGGTATTCGGCGTTTCCAGTAACAGGTCATTCATATAAGCATTAGTTGGCCCGTACAGGAATGACGTATGAAATTTGTTGATCTTTAAACCGCTTTTTTCAGCAAAAGTAAAGGTATTGATCTTGCCCGAAATGGTATCAGGGCTATAGGAAATATTTTCGGCTTCGGCGTTCAGGCTGCGTATATCCATGTGTCCAAAATCAAGGCCTTTGGGGATCACCTTCTGTGCTTCATTATCGAACTTAATATTATCGTTAGTAAAGGTAACCTTACCAATGGTAGCCCTCCAGGCCGATTTGGTTGGTGATGATACCAGCGTATCCAGTTTTTTTATTGTTTTAACAACTTCTTTAACTACAGTTTTAGGTTTGGCGAGGGTCAATCCGGCTTTGGTATTGCTTAGCTCAATATTTTTAATTCCTACTTTTTGATTTTTCAGATCGATCTTATCCATCTCCACCAAAAATTTGCTTAGGTCTACCTTTGCACCCATTTCGGCGCTTTGGTAATCGACTTTGATTTTGGAGATATCGATCACGCCTAAATTCAAATCCATATTTAGTGGAGTGGTGGCGGTATCAGGTGGTGGGATAGCTTTGGTTGGTGTTTGGATGATCTTCGCGTTTACATCGCTCAGGGTAATTTTGGGTATGGTAAACTTCATTTTATCCATATCAAAATCCTTAACGCGGGTGTCAAAATGGCCTAATAAAAATTTCACATCGTTGCCGGTAATAGCATCCTTATATTTTACGTTGATCTTATCGAGGATGATCTTATCAACAGAAAACTTCATGGTTGATGTAGTATCGGTAGGTTTTACTTCTTTCTTTTGTTCGCCAACAAAAGCTTTGATGATGTAATCGAAGTTGAAAACGCTATCGGCACCCCGGTTTACATTGGCAGTGATGCCTTGCAGGTTTATCTCGTTCACTTCAACCTGGCTATGTAGCAGCTTGAGCATGCTGATATCAACCTTTAGTTTTTCGCCGGCTATAAGGGTGTCTTTTTTCTGGTCTTCAAAGTATACATCTTCCAAAACCAGCAGCTTGGGCAGACCGAGACTAATATGGCCAATCTTAACCTTGGTATGGATCTTATTTTGTAAAAAAGTTACCGCTTTGTCTTTCGCAAAGTTTTGAACAGCAGGAACCTGTATTAAAATTACTACAAGGATAACCAGCAGAACTAAACTAACCAGTATCCAGAGTATTGTTTTAAGGGCTATTCGTAGTGTTTTTTTCAATTGTATACGTATTTCAAAGGTTAAGATAGCGATGCTTAATATAAACAAATAGCATGCTAAGGATAGCAGTTAGCTGTGTGTTTTGTATAATTTACAAAATGGGGCCGGCTTTAATTAAATTTCCACAGTGTTACTTTTTAACAGTCTACATCCCTAACTTGTTTTAACTTTGTAACTCATAAAGATTTTGTTGAAACGGATTAACTATGCCTGATTTTTCTCACCTCCACGTACATACCCAGTTCTCCCTGCTCGACGGTGCCGCCGATATTTCCAAGCTGTATAAAAAAGCCGCCAAGGACGGAATGAAGGCCCTCGCGATTACTGATCATGGCAACATGTTTGGCGTATTTAAGTTTGTAGCCGAAGCCGGTAAACACAATGTAAAACCCATTGTAGGCTGCGAGTTTTATGTGGTTGAAGACAGGCATAAAAAGCAGTTCACCAAGGAGAATAAGGACGTGCGCCGCCACCAGCTGATGCTGGCCAAAAATCCTACGGGCTACAAAAACCTGGTGAAGCTATGCTCATTGGGGTATATGGAAGGCCTGTACAGTAAATGGCCGCGTATTGATAAAGAACTTATTTTAAAATACCACGAAGGTATCATTGCTACTACCTGTTGTATTGGGGCTTCGGTACCACAAGCTATTTTAAGGGATACGCCCGAAAATGCCGAAAAGGAGTTTAAATGGTGGCTGGATTTGTTTGGTGAGGACTTTTATATCGAGTTACAGCGTCACGAAATTCCGGAGCAGCAAATTATCAATAATGTGCTGCTCACTTATGCTAAAAAGTATAACGTAAAAGTGATCTGTTCAAACGATTCGCATTACGTAGATCAGCAAGACTCAAACGCGCACGATATTTTGCTTTGCGTAAACACAGGCGATATGCAAAGCACCCCGATAGCTACCGACGAGGAAGGTGGTAAAGGTTATCGTTTCGGTTTCCCTAACGATCAGTTTTACTTTAAAACACAGGAGGAAATGGGCAAGCTGTTCCATGACCTGCCCGAGTCACTGGATAATACCAATGAAATTGTTGACAAGGTGGAGGTGTTAAAGCTAAAACGCGATATCCTGCTGCCCAACTACGTAATTCCTGAAGAGTTTAAGATCCACAAAACACCCGATGCCGATACTTTAAATCAATGGGAATACCTGAAGCACCTTACCTTTATGGGTGCCAAGGAGCGCTATCGTGATATTAGTCCGGAAACCGAAGAACGCATCAATTTTGAGTTGTTCACCATCCGTACTATGGGTTTTGCAGGGTACTTCCTCATCGTGGCAGACTTTATAAAGGCTGGCCGTGATATGGGCGTGTTCATTGGTCCGGGCCGTGGTTCGGCGGCGGGATCGGTAGTGGCTTATTGCACCGGGATCACCAATATTGATCCGATGAAGTACAACCTGCTGTTTGAGAGGTTCCTGAACCCCGACCGTAAATCGATGCCCGATATTGATACGGACTTTGACGATGCCGGTCGCCAGCGGGTTATTGACTATGTGGTTGATAAATATGGCAAAAACCAGGTAGCGCAGATCATTACCTATGGTTCGATGGCTGCCCGTACCAGTATCCAGGATGTGGGCCGTGTATTGGATATGCCGCTGGCCGATGTAAGTGCCATGAAAAAGCTGGTGCCCGAAACCCTGGGTATCACCCTCAAAGATGCCATTGAACAGGTGCCGGAATTAAAAGAGATCCTGAACGGTAACGACCTAAAAGCACAGGTACTGCGTGAAGCTGAAAAACTGGAGGGATCGGTACGTAATACAGGTGTACACGCCGCAGGTATCATCATTGCCCCTTATGACCTTACCGAGATTGTACCGGTAGCAACAGCGAAAGATTCGGACTTGCTGGTTACCCAATATGATGGCCGTGTGATTGAGGATGCCGGTGTAATTAAGATGGACTTTTTGGGTTTAAAAACCCTTACCATTATAAAGGACGCACTGCGCATGATCAGGCAAAATCACGGCGTGGTAATAGATATCGACTACATTCCGCTCGATGACCTAAAAACTTATGAGCTTTACCAGCGTGGTGATACCAATGGTACTTTCCAGTTTGAAAGTGATGGTATGCAAATGTACCTGCGCGAGCTTAAGCCCGATAAGTTTGAAGACTTAATTGCCATGAACGCCCTTTACCGCCCGGGCCCGATAGAGTACATTCCAAACTTTATCGCCCGTAAGCACGGCCGCGAACCGATAGTGTTCGACTTGCCAGATATGGAGGAATACCTGGGAGAAACCTACGGTATTACCGTATACCAGGAACAGGTGATGCTTCTGTCGCAAAAATTGGCGGGCTTTAGTAAAGGAGATGCCGACGTTTTGCGTAAGGCGATGGGTAAAAAGCAGATTGAGGTATTGAATAAAATGGAAGCCCAGTTTATGGACGGGGCGGTAGCTAAAGGCCATCCAAAAGATAAGCTTACCAAAATCTGGACCGACTGGAAGGCATTTGCTCAGTATGCGTTCAACAAATCGCACTCTACATGCTACGCTTTCGTTGCATACCAAACGGCTTATTTAAAAGCGCATTACCCGTCAGAGTACATGGCGGCGGTTTTAAATAACCAGAATAACATTGAAAAAATTACCTTCTTTATGGAGGAGTGCCGCCGGATGGGCGTTGAGGTATTAGGTCCGGATATCAACGAGTCGGACATGGCCTTTGCGGTTAACAAACGCGGGCAGGTTCGTTTCGGACTAACTGGCGTAAAAGGTGTGGGCGATAAAGCAGTCGAAAGTATTATTGAAGAACGTAATGCCAACGGTCCGTTTGAAACGGTATATGATTTTGCACGGCGCTCAAACACCCGCAGTGTTAACCGTAAATCGTACGAAAACCTGGTTTATGGCGGCGCGTTTGATGGCTTCGGGATTCCCCGTGCCCAGTTTTTTGCCAAAACCGAGTTGGGTACGTTAACAGGTGTTGAACGTCTGATCAAATATGCCAACGATTATCAGAATGTACAGAGCAGCTCGCAATCATCATTATTTGGTGGTTCGGTAGCATCATATGTGCCAGAGCCTGCTATGCCCGATGTTGAAGAATGGCCGCTGATAGAGAAGCTGAAGTACGAGAAAATGGTTATCGGGATCTATTTGACCGGTCACCCGTTGGATAATTATAAGGTTGAACTTAAACGTTTCTGTAACGCTACCATCAGCGATCTGAAGCTAATGCAGAAAGCTCGTTCAGGCGAAGGCGGTGAGGACGTAACTGCGGCCTTTAACGAACTGCGCCGTCGTGGTGAGTTGCGGATTGGCGGCCTGGTATCAAGCGTTCAGCATAAAATGACCAAAACGGGTAAGCCATTCGGCACTTTTGTGTTTGAGGATTATAATGAATCGTACGAGTTTGCACTGTTTGGCGATGACTACGTGAAGTTCCGTAATATGATGATGGAAGGCTATTTCCTGCATATTAAAGGAACCATCGAAGAAAAGTTCCGTCAAAAAGATAACTGGGACCTGCGCATCATGGTGATGGACCTGCTATCAGAAATGCGCGATAAGCTTACCAAATCATTAACGGTTTGCATTGATGTGCAGATGCTTAACAGTAAGTTGTTGGATGATATCCAGCATATGATAGATGATAATAATCAAAAGTACCCGGTGAAAAACTGTAAGCTCCGTTTCCAGATCAAGGACAGGGAAGAAGTTATGCTGGTTGAGCTATCATCCAAGTCATTTAAAGTAAACCCCAGCGATGATTTTATGGCCGGGATACATAGTTTAACTAATGAAGAGCCGGTACTGAGTTAAAAAGTTTTCTACCATGGAAGAAAAGAATCAAAACGAACCACAAGATCATTGGGATGATGAAGATTTTGTAAATGAAATGCAATTGCGCGTTGATGATTATGAAAGTGGGAGGGAGAAAGGTATCTCTTGGGAAGAGGTAAAAGTCAAAATGAGAAACCGTTCGAAAGATGAGTCTTCTAATAGTTAACATTACTACCGTGATTGTTGTACGCTTAATTACCCTCGCTTCATTTTCGCCGAGGCGTATAGGTTTTCGCATTTACAACGCAACCTGCGCAAAATTTGAGGTTAGGCATTGATTTTAATCTACTAATACAATCATTGCCCAACCCAAGATAAATTAAAAAAACAAGTGATTATTTAGCACTTGCTTTACCATGAATAAGCGAAAGATTTTTCATGGTTTCATCATAACCAGTAACCTTGTTGATTTTAGAAATTTCAGTCTTAATGCTTTTTAAATTCATATGAACATCTACAAAGTTTTCACCTGTATCCTTAGATAAAGCATCGATCTTTTTATTTATCTCCTTAAAATTATCATCTATTTTATTGAGCCCATCTGAAAGGGTTTTCCGGGTAGCAGTAATATCTTTTATTAAATAAACAACAGCCTTTGAGAGGCTGTTAACAACTTCCTCAAGTGGTGGTTGATTTGGTGTGTTGGCTGACATTGAGAGGTTAGGATTAAGTTTTAATCATGCAAAACTAAACAAATAGTATTTTACATCAAGGATTTTAATGAAAGTTTCCCACAATTTAATGGTTTTTTGATTGTTTATAGTATAAAATGTGGATAACTATTTTGGTTTGTATTGTTAGAGATGCCTGAGGTCCCTCGCTATCACAGAATGACAAGCATTTTTATATAACAAGTCAGTAGTACTACACTTCCGCCTTCACCACCTCATCATCTTGTTTTACCAAAGTATAACAAGTATAATCAGGCTTAATGACTTCACCGTTATCGTTGGTGACGGTCATGTAATGGCTGCCCCAGGTTTCGAGGGTGTAAAATATAGATGATAGTTCCTCACCAATGGGGGTGAGGGAATATTCGACCCTTGGTGGTACTTCGGGGAAAATATGTCGTGATACGATACCGTCCTCTTCCAATTCGCGGATCTGTTGCGAAAGCATCTTTTCGGTCATGCCGGGAATAGCCCGGTTTATCTCGCTGTAACGTTTCTGACCACTTAATAATTGGTTTATTATACTCAGTTTCCACTTACCACTGATCACGCTTAAGGCTGCCGCCATAGTGCAGGAGTGATTGGAATGTCTGTTTTTTGTCATAATAAAAAAGGGATATGTTGATTGCATCAAACCGGCTCATAACCTACCAAAAAGTATGTTGCACACAAAATGGTGCATTCTTGTGGAACGATGTAACCCGCTGTATCTTTGATGTATCAATAACAAAGATAATGAAAAAGTTACAAGGAAAAACAGCAGTAATAACAGGCGGCAACAGTGGTATAGGCCTGGCCACAGCACAGGAGTTCATTGCACAAGGTGCAAAAGTGATCATCACCGGCAGGAACCAAAAATCAATTAACGAAGCGCTTGAAACACTTGGTGCTGATGCAAAAGGCGTAATTGCCGACAGCGGCGACATGAACCAGGTAAAACAATTAGGCGACAAAGTAAAAGCCATTGCCGAGAAAATTGACATCGTATTTGTTAATGCAGGTATTGGCCAGTTCAATTCAACTGAGCAGATGAGCGAGCAGATGTTTGATGATATCATGAACATCAACTTTAAGGGTGCTTACTTCAGTATTCAGCAATTGTTGCCTTTAATTAATGATGGCGGCTCTATCATACTTAATACTTCTATAAACGCACATATCGGTATGGCCGGCGCAACTGTTTATGCAGCAAGTAAAGCAGCATTGCTTTCATTAGCTAAAAACATTTCGGCCGAGTTGTTGCCACGTCGTATCAGGGTTAACTCTGTAAGCCCTGGTCCGGTTGTAACACCTTTACACACTGCCGATAAATTAGGCTTAACCCAGGAACAATTGGAAGGCATGGGTTCTGAGCTTGTAAAACAGATCCCAATGGGCCGTTTTGGTTTGGCGGAAGAAATTGCCAAAACAGTTACTTTCTTCGCTTCCGACGATTCAACATTTATTACCGGTGCCGAGCTTATTGCTGACGGTGGTATGGCTACTTTAAAAGGTGCATAAGCTTCCTTCTAAACGGCGTAGCCCTCATGAGCACTAAAAGCAAATTAACTGCGAATAATCTCCCCTGAAGGGGGGAGACTTTAAAAAATTACTCCCGGAATAAATTGGGTGAGATAATGTGAATCGGAGTGATATATTAAACGACCGGCGGGTTAGCTGCCGGTCGTTTTTTTTTAAGTTTAACTACGTAAATGGTATAAATTGTAGGCGTGGTAAACATCAATAACAGAAACCCTAATGGAACCAGGCCAACACAACCTATAGCGCATTTTATATCCGGGGGAAGCAATAACATTGAAATAATAGCCGCTCCTACCGAGATTATCATGCCTAAAATAAATGTAAGAAAAGCGATAAATGCCAATGATAAAGACAGCGAATTATCGGCTATTTTTGATGAAAGAAATTTTTGCAAAGTCGGTGCTATAAGGAGCATCAATAAGGGAATAATTTGCATTGCTGTAGGTTGATACTTATCTCTTAATACGCTACTTGTTAAAAAGTAACCCTAATTAAAGGCTTAATTAATAGTGGGTTGCTGTCGTTTTTGTTTAACAATGTAAATTACATAGCTGATAATAAAAGTAACCGGGGCCATTATGGTGATAAGTAAAACGCCGCCTAAAAACAACGCAGTTTCGGGAGTGAAGCAGTGCGTACGACTGGTCTCATGAGATAGAACGCTAATATTTGTTGCTATGATAGAAAATCCTATCCCGACTATTATTGATAAGGCCATTGTAACGATGAGTGGCAAACTGGTTTTACGCATTATCCTTAATATCGAAAAGATAATCTGCAACACCGGTGCAGCTATAATTAGCAAAAGCGAGATGATTACCAGAAGCATAATAATACTTATAATGTTAATTAATACCACCAATGTTAAAAAGTAACCCGCTTGTACAGTTGTATATGTACTTTGTAAACAGGTTATTTGTGTTAATACGTCATGTCGCAAAGCTGTATTTGAGGGTGTAAATGCGACAAATGGTCATGCCTGCGTTAAGGGCGTGGGCTATAATAATATAATTGTCACATTGTCAGTAACGCACTTGTGGCAAGCAATTTGAATAGCATATATTTGTAAATACAAAATTTAAAAAATAGAAATCATGGCTTTAGAAATAACTGATGCAAACTTTGACGAGCTTGTCCTGAAATCAGACAAACCGGTATTAATTGACTTTTGGGCAGAATGGTGTGGTCCTTGTAGGATGGTAGGTCCGGTAGTTGAAGATATTGCAAAAGAATATGAAGGCAAAGCTGTTGTTGGTAAAGTAGATGTTGACAACAACCCAGGCATATCTGTAAAATACGGTATCCGTAACATCCCTGCCTTATTGTTCTTCAAAAATGGCGAAATTGTGGATAAACAAATCGGTGCTGTGCCAAAATCAGTATTAACTGATAAACTGGTAAAACAGTTAGCATAACCCAAAGAGGCTTATTTAATGCTACACACTGTAGCATTAACACAACATATTTTTTGAAAGAGCGTTGCAATTTTGCAGCGCTTTTTTTATGCCTATATTAGCCTATGACCAAATTAAACGATGATCAGCAAATAAGGCAACTGGCCAATCTCGAATTGCTGGCCCGGCAGGTGGTTGAAGGTTTTATTACCGGTTTGCACCAAAGCCCCTTTCATGGTTTTTCGGTTGAGTTCGCCGAACATCGCTTGTATAACAACGGTGAATCGGTAAAAAATATCGACTGGAAGCTGCTGGCCCGTACCGATAAATTGTTTGTAAAGCAATTTGAAGAGGAAACTAATCTTCGCTGTTTTTTGCTGCTGGATACTTCATCATCCATGAACTTTCCTGAAACGAGTACTAATAAACTTCAGTTTTCTGTTTATGCCATAGCATCGCTGATGTACCTGTTCAAAAAACAGCGCGACGCTTTTGGGCTTTGTTTATTTTCGGATAAGATAGACTGGATCAGCGCGGCAAAATCAACCACTACGCACCTGTTTTATTTATATGCCGAGCTGGAAAAAATGTATGCCAGTCCTAAAGTAAACACGCAAACCAATATCACCAATGTGCTGCATCATATTGCGCAGGAAATTCATCAGCGTTCGCTGGTGATCATTTTTAGCGATATGCTGGAGAATAATCTGAATGCCGAAAAGCAGCAAGCTTTATTTGCGGCAATTCAGCATTTAAAGTTTAATAAGCATGAGGTGGTAATTTTCAATGTTACCGATAAGCAAAAAGAACTTGAGTTTAATTTTGATAACCGTCCCCATCATTTTGTTGATATCGAAAGTGGTGACGAGCTGAAGGTGAACCCGGCCCGCATCCGCGACGCCTACAGGGCATCGTTAAAAGAGTACCGCCATCAGTTGGAGTTAAAATGTGCACAGTATCATATTGATTTGGTTGACGCCAATATTCATGAAGGCTATCATCATATCCTGAACACGTACCTGGTTAAGCGGAATAAGATGATATAAAGTATTTTAATTATTAAAACGGATCATGAGCGTTTCGGAATATGCAATGCTGTAATTCAATAGTAAGACACATGTGATGCCTCTCTACGGAATAAAAAAAGGCTGTTACCACCGGAAACAGCCTCTATAGTTAAATAGGGGATCTACTTATAAAATAACCTTTGTAAAGGTATTGATGCAATGTGAAGATTAAGTGAAGTCGTTACTCACGGTTAAATATGAGGAATATGCTCGTTCCCCTGTCTTTTACCGAATCTATTTTTACCCTGATGCCATGAAAAGCGGTAATACTTTTCACAATAGCTAAGCCAAGGCCGTAGCTTTCCTTTTCTTCGGTCTCAAATTTTTCAAAGCGGTTAAAAGCGTTTTCTATTTGTTGTTGATCCATCCCCGCACCTGTGTCTGTAATTTCCAGTGCATACACATCTTCCTTCAATTCATCGGCAACGGTGATACTGCCTTTGGGCTTATTGTATTTAATAGCATTGTTTATCAAATTGAACAATAGGGTATGCATTAGGGGGCGGTTACCCATAATGGAGTAGATGTATTTAATGTTATTGTTGAAGGTGAGATGTTTTTCTTCCAAACGGTCTTCCAGTTCTTCCTGTATCTCCATAATTACACCTGCTATCATCACCACTTCGGCTTTGTCATATTGATTATTTTCAACTTTTGAGATGAGCAGCAGGCTGTTAATAATAGATTTAAGCCGGTTTAATGTTTTCAGCGAAGCGTGCATCTTGTTTTCGCTGGCTTCGCTGAGTTCTTCCTGCAATAAAATATTCTCCAGCCGGGAACTGATAATTGATATGGGCGTAAGTAACTCATGCGATACATTGGCAATGAACTGTTTTTCCAGCGCAAACAGGTTACTGATCTTTTTCATGAGTGTGCTGATACTGTCATCAAGCAGTTCAAAATCCTGTGTGGTGGTCTGGATCTTTTCATAATCAAAGTTCATAGGATCATTTACTTTGATCAGCTTGCGGTCGATGATCTTATAAAAGGGCGCAAGCAAAAATTTGGTAAACACCAGGTCGCTTACCAGTGTGAGGGCGAGTGCTATTATCAATGTCAAAAGGGTAAACCTTTTAATGATGGATTTTAATTCCTCAATGGAGGTAACTGACACGCCAATTTCAAGCAGATAGGTATGGTTGTTAAAATTAAACTGGTGAGTCAGGATGCGATAAGTTTGCGTAACCAGGTCACTGGTACGGGTTTCGGTTGTGAACTTTACAGCTTTCGTTTCGGTGGGTTCAAATTTAACAGGGGTTATAATAATGAACTCCTCTTTTAAAATATTATAATCGGTATAAGGCTTTTGATTAGCAAGCTTGCTGCTAATCTCTTTTGAACTGAGGTTTTTAAGCGTTTCTCTTTCATTTTCCTCAAGCCTGAGCTCTACATGATTATACGAGATCTTCTCGATAGAAAGCAGGATAAGCAGGCCAGTGAAAAGTATAATGGCTAATTTGGTTAACGTATTATAAAGGGCCAGTTTTACCTGTAATTTCATGAGGCTGTTAATTTCAAATGTTGATGCGGTAGCCGATGCTCCTTACTGTTTCAAACCAATCGATGGGAATATATGCCGACAGCTTTTTACGGAGGTTTTTAACGTGCACATCCACAAAGTTAGAGTCGGAATTTATTTCCAATACATCGCCCCAAACATGTTCGGTGAGGTTGGTGCGTGATATTACCCTGTTTTTGTTTAGCACCAGGTAGTTGAAAATTTCAAACTCTTTTTTGGTGAGGGTTATACGCTCATCATTGTAGGTAACGGTACGGTTTTGTATGTTGATCTTTAACCCTTTTACATTAATGTCATTACTCTCCAGGCGGTGTTTGCGGCGGGTGATGGCGTGCATGCGGGCTAATAGCTCGTTTAATGAAAACGGCTTTGCCAGGTAATCGTCGGCACCCTGTTCAAGGCCCGATACCCGGTCGTCAACAGCGCCGCGGGCGGTGAGGATAATTACAGCGTCTTCGCGCTCGTTCATGCCTTTCAGCATTTTAAGCAGGTCAAAGCCGTCACCGTCGGGCAAGCCCAGGTCGAGCAAGATAAAGTCATAATTGTTTACGAAGATTTTTTCAGATGCCGATTTTTTGGTGCGGGCATGTTCAACCGTAAAACCTTCGTGGCTTAAAAATTCATCAACCTCAAGCGCAAGGCCTTTTTCGTCTTCAACAATTAGTACGTTCATAATTGTGTATTTACAGGAACTATCAATAAGGGTTACAGGATCAAGATTATTCACGGCAGGCAAAGTACCGTACCGAAAATTAATAAAGTATGAAGATAGGCTTTTATAGCGGCCTGTAAAGTGTCATTTTTTAAATCTTGCGTTTAAATTAAAAAAGCGCAAATCAATTTGCGCCGATTGGTGTTACAAACTAAAAGCTACCACTTCATTGTATGAGACTTTCTATCGAACGCAAACCCATCCGGGTAAATCCAGATCCGAAACGTGTAATAGCAAGATTTTTTTTTAATGGTAACGACCGTGCTAAAGAGGTTATTGAGCGTGTAATGCTGATCAGCGAAGATGATGCTTTTGGCATTGTATCTCCCTTGCTGCAGGAATATTCCAAAAGGCACCGTAATATAACCCGGGTGCTCAACAGGCATTGCAGCAAGCTTAAGCCCTTGTTTTTAGAGCTCAATATTGATTTTGATACGCTTACCGTTTACCGCAAGCTGCTCATCGGCTCTTATTTTACGCATGAGTATTCAATAGAATCGGCCGCCTTCTTTAATCCCTCGATAGTTGAAGATCCCGACCAAACCGAGCTTGAAGACGGCCAGCGCAGGGTGATCATCAGCTTCCGGGCGGTAGGCGAGGGGCATATCTCTTCCATAACTTTTCGCCGGGCCTGGATAGATAAGGACAACAACATCAGCATACAACCTGCGGGCAGTTATATTGATGAAGCCGAAATTGTGAGGAATGCCGTTTATAATAAAAAGCTTTTTTTTGAAAAAGCAGCCATCACCCAAATTAATATTGATGTTATAAGCGAACTGGAATCAAAACTCGATCATCATTTTGAGTACGCCAACCTGCGCCGGATCATTATGGATTCGCAAAAATTACAGGAAGACGATATGAAGCGGCTGGAGTATGATAAAGTGCTTTGGCTCGCCGATTCCTATTATGAAATTGTTTTTTCATTGGATACCGATATTTCCGACAGGGTGATCTTCCCGATATCTGAATATGAACGTAAGGGTATTGAGGATGCCCGTTTTGTACAGTTTACCAACGATGACGGCAGTAAACTATATTACGCTACCTATACAGCTTATGATGGCTCGCTGATTATGCCTAAGCTGCTGCAAACAACTGATTTTTATAACTTTAAGATCATGCCTTTGTACGGTGCGGGCGCACAGAATAAAAACCTGGCCTTATTTCCGCGCAAGGTGAACGGCAAGTATGTGATGATATCGCGGATAGACGGCTGCAATAACTATATCATGTATTCGGATAAGATCAATATCTGGGAAAAGCCGGTGATGCTGCAACAGCCTAAATTTAGCTGGGAGTTTGTGCAGATAGGTAATTGCGGCTCGCCCATTGAAACACCCGATGGATGGATCATGATAACACATGGCGTTGGCCCCATGCGCCGTTATGTGCTGGGTGCAAGCCTGCTTAAACTGGATGACCCAACGGTTGAGATTGGCCGCCTGCACGAGCCTTTGCTGATCCCCAACAGTGATGAGCGGGAAGGCTATGTACCTAACGTGCTTTATTCATGCGGGGTAATTGTACACAACAATAAACTCATTATTCCGTACGGTGTTTCAGACTCATCAACTGCCTTTGCCGAAGTATGTTTAGATGCACTTTTGAATAAGCTTAAAGCCTGAAAAGAGCTTAATGCTGAAAGCTGAAAGCGAAAAGCGTTGTGTTTGAAAAGCTTTCAGCCTTGAGCTTTCAGCTTGTATTTATATTGTTGATTATAAGTTATTTAACTTTAATGTAAATCTCATAATGTATTATTAGTTAAAACTTATTCTTCTTTTTCAAGTTAAATAAATATGAAAAAGATAATTTTAAGCTTAAGCATAATACTGTTTTCGCTTACAGGTTTTAGCCAGGCACTTAAACCTGTAAAGATAGATAGCCTTGTCACGGTTTCGCTACCCGCAGGCTTTACTAAAAAGGATACATTAGGCCAGCAGATATACCAGGGTAGTGCATCATTAGGTAATATTCTTGTTTTACGCGTGCCAAACGCTAATACAAAACCTTTAAATAAAGAGAGCGATTTGAAGGATGTATTTAAAACCTACATCAATGGTATTCAAAAACAATCTGTTAATGGCAGTGTAATGTATCCGCGTGATACCACTATCGGTAAACTGGAAGGAAAGGTATTCACCCTTCGGATTGATAACAGCGGCTCAACCGGCGAATCTCCGGAGTTAAGAAATTTTATTCTGTTATATACCCAGGACGTAACCTATACTTTTGAATATAACTATCCGGAGCAAAGACTTGATCTGGCAAAGGCCGAACTGAAACAATTTTCGGGTTCTATCAAAATAGCACCTACTTTAGACCGCCGCGATCAGTATTTGTCTGACGCAAAAGGCATGTCTGCCCCGGCCAAAATAGGTATTTATGGCGGCGGCGCAGTTATAATACTGATTATCGTGTTAACCGTGATCAAACGTAAAAACAGTCAACTGGAAGCTGGAGTTTAATTGGCGACAGGGGCTTTTTTGAATACGTTATCGAGCAGGCCCCTGTTCCATTTGGCCGAATTGATGAACTGCTTACCATCAAGCCATGTTAACCAAAATATAGTAACAAACACACCAATAGCCGAGCCGGCAAGCACGTCTTCATAAAAGTGCTCGGTTAAATAAATTCTTGAATAGCCAACCATTATGGCAACAAACAAGGCTGGGATTCCCCAGCCTTTGTTTTTACAGAGGTATGTTATGACCAGTGCGGCAGAAAAAGCACTCACCGTATGTCCGGACGGAAAACTGTATTTCTCCAGTATATAAACACCTTCTACGGTATGTACCCTGCTCCACTGGCTTGCAAAGTATAGCTTTGGCCGGGGAGCGATATAAATGTATTTAAGGATTTGTGCGGCGATGGATGTTATCGCATAGCTAGAGGCCATTAACAGCCAGCTGCGGTAGCTGAATAAAAGCATAGCAAGTGATACTATCACGGCTGTGGTGCCGTCGCCGATATCTGTAACATAAGGCTCAATGGTATCAAGCCAGGGGTGGTGCCAACCATTTACGGTAAAAAAAATAGCTTCACGGGTAAATAGCAGTTTGATAGTCAGGCAGGTTGCTAAGACGATAAGGTAAAGGATAAAAAAAGGGCGGATCCTGTGCAACACGTCTTTTATTCCTATCTTCATGTTGCAAAGTAAGCATATACTTATTCAATGCAAAAAAATGATTAATTTTGAGATTGGTTAGCACTTATTAATTAAACTACATGTCGAAAAGTATCTTTCGTAAAAAGTCGGTAGCAAAAATTTTAAATGATGTTGAATGTGGTTTTAGTGATAGTGAGCATCCCGGTACAACGTCATCCCAACTCAAAAAAGAACTTAACGTAAAAGACCTCACCCTCATGGGGATAGCCGCCGTTGTGGGGGCAGGTATATTTTCCACAATTGGCGAAGCCTCTTTCCACGGCGGCCCCGCGGTTTCCATCCTGTTTATTTTAACCGCTGTTACCTGCGGCTTTTCGGCTCTTTGTTATGCCGAGTTTGCCTCGCGTATCCCGGTTGCGGGCAGTGCGTATACCTACGCTTATGCCTCTTTTGGTGAATTGATAGCATGGATCATTGGCTGGGACCTGTTAATGGAATACGCCATTGGCAACATCGCGGTAGCCATTTCCTGGAGCGAATACTTTGTAAACCTGCTGGAAGGCTTTCATATACATATGCCCAAGTTTCTGACTATGGACTATGTTTCGGCCCTGCGCGGGCATGAGCAGGTTCAGGCAGCAGGTGCAAACCTGGCTGATATCGGTGATAAAGTAAAAGCAGAAGCACTGGCCTGGGATCAGGCGCCGGGCATAGGTGGTTTTAAGCTCATTGCCAATTTACCCGCCCTTTTAATTGTTATCATCATCACTTACCTGGTTTATGTGGGCATCCGCGAAACAAAAAAGGCCACCAATGCTATGGTGGTTTTGAAGATAGTGATTGTTATAGCAGTTATAGTAGTCGGCTTTTTTTATGTAACACCTGCCAACTGGCACCCATTTATGCCTAACGGTTTCAGTGGCGTTATGAAAGGCGTATCGGGGGTGTTTTTTGCTTATATCGGCTTTGACGCCATCTCAACCACAGCCGAAGAATGTGAAAGGCCCCAGCGCGATCTGCCCCGCGGCATGATCTATTCGCTGGTGATTTGTACAGTATTGTATATCCTGATAGCATTGGTGCTTACCGGCATGGTAAGTTATAAAGACCTGCAGGTTGGTGACCCACTGGCCTTTGTTTTTGCAAAGGTGGGCTTAAATAAGATTAGCTATGTGATCTCCATTAGTGCGGTTGTTGCTACAGCGAGTGTATTGCTGATATTCCAGTTAGGCCAGCCCAGGATCTGGATGAGCATGAGCCGCGATGGCTTATTGCCCAAAGCATTTTCACGTATCCATCCAAAATATCAAACACCTGCCTTTGCCACGGTAGTAACCGGTTTTGTGGTGGCTATACCGGCCCTGTTCATGAACCTTACCGAAGTAACTGATTTGACCAGTATTGGTACCCTGTTTGCATTTGTACTGGTTTGCGGCGGTGTGCTGTTGCTGCCGCGTGAAGAGGCTGTTAAAGGCAAATTCCATTTACCATACGTGAATGGTAAATTTATTATACCAATTATCACACTGGTGATTTTGGGTTCGGTCGCCTGGTTTAAACCGGCCGCGCAAGTTGAGATGATGCAGTTTAAGAAACTAAAAGACCGTAGCGACATCATTGATAATATGGATAACAATGACAAGCTGAGCCTGCTTAAAACTACCAATCAGCTTTATAACGCTAATGTAACTGCCCAGCCCGACTCGGCTAAAAAATATTTTAAGGATATAGAAGAGGATAAATTCAATACCGCGCTAAGGCAAACGAACGATATCAGCGATGCTAAGAAGTATTATTTAGGTTTTGACGGCTTCCTGTATAATTTCCCTAACTATCTTTTCTTTATCCTGATCATTATTATAGCGGTTTACAGCTTTATTAAAAACTTCTCGCTCATTCCTGTTTTGGGGCTGATGAGCTGTTTTTATCTGATGACCGAGCTTGGCTATACCAACTGGCTCAGGTTTTTGATATGGCTGGTGATAGGTCTGGTAATTTATGCCACCTACAGCTATAAAAACAGTGTGCTGGGCAAGGAAGCTAAAACAGCATAAATATCATGTGGACCTGCCCTTTATGCGAACGTGAATTTACCGCCACCAACCAGGTGCATTCATGCCGCGACAGGGAGCTATCGGAAGCGCTAAGCAGCAAAACGCCCCATACCATAGCGCTGTTTGATCATTTGATTGATGAGTACCTGCAAATTGCCGAAATTAAAGTTTATCCTACCAAAAGCATGATAGCATTGGGAGCAAGGATAAATTTTGCTTATGTTACCCAATTAGGTAAAAACTTTATTGATGTGGTATTTCCCTTTAAACAGGTTTATGACGATAACCTGTGCTTCAGTAAAATAAAACAAGTGCCCGGCACCGATCAGTATAATCACTACTTCAGGATGTATTTTAAGGAAGATGTTAATGATGAGGTGCGGAAGTATATGCGGATGGCTTGGGAGAAAAGTATGTGACTATTTAACTGCCGAGAGCTGAAAGCACATAGAAATAAGGAAGATTAATTTAAATTTGATATAGATTCGATTAGTTTGAAATGTTTTAGCAAATAATTAACATTTCATTTACAGAGTGTTTCGACGTGCAATTTTTTACATGCTTGTTATTAATTGAGTTGGCAGTAAGACTTCCTTATTGAGTGCTTATTTCGATGCTAAGTGATGTTGTAAAAAAATGATTTATTGAAGTGAAAGATGAAGTAAAGTGATTATAATTGGAAAATTACTTTTTGCAGATATATAAAAATCCGTTTTCATGTATATATTTGTGCGAAGTTTAGTTATAGCTAAACCTTATGGCAAAATATTCGTTAAAAGAAGTAGAGCAAGTTAATGGAAAGATTAAATATTTTAAACTTGAAATCGATGGTCGGTGTCAATTTGATGAATTTTGCCAGGACATTCAAAGGGACGGTAATCTAACGAGTGAATTAGCTTCTATTTACAGTATTATGAACTCCCAGGCAAATCTTCATATGTTGCCAAAGACAAAATTTCGAGATATCACGCCAAAAAAGTCAAAAAATAAGGAATATGAGTTTAAGAAAGGTAGCGTACGTATATATGCACTAAAAGATGCAGTAGGAAATATTATTGTCTATGCTGGTAAAAAAGGGAGCCAGTCAATTGATATGGCGAGATTCAGAACTATAAAATTAGATTACCTAAACTCAATTAAATAATTATGGAAACAAGAGCAGAAGTCTTAAAAAGGCCGGAATATTGGTTTGAAGCAATTCAAAACGATTTATATGAACAGGTTGCTCTGTATATGGAAGCCGAAGAACTTAATCAAACAGAATTGGCAAAAGTATTGGGGTATTCAAAAGGTTACATTTCTCAAATATTAAATGGCCATTTCAATCATTCGATTAAAAAGCTGATTGATTTATCAGTCAAAATCGGAAAAGTGCCTGTTGTATCTTATCAAGATATCGATGAAATTATCTCAAGAGATGAGAAGTCAAAAATCCTGATGTCTAAAAGCTATGAATCCTTACCGATGCCATTTTACAATGGTACTATCGCAAGAGATAATACAGAAATCAAACCCAATATAAAAATCAACTATATAGATGCCAACAAAGAAGAAATTGCAGTCTGATCAAGACACCAAGGTGTTCGAATTTGGTGTGCGTGAAATACAGGATTTAGGTTTTTCAATTCCAATAGAGCCTGTTATGCCCGCAAACGTTCATATAGGTTATGGTTTAAGCTATTCGTTTAAAGGAGAAGAAAATACTATGGCTATAACAGTGAGTGTACGTTTCGCCAGTATTACAAATGGAGAAGAAAATGAATTTCTCACAACACATGTAAAGACCAGGTTCTTTATAAAAGATATGGCGCAATATTTTAAAAATGATTCGTACGTTTTTCCTGGGAGTACAATGGAATCAATGTTCGGTATAGCTCTTTCTCATACACGTGCAGTTTTGGCGAAAAACATTGCAGGGACTGAGTACTCTTCTTATATCATTCCATTAGCAGATCCGGTTGCTTTGTATCAAAATATAATGAAAGCCAATGAAGAATCAAAATAGGGAAAGGGTAAAAGACTAAATACAAGGCAATGGGACTAGGACTTAACAGCCAGAGTTCGAGCCCAAAAAGCCCTC
Source organism: Mucilaginibacter sp. SG538B (assembly GCF_013376065.1). Lineage (NCBI taxonomy): Bacteria > Pseudomonadati > Bacteroidota > Sphingobacteriia > Sphingobacteriales > Sphingobacteriaceae > Mucilaginibacter > Mucilaginibacter sp. SG538B. Next base: position 342,460 of record NZ_JABMJI010000001.1, read on the forward strand.
CGTTTTCCGGAAGGCTTTCAATATTTAAAAGGCTTCTGTTAATTAACCCGGTGGATCTCTATCGCCTCAGGTATAGCAAGTACCAGCGGTACTTTCTCTACTGTTACAAAACTCAGGTCGAGGCCGAAACCGCGCTCTTCGGATAAGCTCACTTTTTTAAGCTGCTTGTAGTAATCCATTATAAATCTTTCGATGAATGACAGGTTGTGTGAGCGTGAGAAGATCTTTTCGATCACCACAAAACGGAAATCGCCGACAATTTTATGCCTGTTCAGGGACTTGTAGGTGCTGGTAATATCAACCTCGCCTTTTTTAACTAGGTCTTCTACTACTTTCCTGAATAGCAGGTTTATTTGCTGCTCAACGCGGAAACCGAGCTTAAAGTCAATCCGGATGAGTTTGTTTGGCACTAAATGGTCAACTTCGTATTCGCGTTTGTAAGGTTCGTCCACTACGTCAACGTGTACCAGCCAATAAACATCGGCACGTTTAGGCTGCTTTTGAAGTATGGAATAAACAATTTTTGATTCAATTTCTGAATTGAAGTTGGCACTGGTTAAATAAACCAACTGCGAAGCATATTTAGGCACACTTTCGTCGGAGCTTAACTCCTTTATAATGTCAAAATAGTCTTCTATCTCAACAAACTTCACATAGCGGTTCCTAATCTTGCGGGCGGTATGCCAGGTCCACATTACAGTAAACAGCACAAAACCTATCGACAGTGTAAACCAACCGCCATCTAAGAACTTATGCAGGTTACCGGTAAGGAAGGTTCCTTCAATAAGCAGGTAAACCGCCAAAAACGTATTGATGATATAATTGGGTACTTTTTTGCGTTTCAGGAATTTGGATACCAGTATGGTAGTCATAAGCATGGCTACGGTGATACTTAAACCGTAAGCAGCCTCCATTTTATCCGAGTGTTTGAATATCAGCACCACACCTAAACAACCGGCCCAAAGCAGCCAGTTAACGCTGGGCACATATAACTGTCCTTTTTGCTCTGATGGGTAGTTGATCCTAACTTTTGGCCAAAGATTAAGCCTTACCGCTTCGGCAATGAGCGTAAACGAACCTGATATCAGCGCCTGGCTGGCAATGATGGCCGCTACTGTAGCTATGCCGATACCATATATCAGGAACCATGTTGGCATGATTTGATAAAAAGGGTTTTGAGCGTTAAGGTCCATAACGTGCCCGTTACGTTGTAGCAGCCAAACTGCCTGGCCTAAATAGTTTAGGATAAGGCAAATCTTAACATAAACCCAGCTTACGCGGATATTGGCTTTACCGCAATGACCAAGATCGGAGTACAATGCTTCGGCACCCGTGGTACACAGAAACACGGCACCTAATATAATGAAGGCGCCATCGCTTGAGCTTGAGGTAAGCAATTTAATGGCATAGTACGGGTTTAACGAGCGGATAACCCATGGATCATGTACGATATAGGTAACACCTAAAAAGCCCATCATCGTAAACCAGACGAACATGATAGGCCCGAATGCCTTACCTACCAGTGATGTGCCGAATTGCTGTATGATAAATAAAGCGGTAATAATGGCCATTACCACATATACAGTAGGCAAATTAGGGTAATAGGTTTGCAAACCTTCAATGGCCGATGATATGGTAATTGGCGGGGTAATAATGCCATCGGCCAAAAGGGCGCAGCCCCCTACAACCGCCGGTATAATAAGCCATTTTGCTTTACGCCGTACTAATGAAAACAGCGAGAAAATGCCGCCCTCACCCTTGTTATCGGCCCTTAGGGTTATCACCACATACTTTAAAGTGGTTTGCAGGGTTAATGTCCAAAAAATGAGCGAAACACCTCCAAGAATTAATGTTTCTGAAATTTGACGCTGGCCAACTATAGCCTTGAATACGTATAATGGGGAGGTACCAATATCACCGTAAATTATTCCTAAACTGATTAGAAAGCCCGCGGCCGACAGTTTATGCAGATCTTTATGATTTGACACTTTTATGATTTAGAGATGGCAAAAATATTAATTTTTTTGGTTAAACCATTAGAATGATTAAACGTATAAGGAAATTATGTGTCTATTATACAATAAGGCTGTGCATTTTGTTAAAATTTGTTAAAAAGTTTTACAAAAACACTAATATTTAATGGGATGAGGGCATTATTTATACTTTTGTAGAATCATACTAAATAATGAGGCGAAATTTTACATATTCTTATGTTTATACCTATACATGGGTCGTGATAATTGCGATGGCAATTTTCGTGAACTTCGCCTTTGTTGCCGATGGTCATTCGCTAAAGTCTGATACCGTGTATCTTAGGGGTAAAACTAAAGCTGCCAAAACCTCTTATTTAAAGAATGGCTTGCACCTTTCGCTTCCTCCATTAAAACCCGCTGTTACTTCAAGTGTAAAATTGAATGTATCCCGGCCCGATGATAAACTACTAACTGATGTGCAATTGTACCCTAACCCGGTAACCGACCAGATCAATCTTAAATATTCCATTTCGCGCAATACCAACGTAACCATTAAAATAATGGATGTGCTGGGCAATGATATTTCTACCCTGTTTTCGCAAAGGGTTGAATCCGGCGATCATAATCTGAATTACCCGATCAGCAATAAGCTGGTCCGTGGTTTTTACTTTGTCCGCGTTGTTGCCGGCACCGAATCTGTTATCAAAAGGATTTCGGTTATTAATTAAATTCGATTAAAATTAATTTTTTCATTTTTGACTGCCCCAGCGGGGCAAAAGGTTTGTAGCAATTGAATGAACCCCATTTGGGCGTGCCAGAGGTACGCAACTTGCCTGCGTAAGTTTTACTTGAGGGGAACGTCAAATTATTAATACAACATTATAAACCTTCCTCCCAAACCCATCAATTTTTTTAGCTTTGGCGATTATAGCGTTCATTTATGAAAATTATTGCCATTGGCCGCAACTACGCCGAACACGCCAAAGAACTCAATAACCCGGTACCCACAACGCCGGTTATCTTCATGAAACCCGATACGGCCTTATTAAAAGAGAACAAGCCTTTTTACCATCCCGATTTTTCGGAAGATGTTCACCATGAAATTGAATTGGTTTTGAAGATCAGCAAAGAGGGCAAGCACATCAGCGAAAAATTTGCCGCTAATTACTACGAAGAAATTGGCTTAGGTATTGACTTTACCGCCCGTGATGTTCAGGCACGTCATAAAGAAAAAGGCCTTCCCTGGGAACTGGCTAAAGCCTTTGATGGCTCGGCGCCCATCAGCACTTTTGTGCCTAAGACCAAGTTTGAATCTGTTTATGATATCAACTTTAAGCTGGATATTAACGGCGAAACCCGCCAGCAGGGCAACACCCGCGATCTGCTTTTCTCGTTTGAGAGCATCATCGCCTTTGTTTCAAAATACATCACCCTAAAAAAGGGCGACCTAATATTTACCGGCACCCCTCCGGGTGTATCAAAAGTAAAAATCGGCGACAGGCTTGAGGGATACCTTGAAAATGAGAAAATGCTGGATTTTTACGTTAAATAAGCATGATTAAAAAACTATTGGTTACAGGTGCTATGTGTCTGGCGCTTTATTCAAACACATTTGCACAGAACAATATTATACAAAGCAGGCAATACCCGCAAAACTATTTCAGGTATCCGCTTGATCTTACGCCGCCCACTACAGCCGGTTCATTTGGTGAATTGAGGCCCGCGCATTTCCACTCGGGGCTCGATTTTAAAACCAACCAGCGTACCGGCTACCCTGTACATGCTGCTGCCGAAGGTTACATATCAAGGGTACGTGTACAGTTTGGTGGGTTTGGGAGGGCTATTTACATCACCCATCCCAATGGGTATACTACGGTTTATGGTCACCTGCAAAGTTTTAGTCCGGCGGTTATTGAGCTGGTAAAGAAATATCAATATGAACACCAAACCTACGAAGCCGATTTTAAACTTACACCAACACAAGTGCCGGTAAAAAAGGATGAGGTGGTAGCCATTTCAGGGAACGCCGGTGCATCGGCGGGGCCGCATGTGCACTTTGAGATCAGGGACAGCAAAACAGAGGAAACTATCAATGCGCAGCTGTTTGGTTTAACTATTCCGGATAAAGTGCCGCCTACAATTACCTCCATCGGCATTTATCATCTTAACGGAAACCCTTTCAGCGAAAAAACACCCAGGGAGTTTTTAGGCGTTACGGGCTCAGCAGGTAATTATCATCTCCTTAAACCACAAACGCTGGAACTAAGCGGTAACATCGGATTCGGGATTAATACCAGCGATATGAACAGCACGTCGCTTAATCATAACGGTGTTTATTCAATAGAGCTAAAACTGGATGGCAAAACCGTATATACCTTTGCTGTTGAACGTTTCGCGTTCGATCAAACCCATGCTATTAATGCCTATATAGATTACCCTGCATTTGTATCATCCCGCAGGTGGATGCAAAAATGTTTCATTTTGCCCGGCAGCCGGATTTCATTGTATCCGCAATCGGTAAATAACGGCATCATTACATTTGATGATAACGCGACGCATGATGTGGAGTATGTTGTAAAGGATGTGGCTGGCAATATAGCAACGCTTAACCTGAAGGTTAAATCATCTCCGTTTACAAACCCACAGCCTGTAAAACCTACCGGTACTATGTTTTACTATGACAAGCGGAGCGAGTTTAGCAACGACAAAGTGAAAGTGGTCATTATGCCTGGTAACCTTTATGATGACCTTGATTTCCAATATTCAGCATCAGCCAAACCCGTGGGGGCTTATTCGGCCATGCACCATATCCATAACCGGCTTACACCCATTCATGATAGCTATGAGATCTGGATTAAGCCCGATGTTGACCTGGGTAATTACACTGATAAGGCGGTTATTGTAAGTTCTTGGGGCGGCTGCCAGGGCGGTTACTTTAAAGATGGCTATGTGATATCGCAGGTGAGTGCCTTCGGCGACTATTATGTCAAGGTAGATACGGTGGCCCCGGTAATTCATCCTTTAAACATCAAAAATGGCAGCAACATGAAGGCTGCCCGCAGTATTAATTTCAGAATGAGCGATAATTTATCAGGAATTAAGAGTTATACAGGCACAATTGATGGTAAATGGGTGCTAATGGAGCATGATTATAAAACTAAAATATTAAGTTATACCTTTAATAACGATATTGCGCCCGGTAAACACGTGTTTAAGTTGACTTTAGTTGATAACAAGAATAATTTTTCGGAATTTTCCGCCGATTTTTCCAGATAAGTACCTAAATAAGCCATGACAACATTAAAAGAAGGCGATAAAGCTCCTGCTTTTACCGCTAAAGACCAAAACGGCAAAGAAGTATCCCTTGCCGATTATAAAGGCAAAAATGTGATCCTTTACTTTTATCCTAAAGATGATACCCCCGGCTGTACTGCCGAATCATGCGATTTCAGGGATAACTATCAATCACTTTTAAGCAAAGGTTTTGAGGTGATAGGGGTAAGTACCGACGACGAAAAATCGCACAAAAAATTTGAAACCAAATATAGCCTGCCATTTACCCTGATAGCGGATAATGAGCTTAAAATTGTAGAAGCTTACGGCGTATGGGTTGAAAAAAACATGTACGGCAAAAAATATATGGGTACAGCCCGTACCACATTTATAATTGATGCAGAAGGGGTTATTACGCATGTGATCAGTAAGGTTGATACTAAGGCCTCGTCACAACAGGTGCTCGATCTTATAAAATAAGTGTTAAAAACACAATCAAAATAGCTACTTTAGCAGTTCCTAAATTCCATTAATGAAAGCAGACTTACAAACATTAGAAAAAACCGCGTCACAAATCAGGCGCGACATTGTACGCATGGTACATGGCTGTCAATCAGGCCACCCGGGCGGCTCATTGGGCTGTACCGATTTCTTTACCGCATTGTATTTTTCGGTAATGAACCACGATCCTAAATTTAATATGGATGCAGTTGGCGAAGATATTTTCTTCTTGTCAAACGGCCATATTTCCCCCGTGTTTTACAGCACATTGGCGCATGCCGGTTATTTTGATAAAGCCGAACTGGCAACTTTCCGTAAACTGAACGCGCGTTTACAAGGTCACCCAACCACACATGAGCACCTTCCGGGTATCCGTATTGCTTCGGGTTCATTGGGACAGGGTTTATCGGTAGCTATCGGCGCTGCATTGGCAAAAAAATTAAACGGTGATAAATCATTGGTGTTTACCCTACATGGCGATGGCGAGATCCAGGAAGGCCAGATTTGGGAAGCTGCGATGTTTGCCCCGCACAATCATGTTGATAACCTGATCTCAACTATCGATGTTAACGGTCAGCAAATTGATGGTCCAACCAAACAGGTACTTTCATTAGGCGATCTTCGCGCTAAATGGGAAGCTTTTGGCTGGGATGTATTGGATATGAAAGGTAACGACATGGCCGATGTGGTTAGAGTGCTTGAAGAAGCAAAAAGCCGTACAGGTCAGGGCAAACCGATCATGATCCTGATGCATACCGAAATGGGTTACGGTGTTGACTTTATGGTGGGCAGCCACAAATGGCACGGTGTTGCGCCAAATGATGAGCAGCTTAAACTGGCTTTAGATCAGTTAGAGGAAACACTGGGCGATTATTAGTCCCTGGCCCCCTGAAGGGGAAGTTTAGAAACATCAGTTTAATTATTACGATTTAATGCCAATCCCTCTCGATTGCAGGGGGAATTTGAACAATGAAAAAATACACTTACACAGATAAAAAAGATACCCGCTCGGGCTTTGGCGCCGGGTTGCTGGAAGCAGGCCAGAAAAATGATCAGGTTGTTGCACTTTGCGCCGACCTTATTGGTTCGTTAAAAATGAACGATTTTATTAAAGCATTCCCTGAACGTTTTGTACAGGTAGGTATTGCTGAAGCTAACATGATCGGTATTGCTGCCGGTATGACCATCGGCGGTAAAATTCCTTTCACCGGTACTTTCGCCAACTTTTCAACCGGCAGGGTTTATGACCAGATCCGTCAATCAGTAGCTTACTCAAACAAAAACGTTAAAATTTGCGCTTCACATGCCGGTTTAACTTTGGGCGAAGACGGTGCCACTCACCAGATTTTGGAAGATATAGGCCTGATGAAAATGTTACCAGGTATGACTGTTATCAACACCTGCGATTATAACCAAACTAAAGCCGCTACTGTTGCTATTGCTGAGTATGATGGCCCGGTTTACTTACGTTTCGGCCGCCCGGTTGTTCCGATCTTTACCGATCCCGATCAAAAATTTGAAATTGGTAAAGCATGGATGGTGAACGAAGGCGCTGATGTAAGTATCTTTGCTACAGGTCACCTGGTATGGCAGGCTATCCTTGCCGGCGAAATTTTGGCTGAGCAGGGCATTGATGCCGAGATCATCAACATCCACACCATTAAACCGTTGGATGAAGAGGCTATTTTGAAATCGGTTGCTAAAACAGGCTGCGTAGTTACTGCCGAAGAACACAACCGTTTGGGTGGCTTAGGCGATAGCGTTGCACAGGTGCTTGCAGTGCACAATCCATCACCACAGGAGTACGTAGCTGTAAATGACAGCTTTGGTGAAAGCGGTACACCTGAACAGCTGATGACCAAATACGGTCTGGATGCAGATCATATTGTGGCAGCGGTGAAAAAGGTGATAGAAAGAAAAAACAAAAAAGGTTAATTAAACCTTTAACATTAATAAAATTCTAAAAATGTCGGTACAGGTTGAAGATTCAGAGATATTAAGCAAGTTTCAGGACGAAAAGACCCGGAATGAAGCATTTAACCTGTTGTTAAAAAAATACCAGCAAAAAATATACTGGCACATCAGGCGCATGGTTGTTGATCATGACGATGCTGATGATCTGGTTCAGGATGTTTTTGTAAAGGTTTGGAAAAACCTGGCCGGTTTCAGAAACGACGCGCAACTGTACACCTGGATGTACAGGATAGCATCCAACGAATGCATTACTTTTTTGAATAAGAAAAAACAAAAAAATAATGTTTCGTTGGATGATGTTGCTTATGAGCTGGCCGATACGCTGGCCGACTCAACCTACTTTAACGGCGATGCTGCGCAGCGTAAGCTACAGGAAGCACTGCTTACCCTGCCCGAAAAACAACGGCTTGTTTTCAATATGAAATATTATGAAGACATGAAGTATGAAGAAATGTCGCAGGTTTTGGGTACCAGCGTGGGGGCTTTAAAGGCTTCGTTTCACCTGGCGGTCAAGAAGATAGAAGCTCATTTGCTTGGCAGGGATTAATTTTTTAATTTACGTTAAACCTTTTAGCACTATACCAATCTATAGTTGTGTATGAAAAGCGATATGGACAATAGGGAATGGCTGGATGATTTCATCGCGCTGAAACAGGTTAGCAAAACTAACCCGTTCACAGTGCCTGAAGGCTATTTCCATGAGTTAGCGCAGCACATTACAACACGTATAAGGCTTGAGGGATTAAAAAATTATCCATCTGCAGGGTATACCATACCCGAAAACTACTTTGACGAGCTAAGCAGCAACATCCGGAGCCGTATAAATATTGAGCGTGCTTTAAGCGCCGGTGATTCGGGGTTTACCGTTCCCGAAAATTATTTTGATGAGCTGAGCAGCAATATTCAAAGCCGGATTGTGGTTGATGAAGCCATGAATGCGGGAGAGGGCTTCACGGTGCCCGAAAACTATTTTGACGAGTTAAGCAGCAATATCCAAGGCCGTATAGCGGTGGAGGAGGCCATGAACCTGGCTGATGAAGGCTTTACTGTACCTGAAAATTACTTTGATGAACTGAGCAGCAACATCCAAAGCCGTATAGCGGTTGAAGAAGCCATGGGCAATGAAGAAGGGTTTACTGTTCCTGAAAATTATTTTGAGGAGCTAAGTGCCAATATTCAAAGCCGCATAGCAGTTGAGGAAGCAATAAATGCCGGGCACGAAGGTTTTGTTGTACCGATAGATTACTTTGATCAACTTAACCAGCGTATCCTGGATAAAACAGTTAATGCAGACGTTGAAGAGGAGCAGGAAATTGATAATGTTATAAGCATTAACAAAGCAAAACCTGTACAGAAAAAAGGAATAGTGAGGAGGCTTTGGTTGTCGCCAACCATCAGGTATGCTACAGCGGCCTGCTTTGCTTTAATATTAGGTGTGGGTGTTATTTTCAGGGGGGATATCCAGGCGCCGGATCATAACCATTCTTACTTGCATGAGCAGGTATCATCGGTGCCGGTTGATGAAATAAAAAGCTATCTTCAGTTACACATGGACGCAAGCGATACCCGTACACTGATAGATGCAAACCAAAAAAGCAACACAAGTAATGCAGACGAAGATCTGTCGGATTATATAGATAATTAAACAGAGGAAAAAATTTAATGAGTAAATTGATCAGGCATATTTGTATTGTGTTATTTGTTATGGCAATAGGCTATGAAGCTGTGGGACAGGTTAACCGCTTTGTTCCGGCTCAAACACCTTCAAGGCCCCAACTTAATCCGGTACGCCCTAATGGCAACAAAAAGGGCGCTATGGGTAAAAGACTTGAGGCTGCCCGTAACAGGTATATCAGCCGCCAGCTTGATCTTACTGATGAAGAGGCTAATAAATTTTGGCCGCTTTATAATCAGTACCAGCAGGAGCTTACTGCTGTACGCATTCTGAAGCGTTTAAATAACTCCACTTCATCAACCAACGGCACCGAGCAAATAGATAAGGAAATCTATTACGAAAGCCAGCTGGTTGGGATCCGTAAACGCTACCGCGATTCCTTTGCCAAGATCCTTCCGCCCGAAAAGGTGAGTGTCCTGTACAAAAGCGAACAGGAATTTAACGATGAGCTCATCAAACAACTCAGCGAACGCAGCGAGAGAGCAGGGAATTAGGGGTAGTGATTAGAGGTTGGAGTTTAGAGATTAGGTTTCTTTTCTTCCTAATAAATCAAGATCATTTTAAAAATACGTTTACAGATGGATTTTCGTCCATCTGTTTTAGTTTATCTTTGTCGGTAAATCTAAGTAGGTCATCATTGCGGACCTAAGACTTACGAAGTTTTTAAAACTTCGTAAGTCTGGGTTCTACTACTCGTCATTGCGAGGTACGAAGCAATCCCCTATAAGCAGAGCCGCTCTGTATAGTTCGCGATTGCTTCGTACCTCGCAATGACGGTTTGGATTTTAACAGTTTTGAATACAACTTAACAACATGCCAACTCTTCGCCAGCTTTTTTTAGTCAATAACGCGCAAACCACTAATTTTCCTTTATTGCTTGAATTTGAGCGTGCCGAAGGTATTTATATGTACAATGCGGAGGGCAAGCCTTATATCGACCTGATCTCGGGCATTGGGGTAAGCAGTCTTGGGCACAGCAATCTTTATGTTATTAATGCGATAAAGGAGCAGGTTGATAAATACATGCACCTGATGGTTTACGGCGAGTATGTACAGACCCCGCAGGTGCGCTTTGCCGAAAAGCTTGTTTCCGTATTACCGGCGCCCCTCCAGTCGGTATATTTTACCAACTCGGGTGCCGAGGCCGTTGAGGGGGCATTAAAGCTTGCCAAGCGTTTTACAGGCAGGCAGCAGGTTGTGGCTTGTCTTAACTCATATCATGGCAGCACACATGGCGCATTGAGTGTTATGGGCAATGAGGAGTTTAAACAGGCTTATCGTCCTTTATTACCGGGCGTAAATTTCATCCGTTTTAATAACCCGGAAGATCTTATGCTGATAACTCAAGAAACCGCCTGCGTGATTATCGAAACCATCCAGGGTGAGGCCGGCGTCCGTGTGCCGGATCTTGCATATATGCAGGCTTTACGCGCCCGTTGTGCCGAAACCGGTACGCTGTTGATCCTGGATGAGATCCAGGCGGCGTTTGGACGGACAGGAAAGCTTTTCGCGTTTGAGCATTTTGATATCGTACCAGATATCCTGTTACTGGCAAAAGCTTTAGGCGGCGGGATGCCGATAGGGGCGTTCATTTCATCAAACCAGATCATGGACGCGTTAAAGGAAAACCCGATCCTTGGTCATATCACTACCTTTGGCGGGCACCCTGTATGCTGCGCGGCAGGTTTAGCGGCACTGGAGTTTCTGCTGGATAACAACCTGGTATCCGGCGTAGCCGAAAAGGAAGCTTTGTTTCGGGATTTGCTTGTACACCCGGCTATACAACAGGTACGCGGCAAAGGCCTCATGATGGCTATCGAACTGGAAAACTTCGAGCTCAATAAAAACATAATTGACCGTTGTATCGAAAACGGTGTAATAACCGACTGGTTTTTACATTGCAGCAACTCCATGCGTTTGGCGCCTCCTTTGATCATTACCCACGACGAGATCAGGAAAGCTTGTGATGTAATTATAGAAGCGATTGATTTCTACACTAATAAATAAAATATAACATTCCTCCTCGTGAAATGAGGAGAAATCTTCTGCGGACAGTTAAGAAACCATGCAAATCCAGCCTCGATTGTGTATATGATTTCTCTTTCGCGTTAACGCGAAATCTCATTACTGCTCTATACTAAATGAAAAGAAGTTTTCTTCAGCCCATTTGCGAATCAAAGAAAGCCGACAAGCACAACGATGTTTGGCTAAGTCAATTCTGTGCTATTCTTCCTTGTAAATTGCCTGTTACAACACCTTCATAATTCATAAGGATTATAGTTTGAGTTAAATTGGTATGGTTTGTGTATTTATAGCAATGCCTATAAAAACAATGCTTTCAGTGTCCTAAAGGCAATAAATAAGGTCACTGATGCATCTTTTTAAGGTCACCCTGCTTTTACAATTAATTAAATGTTGTAAAACGAACTATCAAAGCATCTATACACAATCTACATATGAAAATAGCATATATATCAACCTATCCCCCCCGCGAATGCGGTCTTGCAACATTTAATAATAATTTGATGCGTGCCATCAGTTCAAATTTCCCTGAAAGGCACACCTTAGCACAAAATGGCTTTGTTGTGGCACTTAATGATTCGGAAAACCTGCAGGAATATGAATACCCGGAGGAAGTTAAATATATCATTCGTCAAAATCACCAGAAAGATTATATCCGTGCGGCCAATTATATCAACACCAGTAATGCCGATGTATGTATTATGGAGCATGAGTTTGGCATTTACGGCGGCGAAAGCGGCATTTATATTTTACCGCTGATCAATCGTCTCGAAAAGCCATTGATCTCTATTTTGCATACAGTATTGAAAGACCCGAGCTATGTGCAGCGCATCATTATTCGCGAAATTGCCGAGCAATCATCGAAGGTTGTGGTGATGAGCAAACGTGCTGTAGATTTCCTGACCAATATTTATGAGATCCCTGCCGACAAGATCCAGATCATAGAGCATGGCGTACCTGATGTGGAAGCCCCTGCCGAGAATCCGGTGAAAAGCTTGTCGGCTTTTAAAAACAAAAGGGTGATGTTAACCTTTGGTTTGCTAAGCCGTAACAAAGGTTTGGAAACTGTAATAAAAGCATTGCCTAAAGTAGTAGCGAAGCATCCTGATGTGATGTACGTGGTATTGGGTAATACACATCCCGGGGTTATCAAAAGTTCGGGCGAGGAGTACCGCGATCATTTGAAATCGCTTGCGGCGCAGTTAGGCGTTTCGAAGAACCTGGCATTTATCGCCAAGTTTGTTTCCGAAGAGGAATTGGTAAACTATTTAACTGCCTGCGAAATTTACGTAACACCATATTTAAACGAAGCACAGATCACCAGCGGTACCTTATCATATGCGGTTGGTGCGGGTGCAGCTGTGGTTTCGACTCCATACTGGCATGCTACCGAATTGCTGGCCGATAAACGCGGCAGGTTATTTGACTTTAAAAATTCGGAAGCACTGGCCGATATTGTCATCGAATTACTTGACCAGGACCGTGTGCTGAACGAGCTGAAGAAAAATGCGTACCAATATGGTTTACATTTACGCTGGCCGGTTATAGGCGCCGAATTTATTAAAGTGGCCCGGGAATCACTGGTACGTTTTGATTTCAGCGATAAAATTCTGCGTAACAGCATCGTTGACCCGGAGATCCTGCCGAAATTCAGCTTAACCCACGTATTGAGGTTAACCGATGATACCGGGATTGTACAACATGCCAAGTACGGGATCCCGAATTTAAAAGAAGGGTATTGTTTGGATGATAACGCCCGTGCGCTTATTATGGCATTAATGGCTTATCAGCGTAACGGAAGCCGGGAAGCATTTGAACTGCTACCCATTTACCTCAGCTACATCCACTATATGCAAACTGATGATGGTAATTTCCGCAACTTCCTGAGTTTTGACAGACGCTACCTGGACGAGGTTGGCTCGGAAGATTCATTTGGGCGTACCATTTGGGCCCTTGGTCATTTAATTGGCTGTGCGGCCAGCAATTCATACCGTGAATTCGCATTGGAGATCTTCCATAAATCGGTGCCGCATTTTTCAGCGCTGAAACATTTAAGAGGTGTGGCCAATACTATAATTGGTATCAGTCTTTACCTGCAGGTTTATCCTACAGATGAGGGTATGGTTAAAATATTAGCCAACCTTACCCAACCATTGATTGATGCTTATAATAACACCCAGGCTGATGATTGGCAATGGTTTGAGGAAAAGATGACTTACGATAACGCCATCCTGCCGCTGGCCCTATTGCACTCATGCGAGATTACCGGTAATGAGGAAGCCAGGAAAATAGCTTTGGCAACTATGGCTTTCCTTGATCAGCTTACTTTATCAAACGGATATTTAAGTCCAGTTGGTAATGATGGCTGGTATTACCGTGGCGGCACATTCCCTACATTTGATCAGCAGGCTATTGAAACAATGGCTATGGTGCTGATGCATTTCCAGGCATACCAGATCTTCAGGATACCGCAATACATTGAAAAAATGTTCCTGAGCTATAAGTGGTTCCTGGGCGAAAATACTTTGCGGGCACCGCTGTATGACCATGAAACCAAAGGCTGCTGCGATGGTTTGCTGCCTGGCGGCATTAACCGTAACCAGGGAGCTGAAAGTACACTGGCTTATCTGATATCGCACCTTACGGTGTTGAAAGCCTTTGAGCTGGAATACGAATACAATAAATACGGCCAAAAAATGCAGATCTGTTAAATGAAGGTAGCTGTATTAGCCCCTGTTGCCTGGCGCACGCCGCCTAGGCACTACGGGCCCTGGGAGCAAATAGCATCAAATATAGCCGAAGGGATCATCAAAATGGGGGCGGAGGTAACACTCTTCGCCACGGGCGATTCGATAACCGCGGGTAAGCTTGATGCCATTTGCGACATGGGTTATGAGGAAGACAGAACACAGGATGCCAAAGTGCTGGAATGCCTGCATATTAGTAACCTGATGGAAAAGGCCGGTCAGTTCGACATTATTCATAATAACTTTGACTTTTTGCCGCTTACATATTCAGGCCTGATTAAAACGCCACTACTCACTACCATTCACGGGTTTTCATCATCAAAGATCATCCCGGTTTATAAAAAATATAATAGCCGGGGGCATTACGTTTCTATCAGCAATGCCGACCGTAGTCCTGAGCTTGATTATTTAGCCACGGTATATAACGGCCTCGATACCCGTGATTTTCAGTTTTATGAACAGCCGGATGATTACCTGTTGTACTTCGGTCGTATCCATCCCGACAAAGGAACTGCCGAAGCTATCGATATCGCCAAAAAAAGTAAACGGAAATTACTGATAGCCGGTATAGTTCAGGATACCAACTACTTTAAGGAAAAGATAGAGCCATTGCTTTGTGCCGATGTGGAGTATATAGGCCATGCCGGGCCTGATAAGCGGCGGGAGCTTTTAGGCAGCGCTTATGCACTATTGCATCCCATCAGCTTTGATGAACCTTTTGGCCTGAGTGTGGCTGAAGCAATGCTATGCGGTACGCCGGTCATAGCTTTTAACCGGGGCTCAATGCCTGAATTAGTCAAAAACGCACAGACCGGCTTTTTGGTTAATACGGTTGATGAAGCCGCCGAAGCAGTTGGCTGGCTCCGTCAGATTAGCAGGGCTGATTGTTATGACTGGGCAAATTCGCAGTTTTCGAGCGATAAAATGGTGAAGGATTATTGGGAGTTGTATAATAGGGTATTGGATTAAAAGCAAAAACTGCCGCGGCAGACAGGTATAAAACAACAAAAGCGCCACTGGCGCTTTTGTTGTTTATGAGAGAAAATTTTAATTTAATTTATCCAACTCTGATTTAACAAACTCAGCCAGTTCTTTTACATAGGCCGCGCTAAAGTCAAACTTGATCCCTGCGGTTTCGTAAATCTCTTTAATAGTTTTAGTGTAACCGAGTTTAAGGGCGTCTAAATATTGTTGCAAGCCCTTTTCCGGATTTTCTTTGTAGTTTTTCCATACAGCGATAGCGCCTAACTGGGCCATGCCGTATTCGATATAGTAAAATGGCACCTCGAAGATGTGTAGCTGTTTTTGCCAAAGATTTGCTAATGCTTCGCGATGTTCGCTCCAATCGGTAAAACCCGCGCCGAATGGTTCAAAGATCTCGATCCAGGCGGTTGTACGGTCGGCATCGGTATGGTCGGGGTTGGTATAGATCCAGTGCTGAAACTGATCGACAACGGCCACCCACGGCAGGGTTTTCAAAACATCAACTAACTGATCACGTTTGGCGCGTTTAAGATCTTCCTCGTTATCAAAATACACATTCCAGTTATCCATCGAGATCAGCTCCATCGACATGGAGGCTAATTCGGCAACTTCGGATGGGCAATGTTTAAAATCATTCAGTTCCAGATCGGCAGTAAGGAAAGTGTGTACCGCGTGACCGCCTTCGTGTACCATAGTAGTTAAATCGCGGAAGGTATTGGCCGAATTCATGAAGATGAAAGGCGCGCCGGTTTCGGCCAGCGGATAGTTGTAACCACCCGGGGCTTTGCCTTTACGGCTTTCCACATCAAACAGGCCGTTATCTTTCATGATCTCCAAACGTTCGCCTAAATAACGATTGATGTTGCTGAAGCACTGGATAGATTTTTCGATCAGGTCTTCGCCATTCTGAAATGGTTTAAGGGCCGGTTTACCTGAAATATCCACATCCATATCCCATGGCTTAAGGGCAGGCAAGTGCAAAGCCTCGCGGCGCTTTTCGGCCTGGGTTCTTAGAATAGGCACTATTTCGGTTTCGATAGCTGCATGAAAAGCATAACAATCCTGCGGGGTATAATCGAAACGGCCTAAAGCCTGGAACATATAATCGCGGAAGTTTTCAAAATTGGCGTTTGTTGCTACTGTGTGACGAAGCTTACGCAAATGGTCGAAAAGTTCATCGAGTTTGTCTTTATCCTGTAAACGGCGGCTGGTGATCTTTTCCCAAACTTCCTGGCGTTTAGCACGATCAGTGCCCTTTAAAAATACGGAAGCTTGTTCTAAAGTAAATTCCTTATCATCAACATGAACAGACATGGAACCGGTTATAGATTGGTACTTCTGCTGTTCCACCTGGATCTCGGTTTGTACCGGGATATTTTCCTCGCGGAAAAGTTCCAATGCTTTTTTTACGGCCCGTAAAAAAATAAAATATTTTTTGCCATCCAGTTTATCAACAAACGCGCTGGCAACCAGCTTTTTGTTCAGTTCGTTACTGTATGGAGCAATTTTGGGCTCAATTTCGGTAGCAAAGTACTGGAACTTTTGAAGCAGGTCTTCGCTGGTGGTATCGCAGGTCATGCGGATGTAGCGCCATGCGAAATCTTCTTCCAAAGCTGCTTCCAGGTCACTTTTATCGCGCAGCCATTTCTCCAGTTCTTCAACTGAGTGGATTGGACGATCTAATAATTCTTTATAAAAAGGCTCAAGGGTTTCCCATTTAATATCAAGGGAAGCCGGGATATATGTTCTTGTTTTTTTGTGGATCATGATTTTTAGATGTGCAGATATGCAAATATGCGTATTTAGTCCGTAAGTCCGCAAGTCGGAAAAGTCCGTAAGTTGGAATTAAAAAGAAGGTATTCCTATTAAAAAAGCCCGAAAGTTACATCTTGACTTCGGACTTGCTGACATCGGACTTGCCGACAAAAAAACAACTTTCGGACTTTCGGACTCACCCTTTATGAAGCGTTTTCGATATCTCAGTTATCGCATCCTCGTAGCTTGTTGGTTTAAAGTTGAACGCTTTCTCAAATTTGCTGCTATCGAAAATATAATCGTGATCGTACTGGTAATACATCTCCACTGTACCCATTACCACCTTTTTAAATAAACCGAACAGCCACAGCATAACTTTATTAACGCGTGTATATTTTGGCTCAACTTTATAAACCCCGGCGGCAATATCCAAAAACTGTTTACCGGTGATGGCCGGCGGGGTAGGGAGGTGCCAGATCTGGTTGCCGCTATTGGGGTCTTGACCAAGCAAAAACATGGCTTTACCCGCATCGGGCACATAAATAAAATTGTGTTTACAATCCGGATTGCCTATCCATTGCGCGTTTTGTTTTTTGGCGTAATTGCTAAGCACCATCATATCAATAAAGCTGTTGACCGGGGCGCCATAAAAATCAGGTGCGCGGGCTATGGTTGCGTTGATATTGCCGGCTTTAACTTCATTCATGAGCATTTCGGCGATGCCCGCTCTTATTTCGCCTTTAACGCTGCTTGGTTTATATGGGGTATCTTCGGTCATGGAGCTGTTAACCAGTCCGTACATGTAAACGTTATCAAAAAATATTAAACGGGCACCGGTGGCTTTGGTAACATTGATCACATTTTGCATGATCACCGGCCATTGCGCCCGCCAGATGTCTTTATCATAAACCAGGCCGGCCACGAGATAAATTACTGTCGATCCTTTTGCTGCCGACAGTACTTCATCGTAATTGAGCAAGTCGGCTTTTTGCCAGGTTACTTTATCATTATTATTGGTGTTAACCGGTTTGCGGCTAACTAAACGGATGGTTTCGTTATGGTTGATTAATTCTTTGGTGAGGATGTTTGCTACCGGACCGCCGGCTCCTAATATAGTATGCATGATCTTTTTTCGTTTTGTGTATTACAAAGGTAGGCTGCCTTTGTAAATCAAAACGTTAACAAAAGATAAGGAATTGATTGATTTCGGAGTTCGGATGTTCGATTTCGGACTTACTTTGATTTCGGAATTCGGATTTTCAATTTCGGATTATTTTGATTTCGGAATTCGGATGTTCGATTTCGGATTTAGCGGATGTTAAATTTTTATTTGGCTTTCTGCTTCAGCTTTCAGTTCTCCCAAAACCTTTAACCTTTTACCTTTCACCTCAAACTAAGCACTTATTTTCATGATCCTTCTTCTGATCCGCGAGAGCGAAACCGGGGTAATTCCTAAATAATTGGCAATATAATGCTGGGGGATGCGGTACAAGGCTTCGCCACCTGTTTGTAAAAGATCGGCATAACGTTCTTCGGGCGATTGGGTGATAAAGGAAGTAATACGTTCTTCGTAACAGATGAGATAGTGTTCGGCTGTTAATCTTCCAAAACGCTCCATCTTAAAACCGAGCAGCTCATTCATGCAAGCTTCTTTCAGATTTTTGTGGCTTAAATTCACAATCACCGAATCTTCAAGCGCCTGGATATAATTTGCCGCCGGTGTACGGGTGAGGAAACTTTTGTATGAGCTTAGCATTTCATCCTCAAAGCTGAAATAGCCGGTTATTTCCTCGCCGTCTTTAACATGATAATAGCGTACGGATCCTTTTACTACCAGGCCGATGTGATCGCACACTTTACCGGCCTCTACATAAAACCTTTTCTTTTTTAAGGCATCTACCGTTAGGTATTGCGATAAAGCCTGCCACTCGTCGTCGGTAAGCGGAACATATCTCTCAAAATACTCCCGAAACTTGTTAATGGCCTTTAGTGAATCCATATCCTGTCGAGCAAAAACAATACAGCAAATACTACGCTGGCAATGCCATTGGTAGTCATAAAAGCAAAGTTAACGCGGCTCAGGTCGTTTGGTTTTACAAGCAGGTGCTGGTAAACAAGCATGGCGCAAAAGAACGCGATACCAATGTAGTACAGGAAGCCTACCTGAGTTTCAAATGCGGGCATCATGATAAAAACAGCCGAAAGCACATGTAAAAAGATAGATAGTCTTAAGGCGTTCACTTTACCTAAATACGCCGGGATAGAGTGCAGGTTTTGGCTTCGGTCAAAATCTTCATCCTGCAGGGCGTAAATAATATCAAAGCCGCTTACCCAGCAAAGTACGGATAGTGAAAAGAATATGGGTGTAATAGCAAACTGACCGGTAACCACTAAGTAAGCACCGATAGGAGCAAGCGATAAACCCAATCCTAATACCAGATGGCAGAGCGCGGTAAAACGTTTAGTTGCGCTGTAGCCCATTACCACAAATAAAGCTACCGGCGATAAAAAGAAACAAAGCCTGTTGATGAACCAGGTAGCTGTAATAAACAGCAGGCAGTTGATAATAACAAATGTTAAAGCAGCTTTTGGGCTGATCCGGCCGGCTGGGATATCGCGCTGTTTGGTACGTGGGTTTTGAATGTCAATATCCCTGTCAAGGTAGCGGTTAAAGGCCATTGCCGAATTACGGGCAAATACCATACATAAAACCATCAAAACCAGCTTTAGCCAGTCGAAATGATATTGGGTGGTAGTTACTGCCAAAAAGAAGCCGATAAATGCAAACGGCATGGCAAAAATGGTATGAGCGAATGTTACTAAGGATAAGTATTTTTTCATGATATTCGGCTCCCCTCTTGAAAGGGGTAAGAGGTGTGATCTACTTCGTTGTTTTTAAATTTCTCTATATGTTGCTCAATTGTTCTTAAAACGTTGAACATGTCTTTTCTTACTTCCAGTTCAGTAAAACGGATAATTGTTAAATCGTATTTTTCGAGTTCTTGCTCACGTATCAAATCCAGTTTATATGTCTCTTCGTGGTTATGATATTGACCATCGATCTCTATTATCAAATTTAGTTCGAAACAATAGAAATCTACAATATAATTTAACAGAGGCTTTTGGCGATGGAAATCATATCCATAACCTTGTTGCCTTTTAACTCTTTCCAGAGTAATATTTCGCCAATTGTACTGTCATTCCTTAATTTCCGGGCCAGCTCTTTTAACCGGGGATTGTATGGAATGATTGTGCGGGGCATATTGCTCAATATTAAAAATAATTAAAAGGCCCTGTGCGATTCCCCTCTTGAGAGGGGTGTAGGGGTGTGTTGCGTCGTATGCTTAGCAGACGTATTGCTTGTCGCTTGTTAACACACCCCTGCCATCGCGCTATTCTTCGCGCCCCCTCTCAAGAGGGGAACCAAGAAATACCGGCACTTCAAAATTTTGATTTACTGCATCGATAAACTCAAGTATCTCTTCGCGGCCTTGCTGTGTTTCTGATGATGTGATGAAAAACTGCGGCATTTCATCAAATGTAGCCAGCAGGGCTTTCCTGAATTTGGCAATGCTTTGGTCTGTTTTAATGCTCGATTGTTTATCGACTTTGGTAAATACCAGCACAAATGAAAGGCCTTTTTCGCCAAGCCAGTTGCAAAATTCAAGGTCGATCTTTTGTGGCTCGAGGCGACTGTCAATCAGCACCATTACGCATTGCAAGCTTTCGCGTTTGTCCAGGTAAGTATGGATGAACTTATCCCATTTGGCTTTTTCCGTTTTTGATGCGCGGGCATAGCCATAACCGGGTAAATCAACAATGTACCAGCTCTCGTTGATCAGGAAATGATTGATCAGCTGCGTTTTGCCGGGAGTTTGCGATGTTTTAGCAAGGCCCTTTTTACCGGTTAATGTATTGATAAGGGATGATTTGCCCACATTTGAGCGCCCGATGAAAGCGTACTCCGCTTTAACGGGTGGAGGTAACTTGCTTACCTGGCTGTTGCTGCAAATAAATTCGGCCGATTTTACGATCATTCTGCAAAGGTAGTATTTTTACTTAATGCGTTCATTGTGGTAATAGTATGGAGTAAATAGCCATTGCTTGTTTATAGGCTTGTTTTACAATAGAAAAACAAAAAGTAGCGCAATAATAATAAAATTTGATGTTTAAACATGTAATTATATGAACGATTATGAAATACCCGCCCAAACCCGCATTGGTCACGTACATTTAAAGGTAAGTGATCTGCAAAAATCTCTTGATTTTTATTGTGGGTTGCTGGGTTTTGAAAAAATGGTAATGTACAGCGACCAGGCCGCCTTTATATCTGCAGGTGGTTATCACCATCATATTGGCTTAAATACCTGGCATAGCAAAGGCGCTTCACCGGCCCCGGAATACGCACCAGGCTTATACCATACTGCCATCTTATATCCCGAAAGAAAGGACCTGGCCATTATACTTAAAAGGCTGATTGATGCCCGTTACAATATTACAGGAGCATCTGACCATGGTGTATCTGAAGCCATCTATCTTAACGATCCCGACCAAAACGGGGTTGAGCTTTACTGGGATCGCCCCAAAGAACAATGGCCTATAGATGAGGATGGGAATTTGACCATGTTTACCCGCAGGCTGGATATAGAAAGTTTACTGCAACTGGCTAATTAACAGATAAAAAGCAAACAAAAAAACTCATTGTGGGTTATATATTCAACGGGGGAATCAAAAGATAATCAATCTTTCCCGGTCATTGGGAGGCGGAACGGCGAAGCAGTCCTCTGCCGGCGATATTGCATGGTTGCCTGCTGTTAAGGATTGCTTCGTACCCCCAATGAGTTTTTTGATAAAGATAAAACTGTTGCGCGAAGGTACGAAGCAAAAAATTATAAATATTATAATTCCTTTATTTTAATGCTCCTGAAATAAGCTTTATGCCCATGGTCCTGCAGTGCAATCAACCCGGTTTTGGCGTTGCCATAGTCGGGATAATCTTTCCATTTACCTTCGGCTTTTTTCCTTTTCCAGTCGCTGGTCCATGCTTCAAAAGCTAAAATCTTTTTGCCGTTGAGCCAGTGTTCAACATGTCCGTTGTTGAAAATAATTTTACTGGTGTTCCAGGTGCCAACCGGGGCTACTTTTTTTGAGGCGTTTGGCAGGTACATGGCATAATCACAGCCTGTTTTTTGCCAGTCTTCCAGTTTTTCGGGCCAGCCGGCATCGTCAATGATCTGGTATTCGGGGCCGGTTTCATAAGGGCCGTGGTATTTCGGATCTTCAACCACATGGTATATTACACCGCTGTTACTGCCTTTTTCTATCTTCCATTCCCATGAAAGCTCAAAATTGGTATAAGCTTTATCGGTTACTATATCTCCGCCGGTATCACCCTGCGCTGCACCAAGACAAACCAGGGCACCGTCAACAATGGTCCAGTTTTTTACCGGACCGTTTTTGTTGAAGCCATGCCAGCCTTTTAACGTTTTGCCATCAAATAAATTTATCCAGGTACCTTTTGCAGGAGTAGCCTGTTTAGGAAGTTTAGCGTTATGAACCGGAATCCCTGACGTTTGTACGCAAACTAAGCCTGCAGCAGCCAGTGCCAAACCCAATTTTTTAAACTGTTGTTTCATAATAAGGTATTTGCTGTGATCTGTTATTTTTTGACAACCTGCATTTTTTCCGGATCCCAGAACATGGGGCTGTTATTGTAATAGCTGTCATTACACAGCAGGGCAGGGGCTGCCGCACGATAGCCAAATATCGCATCTTCAGTTACCTTGCCTTTATTGCGGATAGCCGTAAAAAAGTTCACCATATGATCATATGGCCCACCTTTGTATCCTTTTTCGGCATCATACGTGATCTCTTCGGGCGGTAGCATTTTTTTGCGTTCGGCATAACCGCTGCCTGCTTTTTTGAGTTTATCAAGATAGAATGGATCATCAGAGTCCATCACTTTATTGCGTTTAAGCGTCACTTTATCCCATGTTATATCCATTGAGCCTTCGCTGCCTACCAGTTTAAGATAAGTGGTACCGCTGGTGCCATCCACGAAGTTGCAACGTAAGGAAAGATTAAAGGCTGGATGAGCCTGCGTTTTGCCGTAATCAAAAGTGCCTAAAAGTACATCAGGTACTTCGCGGCCATCATTCCAGAAACGTAAGCCGCCGGATGCATAAATTTTATTAGGGCCAACTGAATCGGTTATAAAATGCAGGCTTGAAAAAAGGTGAACAAAAAGGTCGCCCGCCATGCCGGTGCCATAATCAGTATAGTTTCTCCAGCGGAAAAAGCGTTTTTCATCAAACGGACGCTTTTTAGTATTGCTGATATAAGTTTCCCAATCAACAGTTTGAGGTGAGGCATCTTCAGGGATCGGGTATTGCCAAACCTCAAGCGGCGCCCGGCGGGCCCAGAAACCTTCGGCATAGTTTAATTCGCCAATAGCGCCGCTTTTTAACAGCTCGTGTGCTTTTTCATTGCCTAATGATGATACCCCCTGGCTGCCTACCTGGAAGATCATTCCTGTTTCTTTTTGCGCTTTGATCACCGCCGGCCCTTCGGTAATAGCATGCACCATTGGTTTTTCGCAATACACATGTTTACCGGCGTGCATGGCATCAACAGAAATTTGCTGGTGCCAGTGATCAGGCGTAGCAATGATTACAGCGTCAATGTCTTTACGGTTCAGGATCTCTTTGTAAACCCGGGTAGTAAAAATGTCGGCTCCCCAGCGGGTTTTAGCATCTTTTAAGCGACCGTCATACAAATCGCATACGGCTACCAGTTTAACACCGGGCACCTGCAGGGCGGTGATGGTATCCTGGGTACCCATACCACCGGCGCCAATGAGGGCGATGTTTACCTGGTCGTTAGGACTGTTGCCGATGAGGCGTTTTTGGATGGAAAAAGATTTGGCCTGGCTTTGGCTGGCTAAGAGGCCCGATCCGGCAGCTACGGCCGCGGTTGCTGTGGTTAGTTTTTTAATAAAACTGCGGCGCGAGGATTCTTGTTCGTCTTTCATAAGGATAAGGAAACAAATTTTAAATGTGATTTGCCGGAGTGTGCCGGCTGAAATTGGTTTTTAAAAATAATGAATTGACTTAACATTTTCATAATTGTAGTAATATAAAATCGGTTTAGTTACAGCGTAACGCATAGGTGGTCCATTTGGCCTGTGCTGCGTTGGGCCACCATCCTCTATCCTTCGGATAAAGAGGGTAAGAAAATATATAAATTAAAATCCCCTCTTTGCGAAGCAGAGAGGGGTGGCGAGCGTAGCGAAGTCGGGGTGAGTTAACTTGTCAGCCCTGTTTCAGTATTCGTTTTTCACCCGTGTTAGTGTTAATGCATTCGGTATACAATCATTATCTTTGCCCGCGATGAGCAAAACCATAACACCGTACCATGACGAGCAGGCTACCAAAAAAGAACAGGTGGCAGATATGTTCAACAATATATCAAAAACCTATGATTTCCTTAACCATTTCATGTCGCTTGGTATTGATATCATCTGGCGTAAAAAGGCCATTAACGAATTAAAGAAGGATAAACCCAAACTGATACTTGATGTTGCTACCGGTACCGGCGATTTTGCTTTTGAGGCTTTATCTATCCTGAAACCTGAAAAAATTATTGGTGTAGATATTTCAAGGGGGATGCTTGACATCGCGGAGCAAAAAATAGCAAAACGGGGTTTAAGCGATAAATTTGCTGTAAAACTTGGCGATTCGGAAAAACTGCCGTTTGAGGGCGCGGAGTTTGACGCTGTTACGGTTGCCTACGGTGTACGTAATTTTGAAAACCTGGAAAAAGGCCTTGCTGATATAATCCGGGTGCTAAAACCCGGAGGGAAGGTGGTGGTGCTTGAGTTTTCAAAGCCTAAAGTATTCCCGGTAAAGCAGTTGTATAATTTTTACTTCAGCTATATTACCCCGGGGATTGGTAAATTGTTTAGCAAAGATGCAAGGGCGTACAGCTATTTGCCCGAGTCGGTAGCTGCTTTTCCTGATGGGCGGGCTTTTGTGGGTTTGATGGATAAAGTAGGCTTTAAGAATACCAAATGCCGGCCTTTAACGTTTGGTATCTGTTCAATATACACCGGTATTAAATGATTATAAACCGTTACCTGCTTGTAGTTGTACTTATTTTTAGCAGCAATTTATTGTTTGCTCAGCATGTACCTGCATGGGGTGGCGGTGCCGATCAGCAGGATCTGAGCTTTGGCTTCAGTTTCACGTATGTAAGCACCGATTTTAAGATCGTTAACCAGCCCAATTTTCGCAACGCGTTTTTAGATGAGAACGGTGTGCAGGTTAAAGGGCCGCTTAACAGCATCAGCTCAAAAAGTTCACCGGCTTTCGGAGTAGGTTTTTTGACCCGGTACAGGATCACTGAGCACCTTGAGGTACGCACCACACCTTCATTAATTTTTGCCGACAGGGCTTTGCATTATTCTTATGTCGATCCCTCGGAAGATGTGGATAAAAAAATACAAACCACTTCGGTTGACATTCCCCTGCAATTGAAATTAAAATCAGACAGGCTGGGCGATTTCAGGGCTTATGTTGTAGGCGGCCTGAAATATACCCAGGCCATAGGCTCTAAGAAAAACGCGGATGCCAATCTTGACCTTTCAGAGAAGCTGGTTAAAAACGTAGGTGGCTTCGCCTCGTATGAGGCGGGCGTGGGTTGTGATATTTATTTTGAATTTTTTAAGCTTTCGCCCGAGATTAAGATCTCCAATTCATTAGGCAACGTACTGATGCGCGAGTATAACCCTTATTCGGCGCCCCTCAGCAGGTTGGGCTTACATACCATTATGTTTAGTTTGATTTTTGAGTAGAATGTAATTTTCCTAAATCTCGCGCTCATTTATAATGAGAGCGTAAAATAGACTTGCGTTTTCAACCCGATATTGGGGTGAGTAAAATCCTCCCTTTCAAAAAACATCCTTACTCCCAACCGACAATATTTTAAAGTAAAAAACATAATTTCGCTGTTTATAGTTATCAATATCTATGAGTAAGATTGCCTTAATTACAGGAGCTACCGCCGGCATTGGCGAGGCATGTGCACACGTTTTTGCCCGTGAAGGCTATGACCTGGTTTTAACCGGTCGCCGGTTAGATAGGTTGGAGAAACTGGCCAAACACCTGAATGATAAGTATAACGTAGAAGTTGCGGTTTCGTCATTTGATGTGCGTAACCGCGAAGATACCATTAACAACCTGGAAGCTTTGCCGGCCGAATGGAAGAATGTAACGGTATTGGTTAACAACGCCGGTTTAAGCCAGGGGCTTGACCCCATTCAAAAAGGCAGCATTGATGATTGGGAAACCATGATTGATACCAATATTAAGGGCTTGCTGTATGTAAGTCGCGTAGTATCAAACTGGATGATAGAAAATGGTACGGGGCATATTATAAACCTTGGCTCGATTGCCGGTAAGGAAGTTTATGCCAATGGAAATGTATATTGCGCTACCAAACATGCAGTTGATGCTTTAAATAAAGGTATGCGGATCGACCTTTTACCTCATGGCATTAAGGTAACGGCGATACATCCGGGGGCTGTGGAAACCGAGTTTTCGGAGGTGCGCTTTAAGGGTGATAAGGAAAGGGCCAAAAAAGTTTATGATGGTTTTAAACCATTGGTGGCCGAAGATGTGGCCGAAACCATCTGGTTCATTGCATCACGACCGGCACATGTTAATATTAACGACCTCGTGATCATGCCTACAGCACAAGCTAACGCAGGTACGATATTTAGGGGGTAGAGGGGAAGTCTGAAGTCGGAAAGTCAGTAAAGTCCGAAAGTAAGACAAGGCTGCTTTATTAACCAAACAAATCCTTCGGACTTTCGGACATCGGATTTCCGGACTAAAAAGAAAAACTTCCGGACTTTCCGACATCGGACTTCCGGACTAACATAAAACATATGTCATTAATTACACAAATAGACCAGGACATTAAACTGGCCATGCTTGCCAAGCAGGCAGATCGTTTGCAGGGGTTGCGTGCCATCAAATCGGCATTGCTTTTGGCTAAAACCGAAAAAGGTGCTTCCGATGAACTAACCGAGGAAGCTGAAATTAAAGTATTGCAAAAGCTGGTAAAACAGCGTAAGGAATCGGCCGATATTTATAAGGAGCAAAACCGCGACGACCTGTACCAGGTGGAAATAGCCGAAATGCTGGTTATTGAAGAATACCTTCCGCAACAAATGAGCAAGTTTGAAATTGAAGGCTACCTGGAAGAGCTTATTGGCAGGATAGGTGCTACATCCGTAAAAGATATGGGCCGCGTAATGGGTATGGCCAGTAAAGAGCTTGCAGGCAAGGCCGATGGTAAAACAATATCAGAGGTGGTTAAACAGTTATTGGGTTAAGTTTTTACCATTTAATTAATACAGCGCTTTTTTGCGTAATGTTGTGTTAATGTTAATCTTGTTTAATAAAAGCTTAACATTACTACATTGGTAAATAATTACTATACTTGCTAAATGTCGTTCGTAATAAACTAATTTTACAGCGGAATAACAGGAATTTGTACTGAAAGCGATTTTGGTATAAGATAAGTTTGAAAAATTAATTTTTAATATTTTATATGGAGTTCGTGCTTAAAGAGGAACACGGTTTTAGTTACATCGATGAGGGCGAAGGAGAGGTGCTGTTACTGCTGCATGGTTTAATGGGGGCGTTGAGCAATTGGGATGGTGTTATTAATGAGTTTAAATCAAAATACAGGGTTATTATCCCCATGCTGCCTGTTTATGACATGCCGCTGATCAGTACCGGGGTAAAAAGTTTATCGAAATTTGTACATAAGTTTATAAAGTTTAAAAAGCTTAGCAATATTACCTTATTGGGTAACTCGCTTGGCGGGCATGTGGCGCTGGTTTATTTAACCACGCATCCCGAAAACATAAAAGCTCTTGTTTTAACCGGTAGCTCGGGCTTATATGAAAATGCTTTCGGCGGCTCTTTCCCGCGCAGGGAGAGTATAGATTTTGTGCGCGAAAAAGTACAATTTACATTTTACGATCCGGCTATAGCCACTGATGAGTTGGTGCAGGATGTTTTCCAAACCATTAACGACAGGCATAAGGTGATCCGCTTGCTGGCCATGGCAAAATCAGCCATCAGGCATAATATGAAAAAAGATCTGCATAAGATCACTATCCCGGTATCTTTGATATGGGGACGAAATGACAAGATTACCCCGCCCGAGGTAGCTGTTGAATTTCATGAACTGCTGCCCGATTCGGAACTTCATTGGATTGATAAATGCGGACACGCCCCTATGATGGAGCACCCTGAAGAATTTAATACTTTACTTAAACAGTTTTTAGCTAAATTAGAAACCAAAGTAAATGCATAGATGATAGCACTTGACCTGATAGCTGACTCAATACCGCCGGTACACACTTCTGACACCATTCAGAAAGTGCTTGACCGAATGATTGAGTTTCGCCTCAGGCATTTGCCTATTGTAAATGAAGAGCAGTTTTTAGGTTTGCTTGCCGAGGATGACCTGATAGCCGAAAGTGATTATCAAACGTCCATAGGTGCGCTGGCCCTTTCGTTGGTTAATCCCTACGTGCTGGAAGATCAGCATATTTATGATGTTATCCGGCTGTTTTATGAGCAGCAGCTTACCATTGTACCGGTGCTTGACGCTAAAAGCAATTATCTTGGGTTGATATCTATTAACGCCATTACAGAATATTTCGCAAAAATAACTTCAGTATCCCAACCGGGAGGCATTATTGTACTGGAGATCAACAATAAAAATAATTCGCTTGCGCACATGGCGCAGATAGTTGAATCGGACAATGCGCAGATCCTGAGCTCCTATGTTCAGTCCTTTCCCGATTCAACCCGGATGGAAGTTACCCTTAAGGTCAACAAGCTGGATATTTCGGCCATAACTGCCAGCTTCCTTCGGTATGAGTATGATATCAAAGCTACCTTTAATCATACCGATATCAACGATACCACCCGCGATAGGTATGATTCGCTCATGAATTACCTTAATTTGTAGTCTTAAGTCGGAAGTTTTAAGTCCTGGGCCTAAAGTCTTAAGTCGATATCGTGGATTATTTTACCAAATATTGAGACTTAAAACTTAAGACTACTGACTTAAAACTTAAACCAAATTATAAGCCTGCGCAAACATCACTGCATCATAATTATTTTTCAGGTGCAGTTTGTTCTTGATGTTTTTACGGTGCGTTTCGGCCGTAGCCGGGGCAATGAACAGCTTCGCGCTGATCTCCGCCGAGCTCATTCCCATGGCAATATATTTCAGAATTTCTTTTTCGCGCCGTGTAAGTGTTAAAAATAACAGGTTATTATGGCGTAAAAAAGCGATCTCATTCATAAGCCGATTTACCTTGGTGGTGATATGATGCACAGGATCAAGCCTGCTGGCTATAGTTAGCATGTATGTAGCATCGCCTGCTTCATTGCGTGCAAAAACCTTGGTATTGCTCACAAACAATTGCCACTCCGGGTTATCAGGTACACGTACCTGCTGAAAGTAGGATACCTGCTCCTGTGTTTTGCTTTTTATCAGGTGCAAAATTTTAGGTACGTACTCGTCGCTGTCTTCAGTGTTAAAATATTTCAGGTGATATGTTTCAGGGCCCATGGCCTGCAGTTCGCCGAGCGTGGTACCCAGTATATCGAGGCCTACACTGTTCATATACACTATCTGCAGCGTTTCAACCTCATGAATTATTAATGCAGAAGGAAGGTCATCAGCTATTGACTGTATATCCGATAGTTTTTGGGTAAAAGTTTTATCCATCAATAAAATAGCCGTTGTTTAAATATTGGTAAGGTAGGCCAAAATAGTTAAACTTAATTATTTTACTTTGAAGTTATTTATCTGTTAAAGCAATTAAAATGGCTTTATTAGGAAATATAAGCAAACAATAGTGCACAATTTACCATTATAAGAAAAATGTATGATGGATGGATTGTAGGGTTTAGTTTATGCCGGTATTAATTATTTATGCCTTGCTGCAATTAATGTACTTTCAAAGTTCGATATTCGCCTTTTTAAAAAATGAAAATAGCAGTTTACGGCAGGCCGTTTAATGAGCCATCTGTTTTACCTTTTATACAGCAGGTTTTTGATAACCTTGCATTGCATGGCGTTGATATTTATGTACACCAGCAACTCCACGAATATTTGCAGGATAAACTAACCACAGTGCAATATAAAGTATTGCGCCCGGCCGAAACCTTAAAAGGCTTTATTGATATTTTTATAACGCTTGGAGGCGATGGTACCCTGCTTGATACGGTTACCTTGATTCGCGATTCGGGGATCCCTGTTATTGGTATTAACTTTGGCCGCCTGGGCTTTTTGGCCAGTGTTAATAAAAGTGATATTACGGCAGCCATTCATGCCGTGGTGAACAGGCAGTTTACCTGCGATTGCCGCGAGCTCCTTACTGTTGATTCGAACCCCAATGTTTTTGGCAGCAATAATTTTGCCCTTAATGATGTAACCATTCATAAACGCGATGATGCCGCCATGATCATAACGCACGTGTTTTTGAACGATGAGTTTTTAAATTCATACTGGGGCGATGGTATTATCATCTCAACATCAACCGGCTCAACAGCTTATTCATTAAGCTGCGGAGGGCCTATTATTTTCCCGCAGTCAAACAGCATAGTGGTAACCCCGGTATCACCTCACAACCTTAACGTGCGGCCTATAGTGATCCCTGATACCAGTAAGCTTTGTTTTGAGGTGGAAAGCCGCAGCGCTAATTATATCATCTCCTGCGATTCGCGGACGGAAGTTTTAGATCAAACAGTTAAGTTTCATGTTCAAAAAGCCAGTTTTCAGTTAAATTTAATTCGCCTTAGTAATGAAAGCTATTTAACTACGTTAAGGAATAAACTGCTTTGGGGCCTTGATGCCCGTAATTACTAAATTTGATTAATGCCTAAATTTTTACTTTTTGCCATATTCTTGTTTTTAACTTATCATCTGCAGGCCCAAACCTGGGAAATAGGCGGATCGATAGGCGGTGCGGGGTACATAGGTGATCTTAACCCCAATAACCCTGTTAAAATAAGCGGCGTTTCGGCGGGTATCTTTGGTAAAAGAAATTTTAATGGCTATTTTTCAGCTAAACTGAATATTGGTGTTGGTAATATATCGGCTTATGATAACCGGTCCGGCTACCAGCAGTTTCGTGATCGTAACCTTAACTTTAAAGATCAATTGCGGGAGGTAAGTCTTATTGGCGAGTTTAACTTTATGAACTATATCCCCGATGCCGGACGAAACAAATACACACCTTATATATTTACAGGTATTGGCGTTGCATCTTACGCGCCGCGTGCACAGGATTTTGACGGTCGTGAGATTAGCTTAAGGCAGCTAAAAACCGAAGGCCAGGCTAAGCCTTATGGCAATAACACCGTCGTAATCCCCTATGGTTTAGGTATCAAGTATAATTTATCCGGTAAGTTTACAGTTATGGCCGATATGGGTTACCGCTATGCATTTACAGATTACCTGGATGATGTAAGCGGTGTATATGCTGATAAAAGCAAAATGACCACGACCGGCGCTTTACTCTCTGATCGTTCGGGCGAAAAAACCGGCAATTATATTGGCACCGTTGGTTCTCAGCGCGGCGACTTTAAATCGCATGATACCTACTTCTTCCTTAACTTTACAATCTCATTTACTTTTGTAACAGCAAACTGCTATTTCTAATTACATCAGGCCAGCAATAAGGGTTGTGGGTTTATTGCGTCTCTTTAGATAATAATTCAATATTTAATTCGTTTTAAATTAAAAATACAATATTTAATTCTGTTTTTATATTGTATTTTGAAATTTAGTATTATAATTGATTATTAACCTAAAATCTTTAAAATCATGGCCGAATTAAACTCATCTCCCCAAAATGGCGGCGGAAAGCACAAACGCAAAAAAATAAACGCCCGCGTTGATCTTACTGCAATGGTCGATCTGGCATTCCTGCTTATTACCTTTTTTATCATGACCACCACGCTGGCTAAACCAAAAGCTATGGATTTGGCTATGCCAGATGACGGCGGTGACGGAATGCCGGTTCCGGCAAGCCGAACACTGACTGTTGTTTTGGGCAAAAATAATAAGGCCATGTATTTTCTGGGCGAGCTTAAAAATCCGATCATTGCACCTTCGGTAACCGATTTTTCAGCCAATGGCATTCGCAGGGCCATCATCGAAACCAATAAAAAAGTACACGACGGCTCGGGCAAAAGCATGATAGTATTGGTAAAACCAAGCGATAAATCACAATACAGCAATTTGGTGAGTACGCTTGATGAGCTGGCTATTACCGGCATTCAGCAATACGCTATAGTTGATATTATGCCCGCCGATGTTGACGCGCTTAAACAAAAAGGAATATAAAAGTGTAACGCAATTGTAAGCAAATTTACAGGCGGTTTTTTGAGGCCGGCAGCTTTCATTATCAGGCAGATAATGGCTGCCGGCTTTTTTATTTTTTTGAGCTTTAAACCAAATATTATGAAAAATCATGGTTTTGATGGCTGTTTAGGCAGTTTTAATATATTATTCGCAATAACATTTTCTTTTAACGCGGGATACTAAAAAAATACAAAGTAAGTTTTACCTTTGTACCCTGAAAAATCCGTCAATTTGCGTGACAAAAATGGCAGATGCAGGTAATTAATAATTGATTAGTCTAACAACCGAATATCGCAGACCATAGTATTGATGAAAAATTTTACACAGGTGTGTTTGTACAGGGTGGCTTTTGATAAAGAGTAATATGGATTATTTGGATCAGATTGATTTGTCGAGACTACCACAGCACGTAGCTATTATTATGGATGGCAACGGGCGTTGGGCAAAAGGGAAAGGCAAATTAAGAATATTTGGCCATCACAACGGTGTAACATCTGTTAGGGATGTTGTTGAGGGGGCCGATAAATTAGGTATTAAATATATTACCTTATATACATTTTCGTCCGAAAACTGGAACCGCCCTAAGCTGGAGGTTATGGCTATTATGGAGTTAATGGTAACCACTATTCATAAAGAGGTTCCCGGCTTTATGAAGAACAACATCAGGCTAAATGCCATCGGCGATCTGGACACATTGCCCGAAAAATGCCTTCGCGAACTTAATAACGCTATTGAAACAACAGCCGGTAATACCGGTGTTGTGCTTACGCTTGCTTTAAGCTATAGCTCGCGCCGCGAAATTGTACGGGCCGCAAAAAATATAGCCATAAAGGTAAAAAACGGCGAGTTGAATGCGGAAGATATTAATGAAGAGGTTTTTGAACAAAACCTTTTTACAGGCGATATGCCAAACCCCGAACTGCTGATCAGAACCAGCGGTGAATACCGTATAAGTAATTATTTATTATGGCAGATTGCTTACGCCGAGTTGTATTTTACAACCAAATTATGGCCCGATTTCAGGAAAGAAGACCTGTATGAAGCAGTGATCGATTTCCAGAAACGCGAGCGCCGTTTTGGCTTAACAAGTGAGCAGGTGAACTAAATTTTTACTTTTAACAAATTTTAACAACTGTATAAATTATTTTTAGCCCACTAAAATATTCGAATGTATAAATTTCTTTTTGCTATTCTTTTCTCGGTTTTGGCTACTACGGCTTTCGCCCAGATATCCAATGGGCCGAGGCCTACGCTTACAAAATCGATACCGGCTGATAGTTTAAGTTATCTTAATCCTAAAGATTATATTATTGGTGGCATTTCTGTTAGTGGCGCAAAATATCTTGATAAAGACATCCTGATCCAGTTATCCAAATTAACCAAAGGCGATCGTATCAACCTGCCTGGCGAGCGTAATGCCGAGGTAATTAAAACCTTATATCAACAGGGCTTATTTGATGATGTTCAGTTAAACATCACCAAAATTAATATGGATACGATTTACCTGGAGATTGCCGTATTGGAGCGTCCGCGTTTATCACGCATGCACTTAACCGGCATCCGCAAAGGCGAAATTGAAGATGTTCAGAAAAAATTGAACGACCGTGTAGGCAAGATCGTAAATGAAAACCTCATCAGCACAACAACTGCTATCATTAAAAAGCATTTTAACGAAAAAGGTTTCTTAAACACTACCGTTACCATTACCCAACGCAAGGATCAGGGGGATGTTAACAGTGTTATATTGGATGTTGCCATTGATAAAAAGACCAAGGTTAAAATTAACGACGTTATTTTTGAAGGCAACAAAGCATTTAAAACAGGTACGTTGCGCGGATTTTTAAGTAAAACCCGTAAACGTAAATGGTATAACCTATTTGGTTCAAAGAAATTTAAACAGGATAAATACGAAGAAGATAAACAAAACCTGGTTGAAAAAATGCAGGCCAGGGGTTACCGTGATGCCGAGATCCTGAGCGATTCTGTATGGAAACATGACGATCAAACCGTAAACGTAAAGCTGAAAGTATATGAAGGCCCTAAATATTACTTCGGTAATGTTAAGTTTTCGGGTAATGCCAAGTATACCACCGATTTGTTAAACAGGATCCTTCACGTTAAAAAAGGTGACGTATTTAGCGAAGATGAATTGAACAAACGTTTAAGCGGCCCAACTCCGGGCAATGATGATATTTCATCTTTATACCTTAATGACGGCTATTTAACCTTTAATGCCGATCCGGTACAAACAAGGGTTTATAATGATACTGTAGATGTTGATGTGAGGATTTATGAGGGCCCTCAGTATACTATTAACCGCGTTATGTTAAAAGGTAACGATGTTACCAACGATAAGGTGGTAATGCGTGAGATCCAGACTAAGCCCGGTCAAAAATTCAACAAAGACCTGCTGATCCGCAGTGCGCGTGAAATTGGCCAGCTGGGCAACTTTGACGAGCAAAAAACCGAACCTAAACCAACCAACATCAATCCGCAGGATGGTACTGTTGACTTGGTTTATAACGTAGTTGAAAAACCTTCAGACCAGATCGAGCTTTCGGGTGGTTTTGGTGGCGGCCAGTTGGTAGGTACATTGGGTTTAACCTTTAATAACTTCTCTATCCGTAATATCTTCCATCTTAAAGCTTACAAGCCGCTGCCAAAAGGCGATGGTCAGAAACTGAGCTTAAGGGGACAATCAAGCGGTCGTACTTATCAAAACTTCTCTTTCACATTTTCGGAGCCATGGTTAGGCGGTAAGAAGCCAATCTACTTCGCATTGTCGGCTTATACGCAGGGAAGCTCAACTGGTCAGTACTATCCAAAATCAAGTCCTTACTATAATAAGTTGCGTATTAATGGTATTGGGGTTACATTGGGTAAACGTTTAAAATGGCCTGATAACTATTTCCAGTTAAACTATTCACTTAACCTTGACCACTACAATCTTGACAATTATAGTAATTACCTGTTCACTAACGGTACCTCGTATAACATCAAGATAACCCAGGAGCTTACCCGTAACTCTGTTGACGCGCCTATCTTCCCGACACAGGGTTCAAATATTAAATTTACTATCCAGGCTACGCCGCCATACTCGTTGTTTAACAATATAAACTATAAGATAGCTACGCCGGAAGAACGTTACCATTTTGTTGAGTATTATAAATTTAAATATGATGCGCAATGGTTTTCAAAACTGGTAGGTAAATTTGTATTGATGTCGCAGGTAAGGTTTGGTTTCCTTGGCCAGTACAATCACCAGGTTGGCCCATCACCGTTTGAACGCTTTAAATTAGGTGGCGACGGTATGCAGAGCTATCAGTTTTTACAGGGTAGCGAGATCATCGGTTTACGCGGTTACCAAAACTTCTCGATAGTGCCTGAAGGCTCAAACGAAACTCAAAATAATAATACAGGTAGCGCGATCTACAATAAATACACACTGGAGCTTCGCCACCCGGTTATTGCAAGCCAGTCGGCAACAATTTTCTTGCTGGCCTTTGCCGAAGGCGGTAACGCATGGAACCAGTTTAGCCAGTTTAATCCGTTTAACGTAAGGCGTTCGGTAGGTGTGGGCGCAAGGATATTTTTACCTATATTTGGCTTGCTTGGGTTAGATTATGGCTACGGCTTTGACAAAATACCGGGACAGCCGGATGCTAATAAAGGCCAGTTCCATTTTACAATTTCTCAGAGTTTATCCGGCGGATTTAATTAATTTGCGTACCGAATATATGAAGAAGATAATTTTAGTGGCCTTTTTAACGTTAACTGCTTTTGCAGGCGCTTATGCGCAACGTTTTGCTTATGTTGATTCGGAGTATATATTAAAGCACATGCCCGAATATGCCTCATCACAAAAGCAATTAGCTGCATTATCTGATCAGTGGCAGAAGGAAGTTGATGGCCGTTTTCAGGAAATTGACCGCCTGTATAAAGCTTATCAGGCCGACCAGGTGCTGATGACCCCTGATATGAAAAAACGCCGTGAGGCCGAAATTGTTGATAAAGAAAAGGCCGCGAAAGATTTTCAACGCCAGAAGTTTGGTCCGGATGGCGAGCTTTCACAAAGAAGCACAGCGCTGATTAAACCAATTCAGGATAGGGTGTCTAAAGCTGTACAAGCAATTGCCGAAGGCGATAACCTGGATATGATTTTTGATAAAAACAGCGAGGTTATTATGTTATATGCTAACCCGCGGTATGATAAAAGCGCGGATGTTATAACCAGATTAGGACTAAAACCCGGGGTATTTGCTAAATAATTTGAATTAAAATAAATCGAACTATTATTTAAACACAGAAAAAGGAAAATGAAAAAACTATTTAAAGTTGCCTTAGTTGCAGTAGGTTTGTTATTTGCGGGCAGCTTTGCAAATGCTCAGACTAAGATCGGCCACATCAACTTCAATCAGCTGATTGATATGATGCCCGAAACTAAAACTGTAACTGCTTCGATACAGGCTTATCAAAAAACATTTATTGATCAGCTTACTACAATGAATAATGAGTACCAGACAAAAGGCCAGGACTACCAGTCAAAAAGGGCAAGCATGACCGATGCTGTACGTACTGCTAAAGAAAACGAGCTTACCGATATTCAAAAACGTATGAATGATTACCAAAACAATGCCCAGCAACAGGTTGATGCTAAAAGGCAGGAATTAGGTAAACCGCTTATTGATAAAGCTACCCAGGCAGTACAGGCTGTAGCTAAAGAAAAAGGCTATGCTTACGTATTAGATTCATCACAGATCACCTTATTGGTATCTCCTGATGCTGATGACCTGATGGCAGCTGTGAAATTAAAATTAGGTTTGAAATAAGAAATACAAAAGACATAAAAAAAGCGCCCTGATTAAACGGGACGCTTTTTTTATGTTTGCCATTTAAATTACACATTGTTATTTTAGCCGGGTAAGGGTAGCTGTCAAATGTTCCTGTTCATTGTAAGCTCTCCCCAGGTTAGTTCATGAGTAATTTGCTGATACACGTTACAAAAACAAACAGATAATTATTATCCATTATTAAACACAGGACACAAAACAAAATGAAAAAACTATTTAAAGTCGCCTTAGTTGCAGCAGGTATGTTGTTCGTGGGTAGTTTTGCTAAAGCGCAAACAAAAATAGGCTATGTTAATTTTAGCCAGGTTATTGACCAGATGCCTGAAACTAAAACTGTTTCTACAACATTACAGGCCTATCAAAAAACATTCATTGATCAGTTAACCACTATGAACAATGAGTTACAAACCAAGGGTGCCGATTTGGAAAAAAACGGTTCAACTTTGACAGATGCTGCCCGTTCAGCAAAAACTTCTGAACTGCAGGATATTCAGAAACGCATGAACGATTACCAAAACAATGCTCAGCAACAAGTTGATGCTAAAAAACAAGAATTGGGCAAACCAATTATTGATAAAGTATCGGCTGCTGTACAAGCTGTAGCCAAAGAAAAAGGTTACGCTTATGTACTGGATTCATCACAGGTTAGCATGATCGTATCTCCTGCAGGCGACGACCTGATGGCTGCCGTGAAATTGAAATTGGGTTTAAAATAAAATCACCTTTAAGTAAATTATACAAAAGCGCCCCGTAATTACGGGGCGCTTTTTTTATGTTTGTATATGTCAAATCAACCAATTGGTATTTTTGATTCGGGTTATGGCGGGCTAACAGTGTTCCGTTCTATCATTGAACAACTGCCCGGCTATGATTATATTTATATGGGCGATAATGCCCGTGCTCCCTATGGTAACCGCTCATTCAGTACCATACACCAGTATACCTGGGAATGTGTGCAGTGGATGTTTGACCAGGGATGCCCCTTAGTGATCCTGGCGTGTAATACGGCATCGGCCAAGGCATTACGTACCATTCAGCAGCAGGACCTTAAACAGATAGATGATCCGTCGAAAAGGGTATTGGGCGTTATCCGCCCTACGGCCGAGGTTATTGGCGATTATACTAAAACCAAAGAGATTGGGGTGCTTGGTACAAAGGGCACCGTACAATCTGGCTCATACCTGCTGGAGATCCAGAATTTTTTCCCCGACATAAAAGTTTACCAGCAGGCCTGTCCGCTTTGGGTGCCGTTAATTGAAAACGGGGAATACTATAAACCCGGTGCAGATTTTTTTGTGCAGTTGTACCTGGATCAAATCATGGCGCAATCGCCCAACATCGATACCATTTTGTTGGCTTGCACACATTATCCTATTATCCAGGACAAAATAAAAGCACATTTGCCCGAACGCATTAATGTTATAGGGCAGGGTGATATCGTGGCTAAAAGCCTTGTTAGTTATTTAAACCGCCACCCCGAAATTGAGCAAAAACTTAGTCGGAACGGCGAAAATAAGTTTTATACCACTACCGATGATACTGCCGATTTTGACCATCATGCTTCGCTGTTCTTCTCGGCCCCGGTAAAATCAACGTTTATATCGGCAAATGATTTGGTGAAGTGTTGATTCCCACACGTCATTGCGAGGTACGAAGCAATCGCGAACTTTACAGAGGCTCTACATATCGGCTCTCTATTTTGGGGATTGCTTCGTGCCTCGCAATGACGTCGCGACGAAACCCTGCATGTTACGTAGAAGGCACAAGTCAGCCACGCTAATCCCATCACACAAGACTTGCGCTAAAAAAAGAAATTAAACCATTCACTTAATCAACCCAATCAACCATTCACCTGATAAATCCTATCAACTTAATATATAATTTAATCATTCTAAATAACTCAACATTTAGTAAGTTTGCACCCTTAAGCAAATATTCCTGTTGAACTATTATTTTACATATTTTATTGCAGCAATCGGGTTGTTCAGTTTTTCGGCCTTTTTCGCTTTATTCGGTGTATATGCCGAGCGTAAAATATCAGCGTTTATACAAGACAGGCTCGGTCCAACGGAAACAGGAAAATATGGTTCACTGCAAACGCTGGCCGATATTTTAAAAATGCTTCAGAAAGAGCTGATCGTCCCGGCAGCTGCCGATAGATGGTTGTTTATGTTGGCTCCGGCAGTAATATTCATAGCCGTATACCTCGGTTTCGCCGCGCTACCCTGGGCCCCCGGGCTTATCCCTTCAAAGACTAATATCGGCCTGTATTATATCTTCGCCATTATTTCCATCGAAACATTGGGCATCCTGATGGCAGGCTGGGGATCAAATAACAAATACTCTATCCTGGGCGCTATGCGCTCGGCAGCACAGATCATTTCGTATGAGATCCCTGCCGGTTTTGCCATTATAGCTGTTGTGATGATAGCACAAACGCTGGATTTGCAGGTGATTTCGGCCCAGCAGGGGATCCTGGCGACGGAAAAAGTTAAATTCGCTGGTTTTTGGGACGTATCTCAAATAGGCGGTTTTTTTAGCTGGAACATATTCCGTGCACCTCATTTACTCATCGCATTTGTGATCTATTTTATAGCTTCATTGGCTGAAAGTAACCGTGCGCCTTTTGATATTCCGGAGGCGGAGTCTGAATTGGTAGCCGGTTTCCATACCGAGTTTACAGGGATTCGCTTCGCGCTGGTATTTTTGGCCGAATATTCGATGATGTTCCTGGTATCCATGATAGCAGTAATATTGTTTTTAGGTGCCTGGAATACGCCGCTGCCCAACATAGGCGGCGTTAAATTGGCAACATGGACTACCAATGTGCCTTGGGGGATATTATGGGTAGTATTAAAAACATTAGGCCTGGTGGGTGTTCAAATGTGGATCAGGTGGACATTACCCCGCTTGCGGGTTGACCAGCTCATGAACCTTTGCTGGAAAGTATTGACCCCGGTGGCTTTCGCTTGTATGCTGATATCGGGTGTATGGAGGTTGTGGCTGATGTGATTTTTAATTTCGGATGTCGGATGTTCGATTTCGGATTTAAAAGAATTAAGTTTTATAATTAATTTGAATAATAAGAAACAAGGATTAGCAGTAGTAAAGGAAATATCCTGAGCATCCTAAAATCCTAAAAATCATGGTTCAGAAAGTAATAAAAGCGTTTACAACGGCGTGGAAAGGTTTAAGCCTTACCATCCGGCATCTCTTTGCGGGTAACGGCAAAAGGGAGATTGTAACCGTGAGCGATAGTAATTACTTTAAGCAACTGGAGCATGGCACAAATACCATCCAATATCCTAAGCAGCAACTGCCGGTACCTGAAGTGGGCCGCTACCAGTTGGATGTGGAAATGGATGACTGTATCGTATGTGATCTGTGCGCCAAGGTTTGCCCCGTTAATTGTATCGATATTGAATCGATCAAGGCTACGGAAGCTATCGGCCAAACATCCGACGGCACTACCAAACGTTTGTATGCAGCCAAGTTTGATATTGATATGGCCAAGTGTATGTATTGTGGGTTGTGTACTATTGTGTGCCCAACTGAATGCATTACCATGACCAACCAGTACGATAAAACAGTTTTTCAGCTAAGCGATCTGGTTTACCAGTTTTCGGATATGACGCCCGAAGATGCCGCCGAAAAGCGTGCCCTTTTTGACAAACAACAGGCCGAAAAACAGGCTGCCAAATTAGCCGCCATGAAACAAAAGGAGGGTGGGGCATGACGTTGATGCGGGTGTTGTTTTATGTAATGAGCTTTATCGCAATTAGCTCGGCCCTATATGCTGCTTTAAGTAAAAACCTGGTCAGAAGTATTTTTATATTTTTTGTGACCTTGTTTGCATTAGCTGGCTTGTATGTAATTGCCCTTGCCGATTTTGTGGCGGTAACCCAAGTGGTGATCTATGTAGGGGGCATCTTGGTGCTCATCCTTTTTGCATTTATGCTCTCCGGTCGGGAAACATTGAATGTGATCCAACAGCAGAAAGGGAAATTCATTAATATGGCTAAAGTACCGGCGGTCATATTGGCTGTGCTGTTTTTAGCGGTGATTGTAAACATTATTGTTAAAGCCGATGCTGATAACCTGCCATGGGTAAAACAATCCATCGCGCAAAAAAATGAAATAATGCCAACCTCTTCAACTATAGATAATATAGGCGTTAACCTCATGACCACCTATCTGCTGCCTTTTGAGGCCATTTCTGTTTTATTGCTGATGGCATTGGTAGGTGCGGCGCATTTATCACGTAAGGAGGGCAGGGCATGATCACATTAACCGATTTTTTACTGGTAGGCGCGTTATTGTTTTGTACAGGCATGTACATGGTTGTATCCAAACGTAACTCGATACAAGTATTAATAGGAATTGAACTAATGCTGAACGCCGCCATTTTAAACCTGGTAGCTTTTGGTAAATATGATAAGCTGAATAACGGCGGACAGGTGTTCGCGTTGTTTGCAATTGTGCTGGCAGCGGCTACAACAGCGGTTGCGCTGGCCATCGTCCTGAATGTTTACCGGCGATATAAAACCATTGACCCGGATGAGATTAAAAATTTGAGGGATTAAAATATTGTAGAGACGCATAATT
Organism: Mucilaginibacter sp. SG538B; assembly: GCF_013376065.1. Taxonomy (NCBI): domain Bacteria; kingdom Pseudomonadati; phylum Bacteroidota; class Sphingobacteriia; order Sphingobacteriales; family Sphingobacteriaceae; genus Mucilaginibacter; species Mucilaginibacter sp. SG538B. Next base: position 384,281 of record NZ_JABMJI010000001.1, read on the forward strand.
GCGTCTCCCGCCGGACAAGCGGAAATGTACATTCGGAGACGCAATTATGCGTCTCTACAGAAGATAAAAAGATAATTGAACAACGCTATACCATATACCGATACCATCATCAGCTACACCATTGCAGCCGTGGGTTTGCCGCTGTTTGCTGCGTTGATCAACTTTTGCCTGCCGGTAAAAAGTAAAGCAGCAGGCTGGATCTCAACACTGGCTATTTTGGTTGGGTGTGTATTATCAGCCATTGTGTTTGCAAGGGTGTGGAACCAGCAACCTCAGCATGTGCAAAACTTATGGTTTACCATTGGCAACACCAAAGTTTTCGCGGGCATCCTGCTTAATAATCTGTCAGTGCTGATGTTGCTGCTGGTGTCTCTGATTGCCTTGCCTGTTCACATCTATTCTACTGCATACATGAAGCATGACGACAAGTACAGTCGTTATTTTACTTACCTCAGTTTCTTTTGTTTCAGCATGCTGGCTTTGGTTGTGGCGGATAGCATGGTGCTATTCTATGCTTTCTGGGAGTTGGTGGGCTTTTCATCATACCTGCTTATCGGTTTCTGGTTCACTAAGGATAAAGCCGTACAGGCCAATAAAAAAGCCTTTATCATGAACCGTATCGGCGATATCGGTTTGCTAAGTGCTATCATTATCCTATTTGCCCAGTTTCATACGTTTGATATTGATGCCTTATTTGGACAACATGGACTTGTTAAGTTTATGGGGCCTGATAACGGGCAATGGACTTTTGCTCCTGATAGGATGCCTTCTAATTATGGCTCTGTTTGGACCCGGGGGGCAATGGTTACATTACCCGCGATATGGCAGTATATAGCCTGCGCCGGGATCTTCCTTGCTGTTGCTGCAAAATCGGCACAATTCCCTTTGCATACCTGGCTACCTGATGCCATGGAAGGGCCGACGTCTGTTTCGGCGCTGATCCACGCGGCTACTATGGTGGCTGCAGGTGTATTTCTGCTGGGCAGGGTTTATCCTTTGTTTACCGATACGGAGTTAACGGTTCTTGCTGTAATAGGTTGCTTTACCGCTTTCATGGCCGCCACTATCGCGCTTACACAAAGCGATTTGAAACGGGTGCTTGCTTACTCAACCATATCGCAACTGGGTTATATGATCCTGGCGATGGGGGTTGGGGCTTATGGCTCTTCTTTATTCCATTTAGCCACGCATGCTTTCTTTAAATGTTTACTGTTTTTGGTGGCCGGTGTTGTGATCCACGAAATGCAGCATATCAGGGAGGAAAATAACCTGGATATCGACCCGCAAAATATTCAGTACATGGGTGGCTTGCGTAAAAAGCTGCCATTAACTTTTATTGTGGCAATTGTTGGTTCACTGGCGCTTATAGGTATTCCGCTTACTTCGGGCTATCTGTCAAAAGATGGCATCCTGATCCAGGCGTTTGAATGGAGCGAGGGTAGAAGCGCATGGCTTAAACTGATCCCGGCAGGTGCATTATTTACCAGTTGGCTTACTGCCTTTTACGTATCAAGGTTAATAGTGAAAGTATTTTTCGGAGAGTTTCGCTTGTTAAAACATCATCCGGAAATTAAAATTCATATCGGCGACGGCGGCTGGCAATATCGTATACCATTGATATTACTGGCAATATGCAGTCTGTTCCCACTGTTCTCGCTCAATCCTTTCTTTTATGAAAAAGCCTGGCTATTCGAAAGCTTAAAACCTGCCGAATTCATGGCCCGCGAAAATATCTACCATACCATTATTCCGATAGGAGTGAATATTTTGAGCGTATTTGTAATGTACGCGGCCTATGCTATCTACGTAAAAAGGAATACGTTCTCGTTTCCGCAAACCGGCTTCTTTTACCGCTTATCCTATAACCAATGGTATTTGGATAAGATCTATAAAAAAGTAATCGTAAAGCCAATACTTGGCCTGGGTAAAACCTGCTTCTGGTTTGATAGGAATATTATTGACGGACTAATCCATTCAATTGAACGGCTGAGCAGGAAGGTGGCAGACCTTACCGCCTGGTGCGATAAATATATTGTCGACGGATTTTTGCATTTAATGGCTGCATTAGTGCAAAGTATTGGCAATTTTGCACGTAAATTTCAAAACGGAAAAGTGCAGTACTACCTGTATAGCATGCTGCTCATTGTGTTGGTACTCTTTATTTTAAAAATACTGATCTGAATTTAATGAACCTACTAACCCTACTCATATTTATACCTGTACTGTTTGCGCTGGTGATCGTATTGCTGCCATCGTCGGTTCGGGGGAGTTTTAAATATATTACCCTGCTGGCTACGCTTTTGCAGCTGGGTATCAGCATCGCGATCTACCTTAACTTTAAAACAGGTGCAGCAACGGCAGGTATTAACCATGAAGACCAGTTTCAGTTTATACAGAAACTGCCATGGATTGCCCTTAACCTGGGCAGCATGGGCAAAATGCAGATAGATTATTTTGTAGGGATAGATGGCATTTCGGTAACCCTATTGGTAATGTCGGCATTGGTTATGGTTGTTGCCACGCTGGCTTCCTGGGAGATCAAGAGCAATCTCAAAGGTTTCTTCCTATTGTTTTTGCTGTTGGATATGGCCGTGATGGGTGTATTCTGCGCTTTGGATTTCTTCTTGTTTTACCTGTTTTATGAGTTGATGTTACTGCCGCTTTATTTCCTGATCGGGATGTGGGGCGGCGTTCGCCGGGAATATGCAGCCATTAAGTTTTTCTTGTATACACTGTTTGGTTCGGTGTTTATGTTACTGGTGATGGTAGGTTTATACCTTTCTGTAAGCGATCCGGCAACAGGAAGCCATACTTTTAATATCATCCAGATGATGAACCCGGCTAATTATGCCCAGGGTTCGGTGTTCTCGGCTGCCGCGCATCAAACCATATTGGGGATGCCCGCGCGTACTGTTGGCTTCGTGGTGCTGTTTATTGCTTTTGCTATTAAAGTGCCGGTTGTGCCTTTACATACCTGGCTGCCCGATGCGCACGTTGAAGCGCCCACACCGGTATCTATTATACTTGCAGGTGTACTGCTTAAAATTGGTGGTTACGGTATTATTCGGATCTGCCTGGGAATTTTCCCGGAGATAGCATCATCCGGAGCTTTTTGGCTCGGTTTAATAGGCGTTGTTTCGATATTATATGGTGCCTGCAACGCGCTGGCCCAGCGCGATCTGAAGCGGATGATCGCTTACTCATCGGTATCGCACATGGGTTTTGTGTTACTGGGCATTGCCTCGCAAACTGCCGAGGGGGTAAGCGGTGCGGTAATGCAGATGGTAAGTCACGGCTTTTTATCATCAATGTTGTTCTTTTTAGTGGGAGTGGTTTATAACCGCGTGCACGACAGGGATATTTATCATTTCCGCGGATTGGGCACCCAGATGCCTCAATATACGGCCTTTGTAATGGTAGCATTTTTTGCTTCCTTAGGCTTGCCGGGCTTTTCAGCATTTGTGGCCGAAGCATTTACACTGGCGGGTACATTTAAATCGCCAACGGTTAACGGTTTGTTACCATACTGGATGGCTGTTTGCGGTTCGGTAGGGATCCTGTTGGGAGCAGCTTATTTCCTGTGGACATTGCAGCGCATGTTCTTCGGAAAAGTATCACTTAAAGGAGGTGAGGTTTGGAAAATAGCACTTACCGATGTAAGCATTCGCGAAAAGCTGGCATTGATGCCACTTGCCGCTGCAGCATTGGCTTTAGGTTTGATGCCATCGTTGGTGTTTGGAAAAATCAATGATTCGGTACTGGCATTGATACAGTTTTTACAGGCTAAATAAAAAAATAGTGTTTCAACATAAATTCATTTATGGAAAAGTGCATACACCTGCATCTTTTATTTACGCTGTCCCCGGCAACCCGGGCTTAAGCGAAATAACAGATGGTATGTATTTAACCGAAAGAATTATGTTTAAAAAATTATCCATTGCCGCAGCATTACTTTTTATCACTGCGGCAACCAGGGCCGATGAAGGCCAGAAGGTAGCCTCAAAAGTTCAAAAAGTAACCGTGTTTTTGAACGGGGCGCAGGTAAGTCGTACCGCATTGGTCAATATCAGCCCCGGCACATCAACGCTGGTGTTTGAAAACTTGTCGCCTGGAATTGATGTGCAGAGTATCCAGGTAAATGCAGGCGGCGATTTTACGATTCTTTCGGTTAATCACGAACTTGATTTTGCCGATAATGATATCAGGCAAAAAGATATACAGGCTATCGACGCAAAAGTAAAGCTGGTAAGAAACAAAATAGCCTTGCAAAACAACATGCTCTCCATTTACCAGGAAGAAGCTAATACGCTGGCTAAAAACCCGGTGAGCAATGGGACTAATGTTGCGCTGGATCCGATCAGACTGAAACAGACACTCGATTTTCAGACCGCCCGCTTAAACGAGATCAAAAAGAATCAGCAAGCCGTAAATGATCAGATAGAGTTATTTAACGACGAGCTTGAAGGTTATAACAAACAAATTGCTGAGATTAACAAAGCAGGTGTTAAAACAACCAGTAATGTTTTGGTCACCGTATCGGCAAAAGTAGCCTTGCAGGCAAATTTTACTTTAAGTTATCTGGTGCGAAACGCCAGCTGGTTCCCTACCTACGATATCCGTGCTAAAAATGTGAACAGTCCAATAACTATCGTTTACAAAGCCAACGTGTCGCAAAAAACGGGTGAGGACTGGAAAAGCGCTAAGCTTACCTTATCAACCGGTAACCCAAGCGTAAATGGGGCGAAGCCCGAGCTAACGCCTACCTATCTTAACTTCGGTATGTACTATTCAGGTACCGGTGTTCCAATAACTAAAGTAATGGGTAGAATAGTGAGCAGGGATGATAACAGCTCCATCCCTGGTGTAAGCATCAGGGTAAAAGGTACATCAATAGGGGCCGTAAGTGATGCCGGTGGAAATTACAGCATCCAGATCCCTAATGCCAATGCTGTGCTTACTTACAGTTTTATTGGATATGAGACATTAGAAAGGCAGGCCAATGCGCCAATGCTCAATGTGGCGCTAAACCCGTCTTCACGACAGCTTAACGAGGTGGTTGTTGCAGGTTATGGCACGGAATATAAAAGGGATTTGACCGGTGCTGTTGCGAGAATACAAGATAAAAATATAATTAACACGGTTCCTATCGAAGTAAAAAAAGAAGAGAACCAAACCAATATTGAGTTTAACATCGCTAACCCTTATACGGTACCAAGTGATGGCAAACAGTATGCGGTTGAAATTAGCCAATATAATATTGATGCTACTTATCAATATTACGTGGCGCCAAAATTGAGTACCGATGTATTCCTCACCGCGCAGCTTACCAACTGGAATAAATACAGTTTTCTTTCGGGCGAGGCCAACCTGTTTTTTGAAGGAACATACATTGGCAAGTCGCTGATTAATACCGATGCTACTACCGATACACTGAACCTATCGTTAGGTACCGATAAAAATATTGTTGTTACCCGTACGCTGGAGAAAGGTTTGGCCATGCGCCAGTCATCAGGTTCAAACCAAAAGGAAACCCGTAACTGGCTTATCGACGTAAAAAACAGGAAAAGCCAGTCGGTTAATTTATTGGTGGAAGACCAGGTGCCGGTTTCACAAAATAAAGATATCGAAGTAGAGGCGCAGGAAACATCAGGCGCAAAACCTGATGCAACAACAGGTAGGGTTTCATGGAATTTCATGTTAAATTCGCTCGATGAAAAGAAGGTGAAACTAAAATACCAGGTTAAATACCCCAAAAATCAATCAGTAATAGTACAATAAAAATATAAATGCACGATCTGCTTCCCCATATATCAGTTCAGTTAACCAATGTTTTTGGCAGCATCCCCTATTTTATGCCCGAAATTTATTTAACCGGGCTGTTTTTGGTAGTGCTGATAACCGACCTGATATTTGGGCGCAGATCTGTAAAGCTTTGTAAAATAGTAGCCTGCGCCGGCTTGCTGCTGGTGTTGTTTAAAGACCTGCAGCAGGTAGCCCTGATCCTTGACGGCGATCACGTTATTTTCGGCAGTATGTTATTGCTGCGCCGGTCGGCGGTATTTTTCAAGATCATTATCGATCTGCTTTCATTCATTCTCCTGTTAAATTTTACCTGGGATGACAAGCTGAAGGCGCATCCAAAAGGCTTATCAGACCTGTATACCATTTCCATAGCATCTATTTTAGGTCTGCATTTAATGGCTATGGCTATTAACCTACTCTCGGTTTATCTTGCCATCGAGATGGTATCCATAGCATCATACCTGATGGTGGCTTACCGGTCTGAAACTGCTTTAAGTACCGAAGCCGGTTTAAAGTACGTGCTTTTTGGCGCGGCATCATCGGCTGTCATGCTATACGGGATCTCGTTACTGTACGGCTTCAGCGGCTCGCTGGATCTGCCGGGTATTGTAGCTCAGTTGCCCAATGTAAACCCGGTGAGTGCTTCATTTGCTTTAGTACTGGTGATGATTGGCATAGGGTTTAAATTATCATTTATGCCGATGCATTTTTGGGTACCCGATGTTTACCAGGGAGCGCCCACGCCGGTTACTGCATACCTGTCAACCGTACCCAAAATAGCAGCTTTTGCATTGCTGGTAAATGTGATGCCTTTGTTCCTGTTTTCGGCCGACTGGAAGGGGATTGATTTTAGCATTGTTTTATCAGCCATTGGTATCATCACCATGATAGCCGGAAATTTTGCAGCCGTTTTGCAAAGTAATGTAAAAAGGATGCTGGCTTATTCAAGCATCGGCCATACCGGTTTTGCTTTAATGGCGGTGGTTACGTTTAATTTACAGGGGCTATCATCATTAACCTATTACCTTGCCGTTTACGCGTTAGCCAATATCGGGGCGCTGGCGCTGGCATCGTACTTCAGCAATATTGTGAACGCTGAAGAGGTGGAAGCTTACAAAGGGCTGGGCTTAAAATATCCTGTAGCTTCGGTTTGTTTTGTAATTATCCTCATTTCTTTAACAGGGATCCCGGTTACCGCGGGGTTTACGGGTAAGCTGTTTGTGTTTTCGGCGGCTTACAGCGCTTATGAGCAAACGCACAGTATCTGGCTGTTGTCGCTGATGATAACGGGCGCCATAACCACGGTAGTATCGTTGTTTTATTACCTTAAAATTCCTTTGTATTTATTTCTGAAAAGGACAGAAAATGCTGAAGTTGCCAGTGAAAGATCTTATAATTTACTTGTTTTAGCTATTGTTATTAGTTTTCTGCTCGTTTTATTGGGGATTTTCCCGAATTCTATCCTGAAATATCTGTAGTTGTTGTTTTTTTTCAACAAAAGCCAATTATTTTCTTTTGTTTTTAGAAAAAATCATACCTTTCGTGCTGATTTAAAACATATTTTTTCTGAATACATGAAGAGGTATTTCCCTTTTTTCCTGATCTTAATTATACTTTCACTTACTTTCATTTTTCCGTCCGTTGATTTTAAGAATTCCGGTCATCCCAATTTTAATACGGGCGATATAGCCTGGATGCTAATGTCGACGGCGCTGGTTTTGATCATGACACCCGGTCTCGCGTTTTTTTACGGTGGAATGGTTAATAAGAAAAATGTGATCTCTACCATGCTGCAAAGCATCATTTGTATGGTGATCATTACAGTAATGTGGGGCATCTTTGGATTTAGCTTAGCCTTCGGCGATAGCTTTTATGGCCTTATCGGTAACCCCGGAACTTATTTCATGATGAAAGGCATGTTAGGTAACGCCACCTGGAAAGCCGCGCCAACCATTCCTTTACTGCTTTTCGCTATGTACCAGTTAAAATTCGCCATTATTACCCCGGCGCTTATCACCGGTGCATTTGCCGAGCGTATCCGTTTTAACTCGTACATTATTTTCCTGGTACTGTTTTCTATTTTCATATTCTCGCCGCTGGCGCATTGCACCTGGCACCCGGATGGTATATTAGCCAAATTTGGTGTGCTTGACTTTGCAGGTGGCACAGTAGTGCACATGTCGGCCGGATGGGCTGCCCTGGCATCGGCTTTATATTTAAAACGCCGTAATGAGGCTAATCATTCTCCTGCGCGGATTACCTACGTAATGATAGGTACGGGCTTGTTGTGGTTTGGTTGGTTTGGTTTCAATGCCGGTTCGGCTTTTGGCGCAAACGCTTTGGCGGTTACCGCTTTGGCTACCAGTACAACTGCTTCGGCTGCTGCCGGTGTTACCTGGATCTTTTTTGATATGCTGCTTGGCCGCAAGCCATCTGCAATGGGTACCTGTATTGGCGCTGTTGTTGGTTTGGTGGCTATTACACCTGCCGCCGGCTTTGTATCGGTGCCGCACTCGCTGGCTATCGGTATCATATCGGCTGTGGTGAGTAACCTGGTTGTGGAATGGCGTACCCGTACTTCTATTGATGACACGCTTGATGTATTCCCTTGTCACGGCGTTGGCGGTATGGTGGGGATGCTGTTAACCGGCGTATTTGCCAGTCAGCATGTAAATGCTAATAATACAACAGGCAACGGCTTGTTTTTTGGCGAGACACACCTGTTCCTCGTACAGTTGGTAGCATTGGTGTGCGTATCGATATTCGCATTCTTTGGGTCATTATTATTGTTAAAGATCACCGACATGATCTCGCCTTTAAGGGTATCGGCCGAAGAAGAAGAACAAGGTCTTGATATCAGCCAGCACGGCGAAAAATTATAATCACGTATTTCCAACCAATCCAATAAATCTAATGAAATTCCCGGCCGCAAGGCCGGGTTTTTTGTTTTAAGGGGTAATTGAAAATATTAACGCGGATTCAAGCGTGACGCCATTAGAAAAAAAACTCTCAAATCTCCTCTTAAGAAGGGCGGGGAGGGGAGAGTCTTTTTTTACGCCCTGGTATAATAAAGCAAAGCCGCACCACAGGCAAATGGTTTACAATTCATCAACTTTAACTCTAAATCATTTTTTAAAGGGTTAAAGGTTTGTTGTCCGTTACCGATCTCAGCAGGGTTTACAAGCAAATAAAACTCATCAATCAAATCATGTTGAATTAAGGATGATACAAACGAATCCCCTCCATAAACAAGGATGTCTTTACCATTTTTCTTTTTCAATGTTTCTATCGCCTCTTTTACGTCACCGCCTATTATTGTTGTATTGTCCCATGGGCTTACTTTAAGGCTGTTTGAAAAAACAACATTTGGAATATCCGCGAAACGCCTTCCAAGCTTATATTCAGCGTCATTAGGGTTGTTTGCTATTGCTGTCCAATAGGGAATAAAACCTTCACCTGTTTTTCGTCCATGTAAAATACAGTCCACATTCTTAAGATTATCGATACTGAAATCAGACATTCCGCTGTCCCATTTATTGTTGAGTGCAAGGTTCATTTGTAATTTTAACTTTCTCATGCCGATCCGTTTTAGGGTAAATTGATATTACAAAGTTACAGGCCCTGCGGCTGCAGAATAAGGCATGATCACGACATTATACCGTTATGATTGCGACATTTTAGAAGTATTCGTCCCGCGTTCGTTTGCAACGAGAGCTTAACCTGGATTAGCGTTTATACGCGATGGGCGATAGCCGCAATAAGCACTGGTTGCAAATAAACCCAAAAAGGAAAAAAAAGCCCCTCTTTGCGGAGCAAAGAGGGGCAACACATGTAGTTATGTAGGGGACGTTAATACATAATGGTTAGCCCTACGCAAAAACTTTCTTACCCATACCTTCAACCGCTTTATGCGTAACCGGGTCAACCCTTTTTATGTGGATATTATTAACCGGTTTTACCACCAGCGGGATCTTTTCAATGCGTGTTTCACTGGTATCAAGCCCAAAAGCCTTAGCTTCTGACTGGGCCAGTTTTTTAATGGCAAAATAGCTGTTGAGGATAAAGCTCTCCGATACATTGAACACGTTATTATACGACAGGAATTTCTCCATGATCACAAACCTGAAATCGGCAGCCATATTGTGTTGTTTTAATGATGGGTAATTGCTGGAGATATCAATCTCGCCACGTTCAACCATATCTTCAACTACTTTACGGAACAATACGTTTACCCGCGGCTGGATCCTGAAGCCCAAACGGAATTCTACGCGGATGACTTTGCCCGGCTCAATTTGGTCAACACTGTACTCCATAGTATATGGCTCGTCGGTGCGTTCAATGTGCACAAACCAATAGGTATCGGCACGTTTAGGACGGCGGCTCATGATGGAGTAGATGATCTTTTCTTCAATCTGTTTGCCATTATTGGCTTTGGTAAGATAGATCAGGTGCGTAGCGTATTTGTTTATGGTAGCATCATTGCTCAGCGCGTTTAGTAAAGGCAGTTTCTCCTTGATATCGGTAAAATGAAGGAAGCGGTTATTGATTTTACGGGCCTTAAACCAGGTGTACATCGTAAAGATCAGACCAACTTCAAATCCCACAAAAAACAAACGTTTTAGTATTTTAACCGCGTTAGCTACAAAAAAGGAGAATTCGACGGTTACAAATAAGCACAGGATAATGGTAACCAGCCATACAGGCCAGTGCTTTACATAGCGCATAAAGTAATACATTAAAATTGTAGTGCTAAGCATAGCAATGGTGATGCTGAAGCCGTAAGCAGCCGTCATTGCGCTTGAGGTACGGAAATAGAGCGATACAAGGATACAACCAATACACAGTATCCAGTTAATGCTTGGAATATAGATCTGCCCGCGGATATTTGACGGGTATTTGATGGTGATCCTTGGCCAGAAATTCATGCTCACCGCCTCACTAATGAGCGTAAATGAACCACTGATCAACGCCTGGCTGGCAATAATGGTTGCCAGTGTAGCCAAAGCTATCGCGGGTAGCAGGAAGAAATGGGGAACGATTTCAAAGAAAGGGTTAACGCCGGTAAAGTTCTTACCCGGTGCTTGTGACAGCACCCAGGCGCCTTGCCCCAGGTAGTTTAATATCAGGGTTGTTTTCACAAAGATCCAGCTTACCTGGATGTTACGCCTGCCGCAATGGCCCAGGTCGGAGTATAGGGCTTCGGCACCCGTAGTACACAAAAATACCGCGCCTAACAACCAGAAACCTTTAGGATGGTCCATCAGTAAATGGGCGCCATAATACGGATTGAGAGCTTTAAAAATAGAGGGGAAATGTGTTATTTGTATGGTGCCCAATACGCCCAGCATGATAAACCACAGCAGCATAACCGGCCCAAATGCGGAACCGACCACCTTGGTGCCAAACTGCTGAAAAAAGAACAGCAATAAAATGATGCTAATTACAATAATGAGGATCAGGTTATTGCCGGGAACAATAACGGTTGAAAATGCCGGTACTAAATTTAGGCCCTCAATGGCCGAGGTTACAGAGATGGGCGGGGTAATGATACCATCGGCAAGCAAAGTACCTGCGCCAATTATAGCTGGGATTGCCAGCCATTTACCGTAACGCCTTACCAGTGCATATAATGAGAAAATACCGCCCTCGCCTTTGTTATCAGCCTGCAGCGTAATAACGATATACTTGAATGTGGTTTGCAGTGTGAGTGTCCAGAAGATACAGGAGATAGAGCCTAATACCAGCGCGGGGTTCACCTTACCGCCTTCAACCAACAGGGTTTGAAAAACATAAAGGGGAGAGGTACCAATATCGCCAAAAATAATACCGAGGGTAACGATCATACCCGCGAAAGTGAGTTGCTTAACGTGCGAATTCATGAAGTGTATAAATTGTTAGGGGAAAAGAGGGGATGATACCAGCTGCAATGAAGGAACTTATTGTCCGTTTTGTAAATTTTGCTGTAGCAGCGATAAACAATGCCATCGTAAATTTATTTTTGTATTGTGAGGCCGCATGGCCAATAAACATGCCACAACGTTTTTTGCTTTATTTAGAAGCTTGTTTTATAGGAGTTTATCAAAATGAGAAAGATTTTCTCAATATGAGGAAAAGCTATCAAAATGATAGGTTTTATCATTCTGATAGCAGAGTGGCCCATCGTGTTTTATGGTATGTAATACAGATATTTGAACATGGACCTATTCAATAATGACCAGCTGAACCTGTTTGGCGCACCAAAAAACTTATTACCTTTTGATGGAGAGGTATTGCTTTATCCCCATTTTTATAAGGAAGATGTATTTACGCGGCTGGTTGAGGAAACACCATGGAAGCAGGATAAAATGAAAATCTACGGCAGGGAAGTGAACTTCCCCCGGCTTACGGCCTGGTACGGAGAGCGCGATGAAGTATATGTATATTCAGGTGTGGTAAATGTGCCGGTTAAGTTTAGCCCGCTGCTTGATAGCATTAAGCAGGCGGCTGAACAGCAATGCGGTCACCGGTTTAATACAGCGCTGCTTAATTATTACCGTGACGGTGGCGATAGTATGGGCTGGCATAGTGATGATGAAAGCGAGCTTGGCGGTAACCCTGTCATTGCTTCGGTATCATTTGGTGCTTCGCGGGTTTTTCAGTTTAAGCATAAGCAGCAAAAGAATGTTAAAGCCTCTGTCGTACTTAACAACGGCGATCTGCTGATCATGCAGGGGCAAACGCAGCATCACTGGTTTCACCAGGTACCCAAAACAAGCAGGATGCTGGGGGCAAGGATTAATATAACGTTTAGAAGTATTGGTTAAGATTTTTTGCTTTGATGATGTGGTTGGTCAGAAGGCGCAATTATGCGTCCCTGCACAAAAAACTGTTTTGTAACATCCCAAACAAACCGCTATCTTACATTAACATTACTGACCTTATGAAAACACCTTTATTATTATTTGCCGCCTTTTCGGCCTTAATAACAAACGCCAATGCGCAAACCGATTTGCCAACCGACAGCGGTACCTTTTTTCTGCATAAGTTTGAGCAGCACATTGGTAAGGAAACCTATTACGTGCACAAGTACAAAGATGCCGTTCATTATAATATCAATTTTAAGTTCGTTGACCGCGGTTCGCCGGTGCCGCTTACTGCCGAGTTGAAGGTGAACCCCGTAGCCGATCCGCTGGAATTGACCATAAAAGGCAATACTTCGAGATTTTCGACCATTGATGACCAGGTGACCATTCGCGGATCTGAAGCATCTATCAGGGTTAACGATTCATCATATACACAAAAAGTACTGCCGCTCAGCTTCCCGGTAGCCGGTTATTCGCCGGGCACCGTGCAGCAGGTGCTTATCCAATATTGGAATAAACATAAACAACCTGTAAGCATCCATACACTGCCATTTGGTGCGGTACAGATCAAAAAAGCGGGTACTGATCAGCTTACCTTTAACGGTAAACCACTTGCACTTAACCGGCTCACCATAAGCGGACTGGTTTGGGGTAACGAACTGGTTTGGACTGATAATGAGGGTAAACTCATATGCCTGATCACTAATGACGCCGAAGGTGACAAACTGGAAATGATGCGGGTACCTTACGAAGAACTGTTACCGCAGCTCATCAGTAAGGCGGCTACCTACGGTATGGAACTATTTGCGAAAGCGGCCGCACCAACAGGTAAAATAGATGAGATAATAGCTATTACCGGCGGAAACCTGGTTGACGTAAATAAAGGTACAAGCATACCTAATGCTGTTGTATTGATAGAAAATGGCATTATCAAACAAACAGGTAAGGTTAAAATACCGGCAGGGGCTAAGCTTATTGACGCCAAAGGGAAAACCATTTTACCAGGCTTGTGGGATATGCACTCGCACTTTGAACAGGCCGAGTGGGGGCCGGCCTATCTTGCAGCAGGTGTAACTACTGTGCGCGATTGTGGTAACGAATTTGGTTACATCAACGCTATAAAAGCCGCTATTGATGGCGGCAAAGGCGTGGGCCCCAACATCATTAAAGCCGGCATTATTGACGGTAAAGGGCCTTATGCATTGGGGATTATCCAGGCTGATACTAAGGAAGAGGCTATAAAGGCAGTAGACCGTTATAAAGAAAATGGCTTTCAGCAGATCAAAATTTATAGTTCGGTTAAACCGGCTATAGTTAAAGTTATTTGTGATGAGGCACACCGATTGGGTTTAACCGTAACAGGCCATATCCCGCAGGGCATGACCCTGCAGCAAGGGGTTGATTCGGGGATGAATATGGTTAACCACGTGCAGTATGTGTATTCCATCATGAAACGGGATAAGGACAGGTCGGTTATTTTCGATGATTCGGTAAGTATCGCGGCTATTAAGTTTATAAAAGACCATCACGTGGTGATAGATCCTACGATAGGTGTTTTTGAACTAGCTTTCCGTAATGTCAAGGATGATATAACCAAACTGGAGCCTAATTATTATACACTGCCGCTGCCGCTTCAGGCACTGTTTAAAAACATGGGCGAAGAACCGGAGAAGGCCGCTAAGCTGAAACCCTTGTATGAAAGCATGAAGAAAACCGTTAAGGTATTGCATGATGCCGGAGTTACTATTGTTGCAGGCACAGATATGGGGTTCCCCGGCTATAGTCTTGACCGCGAACTTGAATTATATGTTGAAGCCGGTCTTACCCCGGCGCAGGCTATCAAAACAGCAACGATAACACCGGCAATGGTGATGGGGCTTGATAAAACAACAGGTTCGGTTGAAGTGGGAAAGCAAGCCGACCTTGTTATTATCGATGGTGATCCGCTGCGTAATATCAGGGAGATCAGGAAAGTATCGGTAGTAATAAAAGAAGGCCGGATCTATGACCCGGTTAAGCTGCACCAGATGGTTGGGTTTAAGAAATAGGCGTGTGGTTTATTGGGTTGATTAGGTTAATGGTTGGTTTTCAGTGTGATAACTACTCATTAAATCAACCATTCACCAAATCAACCTGGCAATCAATAAACTACTAATTTATGACAATAGATTTTACCGATACTTCATTTTAAAATGATACCTTTGCAGCCTCATTCCGAATCATGAGCGATCAGATTAAACATGAATGCGGTGTGGCATTTATCCGCTTACTAAAGCCACTATCTTATTATCAGAAAAAGTACGGAACTGCACTGTACGGCCTGAACAAACTTTATCTCTTAATGGAAAAACAACACAACCGCGGCCAGGATGGCGCAGGTGTTGCTACCATTAAACTGGATATTGAACCTGGCAAAAGATACATCAGCCGTCACCGCTCAATGGCCTCAAATGCCGTTGCCGATATTTTTGAATATATCCAAAAGAAATTTGCGGAAATTCAAAAAGAAACCCCGGAAAAGATGGCTGATGCTGAATGGCTTAAAGAACATGTTAGCTTTACCGGCGAGGTTTTGTTAGGGCACCTGCGTTATGGTACCCATGGCAAAAACAGCATTGAAAGCTGCCACCCGTTTTTAAGGCAAAACAACTGGATGACCCGTAACCTGGTTATTGCCGGTAATTTTAACATGACCAATGTTGATGAATTACTGCAACAACTGTATGCATTAGGCCAGCATCCAAAAGAAAAGGCCGACACGGTTACTGTGCTCGAAAAAATAGGCCACTTCATTGATACCGAAAACCAAGGCTTGTTTGATCAGTACAAGCGCGAGGGATTGGACGACAACAGGGAGATCAGTAAGCTTATCGCTAATGATATGGATGTTGCCAAGATCCTCCGTAAATCTGCAAAGAACTGGGATGGCGGCTATACTATTGCCGGGATCCTTGGCCATGGAGATGCCTTTGTAATGCGTGATCCGGTGGGGATTCGCCCGGCATTTTACTATTATAATGATGAGATCGTTGTTGCGGCATCTGAACGCCCTGCTATTCAAACGGCATTTAACGTGCCGATGGAGGAGATCAGGGAAATTCGCCCCGGCCATGCGTTGATCGTTAAAAAGAATGGTAAAATAACCGAGGATATGTTCAGCGAGCCAAAAGAAAAGAAAGCCTGCTCTTTTGAGCGGATCTACTTTTCGCGCGGCAGCGACTCGGCCATTTACCGTGAGCGTAAGCAATTAGGTCGCCTGCTTTGCCCGCAGATATTGGATTTTGTTAATCATGATATTAAAAACACGGTATTCTCCTACATACCAAACACCGCCGAAGTTGCCTTTTATGGTATGGTTGAGGGCATGCACAAGTATGTAAAGAAATATCAGCACGAAAAACTGCTTGAGCTTGGAAGCGACATTACCGAAGAAAAGCTTACCGAAATATTACAGGTAGCCCCAAGGGTTGAAAAGATAGCCATTAAGGATGTTAAACTGCGTACTTTCATCACCCAGGACGCGGATCGCAGCGAAATGGTGGCCCACGTATACGATACTACTTACGGATTGATCAAAAAAGGCACCGATACCTTAGTGGTATTGGATGACTCTATAGTTCGTGGTACTACGCTGAAACAAAGTATCCTGAAAATCCTTGACAGGCTTGGCCCTAAAAAAGTAGTTGTGGTTTCGTCTGCTCCGCAGATCCGTTACCCCGATTGTTATGGGATCGACATGTCACGTATGGGTGAATTTGTGGCATTTGAAGCAGCAATCAGTTTGTTAAAAGAGATGGGCAGGGAAGATGTGATCCTGGATGTTTATCAAAAATGTAAAGACAGCCAGAAACTGCCGAAGGAGGAAGTTGAAAATTATGTGAAAGAGATTTATGCCTTGTTTACCGATCAGCAGATCTCTGACCGTATTGCGCAGATCATCACACCTAAAAATGTGAATTGCGAGGTACAGGTAATTTATCAAACATTAGATAACCTGCACATCGCTTGTCCTGATAACCTTGGTGATTGGTATTTCAGTGGTGATTACCCAACCCCGGGTGGTAACAAGGTTGTTAACCGCGCCTTTGTTAACTGGATGGAAGGTAAAAACCAAAGAGCTTATATGTAATGCCCCCTAACCCCCTAAAGGGGGAATGATATACGAGGCGATGAGTTTTTCATCGCCTTTTTTGTTTTAAAAGAAAATCATTGTTTAGACAATGACAAGAAATATGTCACAGCGCACGTAGTGACAATACCAACAACCACGAAAGTTTTATTTTATGAGTGAAAGGATAATCGATACTTGCATAATCAAAGTCATTGCATAAACAAGCTTTAAAAAAAAGAAGGAGAATACTTTTAGGCCGGTAGAAATAAAGTTTTCGTTTTGCGGTGTTGTTATCCTGTGTATTCTTTTGACCGCAAAATAAGTAAACCAGAAATAAGTGAACAGGGGAAATAATGAAAAGAAAATAAGCCCTGAAAAAGTACGCATTGGCATTAGGAATGGGAGGTTGAAAAAATGTAGTAAAATCAATAATATAGTGCCTATAAGAAATAGCTTGAATTGTTTTGCATTTACCCATTCGGTTTTATTCAGTTTTGAATAAACAACTAAGTCAACCGCAATAAAAAGAAGTATATAAATGATTTCCTGGAACATGACAATAAGGTTTATGGTTTAAAGTAAATGTAGCGAATACTGATAGAAAAGTTTTCTATGATCCTGCCGGTGCCGCAAATACAAAATGTGTAACCAGCTTATCAATCAGCACCAATGAGGCGATAATGAGCGCGATACCAGCAACCTCATTTAAACGGTGGATAAATTTAACCGAAATACGTGCCCGGAGTTTATTAGCATAAAAAGCTTTGAGGGTATCCATACCAAACTGGATGATGAGTATGGTAAGGAACATAACGGCTATATGAAAGGATCTGTGCGGGGTGCCCACCAAGAATGTGGTACTGGCCGCACCGATCACTACCGTCCAGTGGAAGAGGAGGGTAGGGTTAAAAATGCACATCAGGAAACCTTTAAGTATGTAACCAAAGCGGTCGGCACCTGATGGGACTTTGTTTTCATAATTGATCTCGCTTTTTTTGAACATGTAATATAGGCCAAGCGCGAATAATATGGCGCTGCCTACAACGCCTGCTATAACTTTGGTATGGTCAGATACATCGATATATTGCGAACCAAACAGGATTGCTCCTACAAAAACCACATCGCTGCAAACCACACCAAGGGCAAGCGAAACACCGGCATGAAACCCTTTTTCGATACTGGTTTTAATGAGCGCAAAAAAAACCGGGCCGGTAATAAATGTAAGCACTAATCCAAACCCGATACCCGAAACAATGGCTTTTATCATTAAGTTAAGCTTTGTTCTTTTTTGAACATTGCGAATATGCAATTTTATCTCATAAACAACGAAAGTTAAAATTGTGATTTAATTTATTTAAAAAAGACCAGAGAGTTTTACCAAAATTGAATTATGTTTAGAAATTCAAAAATCAAATCTGTACAACCTATTTTAAAATGGAACAAAACAATGCTAAGAACTACGGTACAGCCCTGTATACGCTGATTACCGTGTTTTTCTTTTGGGGCTTTTTAGCCGCCTCCAACGGTATTTTCATACCTTTCTGTAAAGAGCACTTTCACCTTACCCAGTTCGAATCACAACTTATCGACTTTACATTTTACGGTGGATATTTCATCGGTTCGTTGATACTTTATTTTGCATCACAAGCCAGTAAAGTTGATATTATGAACAAGTTAGGTTACAAAAATGGTATCATTTTAGGCCTCGTTGTTTCGGCAGTTGGTGCATTGGCTATGATCCCTGCTGTAGCTTCGGGCGCGTTTGGTTTCATTTTGGCTGTATTCTTTATTATAGCTGTTGGTTTTTCGTTACAGCAAACAGCTGCAAACCCATTTGTTGTTGCATTAGGCCCCCCTGAAACCGGTTCAAATCGTTTAAACTTTGCAGGCAGTATCAACAACATAGGCGCTTTATTAGGCCCGGTAGTAGTAAGTGTGGTATTATTTGGTTCGGCAACCGCAAAAACTGCCGCTGCTGATGTTAAAATATCATCAATCAATAATCTCTATTACCTGTTAGCTGGCTTGTTCATTGCTGTTGCTTTGTTCTTTTGGTTTTCGAACCTGCCAAAGGTTACCAGCGATGAAAAGATCGAATCAAGCTCAAAAGCAAATACACCGCTATTTATTATGTTTGTTGCATTTTTGTTAGTGCTTGCAGCAGATCCTTTAAGCGCTTACCTTAACAAGTTACTTGCTTCAGACCCACAAAATGTAGTTGAAGTTATAAAAAGCCAGTACTTTGTATATGCTTCGTTAGCTATAATCGTATTTACACTGATAGGTACTATTTTCGCCGCTAAAAAGAGTAAAGAAGGCTGGGGTGCCATGCAATATCCACAGTTAATATTAGGCATGCTGGCAATATTTACTTATGTAGGTACCGAGGTAACTATTCAAAGTAACATGGGGTCATTATTGAAAACCCCGGAGTTTGGTTCTTTCGCCGAATCGGATATCGCGCCTTATATTTCATTATACTGGGGCAGCTTGATGATCGGTCGTTTTGCCGGATCTATCGATGCGTTCAATCTTTCAAAATCGGTTAAGTACATTTTATATATTTTAATTCCTTTCCTTGCTTTTGGTATCGTGTTGCTTGTGAATGTTTTCTCGGGCGCTAATGTGAGTCATCTTTATGCTTATGCAATTTGCGTAGCCATCCTGATCGTTGCTTTCTTTATCGGTCAGCAAAAGCCAACCCGTACCTTATCTGTACTTGGTTTGTTGGGCGTAGCGTTTATGCTTACTGGTTTATTTACTACAGGCAAGGTAGCTACCTTTGCTTTTATTAGCGGAGGTTTATGCTGCTCTATCATGTGGCCATCAATTTTCTCATTGGCTATTACAGGTTTGGGTAAATACACCAGCCAGGGCTCGGCATTTTTGATCATGATGATTTTGGGCGGTTCGATCATCCCGCCGTTGCAAGGCAAAGTTGCCGATGGCGCGGGTAATGTTATACCAGGTATGAGCGGGATCCATTTCTCTTACATAGTACCCGTATTAGGGTTTGCATATCTTGCTTACTTTGCATGGAAAGTTAGCCGTGAGCTCCGTCATCAGGGTATCGACCTTGACCACGTTGAAGTTAAAGGCGGACATTAATCTTTTTAGAGATTAGAGGTTGGAGATTAGAGGTTAGGCCTTTAATTTTCAACCTCTTTCTTTTTATAATAATTTTAACTAATCTCAAATCTCTAACCTCCGATCACCGATGACAAAACCCAGCTTCGATCAGATTTTCATGAACCTGGCCACTGATCTGGCCGAGCGGTCGCATTGTGTTAAAGCACATGTTGGGGCGGTTTTGACACGCGATACGCGGATTATCTCAATTGGATATAATGGTCCGCCTGCGGGTACGCATAACTGCGACGTTGAATGGCCGGAAACAGGTTGTGCCCGCGATTCAAAAGGCAGCTGTTCACTTGCCCTGCATGCCGAAGAAAACGCGATACTTTATGCGGTAAAAAATGGGGCGCGACTTGAAGGCGCTACGTTGTATACCACGCTGTCGCCATGTTTGCCTTGCGCAAGGCTCATCTATTCGGCCGGGATCACCCAGGTTTATTATGATAAATCATATGCCGAATATAAAGGCTTAGCAAGCGATGAGGGAGTGGATTTTTTAAACAGGTTTGGGGTGAAAGCGGAGAAGTTTAACCGTTGATTTTTTGATTACGTTGATTTCGCTGATTAAATCTTATACATAAAATAGAAAAGCGCTATCGGGACTCTCCAATAGCGCTTTTTTTGTATCTGAAAGGAAAGCTAATCACCAATCTCTAACCTCTAATCACCAATAGCTACTCCGCAATAAAGGGCTCAATATGGCTTATGGCAAACATCAATTGCTCATCCTGGCTCAGGTCGGTGTTATCTAATATGATAGCATCTTCGGCGCGGGTAAGGGGGCTTTCCTCGCGGGTGGTATCCTGGTAGTCGCGGTGTGCCAGGTTATCAAAAACCTCTTCTAAAGTAATGTTAGGGTTGGTTGGTAATAACTCTTTATAACGGCGTTCGGCACGGATCTTTGGATCGGCAGTCATGAACAGTTTCACCTGGGCATCAGGGAATACTACCGTACCGATATCCCGGCCATCCATAATAATATTTTTGGAGCGGCCTAAACGCTGCTGTTGCCTTACCATGGCTGCGCGCACTTCTTTTATAGCTGCTACCGAGCTTACTTTATCAGCTACGTGCATCTGGCGAATCTCTTCAGACACGTCCTCTTCATTTAAGGTAATAAAGGTTTTATGGTTTTGCGTATGAAAATTAAGATGGATATTATGCAACGCGTCCGCTATCTGGGCATGATTTTCAAGATCAATGTTGTGCCTTAAAAAGTATAAGGTTACGGCACGGTACATAGCGCCGCTATCAACATAGATAAAATGAAGCTCTTTTGCTAAAGCTTTTGCCAGGGTGCTTTTCCCGCACGAAGAATAACCATCAATGGCTACTACGATATTGTTGTTCATAGAGCTGCTAAAATAGCAAATTATTAGCAAATGGCCTGATAGCGGTAACTCAATAAGGCTTATTTTTGAAGATGAATTTTACAAAAGCCGATCTCCAAAAGGAAACGAGCTACAAAACATCAAGAAGCGGCGGGAAGGGCGGGCAAAACGTAAATAAGGTTTCGAGCAAGGTTGAACTGTTATTTTCAATAGGTTCATCCGCTTTGTTTAACGATGAGGAAAAGCTGCTGCTAACCGAAAAACTGCAGAACAGGCTTAACAAAGATGGTTATGTGCAGGTAATATGCGATGAAGAACGAAGCCAGTATCTTAATAAAGAAAAAGCAATTGAAAGGTTAACATCGCTGCTAACAAAAGCACTACAAAAGCCCAAAGTGCGCAAACCCACCAAAGTAAGCAAAGCCGCCAAAACCGCAAGATTGGACAACAAGAAAATGCAATCGGTAAAGAAGGAGAATAGGAAAAATGATTTTGGGGAATAGTTAAGCGAACTCTCTAAAGCTATGTCATTGCGCAGCGTGGCAATCGCATACTCTACAGAGTGGCAATGCTTCCGTGCGATTGCTTCGTTCCTCGCAATGACATGATGGTTCAGGTAGCGGTTCTTCTAATCACTAACCTCCAACCTCTAATCTCTTTATTTAAACCTGTAAAACCCGGTAATTGATCCCCATTGATGCGAGCGGAACATTTCCTTAGTGTCTTTGGTATGGAATATAGCAGCTATATCAAAAGCGAAACGGCTGGTTGTAAAAGCTACACCTACCTGCTGGCTAAATATAAACGGTTTCTTTTCTGAAACAACTTCCAGGCTGTTTGGGTCGTCATGTTTGCGGAACAGGCTGCCTTGTATGGTTGCATCATAACCAACCAAATTGGCTAAAGGCTTGTAGTAGAAAAAGATCTCGTGCTTGTGCAGTAATTTTTCCTCACCGCTGGTTGATACCGTACTTTGGGTACTGATGGAATTGAACAGCTGGTTGAAATTTCCCAGGCGTACCATACCCCCTGCACCAGCACCGGTAAATCCGTTACCCAGGTTGGCATATGAGCTAAAGCTCAGGTCGACCCATGAGGTACGGGCCAGCAGCTTATTATACTCGGCCGAAAGATTGAGCTCTACATCATTTTTGATCTGGTATTGCCAGCCGTTAAGTTTGTAAAAACCGAAAGTATTGTGAATAAGCTTCTGAACAGGTTCGCCGCCCGCAGCCGGGCCTACCAGGCCTATCTGGGCACCAAGCTTCAGGTTACTTTCGTTTTTGTACAGTAAGTTAAGTGTTGAACCTATATAAGTATATGCAGCAAACGGCCTGTCAATATCAAAGGGACCGCGAACATAGCCCGATTGGGGGTTGAACATTTTTTGCCCTAACTCAAATCCTAAAACTTTGTTTTGAAGATCGTTTTCGGTTGGTTTAACTGTAAGCGCTTTTCGGTAATAAAAGAAAATGCCATTGGTGTAATACCTGTCAGATCCCTGACCAAGGAATGAATCATTGTCAGTTTGGATACCAAATTCATGACCGCGGGTTTGTGCAAATAAACAGGTAGCGCTTAACAGGCATACCAGTGTTAAAAATAGTTTATTAGGCATTGGGGTTTATATAGTATAATAGTATATATGTGCGCTAATATATAAAAAACCCGATGCAAATAAAGCAGTTATAAATTTAGGGAATGTTACAGTTTGAAATTTGGTTGATGAGAAAGAAATGAATTAGGGTTTTACTAAAAATAAAACGAAATTTAAAAGGCAAATCAAACAACCCATAATACCATATTTATATGAACGTGCAGCAGCAAACCGAAGAGTATATTGCCAGCCAACCCGAACCCAAACGTGGTGATATGCAAATTTTACATAAACATATACTTCAAATATTACCGGGATGTAAGCTATGGTTTGAGGATGGCAGAAACGCTGAAGGCCGGATTGTTAGCAACCCTAACGTGGGATATGGATCTTACACCATAAAATATGCTAACGGAACAACCCGCGAGTTTTTTCAGGTTGGTATGAGCGCCAATACTACGGGGATTTCTATCTACATACTTGGTATTAAGGATAAAAAATATTTACCCCAAACATATGGAAAAGAAATAGGCAAAGCGAGCGTGACAGGGTATTGTATTAAGTTCAATAATTTGAACGATATAAACATTGATATACTTGAAGCGGCAATAAGGGATGGGGTTGAGATTACCAATGAAAATTAAACTTCAAGCCGGGGATTCTATTTTAAGTTGGGCGTTATGTTTCGATACCTTGTCATGAAGAACTTCTAAAACAAAAAAGTTTTACAGCGTGTAACTGTAAAACTTTTTTGTTTTATGCCGGGAAATAGCCCCGCTTTAATTAATGGCTGTTTTTTCGTCTTCTTTAACAGTAAGATTTATTGGATTTTTAACCTTTTCGTTAAGCAGGGCCAGGGTTATCACATCTCTCATATCGGTAACGTAATGAAAGCTAAGGTCTTTGATGTAATCTTCCTTAATTTCCAGAATGTCTTTTTGGTTTGATTTGCATAGGATGATCTCTTTTATGTTGGCACGTTTTGCAGCCAGGATCTTTTCTTTGATACCGCCTACAGGCAAAACCCGACCGCGGAGGGTGATTTCGCCCGTCATGGCCAAATTAGGCTTTACTTTACGCTGCGTAAATGCCGAAACCAGTGCTGTAAGCATGGTAACACCCGCCGACGGGCCATCTTTAGGGGTAGCGCCTGCCGGTACGTGTACATGCACATCCCACTGATCAAACAGTTTAGGGTTGATGTCAAAATCGGCAGCGTGGGCGCGCAGGTAAGCGAGGGCAATAGTTACCGATTCTTTCATTACATCGCCAAGGCTGCCTGTAAGTGTTAAGCGGCCTTTTCCGGGGCTTAAACTGGCTTCAATAAACAGGATGTCGCCGCCTACAGAAGTCCAGGCCAGGCCTGTTACAACGCCTGCAACGTCATTGCCTTCATAAAGGTCTTTATCAAAAATAGGTGCGCCCAGTATCTTTTCGATATCTTTTTTACTTACAACACTGTTGTAAGGCTCTTCCATAGCTATGTTCTTAGCCACGCCGCGCACAACCGATCCAATCTTTTTCTCCAGTGAACGTACCCCCGATTCGCGGGTGTAATCAACTATCACCTTTTCGATCACATCTGCTTTAAGGCTTACATCTTTTATTTTTAAGCCATGTGCTTCGCGCTGTTTAGGTACAAGGTGTTGCTTTGCTATCTCAATTTTTTCTTCAATGGTATAGCCGTTCACTTCAATGATCTCCATCCTGTCTAACAAGGCAGGCTGGATCGTGCTTAGCGAGTTGGCGGTAGCAATAAACATCACGTTTGAAAGGTCGTAGTCCATTTCAACATAATGATCAGAAAAAGTGCCGTTTTGCTCGGGGTCAAGTACTTCAAGCAGGGCAGATGAAGGATCGCCCCTGAAATCGTTGCCTACTTTATCTATCTCATCCAAAATAAATACCGGGTTTGATGCGCCCGCCTTTTTTATCGACTGGATAATGCGGCCCGGCATAGCACCAATATATGTTTTACGGTGGCCCCGGATCTCCGCTTCATCGCGGATTCCGCCCAATGCCATGCGCACGTATTTACGGCCCAAAGCTTTGGCTATTGATTTACCTAACGATGTTTTACCAACTCCCGGAGGGCCAACCAAACAAAGAATAGGCGCTTTCATGTCATGCTTCAACTTAAGCACAGCCAGGTATTCAATAATACGTTGTTTTACCTTATCCAAACCAAAGTGATCTTTATCAAGGATCCTTTGCGCACGCTTAAGGTCGAAGTTATCTTTGGTAAACTCGTTCCATGGTAAATCAAGCAACAGTTCAAGGTAATTGATCTGAACCGAGTAATCGGCTGCTGCAGGATTGGTACGGCTCAGTTTTTCAAGTTCTTTGTTAAAATGATCTTTGACTTCTTTTGCCCATTTCTTTTTGATGCCACGCTGGCGCAGGCTTTCAATTTCCAGGTCGGGTGTATTGCCGCCCAGCTCTTCCTGTATAGTTTTTAGCTGCTGGTTAAGGAAATAATCCCTTTGCTGTTTGTCAAGGTCAACACGTACTTTGGTCTGGATCTGGTTTTTTAATTCCAGCATTTGCAGGTCGAGCGTTAAATGCTCAAGCACAAGGTTAGCACGTTCGCGCAGGTTGGCAATTTCAAGCAGGTGTTGCTTAGCGGTCATATCAGCGTTCATATTTGATGATATGAAGTTGATCAGGAACGATGTGCTTTCGATATTGCGGATTGCGATCCCTGCTTCACTCGGGATATTTGGCGAAAGCTGGATAATATTCATGGCCATATCCTTAATGGATGATACCATGGCTTTAAACTCTTTATCTTCCTTGATTTTTATCTCATGAAAGGGTTCAACTGTGGCTTTTATATAGGGTTCGCTCTGTACTTCTTCTTTTAAATAAAAACGTTTTTTGCCCTGGATGATAACGGTGGTGTTACCATCAGGCATTTGCAGCATTTTTATAATGAGTGCTATAGTGCCAACTTTGTTAAGCTGGTTAAAAGTAGGGTCTTCAATCCCCACATCCTGTTGCGAAACCACCCCAATCATGCGGCTGCCTTTATTGGCATCGCGGATTAGTTTTATTGATTTATCCCTGCCAACTGTAATTGGGATCACAACACCCGGGAAAAGTACAGTATTGCGCAAGGGTAAAATAGGCATTACATCGGGCAGTTCCTCATTATTCATCTCTTCTTCATCTTCCGATGACATTAGCGGGAAAAATTCTGAATCCTCGTTTATAACCGGTAAAGCATTTTTAAAATCAAACGGATCGAAATTCATTATTATATTTTGTAGAATAAAACGTCATGTTGTCAGCCTGTAATATAGTATCCACTTCAATTACAGGTTAAATTGCGATTATCAATCGCACATAACAATGGTTCAAGAGCTGTGCCAAGTTGCGATAATAAATAACAACAATTAATCTGATGATTTAACGTACTGGGTATATGTTTGTTACAAATTTGTAAAACGAATTGTAAATAAATAAGATTTTATTGGTAAAGATGAAAAAAAGTCATAGTATCGCTGTGCTTAAATTATTTGTACGTGTAAAAATTTTTACACAAAACCACAATATGGCATAATAATTTAGGGTATTAATAGTTAATATTATACCATTTTTGTTTTACCAGTAATCCGTTTAATGAAGTTATCAGTTATCCTGCCCCTTCTGATTATGTCTTCGCTCGAGTCGGCTATAGCGCAAAACGCTTATGTGCGGCTTGGCCAGCAGGCGCTTATGGATGGCGATTTTCGTTCGGCGGTGTCACACCTGGAAAAGGCGTGCATAACTGATTCAACAAATGCAAACGCTATGTGGATGCTGGGCTACTCATACTACCACAGCGATAACTACAAAAAATCGATACTGGCATATACCAAGGTAATTGCCGTAAAGCCGGCAGATGCTACTGCTTATTATTATAGGGCAAGGGCAAAAAGCTACCTGGGAAGAGACAGCCAGGCTTCAGCGGCGGATAAGGAATTGTACCTGTTAGGCGCTATTGTGGATCTTACAAAGGCCATCTCTATTAACAGCGATCTCAGGGATAACAAGTACTACCAAAACAGAGGCATAGCTTACCGCGACTACGGTATGTTTAAATTGCAGGCAACATCTCGTTTTTATGACAAAGCAAGGGGAATAAACTCGTTAAAAGCTTCAGTTGCCGATCTGGAAAAGGTACTGGCAGATAACCCGGGCCGCATGGACATTTCCGCACTGATCGATCAGTCAAAAGAGAAACTCATCCAGGCTACTACAGGGGTTAATACTTTAGTGAAGCAGCACTAAAATCAGGTTAAACTTTCTCTTTTACCTTTTAGGCAGGGTTCCCTGCACTTTGTAATCGTTCCGACCCATCAATTTCACATGTTGTGTTTTTTGGATCAGGTAAAGCGAATCGGGAAAATAACTCAATTTTTCGTTGGTTTCGTACAGCAGGTTTTTGGTGTGGTTATAGATCAGGATCCACGCCACTTTATCGCCGGCTTTTTTGATGATGATGCGGCGGGTTTTAAGCTCGGGGGTACGAGCCTTATAAATAATAGCGCTATCGCTTGTGCTAACCGTATAGCTGTTTTTCCAGGCCGGGCGGTTAATGTCCGACTGGATAAACAAATTAAGCTCCTGGTTCCAGTTGCCAATGTGTACTACTTTGGTTTCGGTAACGCCATTGTGGGTAACCGTTTTGTTTACCGCGGGGTTTAACCTGGTAAGCCGTGCCGAATCGGCCCTGAAAAACTCTTTCAGGTCAAAGTAAACCAGTTTGGCACCGCTTTGCCTGTTATCGGGCCGGCAGGAATATAAATTTGCTATTAACAATAAAAAGCCGCCCATCAGGGCGGCTTTGCTTATGTTTTTTGGATTACACCAATACATTACCAGTCATTTCGGGAGGGATGGCAACACCTAATATACTTAATATGGTTGGCGCCACATCGCCCAGTTTTCCGTCTTTTACCTCTTTAACATCCTTGTCAATCACAATACATGGTACCAGGTTGGTGGTATGTGCCGTATTGGGCGACCCATCTTCGTTGATCATGTAGTCGGCATTGCCATGGTCGGCCAGGATAATGAACGAATAGCCATTGGCCAAGCCTGCTTCAACAACAGCTTTGGTGCAGCTGTCGGCAGTTTCGGCTGCTTTAACTACGGCGCTAAAAACACCGGTATGGCCAACCATATCGGTATTGGCAAAGTTAAGACAAACAAAATCAGGCCAGCCTGTCTCCAGTTCGGGGATAATGGCATCACGGATACCGGCAGCGCTCATCTCGGGCTGCAAATCGTAAGTAGCAACCTTTGGCGACGGTACTAACAATCTTTTTTCGTTGGCAAACTCTTTTTCCCTGCCGCCCGAAAAGAAGAAGGTTACGTGCGGGTATTTTTCGGTTTCGGCAATCCTGATTTGTGATTTACCTGCATTTTGCAGGATCTCGCCCAAAGTTTTGGTCAGATCTTCTTTATTGAAAATAACCTGAACATTCTTAAACGTTTCATCATATGGTGTCATAGTGATGTAACGGATAGCCAGCGGGTGCATGTTGTATTCGGGGAACGACTTTTGAGTTAACGCGATACTGATCTCGCGGCCCCTGTCGGTCCGGAAGTTAAAGCAGATCACCACGTCGCCATCTTTAATCACGGCTAAAGGTTTACCTGCGTCATCGACAGCAACTATCGGTTTTACAAACTCATCGGTAACACCTTCAAGGTAGGAGTGTTTGATGAGCTCGGTAACGTTTTGGGTTGATGTGCCAATACCATTTACCATCAGGTCATAAGCCAGTTTAACACGCTCCCAGCGGTTATCACGGTCCATAGCATAGTAACGGCCTATCGCCGAAGCTATCTTAGCGCCGGTACCTGCAATATGCTCTTCAAGTTCGGTAACAAATCCCAAACCCGATTTAGGGTCGGTATCGCGGCCATCTAAAAAGGCATGGATATATACATTGTTAACGTCCAGCTGTTTTGCGGTGTCGCAAAGGCCTTTCACGTGGCGAATATGCGAATGTACACCACCGTCAGATACTAAACCGATAAAGTGTACATCTTTATTGTTTTGTTTAGCGTATTCAAACGCATCTTTCAATACGGGGATAGTTGGCAGCTCATTGTCATCAACTGCCTTATGAATGCGGCCAAGTTCCTGGTAAACCACGCGGCCTGCACCAAGGTTCATGTGACCAACTTCCGAATTGCCCATTTGCCCGGCAGGTAAGCCTACTGCTGTTCCTGAGGCTTCAAGTTTTGAATTTGGATATTGCTTAAGCAGGCCATCAACAAAAGGAGTATTGGCAGCCAGTATAGCGTTTGATTGATCGTTGCGGCCATAACCCCAGCCATCAAGTATTATTAGTGCGAGTTTCTTTTTGTTTTCCACAATGCAAATATAAAGGCAACTGGGTACTTTATATATAATTTTTTAATTTAGGTTAGCAGCCTGAAATAAAACTTAAATTATACTGTTAGTGTTTATTATACAGTTTTAATGAACACAGCTTTTTAGTTTATTGAAAAACGAGTAAACACTTAACCGCTCTTTGTAACTTTAGCACCCATTAGTACGTTATCATTGTATGAAATTAATATACCTGCCGTCGTTTATTTTTTTACTGCTGCTCCCATATGTCTCATCGGCAGATGCTATAGATAACGTGGCCAATCTTTTAAAAACAGGTAATACCAAAGAGCTTTCCAAACTATTTGCCAATAATGTGGAGATCACCATTATGGAAGACGAGAATGTTTACTCGCAAAACCAGGCTACAGTTATACTGGATAAGTTCTTTGCAAGGAATAAGCCTAAAGGTATTAAGCTGTTACATAAAATAAATTCGGGGGGTAATTATCATTTCGGTGTTTATATTTTGAATACAGATAAGGGCGAATTTCGGGTTGCCATCACGCTCAAGGATGCAGGCAAAGGCACTAATGTTGTCGAATTAAAAATTGAAGACGAAAAGGTGAAATGATTAATTTGAAAATTTGAGGATTGGTTAATTTGAAAATGAATGTGTTTTGATATTATCAAATTTTCAAATCGGCACATTTTCAAATTCATTTTATCATACATCGCCGTCAAACCCCTCCATTTAAAAATTGTTGTTACTTTTGACACTCAAAAAGTACACAATTGGATAAAGAACTCATACACCAGTTTATAAATAATGCTTTAAGTGAGGATGTGGGCGATGGCGATCATACCTCGCTTTCAACCATCCCGGCCGACGCTACCGGCAAAGCAAAACTTTTAGTTAAGGACGAAGGAATACTGGCCGGTGTAGAGCTGGCTGCCGAAATATTTCATGTGGTTGATCCAAACCTTAAACTTAACGTGTTTTTGCAGGACGGAGCCCCGGTTAAATATAACGACATAGCTTTTGAGGTTGAGGGCAATTCGCGCAGCATTTTGACCGCCGAGCGTTTGGTACTAAATTGTATGCAGCGTATGTCGGGAATTGCTACAAAAACCAGGCAGATAGTTGATTTGCTAAAAGGGACTAATACTAAAGTTTTAGATACCCGTAAAACTACGCCGGGGCTTCGTTATCTCGAAAAATGGGCGGTGCGCATTGGGGGAGGTGTAAACCACAGGTTTGGTTTGTACGATATGATCCTGATTAAGGATAACCATGTAGACTATGCCGGCGGGATAAGACAAGCTATTGAAAGTGCTAATCAATATTTAACCGATAGTGGAAAAAAACTTGCCATTGAAATTGAGGTGCGTAACCTTGATGAACTGGAGCAGGTTTTACAAACCGGCCGGGTTAACCGCATACTGCTTGATAATTTCAATTTTGATGACCTGCGGCAGGCTGTTGGTATAATACAAGGGCGTTATATTACCGAAGCTTCGGGCGGTATCACCATTGATAACATACGTGAATATGCCGATTGCGGGGTCGATTATATTTCTGTCGGGGCGCTTACTCATTCGGTTAAAAGCCTTGACCTTAGCCTGAAAGCCGTAAAATAGGGTAATTAAAATATCAAATAACACATTGTTAAACAAAGTTTAGTGGTAAAAGCGCTGTGATTAAAACGCTTTTACCGCTTCAATTTTGTAATATTGCAGGAGAATGATAACCGTTTACTCTGTTACAGCACTTATAATGGCTTATCTGTGCGGCTCAATACCTACGGCTGTTTGGATTGGTATGGCTTTTTACAATGTGGATGTACGCGAGTACGGAAGCGGTAATGCAGGTGCTACAAATACTTTTCGTGTGCTTGGTAAAAAGGCGGGCATCCCAGTGATGCTGCTTGATATATTTAAAGGCTGGGCAGCAACAAACTTCGCTTATTTCATTGGTGCATCTGCTACAGGTGCCATCAATTCAACCGCATACACCAATTATGAACTGGCCTTAGGCATAGCGGCAGTTATGGGCCACCTGTTCCCTATTTTTGCAGGTTTCAGGGGCGGCAAGGGCGTGGCAACTTTGTTTGGAATGATTTTGGCTATACATTTTCATGCTGCCTTATTATGTATAGTGGTTTTTATAACGGTGTTACTGATCTCAAAATACGTGTCGCTTAGCTCAATTGCAGCTGCCTTTACTTACCCTATAGGCGTTACATTTGTTTTTCCGACACCTATACGGTCTATAGTAATTTATGGCATGTGTATTTGCGTGCTTGTGCTGGTAACCCACCAAAAAAACATTGAACGCTTAATAAGAGGCAAAGAATCGAAAGTTAATTTTTTTAAGAAGAAAACAACAGTTGCCTAATCACCATGAAAAAGTTTAAACCTTTATTAGTCCTGATAGCCATCATGGCTGTCTTTTCCTGTTCAACTGTGCCCTTAACAGGCCGTAAACAGTTAAGCCTTGTTGGCGATGCCGAAGTGAACCAATCGGCCGCGGCAAGCTATAAGCAACTGCTTTCCGATCCTAAAACTAAAGTGGTGGCCAGCGGTGCCGATGCGCAACGTGTTAAAACCATTGGTAACAGACTGGCTGTAGCCATTGAAAAATACCTCAAAGAAAACGGTTATGGCGATCAGTATAGCTTTAATTGGGAGTTTAACCTGATCCAGAGCAGTGAAGTTAATGCATGGTGTATGCCTGGCGGTAAAGTTGCGGTTTACAGCGGGTTATTACCTGTAGCCAATACCGATGCCTACCTTGCCGTAGTTATGGGCCACGAAATAGGTCACGCTATTGCCCGTCACTCAGCTGAGCGCATCTCGCAGGAGATGTTGGTACAAGGGGGCGGACAATTGGTAGGAGCGGCGACAAGCCAGCAGTCGCAGGCTACACAAACCGCCATAAGTACATTATATGGTGTTGGAAGCCAGCTGAAATTGTTGGCCTATTCCCGTAAACAAGAATCAGAAGCCGACCGTTTAGGTTTAACCTTTATGGCTATGGCCGGTTATGACCCGCACAATGCCATTGCCTTTTGGCAACGTATGGCAGCCCAAAACAAAGGTGGGGCACCGCCTGAATTTTTAAGCACTCACCCTGCCGATGCTACGCGTATTGCCGATATCCAGAACCTCATACCCGAGGCTATGAAATATTATAAAAAATATTAATCATTTTAGTAGATCCCGCTCGTAAAAAAGGCGGGATTTTTCTTTTTATGGCTAAAAGCGAATTTTTAAAAGCCCAGTGGAAAAACCTTGTAATGCTCAATTACGAGGTTGATGCGGCAATATTAAAACCTTATACGCCAGCAGGCACGGTGCTCGACCTTTGGGAAGGAAAAGCGCAGGTAAGTATGGTTGGTTTCATGTTTTTGGATACCCGGGTACTGGGTATTAAATGGCCCTGGCATGTAAACTTTGAAGAAGTTAACCTGCGGTTTTACGTGCGATACTTTAATGGTACCGAATGGAAGCGCGGCGCTGTTTTCATAAGCGAAATAGTGCCTAAAAGCATGATTGCGCTCATTGCCAACAATCTTTATAAGGAACATTATCGCGCCCTGCCCATGCGGAGCTCTATCACCGCGACAACAGATCACCATACCCAGTTTTTATACGAATGGAAACTTAACGGGACCTGGAACAAGCTTGGCGCTACGGCAAGCGACACCCTGGTGGATATTAAGCCCGGCAGCCCGGAAGAGTTTATTTTAGAACATTACTGGGGATACAACGGTTTAAGTGAAATAAAAACAATGGAGTACCAGGTTGAGCATATTTCATGGCAAACAGGTTTGGTGCGCGACTATGTTTTTGATGCTGATGTTGCCGCACTCTATGGTGATGCATTTAAGCCATTTTTGGAAAAAGAGCCGGTTTCGGCCTTTTACGCGCTTGGGTCGGATATCGTGGTGAGAATGGGGGAGAAGATAGTGGTGGGGAAGTAAAGAGTTGTGTGAAAGGGAGTGATGCTTCGAGTTTTTATGGTAAACTTATGGAAGTGAATTATTAAGCATGACGATCTGCCCCAGAGGGGCAAAAGGCTTGTAGAAAAAATAAATGCCCTTCCTTTTACAGCCCCAGAGGGGCTGAACAAAGCCAATAAGTTAATTATTGAGGCAATTTAAAGATATATTGTTCGTCAAATTCGATATTGAAATCATTTAGCATTTTCCTGTATTCGTCTAAAAATGTAATTTTTCGATGATGCTCTTGCTGGTTTGCTATGTAGTTTACCACCTTATCAATTTGTGACCTGCTATTACTAAAAGCTCCATATCCTTCCTGCCACTGAAATCCGCCATTAGCTAATTTTTGTTTATTAATCCATTCGGATGAGTCGCTTTTTATGATGCGCACAATTTCAGAAATAGATTGGTTAGGATTTAATCCGATAAGTAAATGCAGATGATCAGGCACATTGTTGATAGCAATTAGTTTATGCCCCTGGTTTTGAACAATTGAGGTTATATACATTCTTAACCGCTCAGCCCAGGTATCTTCAATTAATGCCATACGATATTTTACGGCGAAAACGATGTGGATATATAACTGAGAATAAGTGTTATTACTTGCCATACATTGTGATCAGGTTCGTTAAGTTGAGCACCTCTGGTGCTCTAATCAAATTTACATTATTTTTCTACAAACCTTTTGCCCCTCTGGGGCAGCCTTTCAATTTCTTAAATTTAAGTTAATGATATCGCTTGTAGCAGTAATCTGATCCGTTCCGAGTTAGCTGTGCTTTAAATCCTTATTAAAGCAACTATAATTAAATAATCCCCCATCACCCCGTCGTCAAAAAAAATAATCAGTTCATTAATAATCACGTTGTTTGCTATTTTTGCCACCCATACAATTTTTGATACATGGCAAATTACAGCAACCGCATTGCACAGTTAAAAAGCGAGATCCAGCCTTTACGCGATCAGCTTATCAACCACGAGCTTTATAAAAATATTACATCGCTTGATGAGCTTACTGTTTTTATGGAGCATCATGTGTTTGCTGTTTGGGATTTTATGTCGTTGTTAAAAGCTTTGCAGCAAAAGCTTACCTGTACTGTTACCCCATGGATGCCAACCGGGAACGCCAATACCCGTTATCTTATTAATGAAATTGTTGCGGGCGAAGAAAGCGATATTGATGAGCAGGGAAACCGCGCAAGCCATTTCGAACTTTATCTGCGTGCCATGCAGCAAGCGGGCAGCACAGCCGAAGGCATCAATAACCTGTTTAATGAATTAAACTTCGGTAAGCATATTGATGAAGCGCTGATCATTGCCAATATTCCTGTTGCCGCCCGCAATTTTGTGCAGCACACATTTGATGTTATCGATACCAATAAAGATCATCTGCAAGCTGCAGTATTCACTTTTGGCCGCGAAGATTTGATTCCGGATATGTTTGTAAGCATAGTAAAAGAGCTGAGCCAACAATTGCCAGGTAAGGTTGATATATTGTTATACTACCTTGAGCGCCATATAGAAGTTGACGGCGATCATCATTCCCAACTGGCCTATCAAATGACCGCCGAACTTTGCGGCGATGATGACAGCAAATGGGCCGAAGCAACTGTTGCTGTTAAAGAAGCATTATGGGCGCGCATTGAACTTTGGGATGGGATTTCGGAAGCGATTAAAGTACAGGAAATAAGTTCCGTTTAACCATATAGCGATGGAAAAGTCATTTCAAGAGTGTATGGTTAGGGATTTTTCTTTCGCCTCCTAACGCCCGTTCTTGTCCCAGCTCTATCGGTTTGCTATCGTAGTATACAAAAATACTGCTGATTCTCCCAATATTACCTGGTCGCCTTCACTTAGGGGGTGGCCAATTTGAGTGGAATTGAGTTTGATCATCTTACCATCAGCCGCGATATGGATCTTGGTTTTATTGCGCGGAGGCACACCGCCTTCATCAGCAAAGATCATGAAGCGCTCGCTTTCGGCGTCCCATTCAATATGGGCATGCTGCCTGCTGATGTATTTATTACTTTCGTCCCTGCTCTCTCCCGGAAAAACAAATTGATTTAGCCTGAACGAGCCATTTTCGGTAACGGACTTTTTATCCCTGCCGATGTAAAGTTTGGGGTCGGTAGCTTTGATCAGGTATTCTTCTTTTTCGGCCTCACCGCTCAGAATGCGTAAATAGGCTGTAAAGGAAGCTGCATTGTGTGCAACCTGCTTGCGGGTATTCATGATAAAGGCGGCGTCCAGATCAGGGATCCGTTTTGCTTCTGTCGGGAGCTCATCGGTGAACTCAACATCCAGCGTCCAGTCAGAAGGCAAATTGATGTCAAAGTCGTCGGCTATTTTTTGAACCTCGTTTTTGAAAAGCGCTTTATCATGTACATAAACCGCGCCCTCATAAATAGGCTTGTCCTCGGCATCGGCAACTATAAAAAGCTTCAGCTCTTTAATATGGCCGCCTTCTCCACCTTCTATCTTTTGTAACGATTCTTTAATGAAACGTAATATAGCCTCACGTAAGCTTTTTACATCCCAGGGTTGTTTTTCGCCGCTTCTTTTAAATAAACTGAATGCCATTTGCTCTTTCCTTTCTGCTTAAACACTATTCTTCGGTAGTGGTTTCCGTTTCCATGCTTTTTATATAACCTTTTTTCAGCAGGAAAGGGATCACATGATTGCCGGCCAGGTGTACCGCGTCTGACGATCCGCGGGTTGATTCTACCCGGATACAAACCACCATATAGCCGCTGCCTTTTTCTTTTGGTGCAAAGAAAACATACCAGCCGTCATTAACACTCTGGTTCCTTACAATACGTTCCGGCGTACCGGTTTTACCTGCTACCTTGATGCCTAATATAGGCGTTTTAGGCGCGCTTTGCTCAATCATATATTGTTTTAACAAAGCAGCATAACGCGGATCTTCGGCCAGCTTGATGCCGCTTTTTACAGCCACTGTTGAATCGGCAATTTTTAGCGCGTACCTGTTGGGCAGTAATATACCGTCATTAGCCACACCTGATACCAGCCTTGCTACCGCTGCGGGGGTAGCAATCAGCTCGCCCTGCCCCCAGGCCATACCCGAAATACCTTTAGCCCTTGTTTTATGGATATTGTTAGGATCGTACCGTGGTTTGGTATTAAATTCGGTTTTACGCCATAAGGCGCGCCATTTATCTTCCTGGGTGGCATTTAATATCGGTTTATTATAATAGTAACCGCCTACGCCATGCAAAAACATCCCTGTTTTAAGGTACAATGTTGCCATGTACTCTTCCAGGTGTTCCTGGTTGGCCAGCTTAATAAAATATACGTTGTTTGATTTGGCAATGGCCCGCTCCATGGTGATCATCCCGGTTTCGTCCGGTTCAATGCCCTTGGTACGGATCCGCTCCTGGGTGCTTACATGATATTGTATTGCAGATGCAGCGATGCCTAATTTATTAAATGCCGACATCGCCGTTAAAACTTTAGCCGTTGAACCAGGCTGACTGGCATAGGTAAAACCCAGATCGGTAGTGGTTAACCAGGTAGCCAGTTTATTCTGATCGGCCAGTGGCATAGTCAGCTGGTCCCAGTTGTGCACAGGAGGCAGCGGGTATTGTGCCGATGTAAGCACATCGCCGGTATTGGATTCCACGATAACTACCGAAACCCTGTTATCATACAGCGAAGTATCGGAAGCGATAGATTGCTGAATACTGGTTTGCAGATCGGCATCCATGGTAAGCTTTACATCGCGGTTTTTGTTTTTGAAAGCCTCGACTTCAGGGCCGTTGATATCACTTACCAGCAGGTTGGCCAAAGCGCTGTAGTCTTTTTTAGCTACGGTCATTTCTTTCATTCCGCGGGGCAAAAACCGGTCTTCCTGGTAACGTGATGCCTTCACATTATAATTGGTGATAGGCATATGAAA
Source organism: Mucilaginibacter sp. SG538B (assembly GCF_013376065.1). Lineage (NCBI taxonomy): Bacteria > Pseudomonadati > Bacteroidota > Sphingobacteriia > Sphingobacteriales > Sphingobacteriaceae > Mucilaginibacter > Mucilaginibacter sp. SG538B. The sequence continues at coordinate 421,347 of NZ_JABMJI010000001.1, forward strand.
CCCGCGAAGTTCGGCGGCATGCTCATACTCGGCAAAATAACCGTTGGTGCTGCCATTAAATACCCCGGTGTTTTGATCGCCCGTCCAAAAAAACGTTTGTTCTTCAAAAGGATAAAACCTATCCAGGCGCTTATGCATTGCCGAATCCAGGTCATAATGCAGCATGCCCGAAGCGCTTAATTTGTTCTTTTGTTTTTCGATAAGTTCGGGTTTGCTGGTAGCGAGGATAAGGCCGTTACGGTCATATATAGTACCGGCCTGCAACCTGTTCATCAATATAGCGATACGCGGGTTATAACTAAACATCCGCAGACCACTTTTATCGGCAACCAAAGCTGGTTTTACAACCCATTGCTTATTATCTGTTGTATAGCGCGATACATTCACCACCAATAATACCACCCCGGCAAGCGCGGCTGCTAATGCAGGTACCAGGTTTTTATCTTGCTGTTTGGTGATATAATCCATTTGCACTGCTGTGCCCCTTACTGATGAGACTGACAGCAGGAAGCCCGCAGCCAGCAGATTTATTACCAATGATGAGCCGCCATAACTTTCAAAAGGAAGGGAAACGCCGGATAATGGCAATGCCCCGATAGAGCCGCCCGCAATCAGCAAAAACTGCACAAAGGTACATACCCCGATACCTGCACTTAGGTAAAACAGCAGGGGCATCCCCGTTTGCCTGCCTATGATGATGGAACGGTGCAGGTACAACAAAAACAAGATGAACACCGCGGCCATGCCAGCCCAGCCAAACTCTTCACCAATGGATGGCAATATCATATCGGTATGTGCTTCGGGGATAGTTTTGGCAAAACCCTGCCCAACACCTTGTCCGCTTACCCCTCCACTGGCCATGGCCCAAAGTCCGTTAGCTACCTGGTCGCCGCCGTAAACTTCATTATTCCAGGCGTCCTGCCAAATGGCCTTACGCTCAACCAAACGCTCCACCGGACCGGGGATAATTTTATCGAGACCGGGGATTTTATCGATGGTTAAAAAAGCAGTGATCACCACGAGCGCCATAATGGCCGATTCGCTCAACCTCCTCCGCCTGAAAAATACTACGCTCCCAAGCGAAAAAAATGTGATGCCGGCGCTAAGCCATATATTATCAAAAAACCAGGTAGTGAGCACAAATAGCACCACAAAGCCCGCCATATACAGGAAATCGCCCCGTGAAAAAGAGAACAGGATGATGAACGTAAAACAAATCACCATGGCCGGCCCCAGATCGCCCAAAACCAAAAACAGCAGCAGGGTTATTATCGTGGCGATAAGTGCAAAAGAAAAGAACGACCAGCGCTTGCTCCAGCTGGCGTATTGACTGATGAATTTTTCGTTGGTGGCAAAAAATCCGGCAAGGAAAATAACAATGAGGTATTTTACAATTTCGCTTGGCTGAAAACCCAGCAGGTTAACTTTTACACCGCTACCCTCGGGGCCGGTACCAAACAAGATGGTGGAAAACAGGATGCCCATGGCAACAATAGCCCAGGGCCAGCCGTTGGCGGCGCTCCTGCTCCATTTAAAAACAAGCAACCGGTAAAAGCCCGAGTCGGGGTTAAGGCGGCGAAGGTTAAACAGCTGAATGATGCAGATCCCCGCCATGCCGATGCCCAAATAAACAAGCGTATCTTTAGCCAGGAACCTATCGCGCAGTGGGTCTTGCAGGCTTAAAAGCGTAAGGAATGAGATACCGGTAAGCATCATGATCAGGGGTAAAATGATCTGATCAGCATTAGGATACCGGGCGCTGAGTAACAGGTGTACGATGATAAAGCTTGCAAAAAAGCTTCCGGCTATAATCCAGTACCACATGTTAAACTCCTCCTGGTAGCGCACAATAAAAGCACCCTCTTTTTTCAGGATGTTAAAATCGCGGGTAGAGAGCAGCTTGATACTATGAGGTGCCTGGCTAAATTTAAAGGTTACGTCTTTGTCCAGTTCGTCAACGCCCTGCGAGCGGCCAAACTCAAAACCGGGCTGCATGGGCAATACCGAAAATGCTTTGCCGGTTGGCAATTTGGCAAATACAAACCGCCCTTGCTCATCGGTACGGGCAAAAGCCGTTAGTGACTGCAGTACCTTCTTTTTCTGATCGTTAAGTACATACAGTTTTTTGTATGATGAGGCATTTTCCGAATAAGAGGTTTTAGCCCCGGTCTCCTCATCGCTGAAAATACTATCACGGGGTAATATCATGGTTAGCTTTACCAGTACACCGGGCACAGGTTCGCCTTTGTGGGCTATTGTACCTTTAATGCTGTATTCACCAAGGTTGAGATCGGTTTGGGCGCCCAAAGCAGGGGGATTTTTCAATTCCTGTTCAAAGCGGATGGAATCATCGCCGGTATAGCCTAAAAGTGTGCGGGAGGTAAGTACGCGTTTCTTGAAAGTTTCACCGCCTTTTTCAAAGGCCTCGTCGGCATTTACGTAGTATTTACGTTTGTTAAGTTCGCCGGTATTATCTACCAGGTCGCCGGTTGTTTTACGCGATGCTATTACCGATTCAATGTAATCAACATCCTTCGGATCGTCAAAATAATACCCTTTTTTAAGCAGCGCCTTTACGTTTTGAGCGGTATTGGGCGAGTTAAGGTTTACGATGGTTCCGTCCTTCAGGCGCTTATCAACATCAGTGAATTTAAGTTGCAATACGCTGAAAAGCTTCACAAATAAAACGGCCAGCAATATGCCTGTAAGCAACAGGAACAGCCGTTCCATTCTCCTGCCGGGTACTTTGGGGTTTTCCTGGGCCATTTATCAGTGAGTAGCTTTAGTTGGGACAGAATCAGTTTTGAACATGCTGCCAAACAATCTGCCCGATATATATTTTTTATTAGGGAACACGTACGATGCCTGGACTGGCGTTAAGCAGTTATTAAACTGTACATTTTTTAGTACCAGGGCATCGTTATGTGTAATAATGGCCGTGCGGAAGCCGTCAAAAGCAACGCTATCTAACACTATATATTTACAATTAGCAGCCAGCACAATTGCCGGGCCCGAGTAAGTGGAGTCTTTTTTGAATACGACGGCACCCTTTGTTTTGATGTACAGGCTATCCTTATTGATATGCAGCGTATCGCTCAGCACAATAGGCTGCTGAAAATCAGCCGCTGAAAGTAACAACGTATGGCCTTTTAATTTATTGATAGTATCCTGGAGCTTGAGCTCCACCGCGTTTTTAATATGCTGAGCTACCAACGTATCTGTTTTTTTAGGAACAGCAGCCTGATCTGCATTCTTTTTAAACTGCCAGATAAATCCACCCAAAAAAATAAAGCAAAGCAGGGTAAGTACAGCCACTGTGCCGCCATTGCCTTTGGTTTTTACCACAGGATCAGGCTCTTCTTGCCTTTTTACCGGGGCGGGTGCAATTGCTTCCGGCTGTTCGGCAACTTTTACAGCAGCAACCGCTGGTTTCGTGGCGCTGTGTTGCTTGCGCTCCTTATCGTTATGTACCAGTACAACGGTCACATTATCTTTTCCACCACGGTTATTGGCTGCATCAATCAGTTTTTTTCCCTTTTCGGGCAGGTTATCGCTGCTGGTAAGGATATTGGTGATCTTGCTTTTATCAACAAGGTCGGTTAAGCCGTCGCTGCAAATGAGCAGGATATCGCCCGGCAAAAAGGGCGAGTTACCTGTCTCTACAAAATCGGGGTCCTGGCCTATTTGCCCGGCAAAACCAAGCGCTTTGTTGATCTCGTTGCGTTTGGGGTGGTCCATGGCCGCTTCCTCGGTCAGCCGGCCCGAATCTTCCAGGAAGCCCACAAAAGAGTGATCTTTCGAGATCTTGATCAGCGAATAATCTCGCAGCAGGTACAGACGGGTGTCCCCAACGTGGGCATAATAAAATTTATTGTTGATCATATCAACCACGGCCAGTGTAAGCACACAGGCCATGTTTTCAAGATCTTTGTTCTGTACTTTTTCGTCGTAGATCCGTTGATTGGCAATGGTAAACGTATTTACCAATAGCGGCACAATATCGCCGGCTATATATTGCAATTGCTCCAGGATGGTGGCGCGGGCAATTTCGGCAGCTATTTCGCCGCCGGCATAACCGCCAACCCCATCAACCACACAGGCAATGATAAAATTACCATCACCAGATTTTTCGGCAATAAAAACGTCCTCGTTATTTTGCCTTTGCCTACCGGTATCTGTTATCCCGAAAAAATTATTTGCCATGGTTTTAACTGGATTTTTTTATGTCGATAAAATGAGCTACCAATAACAGCACACATATTGCCAGCAGCCCTATTGATAATACCTGTGACATTTATGGTTCGGGTTTAAATATGTTAATACCTACTATGCCATTGAGCAGAATCCTGGAGTTGAACGGCAGCTCAACCCATTGCGGCGAGTTCACGTCGCTCCCGGCTACTTCCAGTTCGTTGATCAGGGTGCGCTCGCCAAAAGATGCCATGTAAAACTTGCCATCAGCTTTATTTAATCGGATGCGCAGGTGCGGGGTGTTCACCCATTCAGACGGCACCTTAAACACGGCCTGCTCGTCCCTTTCCTCATCACTGCCTGATACAACGATATCATCATCCTTGATCAGGTACTCCACCTTGCGGCCAACAAACTGCTTATCGGGCATAATGGTTTCCAGCCGGGCCAGTACTTTGGTTCCGGGCTTAACTACGTCCTTTTCATTGTGCTGCAGGTCGTTAGCATAAGGCAATTCGTAATAACCTTCGCTGTAATAAGTAAAGCCTTTTAAAACCTCATTGCTGATATCCAGCGTTTGGGCAACGCCCGTTTGGCGCGGAATGAAAGTAACCCGCAGGTTCTCTTCTTTTTTAGCGCTTGTGCCGGGCAGCAGTTTGCCTATAAAACCCTTATCGCCGCGTTTATAATCCGGGTGCGATACCAGCCTAAATACCCATTTTGAGCTTGAAGGTTCCACTTTTTTGCCTACTTCCTGGTGTTCGCGCAGCAATTCATAAAACTTTTTTACAGACTCATTAACAATAATGCCGAACAAGCCAGAGCGGTTATTTACAAAGTCCTGGTAGTCTTCCTCGTTAAAGCTGATGATAAATTCGTGGTAAAAAACTATCCTGTCGGCAAAAGAAAGCTGCTTGATCGATTCTTTGAATTTTTCGATGATGTATAAATACACGTCATCGGGCGTTAGCGCTTTTATTTTTACAGCCTCCTCGTTTACTGGTTTTCCGTTTGGTAAAAACCAGTCCTGAAGGCCTATCCGTTTCCAAAATGTTGATTTAGGTTCCATTCTGTATTTGCTAAATCATTAAAAGTTTAAATTAGAGGTATCCGCTTTTTTTACGCTATCGCGATAAAACTGCGTATCTTCCTTTTGTTGTTTTGCCCGTTGTATGTTACGCAATATCGAATCGGCGGTTGAATCAACTTCCGGTGGAATATTGCTCTCATCTTTGTAATCACTGGCCTTAGGCTGCTGTACAGAGTCTTTTTTTTGGGAGGGAATAATTTTACTACTTGCAGCCGAATCGGTTGTCTTTTTTGAAGGCTTAAACAGCCTGCTAACCACCCCATTATAAATACGCCCGCCAAACTTATCCATCACCACTGCAGAGAAAACGGTGAAACCGCAAAGCAATATCATGAACAAAACAAAAATTGGCTTTGACATGCGCACCGCTTTATTGTCCACAGGTTCGCTGTTAACTACCTGTGCCGGTTGCTTGTTCTCGTTTTCCTGGTAATATAGCACCAGCCCCTGCAGGCGTTCATTTTCCTTCAATAAAACTTCGGTGTTCCACGATTCATCGGGGTGCGTTGGGCTGATAGCGCCGATACTGCCTTGCATCAAAGCTTCCTGCAATTCAATGCCGTTGGCATACCGGTTATTGATGTCTTTTTGCAGACATTTAGCTACAATCTGTAATAACCAGGCCGGAACCTGCATCTGCATTTCCTTTTTCTCGTCCGACCAGCTTTCGGGCAGGTTTTTGCGGCGCAGCTCCATTACATCAGGTATCTCCGACTCCATGTGGGCCAGCATCACGGCGTTGCGTGCTGTTTCGCCATTATCTTTTAGCGGGAAAGGCACCTGCCCGCCAATCAATTCATACAGGATGATGCCGTAGCTGTACACATCTGTTTGGAAATACATCAGGCCTTCATTTTGCTCGGGCGCCATAAATTCAATAGCGCCCGCATGACGGATACTGGTACGGCGCTGATCATCAGACATGGCCGAAAGACCAAAATCAAGCAGCACGTAGTTACCGGTATGTACGTTGAACTTTACATTGTTGCTTTTGATGTCGCCGTGCTTTACCGAAACTTTGTGACAGTGCGATAACGCGTTTGCCAGCTGATCGGCCAGTTTAATGATCTCTTTAATGCTGAAGATAGCCTCATGCGGTGGTTTCAGCAGGTCTTCCAGATCGGGACCATCAATATATTCCATTTCGATAAACGGGAACGAACCACTTTCGGTAATGCCCGAATTAAGAATCTTAACCACATTTGGGTTAGGCTCTTCGTTTACCTTTTTTAGTTTTTCGACCTCGTTCTGGAAATTGCGAAAATTTTTATCGTCGGTGCTTTCGGTATGAATAGGAGTGGGCAGGAGCTTTACCGCTGTGATAATAGGCCCATAGCGGCGACCTTTATAAACAGAGCCCTGACCGCCCGTTCGTAAAGCCCCCATGTTTTCCAAACCTTCGGTAATAGTAAATACTTTGCTCATTGAGTTATACTTGGGGAATGAGTATTCGTGACAAATATTAAAAACTTTTTACTCAACATAACGCAGGCATTAGTGTTTGGTATAAAAATATAAAAAAATAACCGCTGATTAGGGTGATTTCGTTGATTACGCTGATTATGAATGTTGTCTGAACTCGAATTTATTGAATTAAAAGAATGGACAGAATGCTCAGCAAATTCAATAAATTCCCTTAATTCAATAAATTCGAGTTCAGACGACCATAGTTCATTAATTCACAATTATCTCATCCACCATCAACCAGGCCTTCGCTCCGGCAATATACTCACCCGGCGGAATAATCCCTTTGTTGGTTGCTTTTACCCTGATATATCTTGCTTGTTGTGTTTTGATGTTTGCCCTTACTGCGTTGATGCCGTTATCCGGGAAATCAGTCTGGCGGTAAACTTCGGTATAATTGCTTCCATCTGTTGATACCTCAAAGGTAAGCAGCGTTGGCTCCCACATTTTTTGCCAATGGTATTTTAATATGTTAATGCCAAGCTTTGATACGTTTTGCACGTTTCCAAGGTCAACTACCGCTTCAAGGTCATCGCCACTGAAACCATACCATTGCTCATCATTATAAAGCTTGCTGCCGAATATTCCGTTCACCAAACCAAAGGTATTACCCGGATTAAACCCTCCTTGCGGTTGGTTTTTAAGCGTTACCGTTTTGCCTATGGCTTTATGAATGGTAAATGACTTTTCATAGGTCCGGCCCTGCTGCCTGCCATTATTAAAAACAGCTGCTTTAATAATCCCCGATGAAGTTATGGTAATTGCACCCGCATAAATTTTGCTATTTAAACCAGGTGTACTACCATCGTTTGAGTAATAAATTTTGCTGTTGGGGAGTGTTGTTTGAAGGTTCAGCGCCACTTGATGATCTGCAGTTTCTGTTACCGAATCGGTGATCTCATCAAATACATCAGCCGCGTTTATATTTAACTTTTTGAGCAAAGGCTGCTGGTACCTTAGTCGCTTCAAAAAATCCGGATAGCTTTTATTTTCCTTCGAACTCCAGGCAACTTCGGCCAAAGCCAGCATTCGCGGGAACAATTGCCGCTCGGCCTGTGCGGGGCTGGCCATGTATTCGCTCCAGGCGTTGGCTTGTACACCTTTAATATATTTTGCTTCCTCGCCGCTTAATTCATTAGTTATTGGTTCGTAATTATAGACCTTGCTTAATGGTGTGTATCCGCCGCCGGCTAATGGCTCGGCCCGGTAAAGTGACTGGTAGTAATCCAGGTATACATATTTTTCGGGCGTCATGATGGCATCATGATGCTGTTTGGCGGCGGCTATTCCACCTTCTTCGCCAGTCCAGCTCATGACGGTTGCACCAGGGGTAAGCCCGCCTTCCAGAATCTCGTCCCAGCCTATGATCTGCCGGCCTTTACTGTTCAGGTATTTTTCCATGCGGCCGATGAAATAACTTTGCAGTTCCTTCTCATCTTTCAGGTGTTCGTCCTTAATGCGCTGCTGGCATTTGGGGCAGACCTTCCATTTGGTTTTAGGGCATTCATCACCGCCGATGTGAATATATTTTGAAGGGAACAACGGCAGTACCTCATTCATCACATTTTGTAAAAAGGTAAACGTTTCGTCATTGCCGGCGCAATACACATCGTCAAAAATGCCCCAAAATGTTGCGGTTTTATACGGCCCGCCTGTACAGCCCAATTGCGGGTAAGCAGCCAGCGCCGCCAACGCATGGCCCGGCATTTCAATTTCCGGGATTACGGTAATGTGCCTTTGGGTGGCATATTCTACAATTTCTTTAACCTCATCCTGGGTGTAATAGCCGCCATAGCGTTTACCATCAAACCTGTGCGGACTATCCTTTTTGTGGCCAATGATGGTTTCATCGCGGTAAGCCGAAATGCTTTGCAGTAAAGGATATTTTTTTATTTCGATGCGCCAGCCCTGGTCATCAGTTAAGTGCCAGTGAAAAGTATTGATCTTGTATAGTGCCAGCAGGTCTATCCATTTTTTAATGGCTTCGGGTTTAAAAAAGTGGCGGCTTACATCTAAATGCATTCCGCGGTATGCAAAACGGGGGTAGTCGGTAATGGTATAGCCTTGTATGGTTACTTTTCCGTTGGTTACCTTTAATAGTTGCGTAAGTGATTGTAGACCGTAAAACACACCGGCTGCATCATGGCCGCTAATTTTTATACGTTTAGCTGTAACCGATAGCTTATATCCCTCTGGTTGGGTAACATATTTATCATCTATATTTAACTGAACAGGAGCATTCGACCTATGATTTGTCCGGAGGCCGAAACCTGAAATAGATTTAAACCAGGTATTGAAAAATGTAAGGTTATCCCGGCCGATGTTGGGTGTGGTACCTATTGCTGTTGATTGATTAAAAGTAAAAACCTGGTTTGCGTTTGTCTTTACCATTATAACCGGCTTAGGGATAATGCCTTCCTCCTTTACCTGAGCATTGGTTACCGCTGCAAAAAGCAAGCATAACGGAATACAACTGAGAAATTTGCGGAATGTAAACAGGTTGATCATCAATGTAAATGTAAAACCGAATATACTTTTTTTGCCGAAAGGCGGATAATGAAATCGTTTAATAATAAAAAAACACTCCCCGTTTTTTTCTTATCCTACATCAAGTGCCGCCGGCGATTTTGACCGTAATTTTGAATCATAATAACACAGCAAGTATTAAAATATTTAAAACAAGGAAAACAATGGAAAACACTATAAACGGCATTCACCACATCACTGCAATTGCAGGCAATGCCAAAAAAAACTATGATTTTTATACCCGTGTATTGGGCTTAAGGTTAGTTAAAAAAACCGTAAACTTTGATGATCCCGGTACTTATCACTTATATTATGGCGATGGCAACGGTACTCCCGGCTCCATCCTTACTTTCTTCCCATGGGAAGGCATCACAGCAGGTCGCCGGGGCGCAAGGCAGGTAACTGAAATTGGTTATTCGGTACCTGAAGGTAGTTTGGATTTCTGGTTGAAAAGGTTTGAGGATAACAATGTGATCTACAACAAACCGGCCGAAAAATTTGGCGAGCAGTATCTTACTTTCCTTGATCCTGATGGTTTGAAATTTGAGCTTATCGTTCCCAAAAAAGCCGATAACCGCACGCCATGGGAAACTGCCGAGGTAGCCGCAGCCAATGCTACCAAAGGTTTTCACAGCATTACTATTACATCAAATAAAATTGAGGCTACTGCCAAAATATTAACCGGTGTATTAGGCTATCGCTTACTGGAACAGCAGGTTAACCGCTACAGGTTTATTACCGATGCTGTCGAAAATGCAGCTATAGTTGATTTGGTGGAAGTTCCGGGAGAAGTTGCCGGTCATGTAGCAGGTGGTTCTGTTCACCACGTTGCGTTCCGCGTACCAAACGAAAAAGTATTGATGGAATATCGTGAAAAGATAGCCAACCTTGGCTTGCATATCACCGACAAAATAGACAGAAACTATTTCTACTCATTATACTTCCGCGAACCAGGTGGTGTTTTGTTTGAGATAGCAACCGACAACCCGGGCTTCGCGGTTGATGAACCAGCCGAATTATTGGGCACAGGATTAAAATTACCTGCACAGTATGAAAACCTGCGCGGCGAGTTGGAAAAAACATTACCATCATTAGTTTAATAAAACAGATGTACGGGCACACAAAACAGCTTGTTTCGGCGGGAGTTCCCGCCGAACAGGCCAAAAAGGCCATCATTATGCTGCATGGCCGCGGAGCATCGGCAAGCAGCATAATCTCGCTTAAAGATCATCTTGAATTAGATGGGTACGCTATCTATGCGCCACAGGCCAATCAACATAGCTGGTATCCCTACAGCTTTATGGCTCCGGTTCAAAATAATCAACCGGAACTTGATTCGGCCCTTGAAGTTATTGACGAACTGGTTGAGGACCTCAGGCAAAAAGGAATAGCACGGGAAAATATCTATTTCCTTGGTTTTTCGCAGGGCGCATGTTTAACGCTCGAATATACCGGACGCAATGCCGGCAGGTACGGGGGGATTATCGCTTTCACCGGCGGATTGATAGGAGAGAAGCTGGTTAAGGAAAACTATAAAGGCGATTTTAACAATACCCCGGTACTGGTCACCACCGGCGACCCCGACCCGCATGTACCGGTTAGCAGGGTTAATGACAGTGTTGAAATATTAAAAGAATTAAATGCAGATATAACCCTCAAAATATATAAAGGCCGCCAGCATACTATTTCCCATGAAGAAATTGTGTTGGCAAACGAGATACTGAAGAATTGATTGTTTTCAAAGTTGAGTGTTTAAGAGTGGAGAGCTGCCCGGAGGGGCGGCTCTCTTTTTTTTGCCGGATAGCATTGACTAACCTGTATAATAATAAGTTATGTCTACGCTTTCTGACAACCTTGGGGTTATTTTATATTAATAACCAATAGTTTGAAACTATGGTTAAGCCGTTCATAATTAGCAGATAAGCTTATTTTTACTTTTTAAATATATTAAATTAATATTTAAGTAATTTTAGCCTTTGTTTCCCGGACCAACTTAATTAGTAAACTATGCCCGACAAAATTGTGATGAGCGATATGCAGCTCATTAGCCGGTTAAAGGCTGATGATGAAGCGGCGCTTACCATGATTTACAGGAGATATTGGGCTTCACTTTTTAAAGCGGCTTATAATATCTTAAAAGACAGACAGGCATGCGAAGATATTATCCAGGAACTGTTTATTAAGCTTTGGGATTGCCGGGCCGAAGTGGAGATCAATATATCGCTTAAAGCCTATCTGTATGCATCGGTACGTTACGGGGTTTACAGGCAAATCCGCACAGGTACGCCCGTGAGAAGCGAGATTTTTGACGATCTGATAGAACGCCTGCACACTCCAGCTACCCACAACACCATTGAGCATAAAGAACTGTTACTGCAAATAAACCAGGTAATTGATACCCTGCCCGAAAAATGCCGGGAAGTTTACAAACTGAGCCGCGAAGAATGCCTTACCCATAAGGAAATAGCCCTGCAGCTAAACATCTCTACTAAGACCGTCGAAAATCATTTAACCAAAGCACTTCGCCAGTTGCGCGGCTCGTTAGGCTCCGCTTTTATCCTGGAAGCGTTGATGTTTTTTTTAGATAAATAGCATCAAATGAAATCTTAGCTATTTAAAAATGTAAAATATTTATTGCCGTTGACTTTAATGTTGTGCAACAGCCACTAAAACCAACGGCAATGAAAATTCTATTGAATGATTAGATACTTGATTGTTTTAAACAGCTTTTCACCGGATTTTTTTTGGGGGGGGGGAATTGATTTTTCGGCTAACATTCGTTTGTTGAAGCCTATTCACAAAATCTTTTAATTTTTTTTCATTTCGACGTAGGGGATACCCCCGTTTTTTTACTCTCCCTAACAAAACCACATTTGTGCAAAAAGAAGAATTTTTACAACTGATAGATAAATACCTGGCGGGGCAGTCAACTGCCGCGGAGAAGGAGCAGTTGTTGAATTTTTTCGAAAGCTTTCAGGGTGATACCGACGAATGGGATGAAAAAATAATTGGTGTAAAACAGGAACTGGAAGACCGCATGTTAAACAACATCAGGCAGGCGATAGCGGAACCGGTGGCTAACAAGGGCCCAAAAGTTATAAGGTTGCATTTTTTCAGAAATGTTGCCGCTGCTGTTATCCTGTTGGCTGTGTCGGGCACTGCTGTTTATCATTGGTGTATTAAACATGAGCAGCAACAATTAGCCGTTCAAAACAAAGCAGTTGTAAAACATGACGTTGATCCGGGCGATAACCGGGCGGTTTTAACCCTTGCCAATGGCTCCAAACTGATACTGGACTCGGCTAAGATCGGCTTGCTCAATCAATCGGGTAACATCAGCATTAATAAAACGCAGGATGGGCAGGTGGTTTACACCGCGGATAAAGATCAACAGCAAAATGGACCGGTTGCCTATAACACCATTAGCACCCCCAGGGGCGGCCAGTACCGGGTAGTGCTTCCTGATGGTTCAAAAGTTTGGCTTAACTCTGCCTCTTCACTGAAATTCCCTATGGCATTTACAGGTACTGAACGTGATGTTGAACTCACTGGTGAAGGTTATTTTGAGGTGGCCAAAAATAAAGCGAAGCCTTTTAATGTAAAGGTTAAAGATATTAACGTGGCCGTATTGGGCACACATTTCAATATCATGGCTTACAACGATGAGGCCGTTGTTAAAACCACTCTTCTTGAAGGATCGGTGAAATTAACACAAGGTAATACGAGCAATTTATTAAAGCCCGGTCAGCAGGGCATTATAAATGATAAAAGCATTAAAATTATTGATGTTGATACCGACGAAGCGGTAGCCTGGAAAAATGGCTTCTTTGACTTTGGGCGGGCAAACATACAAGATATTATGAAGCAGCTTTCGAGGTGGTATGGTACCGAAGTAATATACGAAGGTAAAATACCTGATGATGAGTTTGTAGGTAAGATCAGCAGGGATGTAAAACTATCGCAGGTATTGCACATCCTTGAATTAAGCCACGTGCGTTTTAGGATTGAGAACAAAAAAATAATTGTTGCGCCTTAAATACCGGCAGCTGATTTTAACTGCTGAACCCAAACTATGAAGAAACACTGACGATATAATCTCAAAATATTCCAACCTAAGCTCCCCTTATCAAATGAAAGAAAAGCCGGAAGCGCTGCAACGCTTCCGGCATAATGAATTGGATCAAGCTTTCCTGAGTTTTCAATAACAGATTTTTTTAATCCAAACATCACGAAGTTATGCATTTAAACTTTACTGGTAAAGTATTTAGTGCCTTTGGTACACATTCAAAACTGTTTTTGACGATGAGATTGACCGTCTTATTACTAACTATCGGCTGCCTGCAGCTAAGTGCTAAAAGTTTTTCACAATCCATAACCCTGAATGCGAGGGGGATAGCGCTTGATAAAGCTTTTAAAGCAATTGAAAAGCAAAGCGGCTATTATTTCTTTTACAGGTATAAGGATATTTCAAAAACCAAACCGGTTAATCTTTCACTAACTAACGCTTCATTACAGGAAGCATTGCAGCAATGCTTTAAGGATGAGCCTTTAACCTATGTTATTGATGATAAGAATATCATTGTCAATAAAAAGAAAACTCCCGATGTAAGCATTGCCCAGGTACCCATAACCATAAGCGGTATTGTGGCAGATGATAAAAATCAGCCGTTACCGGGTGTTAATGTTAAAGTAAAAGGCACCAATGTTGGTGCTATAACCGGGGTGGACGGCAAGTATACCTTGAATGCCGAAGATAATGCGGTGTTAGTATTTACATTCATAGGTTTCCAAACCAAAGAAGAACCGGTTAATAAAAGAACAACTATCAACGTTGTTTTGAATGAGGATAATAAGGAATTAAAAGAGGTAGTTGTTGTAGGCTACGGCAACCAGGAGCGTAAGGATGTAACGGGCGCTGTAGGTTCGGTAAAAATGGGCAATATCAAAGAGATCAAAACAGCGAGTCTTGATCTGAAACTGGCCGGCCAGCTCGCCGGCGTAACCGTAAATCAGGTAACCGGTACTCCGGGCGGTGGTGTATCGGTAAATATACGCGGTGCCGGTTCAGTGGGGGCAGGTGATGATCCACTATATGTAATTGATGGATTTCCTATTTCTCCGGGGTTTGATCAATATCAAAATCCTTTAAGTACCATCAATCCGGACGATATTGAAAATATCAGTGTATTGAAAGACGCTGCTTCTACAGCTATTTACGGTTCGCGCGGGTCAAACGGTGTGATCCTGATCACTACAAAAAGAGCAAAAAAAGGAGAATCATCGGTTACGGTAAATACATCTACCGGAGTTCAGAGCATACTATCACAAAGTAAGCTTAAAATGATGACAGCTGCGCAATTTGCGCAGTGGCGTACAGAGGCTATCCAGGATGCCAACGCTGTTAACGGAACAAACGACCCAATCCCCGCTGAGTATCAAAATCCGGCAGCTTTAGGCAAAGGAACAGATTGGTTTGACGCAGTGACGAGGGTAGCGCCAATGCAGAACTATGATGTAACGGTTTCTAACGGCACTGAAAAAGCGCGCTCCTTGTTTTCGATGGGCTATTTTGATCAGCGCGGAACCGTGCTTAACACCGGGTTTCAGCGCTATTCTTTAAAGGGCACAATGGATGCTGACGTGGCGAAAAATGTTACAGTTGGTTTAAGTATAGCGCCTACCTACAGTTTGCGTAACCAGCAGCAAACAGATGGTCATTTTCTTTCGGCAGCATTAAGCCAGGCTTATCTCGAAAGCCCGCTTATCCCTGTAAAACAACCTGATGGTTCATATACCAATGTGGTAGGTTCACCCGGTACCTTCCAGAATGTGAACCCGGTAAGCGCGCTGGTAAACACTACCAATAAGTATAAGCAGTTTCGCACGCTGGCTAATGCTTATGCAGAATGGAAGGTGATTGACGGACTTACGTTAAAATCGACCTTTGGTATTGATTATCAAAATAGTAACGGTGATTATTTTCGTCCCTCATTTCTTGGAGCGTTTAACGCAGCTAATAAGGACGGAACCCAGGTCAAAGCTGTAGGATCATTTAATTCGTCTAATTCCTTTAACTGGCTTAGCGAAAACTCAGTAACCTACAAAAAAACGTGGGGCAATCATACATTAACTGTTTTAGGCGACTATTCGATACAGCAGGAAACCAGCCACTATCGTTTAACCTATGGCACCGGTTTCCCCGACGATGTGGTCCGTTCGGTAAGGGCCGCTACCATTATCACAGCCGATGCCGGTGACGCGGAATGGAGGCTATTATCGTTGATTGGCAGGGTGAACTATGCATATAAGGATAAATATTTATTAAGCGCCTCCATACGCCGCGACGGGTCGTCAAGGTTTGCACCGGGGCACCGGTGGGGAACTTTTCCATCGGTATCAGGCGGCTGGCGGATTTCTGACGAATCATTCTTCCCAAAAACAAATGTGATCGATCAGTTGAAATTCACAGCCAGCTACGGTCATGCAGGTAATAACAGCGTGGGTAACTACGACTATATAGCCGCTGTAGACGAAACCAATTATACTTTTGGGGGATCACTTGCTCCCGGAAAGTCAATTACCGATCTCGGTAATGCTGAAGTGGGCTGGGAAACTACCAAACAGCTTGATATAGGCATGGACCTTTCTTTATTTAAAGGCCGGGTTTACTTAATTGCCGAGTATTATAACCGCTTTACCGAACGGTTACTGCAATATATACCGGTGCCGATAGCTTCGGGCTACGGATACGCGTTATCAAATGTTGGCAACGTGCGTAACCGCGGTTTTGAATTTACGGTAACCACCAAAAACATAGTTAGCAAAGCTTTTAACTGGAGTACAGATTTTAATATATCGTTAAATCGTAATAAGGTTATAAGCCTTGGCCCTACACCTCAAATCTATGACGCGCCCCTGAATGACAACCCAACCAGTATTACACTGGTAGGGTTGCCGCTTGGGCAGTTTTACGGATATATTTTTGAAGGTATATTCCAAAGCCAGGCCGAACTTGACAAATACCCGCATTTTGAAGGTGAAAATGTAGGCAATATCAGGTATAAGGATGTTAACAATGACGGGGTTATTGACGGACACGACCAGGTACCTATCGGCAACCCCTGGCCTAAGTTCACTTTTGGTTTTAACAACCACTTCAGTTACAAACAATTTGACCTGAACATTATCTCGGCCGGCTCGGTGGGGGGGCATGTATTTGATATGTACAAACAGTATACCACTAATCTTGACGGGGTGTTTAATGTTGAACAATCGGTGATACAACGCTGGCGGTCACCGCAGCAGCCAGGAGCCGGCATATTGCCTGCCACAACTTCAAACACAGGCCTTGCCCGCGATTTTTATCCCTCCTATTGGGTAAAGAACAACTCGTATTTAATGGTGAAGAATATTGATCTCGGTTACAATTTCAAAACAAAATTCAGCAGAAACTTCAGGGTATACTTCAGCGCTCAAAATGCCATCCTGATCACAGGTTATAAAGGAGGCAGCCCCGAGGTCGGCATTGAGGGGCAACTGGGTAACCGTTCGTTATCACCCAATGTGAATTTTACAGGCTATCCTGTTTCGGCAATTTACACATTAGGTTGTAACGTAACATTTTAGCGGAGACAGCGATTTTTGACAACACAATTGAGCAACATTAAGAATTAGAAGACATGAAAAAAAACATATACCTTTTTCTTAGCCTCGCGGCCATTGGTTTTTATGGCTGTAAAAAGGATTATCTTAACCTTCAACCCACAGATACACAAAACAGCACCAACTTTTTTAAAACAAAGGCCCAGTTTGTTCAGGCTATTAATGGTGCCTATGCCCCTCTTCAGGGTTTATATACCGTGTCATTTTGGGCAATGGGCGAAATGCGGTCTGATAATACTTCATATGAATATGATCCTTACGATCGTTCAGGCATCAGTAAGGAGGAGTTGGATGAGTTTCGCGAGTTGAACAATAACGATATTGTGCAGGTTTACTTTAACTCCTGTTTTACTGGTATAGGCCGGTGCAATGTTATCATCAATCGCTTGCCGGCTGCCAAGCTTGATGCCGCCACTACCGATACCATAGGGGGGCAAGCTTTGTTTTTACGGGCGTTCAATTATTTTAACCTGGTACGTATGTTTGGTGATGTACCGCTGGTGCTTGTCGAGCCGAAATCGGTAGGTGATGCTTTTGACCTGGCTACAAAGTCACCGGCAGCTGCTGTTTATACGCAGATCATTACAGATGCCCAGGCTGCGATAGCTAAACTACCTGTAAAATACCAAACCACTGCTGATAAGGGACGTGTTACCAAAGGTACAGCGGAAACTTTGCTTGCCGAGGTATATATGACCCAAAAGAAATTTGACCTGGCCGTCCCGCTGCTTCGTACTATTATAGCGTCAGGTGCTTATAGCTTGAATGCCGATTATGCCGATAACTTTGATATCCATAAAGAAAACGGGCCCGAGTCTATTTTCGAGATCCAATACATAGAGGGTCCTAATGGTTTGGGCAGCGATTTCGTAGATACATTTATTCCCTGGGATTATTATGATACTGATATTACCGGTCATGAAATAGCCAATGGAGCTTTAAACGGCTGGAACATCCCTACCCAGGACCTTGTAAATGCCTATGAAGAAGGTGATAAAAGGAGGGATGCTTCATTAACTGATTTTACATCAGATGAGTACGGCATCGATCTGCCTTTCATCAAGAAGTATCAGAGCATCGGGGATGTTAAGGGCATTACCGGTAATAACTTCCCGGTTTATCGTTATGCAGATGTTTATCTGATGCTGGCCGAATGCTTAAACGAACAAGGTTTCGCAGCCGGCGGCGATGCTTTCAAATACCTGAACCTGGTTAGGCAGCGCGCCGGGCTTGAACCTAAATCAATGGGGAATAACAATCCTGATTTAAATGTTTCCAGTCAGGATGGGTTTCGCGCGGCGATAGCCCATGAACGCCAGGTTGAACTCGCTTTTGAAAATCACCGCTGGTTTGACCTTTTACGTACAGGTAAAGCAACAGAGGTAATGAAAGCGCATGCTACCCGCGAACGGGCTTATAAAAATGGTTCATGGCAAATTAATTCTGCGGCCTATAGCAATATCCGTTTGCTTTTCCAATATCCCGTTAATGAGGCTAACCTCGAACATTAATAATGTTACATGGCCAGGGTGAAACTTTTACCAGGCTATATTACGTTTATAGGTGTATATTGCGATGAACGCACATTTTGTGGGCAGGCTCGATGAAAAATTTCAGGTGCATATCAAAACAATATTGCTGTTAAAGTATATTTAATAGCATGAACTATTAAAACCCCAAAAAAGGTATGTGTAAAAAGGTATGCACACGCGTTATTATATTGTTTTTTTCTTTTCTGCCAATAATTGTACAAGCACAAAAAGTGCCGCCGGTTCCTCCGCCGTTCCGGGTTGATAACCTGGTTTGTGAATACAAAATAAATCCCATCTCTGTCGACGATGCCGCTCCCCGTCTTGGCTGGAAACTAATAACCCGGGATCGCAACATTCAGCAAATTGCCTATGAAATAAGGGTAGGCAGTAATGCCGTATCCTTACTGAAAGGCAAAGACCTGCTTTGGACCTCGGGAAAAGTTAATTCCAATGAATCGCTGCATGTTTACTATGGCGGCCCCGCGCTCGCTTCACGTCAGAAAGTTTACTGGCAGGTACGCGTCTGGAACAACAGGCAGCAGGTTACCCCATGGAGCATGGTTAACTCATGGAAAATGGGCCTGCTTAAACCCGCCGACTGGAGTGCCAAATGGATAGAAAATAATTACCTGTCGGATACTACCGGTGGCCCATGCCCCATGTTCAGGAAAACATTTAAGCTTGATCATAAGGTACGTGCGGCGCATTTATACATTACTGCCCACGGTTTATATGAGGCGCAATTTAATGGTAAACGAATTAGCAGCGACTACTTTGCCCCCGGTTGGACGAGTTACAATAAACGCCTTCAATACCAGGTTTATGATGTAACTGCCGACCTGCTAAAAGGCGATAACGCTGTTGGCGTAACCCTTGGCGACGGCTGGTACCGGGGTTACACCTATAATCGAAAAAAGAATGTGTATGGCACCAAGCTTGGTTTGCTTTTTCAGTTAGAGGTGGTGTACACCAATGGTAAACGGATACTCATTAATTCGGATAAAACCTGGAAGGTAGCTTATGGGCCAATCCGTTCATCATCATTTTTTGATGGCGAAGTTTATGATGCCCGCAAGGAGAAGAAAGGCTGGTCGACCATTGCTTACAAAGATTTAAACTGGGATTCGGTACGCACCGTTGATACCGTTAAAGAAAATTTAGTGGCCACATTTGGTCCGCCGGTGCGCAAGCACGAAATGTTTAAGCCGCTTAAAGTGTTTACCACTCCTGCAGGCGAGCATGTGGTTGATTTTGGGCAAAACCTGGTTGGCTGGGTGCAGTTTAAATTAAAGGCAAAAGCAGGCGATACGGTAAAGCTGCTCCATGCCGAGGTTTTGGATCAGAAAGGGAATTTTTACACAAAAAACCTGCGTACAGCCAAGCAGGAGAACATATATGTTTTTAAGGGCGATAGTATTGAAACATTCGAACCTCATTTTACCTTCCAGGGGTTCAGGTACCTGAAGGTTGAAGGATATGATGGCCAGTTGGATTCTACCAATGTGGCTGCCTTTGCCATGTACTCGGATATGGCGCAAACGGGTATGTTCTCTACCTCCAATCCGCTCATTAACCAGTTGCAGCATAATATTCAATGGGGGCAAAAGGGTAATTTTATCGATGTGCCTACCGACTGTCCCCAGCGCGATGAACGTATGGGCTGGACGGGCGATGCCCAGGCCTTTTCCCGCACCGCTACCTTCAATATGGATGTGGCCGGATTTTTTACCAAATGGCTAAAAGATCTTTCGGCCGACCAGCATAAAACCGGCGCGGTGCCCTATGTGATCCCTAACATGCTGGATAGCGCTTCGGCAGCAGCCTCAGGATGGAGCGATGTGGCAACTATTGTCCCCTGGAATATTTACCTGGCTTACGGCGATAAAAAGGTATTGGAAAACCAGTACCCAAGCATGACCGCCTGGGTGGGCTACATTACCCGGCATACCCGAAACGGCCTTTGGGACACCGGCAACCACTTTGGCGACTGGCTGTTTTACGCCGGTACCGACTATGAGGATGGCGCCGCCCTTACCGATAAAAACCTGATAGCGCAGGCTTTTTATGCTTATTCAACTCAACTGGTTATTAATGCCGCTACTATATTGGGTAAGGAAGATGATGTTAAAAAATATACCGCGCTGTTAGCTGATATCAAAAAGGCTTTTCAGGCAGAATATGTTACACCTAACGGACGTATGATTTCGGGTACGCAAACATCATATGTACTTGCCCTCAACTTCGACCTGCTGCCCGAAAACCTGCGCGAATCTGCTGCCAAAAGGCTGGTAAACAATATTGAAGATTATGATGAACACATTACCACAGGCTTTTTAGGCACGCCTTATATCTGTCATGTGTTAAGTCGTTTCGGTCATACCGATATTGCCTATGACCTGTTGATGAAAGAATCATACCCATCATGGCTTTATCCCGTAAAAAACGGGGCAACTACCATTTGGGAGCGCTGGGATGGCATAAAACCCAATGGTACTTTTGAAGATCCGGAGATGAACTCCTTTAACCACTATGCTTACGGCGCCATTGGCGATTGGATGTACCGGGTTATTGCAGGGATCAATACCGACGAGAGTAGCCCTGGCTTTCATAAAATAAATATCTTCCCGCATCCCGGCGGCAAATTGACCAATGCCAATGCCGAGCTGGAAACACTTTACGGAAAGGTAAAATCGGCCTGGAGTATTGATAACGGCATTTTTACCCTTGATGTAATTGTGCCGCCAAATACTACTGCTACAGTCACTTTGCCGGCGGTCGATGGCCCGGTGACAGAAAATAATATCGACATTAATACCAATAAAGATATCGCTAACATCAAACCGGCCGGCGGTGATATGCAGATGGATGTGGGCTCGGGTACTTACCAGTTCAAATACATTTTAAAAACCCATAAAAAAAATAGCTAATAGTACTGTAATACATAGCAACTATGGTAATCAATCAGCAGGAAGCGCTTAAAAACACAGGCACAACAAAGACAAGCCGCCCAAGACTTTTGTCGCTTGATTTTTTCAGGGGATTTACCGTAGCTGCCATGATCCTGGTAAATGATCCCGGCGATTGGGGGCATATTTACTGGCCGCTTGAACACTCCAAATGGAACGGCTGTACCCCAACCGATTTGGTGTTTCCCTTTTTCCTGTTTATGGTAGGCGTATCTATCGTTTATGCCATGGAAAGTAAAAAAGCGGATATAGCTAATCATAACAAATTGCTGTTATCCATCCTGCGCCGTACGCTGATTATCATAGCCCTTGGCGTTTGTTTACCACTGATCAACGATTTTCAATTCGCGCATCTGCGTTTTCCCGGTGTGTTGCAGCGCATCGGGCTTGTTTTTGGCATAACTGCCTTGCTGTACGTTAAAACCGGCATCCGTACACAGGTAATTATTGCTGTAAGCTGTTTAATTGGTTATTATTTATTGATGACGCTGGTACCTGTACCGGGTTTTGGTACACCTAACCTTGAACCGGCAACCAATTTGGGCGCCTGGATTGACAGATCGGTATTTACCGAAAACCACCTTTGGAGTTCCTCCAAAACCTGGGACCCGGAAGGCTTGCTTGGGACAATCCCATCTGTTGCTACCTGTTTGTTAGGTGTATTCACCGGTACCTGGCTCAAAATGGGCAAGCTTGCAACCCGTGCTGATCTGTTTAAAATAATGGGAGCCGGCATCGTATTGATCATACTGGCCTTGATCTGGAATCCATTTTTCCCCATCAACAAACAATTGTGGACAAGCTCGTTTGTTCTGCTTACCGCGGGTTTGGCTATTAATATTCTTGCATTGTCATACTGGTTTATCGATATCAAAGGGAATAAAGCCCTGCTGCCGCCATTTTTAGCGTTCGGGCGTAATGCCATTGCTGCCTATGTTTTGGCCGATATTATCCCGGCTTTAATAGCTGCCATCCCGGTAGGTAAAACCAATTTATGGTCGTTCACTTATAATCAGTTATTTGTGCCATATCTCTCGCCCGAAAACGCTTCACTGGCCGGAGCTATCCTGACTGTGCTGATCATTTTTATCCCGGTTTGGATCCTCTACAAAAGGAATATTACCATTAAGGTATAATCTTTATTCATCATCTACCGAAATGAAGAAAACGCTATCTTTTATATATATTTTACTGTTCACCTCACTGCTTTTATTGGCAATAACGGTAAACGCACAGTTTCATATTATCCCGCAGCCGGTGAGTTTAAAAGCCGGTAAGGGCAGTTTTATTTTAAGTAAGTATGCCGTGATCGGGGTTAATAAAGAGACAGAACCAATAGGCAAATACCTGCAGGATTACCTTAATCAAAACTACGGCCTGCAAACAACGGTAAAAGTTTTTGAAAAGATCCCTGCCAAAACAGCCATCAGGTTAAACAATGTTTGGTCAAATGCTGAGAGTGCCTACACCATGAATGTGAATCCTGCATCGGTAAGTATCAGCGGTAGCGGGGCTGGTGTTTTTTACGGGGTACAATCATTAATTCAGTTGTTGCCGACAGATAAAGCAGCGCCCCTAAAAGTTGCCGCCTGTACCATAGCCGATCAGCCACGTTTTGGCTGGCGTGGTCTGAGTTTGGATGTAAGCCGCCATTTTTTTACAGTTGATGAAGTGAAAAAATACATCGATGTAATGGCACATTACAAACTGAATGTGTTTCATTGGCACTTAACCGACGATGAAGGCTGGCGCATCCAGATTGATAAATATCCGCGCCTTACCGAAGTTGGTGCCAGGATCAGCTACTATGCCAAACGGGGCGAATTCCGCAAGCTGGACAACCTGATAGATGACGGTCGCGACGGGTTTTATACCAAGGATGAAATTAGGGATGTGATTAAATATGCGCAGGACAGATTTGTGACCATTCTGCCCGAAATTGAAATGCCGGGCCATAGCGAGGCTGCTATTTTTGCTTACCCGCAACTGGGCTGCCAGGATTCGACAGGGGCTAAACACCGCGTGCGGATGCTTGACCCGAGTGAATATACTTTCAAATTTATGGAAGATGTGCTGACAGAAGTGATAGCACTGTTCCCGAACCAATACATTCACATTGGCGGTGATGAAGCTGAGATGGCCGATTGGCTCAAAAGCCCTACAGCAGTTGCACTCATGAAACGTGAGCACCTGAAAAACGAAAAAGAAGTACAGAGTTATTTTATTAAACGGATAGAAAGGTTCCTGCTGTCAAAAAATAAGAAGTTGGTTGGTTGGGACGAGATTTTAGAGGGTGGCCTTGCCGAATCCGCAACAGTAATGAGCTGGCAGGGTGAAGCCGGGGGCATAGCTGCCGCCAGGATGCATCATCATGTAGTAATGACGCCGCTGCCATACATGTACTTTGATGCTCCGCAGGCTAACGAAGATTTGGAACCGATAGGCTGGAACCCGCCGGTTACCTGGCAAATGGTTTATAACTACGAGCCGCAGTCGAAAGAACTAACCAATGCCGAAGCCGAGTATATCTTAGGTGCCCAGGGCAATATCTGGAACGAAAAGGTGCCCAACGCACAGCACCTGCAATACATGGTTTACCCCCGTGCCCTCGCCGTGGCCGAACTCACCTGGAGCCCGAAAAATGAAAAAAACCTGGAGCGCTTCGGCTGGAAAATGAAAAACCAGTACGGCCTGTTTAAGTTGTGGGATTTCAACGCCCGTCTGCCTGATATTGACGGCGTAGGCAATATAATTACCAATAAAAGCCGGTTTAAACTAACGCTGAGCTACCCGCTGAAAGGAGCTAAAGTGCGGTACGCGTTAAACGGTAAAATGCCGGATGCCAATAGCCCGGCTGTACCTTTCCCGGTAAACATTAATGTACCTTTAAAAGATAGCATCGGTTTAAGAACCTTCACCACCTGGACATTGAATGATCAGCACATTCGCCAAATGGCCAGCATCAGGCGGGTGAATATCAAGCATGCACATGAAAAAGTTGCTAACCTCAAAACCGGTATGGCTTACGAGGTTTTTAAAACGAGGGAACGCGATATAGATAAGCTGGAAAATGAAAAGCCAACGGAAACCGGCCAAACAAGCCTGATTGTACCCGTTAAAATTGCAACCGAAGGTTTTATCAACTGGGTTAAAATTAAAGGTTTTATCAAAATAGACAAGGAAGCGGATTATGAATTAACTACCGGTTTTGAGGTTAGCCCGGCTTTGTTTTTGGATGAAGTACCGGTAATTAAACCCGGGCTGAATACTTATGTAGAACCGCAAAAAGCTTTATTACATTTGAAAAAAGGCATCTATGCTTTAAGCGGACATTACATGGCTGATAAAGCTAATGAGAATCAAACCCTGATAGAATTGAAGGTAGCCGGAGGGGAAAAGCTTTATCCTAAGTTTTATTTGATGCATTAAAAATAAAAAGCGTCATTGCGAGGAACGAAGCAATCCCCGATTTGCAGGTCCGCCCTGTATAGTTCGCGATTGCTTCGTTCCTCGCAATGACGGTTCTCATTGTGCATTTATAGGGTAATTAACCACCAAACCACTTACCTATGCAAAAGAAAATATGCTTACTTAACGTCCCATCAGGGTCTCTCGCAGAGGACCCTGATGTCTACGCCACGCCGGTTCGCTGTTCTGAATATCCTGGTAAATGTTTAGAACGCAAAGAACCTCAGGGTCCTCTGCGAGAGACCCTGAGGGAACATGATGAAATATGCCGTTGTTGGTGTTGTCACCAACAACTCCTATGATTTTTATTTTCTGAAATGCCGCATGAAAAGTTGTTGGTGACAACACCAACAACGGCGAGGAGGACAAGCAAAGATGCTTTGCATGTGGGAGACGCATGTGATGCGTCTCTACATTTGAAAATTAAATATCTGGATACTATGCAAAAGAAATTATGCCTACTGATCGCGTTTGCTTTTGTAATTAACATCGCAGCCGCGCAGGTTTATAAAGACCCCAAGGCAGCTGTGCCTGTACGCGTGAAAGACTTGCTAAGCCGTATGACGCTGGAAGAAAAGGTGGGCCAGATGAGCATGAACTCGTTAAAAGGCTCGATGCAAAACCCAATTGCTTATGGCGTTTGCGAAAGCCCTTTTACCAATATCAATGATGTAGCATCACGCTCAATCGCTGCAAAAAAATATGCTAAAGAAAAAACAAGACTTGGTATCCCGCCTATACAAATAGGCGAGTGCCTGCATGGGCAACTGGCAGCAGGCGCTACCATCTTTCCACAGGCTATAGCGCAGGGCAGCACCTGGAACCCGGCGCTGATTGAAAAAATGGGTTCGGTAATCGCTTATGAAGCGTCCTCGTCAGGAGTTGACCAGGCGCTTTCGCCTTTGTTCGATCTCATCCGCGACCCGCGTTATGGCCGTAATGAGGAATGTTATGCCGAAGATCCATATCTCGTAAGCAGGATGGGTACATCGTTTGTAATTGGGATGCAGGGTGATCCTTCGCAAACAATAAACGGTATTGGTAAAAACAAAGTGATGTGTACAGCCAAGCATTTCGCGGCCTACAGTATCCCCGTGGCAGGTATCAATTTAGCCCCGGCATCAGTAGGGGAAAGGGAGCTACGGTCGATGTTTTTGCCGCCTTTTAAAGATGCCGTGCAAAATGCAAATATTTACGCTGTGATGCCGGCTTACAACGAAATTGACGGCGTGCCTGCACATGCTAACCATTTCCTGCTGCAAACCATATTGCGGGAGGAGTGGGGTTTTAAAGGCTATGTTTTTTCGGACTATGAAGGTTTAAAACATTTATACACTTTTCATCATATTGCCAAGGACGCCGAAGGCGCTGCTCCAATTGGCTTGAACGCCGGGGTTGACCTGGAAGCGCCGAGCCCCGACGTATATAATAAACTGATTGGCCTGGTGAAAAGCGGAAAAGTAAAAGAAGCGTTGGTTGATAGCGCTGTTGCCCGTATCCTTACTATAAAATTTAAAGCAGGTTTGTTTGAAAAGGCATTGCCCGATACATCAGCGCTAAAAAAACGGGTACACACGCCTGATCATATCGCCCTGTCGCAGCAGATAGCCGAGGAATCGATCATCCTACTTAAAAACGATAAGCAGCTTTTACCGCTCAATATGAACAGCCTGAAATCGCTGGCGGTAATCGGCCCTAATGCCAACCAGGTTCAGTATGGCGATTACAGTTCAACCCGCGACAGCCGTTCGGGTACAACAGTGCTTGATGGCATAAAACAGCTGGCCGGCAATAAAATAAAAATCAATTATGCTAAAGGCTGTGCGCTTTCGGGTTCGGACAAAAGCGGCTTTGTCGAAGCCATCACAGCAGCAAAAAACAGCGATGCTGTGGTTGTAGTTTTGGGTACCACCAGCGTGGTATTCTCCGGTGTTGGCTGGAACGGGCATGCACCCGAAAGCGAGCCTAAAGACCCGTTTACCTGCGGCGAAGGCTATGATGTAACCGACATTGATCCCGATGGGGTACAACGTGAACTGTTGCAGGCTGTTTATAAAACAGGTAAACCTGTAATTTTGGTACTGGTACACGGCAGGCCGCAAAGTATCAGCTGGGAAAAAGAAAATATCCCGGCTATTGTGGAGGCCTGGTATCCCGGCGAAAGGGGAGGCAATGCCATTGCCAACATCCTGTTCGGCAAGGTAAACCCATCAGGCAGGCTTACGGTATCTATCCCGCAGTCAACCGGGCATATTCCAGTGTTTTATAACCATGTGGCATCCAATAAAGGGTTTTATCACAATCCGGGTTCAACCAAAGAACCGGGACAAGACTATGTTTTTTCATCGCCGGATGCGCTGTTTCCCTTTGGTTATGGATTGAGCTATACTTCATTTAAATACAGTAATCTGCAGGTGCCGGCAGCGTCGTTCGGAAAAAATGAGACTATAACGGTTTCGGTAGATGTAACCAACAGCGGCAGTATGGCGGGTAAGGAAGTGGTGCAAATGTATGTGGGCAACAAAGTAAATTCGGTAACTACGCCGGTAATGGCACTCAAAGGTTTTGAAAAGATCAACCTTAAACCCGGCGAAACCAAAACAGTTAAATTTACGGTAAAGCCCGAAGATATCGCTATCTGGAATAATCAAATGAAACAGGTAACCGAACCCGGTACATTTGATGTGATGATAGCACGCTCGGCCGAAGATGTTGTGTTAAAAAAGACAATTGAATATAAATAGTAAAAGGTCATGAAAAAGCTGATTGCCGTTTTATTAGTGTTGACTTTGGCTGTTGAGGTTAATGCGCAATCGTATAATAAATACGTAAACACCTTCATTGGCACTTCCGCAACCGGGCATACCTTTCCGGGCGCTACGGTGCCTTTTGGTATGGTTCAGCTTAGTCCTGAGACCGGGAATTTTGGTTGGAACTACTGCTCAGGATATCGTTATGAAGATAACGTGATCACCGGTTTCGCGCATACCCATTTAAGCGGTACAGGTGGTGTTGATTTAGGAGATGTGCTGTTTTTTCCCTTTCAGGGCGATCAACCTCAAAATTTTCAAAGCAAATTTTCTCATCAGGAAGAAAAAGCATCGCCCGGTTATTATGAAGTGATTTTGGGCGATAACAATATTAAGGCTCAACTAACTGCTTCTGCCCATACTGGTTTGCACCGGTATACTTTTACAAAAGCCGGTAAAGCACATTTGCTTGTTGATATGCAAAGCGGACTGGTTGATAGCCCGGAGCAATTGGCTGAGCATGTTTCTGACGGGGAGATCACTATCGATAGCAAAATAACTATCAGTGGTTATGCCTTCACCAGCCAATGGGTAGATAAAAAAGTATATTTCACGGCTGTTTTTAACCGCCCGTTTACCGGACAGCATTTTATTGATGGCGATAATAAACGCCGCTTAATATTGGATTTCGATCTGAAACCCGGTGAAACTATTGAAGCTAAAGTTGGGGTATCGGGCGTAAGTATTGCCGGTGCGCATAAAAACCTACTGGCCGAAACACAGCACAAAACATTTGAACAGGTAAAAACGGAAGCAGCCCGTACATGGGAAAATAATCTTGGTAAACTTAAAGCCGAAGGCAGCAAAAAAGAGAAAATAGCATTTTATACCAGCCTGTACCACGCCTTGATCCAGCCTAACAACATTGCGGATGTTGACGGTCAATATCGCGGAGCCGACAGCCTGGTGCACCGATCCGCTGATAAAGTTTTTTATTCTACGCTTTCATTATGGGATACTTACAGGGCCGCCCATCCACTGTATACTATTATTTGTCCTGAAAAAGACGGGCAAATGGTAGAGAGCATGTTACAACACAACGGCGTGGCAGGTATGCTGCCAATCTGGACGCTGTGGGGTAAGGAAAGCTACGCCATGATCGGTAACCATGCCGTACCGGTAATTGTAGATGCCGCGCTGAAAGGGATTAAAGGTTTTGATCGGCAAAAGGCATTTGCTGCCATTAAAAACACGCTCACACATAATAAAAATCCAAAATACGATTGGAGCCTATATCTGCGTTATGGCTACCTGCCATCAGATACTGTAAAACGCGAAGCTGTTTCCCGTACACTGGAGGCCGCGTACGACGATTGGTGCGCCGCTCAATTAGCCAAGGCGCTGAACAAACAAAGTGATTACAATTATTTCATCAAACGATCTCTGTTTTATAATAGCCTGTTTGATAAAAGCACACGTTTGATGCGTGGCCGAAAATCAAACGGCGAATGGATACAGCCTTTTGCCAATTTAGATAGTGGCCAACTGGCCATTGGTGGTGACTATACCGAAGGCAATGCCTGGCAATATACCTGGCAGGTTCAGCATGATATTCCGGGTTTGATTAAACTCATGGGCGGCAAAAAAGCATTTTCGGGCAAGCTGGATTCATTGTTTACTATGGATTCAAAAGTGTTTGGAAAAGGCTCAACGCTTGATGTTACCGGGTTAATAGGCCAGTATGCACATGGCAACGAACCTAACCATCATGTGGCTTATTTGTACACGCTTGCCGGGAACCCTGCCAAAACCCAGGAACTGGTAAGGCAAATTGCCGACCAGTTTTATATAAACAAACCCGATGGCCTCTCTGGCAATGATGACTGCGGACAAATGTCGGCCTGGTATATCTTTACTGCTATGGGTTTTTATCCCGTTAATCCGGCAGATGGCCGTTATGTTTTTGGTGCGCCGCTATTAGATAGGGTTAGCATTGCTTTACCTGGCGGCAAAAGTTTTGTGATAGAAGCAAAGGGGCTATCCGAAGAGAATAAATATGTGCAAAACATCAGCTTAAATGGTAAACCTTACCCCAAAGAATATATTACACATAAGGATATTATGAAAGGGGGGAAGCTGGTATTTGTGATGGGTGATAAGGCGAAAGCGCCGGTGTTTTAACGATTATCGCAAGTTCAAGTGTCCACTCAATAGCCGCTGTTTAAGGGATGAAAGGCAGGGGAATGTGCGATTCCCCACTTGAGAGGGGTGGAGGAGTGTGTTTCTGCTTTGATAAGCCTATCGCAGAAACACACCCCTGCTACCGCTCGTTCCTCCACGCCCCTCTCAAGAGGGGATTTGCCTGCACAGAGTTAAACCTTTGTCATTAAATCAAGACCTGGTATTGATAAGCTAATACCGGTCCAACGTTTATACTCTCCACAACTTTCCATTCCTTCAACTCCCTTATAAACTCCGGCTTTTCAAAGCCCGAATCAAGAGCAGCCTGTGTATAAAAATCAGCCTTAGCAGGGTGCTTAGGGGAGCAGCCGTTAAACAGATAGCCGAAAGCCTGCTTAGCCAATATTGTCTTACTGATGCCGATGCAATCATCAAGATGGATGAGGTTTACTGGCGCGTCACCGTTAGGGATCTCCTTTTTACCGGCAAAAAACCTGCCGGGATCGCGTCCGGGGCCAATCAATCCTGCAAAACGGATGATGGTTGTTTTAAAGCCATCCTCAGCACGGAAAAGTTTCTCAGCTTCAAATAATATCCTGCCGGCTTCTGTATTGGGCTGTGGATCGGTTTCTTCATTCACATGCCTGTTGTTATCGGCATAAACCCCTGTGGAGCTGACGAAAATCACTTGCTGTATGGCAAACCTTTTTATGGCATGGACAATGCCTTTAACCTTCTGTAAAAAAATATCACCCTCACCGCTGCGGCTTTTGGGCGGAATGGATATCCACAAAATATCGCAATCAAAAAAATCGGCATCATATATTTCCTCGCCCGGCGAAAAGTTTACTACATAGGGCCGGATGCCCAAAGCAGCCAGGTTATCCATTTTTGCGGTAGAAGTGGTTGAGCCTTTTACCTGCATGCCATCGGCAATTAACCCTTTAGCCAATGCGCTGCCGTACCAGCCGCAGCCTAAAATACTGATCTTTGTTTTACCGGGCATGTTATAAAAATAATGCTTTGGCGCAAAGGTAATTAAATAATGATATGGTGTTTGGCTGCCGTTAATATGCTTTTGTTTTAAACTTTTTGGCCATAACAGGCGTTATTGGTTTATGAAGAAAGAGATCATTGCAACCTCTGTAGCATTGGGTTTAACTGCTTTAGCTTTACAGGCAACCCGCTGCAAACCGCTTGAAACTGTTCCTTATGTGGATTTGAAAAAATATGTTGGTTCCTGGTTTGAAATTGCCGCTTTCCCGCAATGGTTTGAGTCGGGTTGCACTTTTACTTCGGCAGCCTATGGTTTAGCAAAAGATGGTAGTATCATTGTTAAAAACCGTTGTATAAAAGATAATAAGATAAAAATTGCCGAGGGCAGTGCTGTTGTTGCTGATAAGACAAGTAACGCAAAGTTGGAAGTACAATTTCAGTGGCCATTTAAAGGTAAATACTGGATCATTGCTTTGGCTGATGATTACAGCTATGCCATGGTAGGGCACCCGAATAGAAATTACTTATGGATCCTGAGCCGCCGTTCAACACTTGATGATCAGATCTATAATCAGTTGGTAGTACAGGCTGCCAATCAGGGATTTGATGTGCGGAAACTGGTGAAAACGGTACAAGTG
This sequence comes from Mucilaginibacter sp. SG538B, assembly GCF_013376065.1. NCBI lineage: Bacteria > Pseudomonadati > Bacteroidota > Sphingobacteriia > Sphingobacteriales > Sphingobacteriaceae > Mucilaginibacter > Mucilaginibacter sp. SG538B. The sequence continues at coordinate 452,811 of NZ_JABMJI010000001.1, forward strand.
TAATAGTCTGAACCGGAATTAAACGAATTAAGGAATTAACAAAATGCTAAGCAAATTCGAAAAATTCAAATAATTCGTTTAATTCCGGTTCAGACAACTATTCTTACTTCACCACTTTTATCTTAATAACCAATTTCTTCACCTTATCATAACCATCAACCTTGATGTTAGGCCGGTGACCATCGCCAGGGAAAAACAGGAAGAATTCGTTGGGAGTGGCGGTGTAGTATTTACCCTCGCCGCTGTAGTTGGCGCCGTCTTTAGCCGGGTCATAGGGTTTGGTAACCGTAAGGCTTTCAATGGGGGCAACACCGATCTTTTCTTTGCCTTTGATTACATATTGCAGGTCGATATAGTTTTGGTGCGATTCCCAGGCCGATTGTTCAAACTCTTTAGAAGGGCCTTCAGTAACGGATGCATAAACATTATCGCCATCTATAGGATATTTGCCGGGAGCTATCTGATCAAGATTGCGTTCGCGCAGAAATTCAAAAGCCTTATCCCATACCGCTTTATTGGCGGCATATTGTTTCGCAAATTCGAGGTTATTGGTTGATGAGTTTAATTTAAGCTTTAACCCATTAGCCCAAATGCGGCTTTTTACCCATGTTTTTGCGCTTTTAGCTGTAAGCTCCTGCTGCTGGGCATTAGCAATGCCTGCAATAAGTAAAAAGACGGTTAGTAGCGCGATGTTTTTATAGGCTGCTAATTGTTTCATAGTTTATTAGTTTACCGGTTATTGAATTGGCGTTGCCCTGGTTCGGCAGCTCATTATGTACCAATAATACAAGCTTAATTAATTAAAATGATATATGATCTGTTAAATATTTACTTTAACGTTATAGTTTAGCTTTTAAATGGTTTAGTAATCGTGTTATCACTATAACGTTGGAGTGAAAATAAGGCTTAAATGGCTTTTGAAATCGTTTATAAGATTGTAGAATTGTATTTATTAACAAAAGATTTTCTAAAACAACATTTGCTTTGAAAACAATACACAGCGTCCACCCAACGGATTTTAAAAGCTACGATACCACTACCATACGCGAAAGATTTTTGATAGATAAACAGGTTCAGCCCGATCAGATCAATTGTACCTATACCCATTACGACAGGATGATCGTTGGCATGGCTAACCCGGTAAGTAAAACACTTGAGCTGCCAAATTACCCGAACCTGCGCGCCGAATATTTTTTAGAGCGACGCGAGATCGGGATCATTAACGTAGCCGGTGCCGGTGTAGTAAAAGCCGACGGAGAAGTCTTTGAAATGAATAAGCTTGATTGCCTGTACATTGGTAAAGGGACAAAAAGCGTGACTTTTGAAACTGCCGATCCATCAGTGCCGGCTGTATTTTACCTGCTGTCATCGCCGGCACACGCGGTATACCCAACAACCCTGCTTACCCACGCTGATGCGGTTAAGGTTGAACTGGGTTCGGTAGCAACGGCAAACAAACGCACTATCAATAAATATATCCACCTGGAAGGTGTACGGAGCTGCCAGCTGGTAATGGGGCTTACCATATTACATGAAGGCAGCGTTTGGAACACTATGCCGGCGCACGTGCACGACAGGCGTATGGAGGCATATTTTTATTTCGATGTACCTGCCGGCCAGAAAATTTTTCATTACATGGGCGAAGGACAGGAAACAAGGCATATCACCATGGATAATTACGATGCCGTGGTATCGCCGCCATGGAGCATCCACTCGGGCAGCGGTACGGCAAATTACAGCTTTATTTGGGGTATGGCAGGCGAAAACCTCGATTACACCGATATGGACGCCATAGCTATAACAGATCTGAAATAATTATACATCAACCTTAAAAATATAGTTTAAGTGGAGAATCAATTTTCATTAGCCGGAAAAGTAATTGTAGTAACCGGCGGAACAGGCATATTAGGCAAAGCATTTATAGATGGTATTGTTGAGGCGGGGGGCGCGGTAGGCATTCTTGGTCGTAATGCCCAGGTAGCAGAAGAGCGTGCCAACGCCATAAATGCAGCCGGGGGCAAAGCCATAGCACTGGTAGCCGATGTAATGAACGAGGCTGAACTGGTAGCCGCCAAAGATAAATTGCTGGCAGCTTTTGGCAGGATAGATGGCCTGGTGAACGGTGCAGGCGGCAATATGCCCGAAGGCGTTTTACAGCCCGATGAGGATATTTTTAAAATGAATATCGATGGCATGAAAAAAGTAATGGAGCTGAACCTTTGGGGGACACTGATCCCTACGCAGGTTTTCGGCGAAGCCATTGCCAAAACGGGTAAAGGCAGCATTGTTAATATATCGTCAATGAACTCAAAACGCGCTATAACCAAGGTATTAGGCTATAATATAGGCAAGGCCGCTGTTGATTGCTATAACCAATGGTTTGCGGTTGAACTGGCCAACCGTTATGGTGATGCAATAAGGATGAATGCATTGGCACCGGGGTTTTTCCTTACCGAACAAAACCGTTACCTGCTCACCAAACCCGAAGGCGGTTATACCCAAAGGGGCGAACTGGTGATCAAACAAACACCTTTTAAACGCTTTGGCCATGCCGATGAACTGAAAGGAGCACTGGTATGGTTGCTGAGCGATGCCTCGGTATTTGTAACCGGTTCGATGATCTGCGTTGATGGCGGGTTCTCGATTTTTGGAGGAGTTTAGGGGAATAATATAACTAAGGTCATCCCGAATTTATTTCGGATCCCATTGCTAAGGTCGGCTTCATACATGACAGTTACTTGGCGAGTGGGGTGCTGAAACAAGTTACCCATGACAACTTAAAAAATGGAGTGTCATACTGAGCCTGTCGAAGTATGGCGGGCAGGGTCTCTGCGCACGAGTCTTCGACAGGCTCAGACTGACAGGCCCTCTTTGTCATCTAACCTTTAGAGGCCCCGGATTTAAACACTCAGCATGACCGCTGAGATATATGGCTGTAAAATTGGGCACAAACAAAGTGTTCAATTTTTCAAAAAACAAGGTGTTCAATTTTTGATCTTGTAAAATATTAACTTGTTGATTATCAATGGACATGTGTTCATTTTTGCTAAAAAGGTAATTGTCGATAAAGTTAACTTATTGATTATCAGTGTTGTTTTTTTTTGAAAACAAGCGAAAGTGTTTACACCTAAAAAAATTGAACACCTGGAAAATAGACTGAAAAGTTAAAATGTATGGTGATAACACCTACCACGGGCTAACCAAATAATAAACCTACTATGAAACTAAGATCATCCCTTATAACCCTGTTCTCTCTTGCCGGCTTTGCCGCAAGCGCCCAAACTGTAACGCTCGATTATTATTTTAACCATGAGGTACACAAAGGTGTCAACGGGCAGTCGGAGCGGTTCCATTACCTGTGGGATGAAGCGGATAATAACGGTTTCAAGATCTTTGGCGAGGCTTTTACAAGCCGCGGCGCTAAGCTGGATACGCTTGGCACAGCGCCTACATTGGAAAACCTGAAAGGTTCATCAGTTTATATCATTGTAGACCCTGATACCAAAAAGGAGAGCCCGAACCCAAACTATATCCAGGAAGATGACATTGAGCAAATTGCTGCCTGGGTAAAAAAAGGTGGTGTGCTGCTGATGATGGCTAACGACAGCGTTAATGTGGAGCTGCCTCATTTCAATAACCTTGCTGCTAAATTCGGGATGCATTTCAATAACGATCTGCAAAACCACGTAATTGATGATGCTCATTTTGAGGATGGTGCTGTCTACGTAAAAAACAATCCGGTATTGAAGACAGCCACTAAGGTTTTTATGAAAGATGCCTGTTCGATAGGTTTAGCCGGGACTGCCGTACCTGTGCTTAAAAATAAAGATGGTGCTACGATCATAGCATCTGCCAAATATGGTAAGGGCACGGTAATAGCTGTTGGCGATCCATGGCTTTACAATGAATATGTGAACGGCAGGCTGCCTGCCGGATATGAGAATGATAAAGCAGTGAATGATGTTGCCCACTGGCTGTTGAAGCAGGCTAAGAAGTAACTATATATGAAAGTCATTTCGAAACGAAGAACGAGTGAGAAATGTGTTGTACGTCTGCATTGTGGGGGTGTAGAAGATTTCACTTTCACCCTATGCTCGTTCCTTCCTATATCTATATGACAATTTTTATTTTGTGAAAAAGACGCGTACACACTCCAGGATATAAAATTGAGATTGGTATCATCGTCACCCCAAATAAGTAGTATAACCAAGGGTAGCATTGGCCCCTGCTCCGCCGACAACCAATTTTTGCGAGGCAGGATCGGCAAGGAGGTTAAATTGTACGCCGGTGCCTAAAGGTATAAAGTAGGATAACAATACATCAATAGCTTTTGCAGCAGATGTGCCGGGTAAAAACTCCAGCATCCGGGTGGCGCTCACCGGGCCTATGTTCATGATTAATTTTCGCTCGGCCTCAATAACCTGCCCGGCAATAAAGTTTACACCTAAAGTACCGGCGCCAAGGGCTGTTCCGCCATTTACAGTGGTATCGTTTTTTTGCTTCGGGTATACCGTTTTGTAATGCAATGATAAAGGTACATCGAACATCATATTAATGATACTGCTTACAAAATTTATATTATTGCGCTGCTCATGTATTACAGGTAAAACATGTATCAAAATAAGCATCTGCTTTTTTGTAAAACACTCAAACTCCTGCCATTCCTTTAAGAATATATTGATCAGCTCATCGTATTCATTTTTTTTGTCGAGCCGGTTTTCATAAAGTTCGACCAGTGTTCTGAAATAGTTAAGCTCGGCCTCAAATGGGGCAAAAAAGCGACGGGTTTGTTTTTCTTCTTCGCGGCGGGCTTTAATATCTTTGATCATATCCTCCTCGGTGATCATCACACTCGAAGCCGGCGGCCGGTGAAACAATCCCTCGGGCAGCATATCATAAAAGCCATCGCGGTTAACCCAAATGGTGGTTACCGGTTTTTTACTTTCAGTTTTTTTATCAGCCGTTATGCCTGCTATCTCCTTATCATAGGCACGCTTTTTAGGGCCTTTGGGCAGTATTATTACATCACCGGTACTAACCATTTCATTTTCAATAATTTCGGCCGCTATAGCTGCCGCTTTAAAGTCGGTATCAATTTGATTAGGCTTTTTTATTCTCATTTGTGATTTAAATAATTGATGCTATCCAAAACAATAACCAATATTATCGGTAATTGATTATACTAAATTGAAATTAATATAAGATAGCTGCCCGGCCTACATATTTAATACTCATGAACCTTAAATCGTTTTTTATAAGTTATCTGATAGCTCCTGTCCTGTTCTTCATTGCCGCGCTGATCATGTCGGTGGTGAACAAGAAAAACAAATACCTAAGCAACAGGCGCCTTATCATCACTTTACTTTTAACGGCTGTTATATTGGGAGTTCCGGGTTTTTTGGGCTTTTTAGGTATGCAGTTTATGCCGTGGGGGTACTTATTTTGCCAACTGATATATTTAGGTATGGGTGTATTTTACACCTGGCTTGCAGGCAAATACCATGAAGATCAGTTTCTTGATAAAAAATGGTTTTTCCTCGTGGCTTCTTTAATATCATGCTTGCTGGGGATGTTTCTTTTCAAGCTGGCATTTAACTGGCTTAATGATATGCAATATGGCCTGTGGGCCTCAACCAGCATCCTGATATTTTTATTACCGCCGGTTTTTTGGTGGGGGTACATCGCTTTTTTAAGCATCCCGCTCGAAATTTACAAGGTTTGGCAATATCCCCGTACGCCTGAAGAGATCAGTATGGAACACCTGGATTTTGACAGGCTGATGGTGCTCGAGCTTGATCTGTATAAAAACACCGACGATCCTGAACCGCTTAAAGTAAAGGCCAAAGCACCGCCAAATATGAACTTTGGCCAGTGGTTTCAAAAGTTTATTGATGATTATAATCTTAAATTTCCAAAATCAACGGTGCAGTATAAGCTTAATAATAATGAAAGCTATAAGTGGATCTTTTATATTAAGCCGTCGTTTTTTAAGCAACGCCACTTTATCGACCCGGACCTTAATATTACAGAAAACCGGATAACCGAATCGGTAACCATATTTGCCAAACGTGTATCGGAAGTGGTAAGTGAACCCGCCCGTACCGGTGATCAGGCCATTTACCTGTAAACTTGATTAAAACAAAAAAACATGATCAGCCCACTAAAACATAAACCTGTGAACTGGATAGATGGAATGAAAATTTCCAGCGCACATTTTGTTAATACTGATAATTTTATTCATGATATAGTACGCGATGCCAATTCGCTGCCGCTCAACAATAATAATTTCGGGCTGCTTCCACCCGCACAAGGGCAAAGCTCATCGCTGGATATCCAGATCACCGAACGGGCATCAGGCCAGGTGCAGGTAACTTTAAACCAGTGTAACGCCATTACTGCCGAAGGTTTCAGGATTGATATTACCCGTGCCGAACAACCGTTAACATTTAGCCATTATTTTGGCCAGGAAACTATCAATGAAGCATCAGAAACCTATTATGTGCTGCTTACCGTAAACCCCTTTGAACGTGTACCCTCAGGCACACCCGACCCGGAAGAACAGCCCATCCGCTATCCTGATATCAGCAAACATTACAGTATCACTGTTTTGCCGGCGTCACAACTGAACAGCATCGGGGCGCATTTTATGGAGGTTGGTAAATTTGTACGAAGCGGAAGCTCCTTTCAGGCCAATGTAACCTATATCCCGCCATGTACCGCGCTGATAAGCCATGCCGGCCTCATGACCTATTATGAAAACTTTGGGGCACAGATCAACAACCTTCAGCTGCTTTCGTTTCGTATTATTGACAAGATCACCTCGAAAGATTCGGTATCTACCATCGGTAAAAATGTGAAGCTGCTGTGCGATAAAATGCTTGATTATATAGCGAGGATCTATTTTACATACCGAAACCTGATCTATCTTCAACCGCCTATCCAACTGGTTTCCTGCTTTTCAGAAATGGCACATCTGTTTTTCAGTACCGTTAAAAGCATGCCGGGAGCCGAACGGGAAGAATTGCTTAAATATTTTTATGAATGGAAAGATGTAACACCCGGCAATTTTGAAGAGCTTTTAGCTCGTTTGATCGAAATAGTTTATAATCATCATGAGATAAACTCGTCAATGACAGCGATTGATGAATTTATGCGGGTAATTGTTGCCCTGTGGAATAAGCTTAGTACATTAGAATACATAGGGCAGCGTAAAGAGAACATTGTAGTTGCCGAGCAGCAAGCCATACAAACCATACAAACTAAACGTACCTGGACATTGCTTGATTAAGTACGGTTAAAAGGTTCCAATAAAACAAATGCCTGCCGTTTCCATATATTGCGGCAGGCACTCATCATAAATCAGTATCGTTTTATTACCGACTTTCGGCACCCGCCATTAACAGTTGTTCCAGTATTTCGGTATAACCGCGCTCACTGGCAAAATCCATAGCGTGCCGGCCGTTATTATCTACAGCGTTTACATCAGCGTTGTTTTCGATTAAAAAAGCTGTAAAATCATTAAATCCGCACTGTGCTGCCACAATAAGCGGAGTTTCGCTAAAGCTGTTGCGCGAATCGACCTCGGCCCCCGCCTCAAGCAGCATTTTGCCAAGATGATAGTTGCCCATACCCGCCGCGTAGTGCAGTGCCGAATTGCCATTCTGTACATGCAGGTTAACATCGGCGCCATTTTTAATCAACAGTCCGGCTACGTGTATATTGGAGTTATTAACTGCAAATATCAGTGGACTAACGCCGTCGTTATTTAATCCGTTTACATCCCATACGCCCGACTTGAGCAAAGCGCTTATCGTTTCGCTATGGTTATTGTAAACCGCCTGGTGAAGCGGTGTGTTGCCGTTGTCATCCTTTTGCGCGATTTCATCGGCCGACAATTTTGCAACCAGGTCGCGCATACCGTTGGCAGTAGCGTGATCGAGCAAACTGTAACCGGCATTGTCTTTAACGGCGCTATCGGCACCTAATGAGATCAGGTAAAGCGAGGTTTCTGTTTTACCCGCAAGTACAGCATAAAAAAGAGGGGTTTGCCCGTGGTTATTACCGGCATTCACATCGGCACCGGCATCAGTTAATAATTTAATCAGGTCTTTACTGCCGCTGCGCGATGCACAATGTAGGGGTGTTTCGCTTAGGTTATTGCCCAGGTTAACATCAGCGCCGGCATCTATAAGCATTTTGGCAATATCCTTTGCACTTTTTAAGCATACATAATATAAGGGCGTATTACCCAGGCTATCGCGTTTGTCAACATTAATCCCTCCCTTTTTCAGGAATGTTTGTACTATCCCTTTTTGTGCGTTTTTACACGCGTTTAAAAACATATTATCCATAGGTATCTATTTATTACAGGCTATGCAAGCATCAGTTTAACAACAGCTTCGTTATTATGCTGAACTGCTACATCAACGGCTGTTTGCCCCGCATTATTTACATTTTCAACCGTCGAGCTGTCTTTATCCAACAACAACGAAACTATTTTTTTGCCCGACATTTTATCGCCATTCGCAGCAGCGTACATCAATGCGGTGTTACCGGTTTTATCAGCGTAGGTGGTATCGGCGTTATTGTCAAGCAGCAGTTCGGCAATATTGTATTTAATTTCATTTCCTTTTTGTGCAAAATTCATCAGCGGTGTTTTGCCCCAAACGTTAGGCTTATTAATATCGCAGCCGGCTTCAACCAATTCTTCTGCCAGTATAATATTTAAATCGGCCAGGTAACCGGCCTGGCATACTATGTTTAAAGCAGTGTCTCCATCGTTATTCACCGCTGCGTCAAGATCAAGTCCGTGCTTGATCAATATACGCAGCATTTTCACAATATCTTTCAGGTCGCGGCTCATGCCCCTTCCAAAATTACTCACGGCCTTTGTAAGCAGTATAAAAACAACGGTATCACCATTACCTGTCCTGAAATTCACATCTCCGCCACCTTCGGCCAGTAAACGGACCATTGGCTCTGAGGGATACTCGCAGGCCAGCATTAAAGGCGTGCGTTTGTACTGATCAGAAAAATCATCCAGGTCTGCACCGGCTTTGATAAGCGCTTCTACGGCCGCGACATCACGGTTTAATACGGCCTCATGAATGCTCATCCCCCCGGTAGCTATGTCGGTTTCATCGCCCGATAATAGTGCAGCTATTTCCTTTACCCCGCTGCGCTGCGCGTAAGTAAGGGGCGTTGTATCAAATATATCTTTATCCTCTGTATCAATACCGCTTTTTTCCATTAATATCTTTACAGTTTTCGTTGCTGCATCTATGGCTCCGGGTATGGTTTTGCGGTGGACGAGTTTATCACAGATAACATGTAAAAGATTTTTTCCTTCCGATTCAGTTGCATCCATCTTTACGCCGGCATTGCCTATAGCTTCGATAAAAGGGTACATATACAACTGGCCGGCCTCAAAATAGGCTAACTTGCCCGAATCGTTTTTCTTTTTAGGGTTGATACCGAGCTCCAGCAGCGCAGTGGCGGTATCAAATATTTTCTTCGCCTTATTTTTATGTGAAGTACCCTGCAAATCAAACCTGGTGCCAGTGAGTGCGTGCAAAGCCGTGTTGCCGTATTTGTCGGCCGTGGGTTTCAACCCCGCACCTGCTAAAAACCGGATGGCTTCCGGATCGGTAAAACGGGCTGCAAGGTGGAACAGGTTTTCTTCCTGCTCATTTACCATATGAATATCAGTTAAATTCTGATACATGCCCATCACATCAATGGCATTGGGCGCCGGATTAAACATGTTGCGATGATAGGCATCCCTGATCTGGTTAAATTCGTTTGTCATATTTAAATTCGTTCTTTGGCTATCTGCAACGCATCGTCAATGTTTTTATAATTTTTGTGCGCAATGGGGGTAGCAATCTCAATAACCTTTTGATATACTTCAAGCTGCAGCCAGCAATCTGTTTTAAGCCGCGTTATATTATCCTTCGCCAACTCACCAAACAAAGCAATATATTTTGACGTAAGAGGCAGTTTATATTCATCGATAAGATTTTGCTTTTCCCTGATGGCTTTGTAAAAATTATCGCTGTTGAGGCTTATCCCGCCCCGATCAATTGCCAGTAACATCTGAGCCTTATCAAGGCATACCAGTGTTTCACGATAACTGCCCAGCCAGTAAAAACATAAAGCAAGGTTAAACATGCCGGCCGGCCGCTGAGGCGTTTCCGTTTTTAAAAGCAGATATGCTTCGGCGTAACGGCCCTGGTAAATCAGGTTAATAATTAAAAGCTCTTCAGCACCCTCCGGAGGCACCTGTGATGATTGTAGCAGCATAAAGCCTGTTGAATTGATTTAAACCCGGAAAGCCGACATTTGTTGGCGGTCCGGGTTCGTTAATTAAAATATAGTGACAGGTAAAAGGTAAAAATGGCTTTCCGGATATCGCCGTTTGCTTGCCTTTGTATGAGAATTATTTGGAGAAATCAAATTTGCCTTCAAACAATTTACCCACCACCGGCAAGGGTTTAATGGCCTCATTATTGGCGGTTATAATACCCAGCAGCAGCAATACAAACGTAATGACACTGATAACCAGCGATACAACCGAAAGGGCCGGGATAATAGCTGCCAATACCGCGAGAGCAACTCCCAGGATGACTGATAAAATAATGAGGCCGAGCGACTGCCCAAGGTGATAATTAACCAAAGGGCTTTTATCGGCGCGCTTTTTATATTCAAGATAAGATACGATCCAACCAATAATAGTGATGTAAGCCACAATGGACATGCTTTTGTTTGTCATAACTTTTTGTTTTTTAAGGTTAAACGATAAATGATGTGACCCAAAATTAGCTGCCCATATACCCTCACTCAAAAAAAAGGGCGACTACAAGCCGTCTACAATCTTGATTGACAGCGTCTACAAATCATCTACAACAATTACTTAAACTTCTGTGTTATAATGCTGGTAATTAATTATCAGCTTAATATCCGGGTAATACCTAAAGCAAGAAATAATACTTTTTATATGCCTTTGAAGAATAAAGTCGCCGCAATAACCTCCTTTTTTTTAGTATCATACACAACCATAGCCCAGGCCCAATCACTCGTAACTGATTCTTTACAGCAAGTTTTAAAAACTGCCGGTAACCACGAAAAACCGGTTGTAATGGCCGAACTTGCCCGAGCCACTGTTGAAAAAAACATTGATGCATCCATAGCAAACGCAGGCAAGGCCCTAATCATGGCAAAAGAGAACGCCGATGCCGGTGCAACCGCTTTTTGTTATGCTACCATGGGGTATTTGCTAATGCAGAAAAACCAGCAACACCGGGCTTCCCTTTTTATCGACAGCGCGGTACAGATTGCCGCAAAATCAAAAAATAACGTGCTGGTTTCTTTTGCCTGGCTGCGCAAAGGCTGGCTGGAACTGGTAAAAGGAAATAATGAAAAGGCCATGTCAGGTTTGCTGAAAGCCGAACAACTAATACAATACGCCGACGGTCGGCGCGCATTTAGCTATAAGACGCTCATCAACCATTACATCGCCAGTATTTACGCTTATGGCAGCGATACCCTTAAACAGCGCAAATACGCGTACGATTGCCTTTCGGCGGCTAAGCAAAGCTTATATCCGGATGATTTATTGTTAGGTTACATGACGCTGGGCCACAGTTTTTTCTCCGCATTTGAAAAGAATAGGTCCAGGCGTGTGCTGCTTGATTCGTCAATGGTATATTACCGGATTGCGTTAGCCACCTACCGGCATAATGCAGAAAAAATACTTTTGCAAAGTAACGCTTCGGCAACGGCCCTTAATATCGCAAACAGTTATTTCAAATACTATCCTCCCGCTTATAAAGACAGCGCTAATAACTATGTTAATATGGCACTTGATATTGCCAGGCGCACCAACGGTAAGGAAATTATTGCTAATTGCTACGGCATATTAAGCGAATATGCGCTCCGCGATGGGTCGCCCAAAAAGGCAGAACAATACCTGCTCACAGGCATATCCGAATTAAAGGATTCTGCCCCCGGCGTCGCTATCACACGGTCGCGGTTAATGTTAGGACTTGCAAACGTAGCCGAAAAAAGCGGCGACAAGGCCAAAGCGCTCGATTATTACAAAAAATATATCGACTACTACAGCAAGGTATTTGACAGCCAGAAACTGGCTACCGTTCAGCAACTGGAAGAGGAATATCAATCTGTACTTAAAGAAAATGAGATTGCCCGCCTGCGCGAACGCGCCGATTTTAATAAGCAACTCAACTGGCTTTATGTAGCTATCGGGTCGGCAAGTATTATTTTACTCGGGCTGTTGTTAAGCTCTTACCATTACAAACTAAAAGCATCGCAGCAGCAAAAACAGCTTACCGAACAGGAGAAAGAAGAAATAAAGCTTTTGGCACAATTACAACAAGCCGAAGCCCAGCGCTTAATGCTTGAGAAACAGGAAGCCGAACTGCAGGTTTCCCTGCGCGAAAAGGAACATGCCCATGCAAAGGCCCAACAGGAGTTGTTACAGGACCGTACTGAATGGCTGGAAAAAGAGTTACTGGCCGGTTCATTGAAGATTGAAGAGAAGAACGCTATACTCGAGTTGTTAAAAGAAAAATCGCGCAAAGCCGATTCACCGGCTGTAGCCAGGCAGATGGGCCGCATCATTAACCAAAACCTGCGGATGGATAAAAGTATTGATGAGCAGCAGGTCATAAGCCAAAGTCATCCCGGTTTTTTCAATGCTCTGCAGCAACAGGCCGAAAACAGCCTTACCCGCCTCGACCTAAAATATTGCTCATATATTTTAATGGGGCTTGATACCAAGGAAATAGCTAACCGCCTTGGCGTTGAGCCAAAAAGTATCCGCATGGCCAGGTACAGGCTTAAACAAAAACTTAAATTAGCTAAGGACGACGATCTTGACCAATTTATCGGCAGGGTTGGTTAGCGTAAGGTAGAAGTGCAGGTGAACGCCTTCAATATTAGTAAACATTTGTCAGCCTGCGCAATTACTTACCGATACAGAAAGTGCTTCCCATGTGATTATCAGTAAGTTATGAGAATTGAGTTACAGAATAGTAACAAAAAAGAATATAAGCATTATTTTATTGAAAATCAAGGTGTTAATAACTTTTTTTGGCGCTTTTTTTTCCGGAAAATAGAAGTTCCTTATTTTCAGCGCGTTGCTTGTTTAAAAGTAACAAATGAGTAACAACTTTGAAATACGGCTGCGGGCGCTTACAACTTATCGATGTGCCGATGTATTCTTTCCAGCAGCGTATCAAAATCGGGCTGTCCGTTATAATACAGCTTCGCGGTGCCGGCATAGCGTTCCTTAAATGAAGCCCTGATCGCCTCATCGTTTAAAAGGAAAGCTTCATTTTGGTTGACCGGCATAGCGAAATCGGGTTTGGGAAAACGGTCTTCCTTATGCTGTAAATATTCGGGTGTCCCGATGAAAGCCTGCACATCTTCGCGGCCAAGCAGGCTATACACATCATAATACTGGCGCATAAAGTTGATGCCTGTATGGCTCGTTTCCTGCTCCCGCCGGAATTTGGTTGCAATGGTTTGCAGCTTTTCTACAAAGGTATAGCCGGGATGGTAACAGGCGATATCTTTAGCGCGGTTATCCACAATATCCACTCCCTGTGCTATGGCATAATCATACGCCCATGAGCTGATCGTTAATTTTTCGTTCGGGGTTACCCTGTCGAAACCGGCTTCTAAAAGTATCCCCGCCTTCACACCTTCCACCTGATCGATCAAGTTATCGTAAAACAAACGTATGCCTCCGCTGGAATACGATTTGGTATTGTCAAAATCCGTATCCCGCTCCACCCGTACGATACCGTTAATTTTGATATCGTCGGCAAGCCAGTCATAAAAATTCTTGCGGGCAGCGACGTTGACAGGTTTTTCATTCTTGGGATTCTCGTTGACTTTTTGATCTTCCGGCGGCTTGATGTGAATATCGATATCTTCCGAAAAACGTTCGATGATCTTGTAGCCTTTGGAAAGTGAAGTCCCGCCTTTGAGCTCAAAATCATAGCCTTGTGATTTCAGACCATAAAGCGCGTGCATGATCCAATAGTCTTTTTCGATTAAGGCTGTTTCGATACCGGCTTCCTCTCCTAGTATACGAAGCAATTCCCGGAACTCAGGGTGATGGTGCAGATATTCAGCCATGATCTATTCGAAAATCGGAGCCAGCATGCGTTTAGCCCTGCCCGTCCCGTACTGGTCAAGCGCATGCTTCAACTTGTTCCTGTCCATGCTCCGGGCCTTTGACAAAACGTTGTTCCGTACCTGGTGCTGATCTTCTGCCAGCCTGTCCAGGTTACCGGCCAGGTCGACCAATAAAAATTCCGGCGTCAGTTTTTCAGGGAAATGGTGCTTTACCTGGAAATCAAATGTCCGGTTGCCCAGCCTGAACTGGCCATGCCGTTTGTGATTATAAACCGTGCGCTGGTTATACAACTGCGTAGTACCCACGCCTAAAGCATTATACAGATTTGGAGAAGTCAATAAGAACCGGGTATCCTTCAGAAAGGTGCGTACCAGATTTTCCTCTTCGGGTGGCGTTTTACCGAAAGCCGAAGATTTCGGATAATAGTACACGCCCTGAGAAAGTTTCTGCAATACCCCCTCTTCCAGCAAAGCATGTAAATGCCTGTCTACCGACCGCGACCATTTCATAAGGTCGTTCCTGCGGTAAACCTGGCCTTCCTGCAAATGCGTCTTCAGTTGTTCCAGCGTTGACATTCTCTCTAAACTTTTTACAAAGTTCGGGATAAATCAAAAATCATGCAAGGGTTTTTATTTAAAATTCATGCATTTGAAGACAATTTGGTCTTTTTGCGAAACTCAGAGATGAGGGTACCATGCAAATTATCAATAATAAATTAATCATTACCTTAAACCAAATGGTGTAGAAGTGTTTTTTGAAATGGTTATTTACTAAAATCGTTAGTAAGTAATACTATTGTGTAAAACTATGCTGTGTCATTTTCATTAATTTCCCCGATATTTATGTTTCGTCACTATTGATGCGAATTCCTGATTAATTAAAATGAGTACTGTAGCATACTTAAACCCCGCCATGCTTTTAGCTGGCAAACAATTAGACAACAACTGGAAAGTTATCGATCTTATTACCAAGCATCTTGAAGGCACGGGTGGGAATTTCTCTTATTCGTATAATGTAATCAATACCGAAACTGGCGAAAAAGCATTTTTAAAAGCACTGGATTTTTCGATGGCACTGAAGTCATCAAATCCGCTGCAAAGAATGGGGCAATTAACCGGTTTTTTTCAATTTGAGCAGAATGTACTGGAACTTTGTAAAAACAAAAGGCTTAACCGAATCATCAACCTGATTGAAGCGGGTACCGTTCCTGCAGAAGAAGGTTCAATTATACCTGTTCCTTATTTTATCATGGAGTTAGCTGCGGGTGATATCTATCATCAGATGGATTTTAGCAAAAAAATCGACCACATTTTAAATTTGAAAATATTGCATAGTGTATGTGTTGCCCTGTATCAGTTACACAATAACGGTATAGCGCACCAGGATGTAAAGCCGTCTAATATTTTAAGAATCACTGACGGTCCGCATAAATTAGGTGATCTTGGCAGGGCGGATTTGCGCGGAGAGACTACGCCTTATGGCCTCATGCCCTTTGCTGGCGACCCCGCTTATGCCGCACCTGAAGTTCATTATAAAGCCGTTTCACAAGACTGGGTTTTTAGAAGAATAGCCAGCGATGCATTTCAATTGGGTAGCATGATCACTTTTCTGTATACCCAATTGAACATGACTGCAATTATGAAAATTTATATCGCACCTGAACACAATTGGAGCAACTGGACGCAAACATATCGTGAGGTTCTTCCTTATCTTTATGTTGCATTGGAGCAATCTATCGATTTTTTTAAAAGTAATGTAGATGATAAGGAATTGGGCGAAGAATTAGGTAACTTGCTATATCAGTTGTGCGATCCTGATCCGAATAAACGTGGGCATCCTAAAACGATATTCGGTAAAAATAAAACGATAAGTTTAGAGCGCTATAACACGATATTTGACCGTCTACTGAAAAAGCAGGAAATGAATGCGCTTAAACTAAGAATGAACTGATGGCTGGTTGGGTGCATAATGAAAAGAACAGGAACGTCATACCGCGCTGGCGGGACTTCAAGCAGACTTTACAATCCAGGGAGTTAAGTCCGATTGGCAATGCTAAGCCTCTTCAGGAACCACTAAGCCCAAACTTCCATACCGATAAAATTCGTGACTGGGAGGCAACCAAATCTGTTAAGAATGCTGTAGAATTGCTTAACTCATCTATTATCTTGGATGACCAGGCCTATTCAGTTGAAGCGGCCTCCTTTCTGCGGTTTAACATCAATGCAGCCAAGCCCTTGAAAGATGTATCAGAACGACTTTTGTTTCCGGCGGAACATGACGATTCTTTTATTCAACTGCTTGACCTCGATCAATTTGACCAGATCATTGGCAGTAAAATAAATAGCCTGCGCCAATGCCTTAAGCATAATCCTTTTAATTCTATCAGTTGGATTGAACTTGGACGCTTGTTTTTGATCATTGGTAAAGAACATGCGGCAGAACGTTGCATATTGGTGGCTACGCAGTTATCGCCCGATAATCGATACATTAGCCGGGTTGCCTCACGTTTTTTTACACACACAGGGGACTATAAAAAAGCAAAGCAGATATTAAAAAGCAATATTGCTTTTAAGTTTGATCCCTGGTTGTTATCTGCCGACATCGGTATTTCATCTTTAGATAATAAAGCCTCATTTAATATTAAAAGAGGTACAGAGTTAATTATTTCTAAAAATTATTCTTCTTACGATTTAAACGAATTACTTTCTGCAATAGCGACTGTAGAATTAAATTCCGGAAGTGTAAAGAATTCAAAACGGTTATTCAACCAATCTTTGATCAGCCCCAATGATAATTCGTTGGCGCAAGCGGTATGGGCAAGAAATCATATCCTTGATCTCGAGGTTAATCAGGGCATTTTTGACAGAACACCTAATATCTTTGAGGCGAAGGCTTATCAATTTTTCTATGGCAAATCCTGGGGGCCGGCATACTCAAGCACATTGCAATGGTTTATTGATCAACCGTTTTCAAGGGAACCGGCTGCCTTTGGGTCTTTCATCGCAGCATCAGTACTGGAAAAATACGATGAAGCTATTAAGATCAGTAACTATGGGCTGCGAGCTACTCCCGGCGACTTTACCTTGCTGAATAATTTGGCCTTTTCATACCTGAAAAAAGACGATACAGCAAATGCACAACAGATTTTGAATAAAATAAATGCGGAAGGTTTGAGTGAGCAGTATAGGGTTGTCTACCTGGCCACACGAGGGCTGCTTCATTATAAACTTGGGCAGACTGAAATAGGCGGATTGCTATATCGTCAGGCAAGTGAGTTGGCCGGAAAAATAAAAGATAAAAAATTGCAATTGTTTGCTGATTTTCATCATCTATCAATCCAACTGGAGCTGCAAAAAAAAGAAGAACATTTGTTAAAGTTAGACGCGCTAGTTAAGCAGTTGGCACCTCTTCAAGTGGTTTATTTGAAAGATCTCGTGAAAAATCTGTTCAAACGACTGGATATTGATAAGCCGATCAATATTTAACCACAAAGTTGGTGCGGGACTTAACGGATTCCCCCAATGGAAACATAAATACAAAAACATTGTGCCCGTTATGGAAATAATGGTAATTACATTTAATCACCTCACCCAGCCAATCGATTTCCAACTGGCTTTTTAATAACCGTCTATTTTCCAGAAAGTTTTGCACAAAGGGAGCATCATCCTCAAACTCTTCTCCCCAGCCAACCATGCCCCACTCATCGGTAAATGACGGGGATTGGATGTAGGTTCTTAATGTCAATTTAGTAGGGCTGAATGGCCCTGATTTTTCCTTATTCAAAATCAGTAAAGCGCATCTTTTTGGAGAGTTTTCTACATAACGACGGATCGCGGCATGAAATGACCCGCCAAATAACTTTGATAATTCTAAACAGGTTGCCAGTTCCAAAGGGTATTCCTTCATTTTATCAGTAAATAACTGCAATTGAAAAAGCGCTGAGGATGCAAAATAATTAGCCTCCGATTCGAATTCTTCATTGATGTCCGGGTCAAGCGTTTCATCATTATCCTCCAAAAACTTTAAAAGTTTACCCTGCCAGCCCAAAAGCTCATGCCCGGCTTCGTGCAGCTTTACGAATTTGATTTTAGTAGCTGGCACCGATAAATCAAGATAAATAATTTTCTCCCGACGGTCAAGGACACCTCGGATCTTTGCCAGCCCACGTTTTAATATTAAGCCTTGTTTTGCAAAAAAAGTGTTTGGAATAACGCTTAGATCGATGTGCGAGTTTACACGTAGATCGGCGTATTTAATAATTTTATCAACGGGCGTAGGGAACACACCCAACGAATTCGATTTTGATAAGGCATCTAAAACAATGCGGTCTATATCATTTTTTTTGTCATGGCTTATCATCCTTTTGTTGATGTCTCAAGTATTTTAAATATTTAATCAACTCCTCCCGTTCATAATCTGTCAGGTTATCCGAAGAGAAAGCAAAATCATTTTTTGCAGTAGACGCTTCCTTCTTTTCGACGATCCCAGCAGTAACCATCAGGTCATCAAAATCAATTTTAAATAATCCTGAAAGTTTATAAAGAGTATTTGCCGAAGGTTTTTTGATCTTGTCATTTTCTAACTGACTCAAATAAGCGTTAGATATGCCAGACTGTGTTTCCACTTCTCTTAAAGAAAGACGGCGTAGCTCCCGCGCCTCTTTCAATAATCCGCCTAATGTTTTGTTATCTGTTGCCATGGCACAAAGGTATAAACTCTAAATTTAATAAGCAAGTGCTAAATTTATCAATCTAACTATCAAGCATTTGCTAAATATATCAAATTTTTATTTAGCAAATGCTTGATATATTTAGCAAAAGCTTTATATTTGCAGCAGTTACTTAATTATTTTAACTATGGAAATACCAAACAAGGGGGCAAGCCTTCCAAATGCCAACATTTTAAAACTGATCATCGAGGGTAAACCTCACGATTGGAAAGAACAGTACATCCTAGGTAAGCAAGTGCGGGAACTGGGCCAGGCACCTGCTGAAAGTGAAACTTTCTTAGCTATTCAAAAGCCTTGGGAAGATGAACTTATCGGACATGATGATAAAGTTGATCTCGCCCGCCCAGGCATCGAGCAATTTTATTTCAGGCGTGTACTCTTGCTGACCATCAACGGAAAAATTTACAAATGGTATGAACAGTACATTACTGGACTTGAGATAAAACAATTGGCGGGCATTCCAGTAGAAGACCACCTTTGGCTGGCGATAAAAAAGCCATGGGAGGATGAGAAAATCGGAGACGAAGAGAAGGTCGATCTGGCACGTCCGGGAATCGAACACTTTTACTCGAAGCCGGAGGAGCCTAAAGAAGTAGTTATTACAATCAATAAGGTAGAGTACAAAGTAAAACCCGGCATACACACTGTAGCCAATTTGAAAAGTACCGGCGGTGTGCCTTTGGCCTATGAGTTGGAGCAGGTTATCGCGGGCAAACTGGCGCCTTTGAAGGACGATGCGAGTGTGGAGATTAAAGGCGGTGAGCAGTTTGTAAGTCATGTCAGGGACGGTTCTTCTTCTTAATTAACGCTATGAAATTCCCCGAAGAACAAATTGATGCCCTAAAAGCGATTATCCCCTCCGTTAGCCAGGCTAACGAGGGGGGATATGATTATTTATTACTTGAAAACTTGATCCTGCCTGATGGTTGTCAGCCCGCCATTACAGATGCTTTACTATGTCCCAGCCCAAGGGAAGGTTATTCATCCCGCTTATTTTTCGCCAGCCAAATAATAGGTGGCCCGCAGCGTAACTGGAATGGAAATATCCGGGCGCTGGGGCGTAACTGGTACGCCGTATCGTGGCAGACGAAACCCGGACTGCAACTGGCGGAAATGTTAATGATCCATTTAAAAGCCCTACGTTACCCATGAAAACAAATATAATTAAGCTAAGGTTGCCTGGCAGCCTCTATCAGCGCATCATGACAGATTTGAACAGACCACATGATTTCGCGTACGAGCGGGTCGGTTTTATTTTTGGTATTACTACCATAATTAATGAGCACACTCGTTTGATCACTTTTAACGAGTATCAGCCTGTTGACGATGATAACTATATTGAAGATGATAGTGTAGGTGCACGCATCGGTTCGCGTGCTATCCGCTCTGCCATGCAACAGGTAATGGACCAAAGTTGCAGTGCATTTCACGTTCACCTGCATAACCATAAGGGGCAACCAAACCCGAGTGGCGATGATATAGCTGGGCTGCCTCCGGTAATAGATAGTCTTGCGAATATAGACCCAGACCAACCACATGGCGTATTAATTTTGAGTAAAGATTCTTTTTTTGCCTGGGTTAAGGTCAAAGGCGAGATACAATTGGTAATTCCCGAAATCATCAGCGTTGTTCGTTACCCTATGGTTATTCAGTTCCCCAGCGAAAAGAAAGTCGCTTTAAATAAACTTTTGCTGCGCCAGTCGTTTTTAGGTGAACGTTCTCCAGCTATTTTCGAGCATATTAAAGTTGGGGTTGTTGGACTTGGTGGTGGCGGTTCCCATTTGGTACAGCAGCTCGCCCATCTTGGCATTAAACATTTCACACTTTTTGATTTTGATAAGGTAGAAGACAGCAACCACAATCGGCTTATCGGTGCACATTTTGCGGATATTAAGCTAAAGCTTTCTAAAACCGAAATCGCAAAAAGGCTGATACTCGCAATTAACCCTACTGCGAAAATTACCATTGTTAATGCTCGTTGGCAGGAAGCCACGGATAAATTACAGCAATGCGAGGTTGTTTTCGGCGGTGTAGATACCTACGGAGATCGGGGACAGTTGGAAGCGGAATGCCGCAGGTATCTGATTCCTTTAATTGATATCGGGATGGATGTACATGAGACTGAGCAAGGCTTTCATATTTCAGGCCAGGTTATACTCTCGATGCCTAGTCAACCGTGTATGCGCTGCATGGGTTTTATCAACGAAGATAAGTTGGCCCTGGAAGCCGCAAAATATGGTAAAGTTGGTGGGCGTCCACAGGTTGTTTGGCCAAACGGTTTACTGGCTTCATCTGCCGTAGGTATATTCACCGACCTGGTAACCGGCTGGTCTGGTCAAAAGGAACGCGTCGTGTACCTCGCTTACGACGGAAACAGTGGTTTAATTAGTAACCATATCCGGTTAGAGTATCTTGAACCTAACTGCGATCATTATACATTGGAGCAATTAGGCCCGCCGAAATTTATTAAACTATAAAATATTCTAACACTTAACAAACTAATACCATGAGTTTAAAAATTATTAATGTAGTCAACGCCAACAAGCATGAAGGGGAGTATGTTGTTCTAAAAACCGAAGAAGATTTAAACACCGCAGGCTATGCTGTTGTGGACAGGACATTTGACATGAACGGAAAAGTGTCGAATGAATTTAGGCATATTTTTGTCTTTCCAAATCTTAAAATCAAAAATGGCGATTATATTTTTCTCCATACTGCGAAAGGCACATACAGTTCGAACAGCAATAGAGCGGGTACTATTACGCATCATTTATATTGGGGATCGGGTGACTACGTATGGAATGATAAGGGCGGGGATATGGCGAGCTTGATCAGCTATAAATTAGTCAATTCTGTAAAAGTTCCTGCCGTAGAATAGGCCTAGTAGGCCGCATTGGTTTACTTATGGAGATTATTCGGTCTTAGCAATAAAGTCTTTAATGGATTACAAAATTTTCGTAGCCATTTGCTGAGTTATTGGAAATAAAGTTTAAAGACCGTAATGAAGATAAGAAAAGATAGGCCCGATAGTAATAAATAAAAATTAAGTGATTAAGGAGTACTTATGCATCTTTTAGCGGAGCAGAGTCTGCTTTCATGATGTTTTAATTTATTAGTGAGAAAATAAAGGGGCATTGCTGCCCCTTGTTAATTAATTTAGAATACTACTTACATGCCTAGCGAAATCATTACAGAGGTTAAAGACAGCCTGGTTCTTCTGTAAGCCAGTTCCCGTCATGATGGATTTGAATTTGCTCTCCTCGTCTTTGAAGTTCCGCACGTTTTGGAAGTAACCCGTAACCGCATTGTAGGCGCCAAACAACGTACCTTTGGTCGTATCGCCCTGCTGCGAGGGTGCGGTCATGGCATAATCAAAAGCACTGGAAACCACGTTATTGAACTGGCTGGATAATTCGTCCTGTTTACCCGCCAATATATTTTTATAGACTTCCGGTTTGGGGCACATGGCCAGTTGTATCAGTTGCTTTAACTGCGGGGCGGTGATCCGTACCCTTGACCAGCGGTTAAATACCGCTTCCAACTCAACCGATAATTGATTGGTGATCCCCAATATTTTATGTGCCTGTTTGAGCTTGTCGGTCGCACTGGCGGTATGCCGTATTTTGATGCTGTTGGTATGGTTGCGTAAAGCGGCGTTTAGCGTGTTCTGACAGACTACTCTAATCGGTGTAAAAGCAATGGTAATGCTTTCCGTACCATCATGCGAAGTGGTCAAAAACAAATATTTTTCAATACAATCATTACGCCCGACTTTAATATATCGGGCAGTTTGGCGGTGATAAAAATGCGCTCGCCGTTCTTACCCAATGCCCCGGCGATTTCATATAATATGCCGTCCTTACCGCCGACAATGCTGTCAAAGAAACTAAAGGCGTCTACATTTTGCACCACCTCGTAGTCCTTGCCCACAACGCCTAAGGGTTGCTCGGTATCGGTGCGAACGGTAGCGAAAAAATCGGGCACAGCTATTTCAGGGATAATGATATCGGTGTCGGAGTCTGCTGTAAAGTTCTCGGTGTCATAAGTAAACAAAGGGCGTTTCTCTACCGCAAAGCCTAACCCTGCATATTGCAGAGCTTCCGCACTCGTCGGGTAATCCGAAATGATCTGCCCTAAGCCGTGCTATGCTTTCTGCTTCACAGAGAAAAAACTGTGCTTCCCTGTCCGCTCGTTATAATTGATGTTGTGTGCCATGGTCTTATTTTTTGAGTTTGTAGTCCATAAATTTTAATTCGTGAATTTTTACCTTTTTGGTATTGGTAATGGTACAGATGGCTTTGTGCTGTATTTCGGCAATAGCTTCATGCACATTTTTGTGGCTGGTCTGTATGGTTGCTTTCACCAACAGAAATATGGTATCGTACATAGATTTACTGATTATAGGAATTCATAAATTCCGCCAGTTCTATTTGAAAAACTGCGGGTTGCTCTTTCGCCAGTTGCTCGGCATAACCGCTCCAAAAAAGCTGGTCGGTCAAATCGATAAATAACTCTAACATGGTGTTGCTTTTTAAAGATTTTACCATAGAAAAATGCCCTGTGTACTCTTATACACAGGGCATACCCGTTTATTGCGGAATAACAATAGATGCTTCGACCTCGGCCAGTTTTTCAATGCAAAGGCTTTTTACCATCTCTACCACTTTGGCAATGATGAAAGGGTTCTTGGTGACAAACTCTTCCCCGCCGTCATCCGTGATCGCCAGTTCACAGCGCATAAATTTGCTGTCGCCCGCTACATCGTCCTTATCATCATTTTGCGTAACGATAAAGCTGTCAAGGTTACCAATGGTGGTTGACAGTTTATTCTTTTGGGCGATCTTCTTACCCAACTGCTCCACCAGTTTAACCGTATCGTCCAAACCGCGCACATGCTGTGCTTTCAGTTCCTCTCTGATCTCCTTTTTGGTAGGCTCGGCCTGCGGTGTTACGGCCTGCGCTTCGGCGGGTTGCGGAGTATTTGCCGGTTGCTGATTTTCGGCAACGCTATCACCGGCCTTAACCGCTGCTGCCGGTGCGGGCGCAACCTGCGCAGTTTGGGCAGGTGTTTGATCTTTAGCAGGTTCATTTTTAGCCTCCTTTCCCGGTATGCTTGGGCGCATTTGATTTTTAACATCTTCGTTAGTTTTAGTAGCTACCTCTTTGCTATTCAATAATGTGGTTTTCATGATCTTTAATTTTTAAATGTTTGTTACTTAATTCATTTTCTAATCCCTGTGAGGGTCGGCGGTCTGCAATTTCTGTCTGCCCGGCGGTCCTCTTTTTTTCCGTATATCCATAGCCGTTATGCTTTTAATCAAGCCGCTCGGCATACGCCTCGCTGGCTTTTTGTAAGCGCCCTCACCTGAACACGGCGGGCAGAACGGCAAGACATTGCGGAAAAAAATACCTCGCCCGCGCAGCGGGCAGGGAAGATTTTTTTACAGCAAACCCGGAGGGTCAGGTCTTGTCCGTACTGTCCCGCCGTTCAGAAATTTGCTTGCGAAAAAGCCAACGGGGAAAAATCAGGAAAGCTAAAAGAACCTAATAAAGTATAGAAAAGGTCAAATCCGGCAATAATGGCCGAAGAACGAGGCCATGTTGCCCAAACGCGGTGAAGCGGCGCAGTTAACGGAGCGGCTGGAACCGCTGATTTAGAAGTTCATGAACAACTCTTCGATCGTAAGGTCGCCGGGTTCTTCCGGGTAAACCATAGCAATCAGCGCAAATAGAATGGTTTCCAACAATATCATCGAGTGATCTTCGGCTAACTGATCTTTATCCGTTGGCGAAATCCGATTAAATTCCCCTAAAGTCATCCGGATCAAAAGGATCTGTTCCCAGCCATTCCGCTAAAAGGGTGTCAAAACCCATTGAGAGCGCTTAAATCAATGATTTAGGCGCTTTTTTATGCCATAAACGTACGTTTGTTAAAAAGAAAGCAGCCAAGCAAAATACTAACTTATGCAATAAAGCACTCAATGGTATTGAGGCCAGTTTAGAGAGTGTAGAAAAAGAGATCATGAATATCGTTAATGCAGATCCTGAATTAAGCCGACTGTTCACTTTAGTTACTTCTGTAGTCGGCATTGGCAAGGTTACAGCAATACAGCTAATAGTAACTACTAATGAGTTTAAAGATATCAATAATGCAAGTTCATATGCCTGCTATGCGGGACTGGTACCTTATCTGGAAGAATCCGGAATGTTCAAAGGTAAAGGTAGGGTCTCGCATATGGCTAATAAAAAAGTTAAAACACTTTTACATATGGCTGCGCTGGTCGCTATTCAATATAACGAGGAATTGAAACTCTATTATGAACGAAAAGCCAACGTCGAAAAAAAGAATAAAATGAGCGTTTTAAACGCTGTCAGAAACAAGCTTGTACAGCGCATTTTTTCCTGCGTAAACCAAAACAGAAAATAAAAAAAAAATATCTCAATTTAGTTGCTTAGATCATAGAAATCGAGCTTTTTGGCCGGTTGCATCAAACCCTTCCTGGTCACATTGAGGTATTCCTATTCACTCATCTTAGTTTATTACAATGCGGAATAGCGTTTTCGATAGCTCGCACGGGATTTCATAATATTTCTCACTGGACTCAATACTATGAGATGCAGTTGACACCTCAGCATCAAACTTAAAACCTGCTTATTGCTATTTTCTTTTTCATGAATTTACAACAAAGGCTGCACATGCGGATCGCTAAATACTTTGAACGAAAACGTTCTACGATAATTTAATTTAAGCGATCAAAAAAAGACCTCTATTTACCTTGTTGCTTAAAATTTATCCTTTTTTAATCTGGGCGATAGATAATTGCCTTTAAGGACTGCCGCTGTCGCGAAATCTGTTTTAAAGAGGTTAATTAGGTAAAAAATTGAGTGATAATACCCTTGATATTGCAAAGAAAATTAATTAATATTATGTCATAATGTCGTGATAATAAGCAAGTAATCAAGGCAAGTTATATATTGATATATTAAACCTTATCACTATGTCAAAAAAACTAATCCTCATCGGTTTTTTTCTGTCTTTTCATTGGTCCGCATTTAGTCAGGTCAATAGAATAATAACAGACGGAAGCAAAATTAAATCTGTTGTTGAAACCTCTTACGCAAATGGCAAAGTCACCATACTTAAGGTGCCTGAGACCCTGACCCTCGTCTTTCCGGCTGATTTTTATAATTATGCTGCTGTATTCAGTAACGGATTGGACTCGACAAAGGATGTAAAGTTAACTTTTGATCCAACAGCCAAAACCGGGAAGAACCTGCAAAAAATAGATTTACAGTCTGGTACAGTGGATTTGACATTTTTGAATGGCAAGCTGTGGGCCATTGGTTCACACAGGTTGGATACCGCAGTAGCAGTTCCTGTCGATGCTAAAGGTGCGTTTACCGTTAAGATGATTTTAAACAGCAAACCGCCGGAGAAGTCTAAGCCGCCTGTAAAAACGTTATGCGACCAAATTGTTGATGATGGAAAGATTATCCAGCAAGTACTCGGTATTTCTTATGATAAAATACCATTGATTTTTTCAGCCTGCTTTAACTCTTCAGATATCATAACAAAAGGAGATGAAGTGCCGTTCAGATACGGACAAAGGCTGATGCTTGATACTGCATATCCCAAATATGCCACTTCTGCATCTTATCTTTTAATTTATGATGTAAGGAAAAAGCCGCTTTTTTCGCCATACGTTTATTTAAAACTCAAGCGGGATAAAAAAACAGGCAAGCTGGAACATTTCGTGCCACAAAAAGGGCAGTTTCGGCCGGCTGCCGGGAGAAGCCTTGTGATTCAGATCATTGGCGAAAAGGACTCCACCTATGTTATTAAAACAGACAGCACAACCAGGTTTATGGATGATGAACAAAGCTTCATTAAACAATTTACCGCTCAAAACCCCGAAAAGGCTGCAGGGAAAGATTCGGGCTCGAAAGATTCCACCAAAAAGGCCGATAAGGGGGTTGGTGAGAGTTCGCCGCATAAGCAGCTCAAACAGGATGTAGTGTCGCTTGAAACTGGCTTGTCAGATTTTAATAAAGTTTTTAATGACATCAATTTTAAGGAGAATGAATACTACATCGCCCTGGCGTGTGTTCAAAATGCTATCCGGTCCAAGTTTGGTAAAGTTCCAGCTAATGGCCAGGAGCTCGCGGAAATAATCATGGAAAAAGTACTGTCAGTAAAAACGCCAAAAGAATTTTACCGGGATTTCTGTAACCATATCCAGAATGTAAAACAATTGTATGACCTTGCCATAAACAAAAAAGTTACCTACAGCAGCTTCCTGTCAGAAATGACTGTTCCGGATGTTGATCTCTTTAATATCCATATCAGGTCTTCAAAAGGCAAGACGGATCTCAGTAACCACGAATTCAATGTACAATCAGGTTTAAAAATCGATTTTAGTTCTGGAATCTTTTATTCATCCCTGGGGAATGCCACTTTTGTAACCGGCTCACATACCTTCCAGTACCGTGATGCTGTTCAAACAGTTGATCCGTCAACAGGAGTGATAAAAACTACATATAATCCAACTCTTCTGAGTACAACCCGGAAAGTGATCTATAGGAATGACAGTCATTCTTTCGGCGCAGGGTTTTTAGCGCACGCATACATCCGGACCGGGGCCTTTTTCAATTTTGGCCTGGCGAGCGGGATCTTTCTAAACTCTTCCGAAGTTCAGGGTTTGATCGGTCCGTCTATTATGCTCGGCAATAAAACAAAAAGGTTTTGCATCAGCGGCGGAATTGCCGCGGGCCAGGAAACGGTGCTTTCTGCAGAAAACCAGCAATACTATTTTGACGGCAAGGAGGCTATATATAACTCTGCAAACGAAGTTCCGCAGGAATTTTCAGGTACAAGTACACCATCCACAGCTAAGCGTATGAAATATAACGGCTGGTTCATCGCATTAACTTATAACCTGTCGTCAATCAAAACAACCAAGTAAACCTTTAAAGTACTTTAAATATGAAAACAATATTTACGGTTCTGATCATCATCGTATGCCTGGCCTCTGCTAATGCGCAGGAATTGATAACCGGCAAGGTAGTAGATAACGGTCAGCCAATTCCGGGAGCCAGTGTCAGAATACAGGGTACGACAACAGGTACAGTTACCGATAGTAATGGAGAGTTCAAGATTACTGCAAAGATTAATGACGTACTAATCGTGACGTTTATCGGGGCACAGACATACACAGCAAAGGTAATCTCAAAGTATATAACCATTAATCTTTCAGTGAAGCCTACCTCATTGGAACTTACAGAGAGCCTCTATAAACAAATGACTGCAAACAAGCTTAAGGAACTGACAGCAATCCCCGCCTTTGCGAAGAACAGCTATAAAAAATTTTCTTCTGATCCAACCGGTATACCTAAAAATGCATCCAGTATCGGGTTCATTAATTCAATCAAAATAACCCCATCAGATTCAGACGGTGATGGTTTAAGTAATGCGGATGAACTTCTTATCGGAACGGATCCGCATGATACCGACACGGACGGCGACGGATTGTTAGATGGATGGGAAGTAGGGAAAATAAATGGAGTAGACCTCAAAACCCTGGGCGCATCTCCAATGCATAAAGATATTTTCGTTCAAATGGACTTCATGAAAAGAGCGTCGGCAACCAATGGGCTCGGGCCGAATACGCAGGTGTTAGCCGGCATCAAAATGGCTTTCAACAACGCACCTGTAAGTAATCCTGACAACATAAAGGGGATTTCCATTCATTTAATACTGGGGAAAGAAATACCTTACCAGGAAAACCTGGATTCGATCAACCGTGATTTCCCTATCCTGAAGTCGAAGTATTTTGATACAAAAAGAGGCGTTGCATTCCATTATATGGTATGGGCAAACGGATATGGCAACGATGATTCCAGTGGAAATGCACTTGGCATAGGAACCTCGGATTTTGTTGTCACGCTTGGGCAATGGAATGGCAATCAAGGAGGTACTGATCAACAGAAAATCGGGACATTTATACATGAGCTCGGCCATAATCTGGGATTTTATCACGGCGATACCGAAGATGTAAATTTTAAGCCCAATCATATCAGTGTGATGAACTATAGTTATCAAATTGACGGTGTTAGTTCAGGGGGACGCACTTATTATACTTATCAGCCATTTGATCTTCCTGCATTGGACGAAAATATTCTATCTGAGACCAAGGGTTTGGGCGCGGGCCTGTTATTACAAGGATATATTATCCAATATGCTTCACCCTCCCAGACTTTGACGCCGGTAGAAGGTGATGGTGCTATAGACTGGGATTTTAACGGGGAAATAGATAAATCAGCGGTCGAAGCAGATGTGAACGGTGACGGCGAACGTACAATATTGAAGCCTACACCAAATGAATGGAGCCGCGTTAAGTTTAAATGCGGGAGCATAGGGCAATTTCAAACTTTTGCAGGGCTCGTTCAGAACGGCGTTAAAAAATACTATAAAGTACCTATGAAAGAGCTAACACAATCATTATATCAGAAAACAAGAAAAAATTGAACCCGAATATTTTTAAACGCAATGATAGGAGATATGCATTTAGCAGCAGATTCTAATTTTAGTGATATCAACGGGATGAGACCTTAAAGTTTATTTACTGTTTAACGATCTGAGTCTGGCAGCTGTTTGATCTCTATATTCCTGAAATCGACAGGCCGCCTTTCACTTTGTAAAGCGAAAAAGCAGCTGTTTTAACAGTTTCCCGTGCTGTTTGTACTTCGGATCGTAGCCAAGTGCTACGCCGCCACCAATGACATGTCTTGAATATTGCGGCACGATATCGCCGTTGATAATATGCATAATTAATTGTTGCCCTGAACGATGAGTACTCCCTTTACCCACTACTCACCGTCACAGGTTTTTAAAGGAGAGGGCGTTATTTTAATAGACGATAAAATGTTGTGCTTTCCTTATTATATATAAATTGAATGCTTTTTGTTCAGGCCTCTAACCGTCCCTCCGCTATCAGTTTTTCAATTTAATATCCTTAAACAAATGGTTTAATAATTCCACGGGGTCGGTATCAATGGCCAGAGCAACCAGGTACAGCTCATCTGCTCTTAGTTTTGCTGACGGGTTCATCGAGAGTTCGCTCAGCCTCGATTTACTGATTCCGGTCTTACGGGAGATCTCCGATTTATTAACAGATTTTTTTGCAAGAAATAATCCGAAGTCTGTCATAAATAGTGATTTTCCGTACCGATTTATGACTTTAAAGTACAACTGTTTGGGAAAGCTAAATAATTTCATTGAATATGTTTAGAGATTCTATACATTTGTCCGTATAATCAAAAATATATAATTAATATGATCACAACCCGTAAGGAATTATCAGCAAAGCAGAATTTAAAAGCTGTTCAATCATCCAAACCGGTCGTTTGACCAAACGAGCAGTTTATATTATCAAATGCATGAGCGTAAAAATTAAAAAATGAGCCCCGACGAATTACTGACTAAAAAAGACCTGGAGCTTTTTAAGAATGAGCTCTTTGAAGTGCTGAGGCCATTCCGGGAGGCTCAGGGGTTACCGCAGCAAAAATGGCTGAGAAGCAGTGATGTTAGGAAAATGCTCAGAATATCGGCCGGGACATTACAGAACCTTCGTATTGCAGGAACTTTAACCTATAACAAGGTAGGAAAGATGTTTTTTTACAAGGCAGAAGACATTGAAAAAATGCTGAATGGGGTTGAAAAAAAAAGTCTGAAAAAGAAATCCTGAGCCCGGCGCAATCCCAGACCTTTAAAGTGCTGTTCTTTTTAAAAACGTCGAAAAACAAGGAAAGGGCGGACTGCTTTATTTATATCAGGATCACTGTAAACGGTAAACGGGAGGACTGGTCTACACAGCGCCGGTGTGAACAACAGGAATGGGACAAGCATACCGGCAGGATGAAAGGAAACAGGGCAGAAGCGAGGGCGACAAATTCCTGGCTTGACACATTAAATACCCGTGCACATTCCTGCCGGCAGGATCTGTATGCTGCCGGTAAATCATTTGAGCCGTTACATATCCGTAAGCTGATGCAGGGTGAAGAATTAGATCCGCCAAGAATGCTTTCTGAAGCCTGGAACTATCATACCAGCCAGATCGCGGGCCTGCTCGGCAAAGATTACACACCCGGGACACTGGCCAAATATAAATCGGTGCACAGAGTATTAAAGAAATATATTAACCTTAAACATCAAAGCGACGATATCAGGCTTGACGATATTGACTACCGCTTCGTCAGGGATTTTGATTATTATCTGAAAACAGATTATGGGCTTAAGATTAATACCGCTGTGCAAATGGTAAAAAAGCTAAGGACAGTAGTGAAAATAGCTTATGAGATCGGCTGGTTGAAGCGCGATCCTTTTATCGCTTACAGGGTAAGACATGAAGAAGTTCACCGTGAATATCTCAGCAGCGCAGAGCTGCAGCAGCTTGCAGCGAGAAAGTTTAAGCGGAAGCGCCTGATCGTAGTCAGGGACCTGTTTCTGTTCAGCTGCTATACCGGTCTTTCTTATGCTGATACCGTTAAGCTGAATAGAGCAGATATTTTAAAAGGAGAGGATGGAGGCCTGTGGATTCAAACTTATAGAATGAAGAATAATAACCGCGTCCGCATTCCGCTGCTCAGCCCAGTGCTCCGGCTGATCGGGCATTATAAGGATAATCCGCGTCTTTTTGATGAAGACTTCATTTTGCCTAAAGTGAGTAATCAGAAAGCAAATGCCTATCTGAAAGACATAACCGGTTTAATGGGCTGGACGAAACGGCTGACGTTCCATTGTGCACGGCATACCTTTGCCACTACAGTGACACTGACCAATGGCGTCCCAATCGAAACAGTGGGCCAGATGTTAGGGCACAAAAGCATTCAAACCACCCAGCTTTATGCACGGGTCACTGATACAAGGATAAGCCGCGATATGAAGCCACTGAAGAAAAAATATGCCGGGCAGGAACTTTCCTTAACGGACATTATGGATGAATAAATAAATATTAAAATCAGCGGAATTCAGCTGTAGTCAAAACCGTTGTTTAATAGAATACGAGAAAGGAGGCACAGGTGTAACTTGAGCACGCTGAATTTCATCACTTTAATAAGAATTAAATTATAAATACTATGCGTTTACAAATCGCATCAGATCTGCATTTAGAGTTTCATGAAAACAGGGAGTATATTAAACTTAATCCGCTTAAGGTCGAAGGAGATATTCTCTTACTCGCGGGTGATGTTGCTACACTGAGGAACATTGGCCTCTACCGGGATTTTTTTGATTTCGCAGCAGACAATTACAGGCACACTTATTGGGTTCCCGGTAATCACGAATATCACAATTCCGACATGGCCAACAGAGCCGGTACTTTTCGGAAAGCTTTCCGGCCAAATGTAACGATGCTCAACAACTGCACTGTCAGGCTGGAGAATATCCGTCTGCATTTTTCGACCCTGTGGTCCAATATTTCAACATCGAAAGCATGGCAAATTGAACGCGGCCTGATGGATTTTCATTTAATCAAATTTGAGGGACAGCGGCTGTCAGTGGAACAGTATAACCGGATGCATGCTGAATCCGTGGCGTTCCTGCATTCCGCTTTTCAAGGTAACCGCAAAGAGGATAAAAAGCATATCGTGGTTACCCATCACCTGCCTACGTTTCAGAATTATCCTGTTAAATATCTTGGCAGTCCGCTGAATGAAGCTTTTGCGACCAGCCTGGATGAATTTATTGAAACATGTGGTGCCGACTACTGGGTATATGGTCATAATCATGCTGCTACCAGTGACTTTCTGATTGGAAAAACTAAACTTGTGACAAACCAGCTCGGCTATGTTCACCATAATGAACAGAGTGCGTTTGATAACGGCAGGCTGATCGCTTTGGATCAGTAAGTATTGAAAGGTCTTTTAAATGACAATACCTGCAGGGTTATTTCTTCATCCGGTTGCCATCAAGTAATCGCTGGATGTCTTCGTATTTGTAATACAGAATACCGCCGATCTTTGTGTAAGTGATCGTGCCGTTCACTCTCAGGTTCTGCATTGTTCCCGGAGATATTCTAAGCATGTTCTTTACCTGGTAGCTTTTCAGCCACCTGGTATTTTCCTTAACAGGGTTACCTGCCAGCAGGGATTTAAAGTCGCTTAACAGCCTTTCCCTGAATTCGTTCAGGTCTTCTTTTGTGATAATTTCTGTTGCCATAATTTGAAAGATATGGTACAAATCTGACTATGCCTGATCAATATAATTGACAAGGATTTCGGTACTATAGATGTTTTGTTGCATTTGAAGAGTTTTGATATTTGACCTCAAATGACGCTGAATGTACTGTTTATCAGTCCGAACGCAGAAATCATTTAGAGATCATCTGCCGCATATCAAAGCAGTAAATTGTCAATCGCCTTGGACAAGAATCTATCCTTCTCGGTAACGATATTGCCTTTGTCATGGGTTGATAACCAAATTTCAACTTTGTTCCATTCATTTTTCCAGGTTGGATGATGCTGATTGGATTCTGCCAATAATGCAACCCTGGTCATAAAGGAAAATGTTCAGAAAAATCCTTAAACTTAAACATCTTATGCAATTTATTATCAACTTCCTGCCAGCTCTTCATTACGTTTCTTTTATAGTAGAACCAACTACCGGACAACATGTTTTAGATTAAAATCCGTTGAAAATATGGCTCAATGTTTATGATTTTAGCCAACAAGGAGTATTTTTTAATTCGAGAAGCCTTCAGATTGCTTTGGAAAG
Source organism: Mucilaginibacter sp. SG538B (assembly GCF_013376065.1). Lineage (NCBI taxonomy): Bacteria > Pseudomonadati > Bacteroidota > Sphingobacteriia > Sphingobacteriales > Sphingobacteriaceae > Mucilaginibacter > Mucilaginibacter sp. SG538B. The sequence goes on from NZ_JABMJI010000001.1 coordinate 486,474, forward strand.
AAATAGACCAATTCAATCCAATCCTTCTTTTACAGTTACCCACGAATTAAGTTATTTTTATAATTAAATTTAACCAATGCCCGAAAACCTAAAAATCGCAGAAAATCTGCAAGCCTCCATTTATAGCTTACTTGACGAACGCAACTATGAGGACGCGGAACGCATTTTAAAAGAACAACTTCAATTGCTGGATGCAATGCCAGAGAAAAACCACTACCTCCTTATAGAAGTGGCCGGCAGCTTAATCAGTTTGGGCAGCGAATCAATGAACAAAGCACTGATTGATACAGGCCTGGAAATCCTACTCGGGCAAAAGGAAATGCTTTCTCAATTTGCTACTGTTGCCAGTTTGGATTATTGTATAGGCAATGCTTACAGTGGCCTTTATAAAATCAGTCACAAAGAGCAACCAGGTTTTCCTACGCCGGAACATGTAAAGGAACATTTATTCAATGCAAAATGCTATTTCCTGAAGGCTTTTAAGGCCTTACCAGTCGGCTCGGATGATCTTTTTGCCATTCAGGTAATGAACAACCTGGGACTGGAACTGATTAATAACGGCAGGTACTTAGAAGCTTTGCAATTATTAGATGAGGTACTGACCAGTCGGCCCGATTTTCCTTATGCCATTTCGGCTAAGGCGGATTGCCTGATGGGCATTATTCATACGGCGGAATTTCCGCGTACCACCAACCTGTATTCCCAGCTTTATCAATTATTTATGAAAAGCTCCCATGCAACCATTCCTCTGCTTGCGGGAAGTCAGAGAATACAAAAAGGGTTGGCCTGGGTTACGGCAATACTAACGAGAAACGATTATGATTTTGACGAACATGAGCAGGATATGTCTGAAACCGCAGCTGAATACCGTGAACACTCGGTTTATCGGCAGTTTTGCCTGGATCAATTTCTCAGCCTCTCTGAACATGCGCTCTATTGTAAATGCCTGGGTGCCAAGTTTGACAACCTATTGATCGGTTACGATGGCCTGGTCTCTGCCGACAAAAAGCTAATGCGACTGGAACTGGTATTTAACAATATCAAATCGGAATTTTTTTTGGCGAGGCATTTATATTTTAAAGGTTTGCAGGGTGACACGGATGACACGGTGCAATTCGTAGAATTTCATGATGGCTCGAACTTTAGTTTATCAATTGAGCAAGTCCGTACGGCATTCAGGCTTTGTTTTGGCATCCTGGATAAGATCGCTAAGGCCGTTTGCTATCTGTTTGAGTTGGAAACAGGTGAAAAAGAAAGTGTTTATTTTGAAAGTTTCTGGAATTCAAGGAATATAAAGACCCGTTGGGCTGACCTGAACAAGATCAATAATATCCATTTAACCGCGCTATATAGCATTGCTGCTGACCTTAATACCGTTAATGGAGAGTTGTCTTTTTACAAAACTTACCGGAATCAGTTAGAACATAATGTTATGCTGATCAGGAATGGTTCAGCAGACCGATATGACTTGCACCAGGAAGATGGGAATTTATTTCTCACTATTGAGTAGGACATTTTTGAAACCCATACAAAACGGTTGCTTCAACTCACACGCGCAGCTATATTCAGTTTCGTCTTTGCTGCTCGTCAGGAATTTTTTAAACCAGCAAGAACAGATGATGAACAACAAAAATAAAATCTATCCCTGGCGTATCAAAAAGGGAGCCTATGACTTTATGCGTCCGCGACTTGTTTACCCGGAGCAGGTGGACGGGCGGATGGATGACCAAATCTGCAGGATAACTGTAACGGATTAAACTATCACGCGCAATATCCGTTCGTCTTATCAAAAGGAGTTGGCAAATGATCGTCTATATCAAGTGGAAGTGCTTGGCATTACCGACCGGGAATTCCTGGTTGTTCAAAGCCAGCTGGTCGATCTCAAAGGCGATCTTGTAGTTATTGATGAAGACGGCAAAAGGCTATTTGGTTAAAAATGTTATGACTACATAATGGAGCCGAGGATGGCGGTCAATCTATGACGCTTATAGTGGTAAACATACAGTGGCACCTTGAAATTAAAGGATAGTAAACCGAATGTCGGTGGATACATTGGAATTAGGCAAGAAAAATGTTTGGAAAGGGCAAAGTGATCTTTTATTCATGGGACTTATAAAAAGTATAAATTAATTGAGATTAACATTTGATCATATGCCATGTTTTCATTATATTTAGCACTATAGTTCTTTCAAAATCAATCAATTAATATCAAAATATTCGGTTACCTAATCGGTCACCAGGCAATATTTAAAAAGTATAACTCATTGATAATGTTCTCGATATTGGAGTGGTTCGAGTCCCGTCCATTCTGCACAAAAAGCACAACCGAATACCTGGGACGGATCGTAATGCAGTCCTGTAATGTGCTTACATAATTTTCAATGACGCTGTCCGGCCAATAGCGGATGGGCCACAGGCCATGACCCATCCGGCGCCACGAAATCAGACCATCCCGCAACTGGCTGAAATTACCAGATAGCCTATTCATGCCTTGACCACCTTTAAAAAATGTATCGGCTGCTCCCTGGCCGCCAGCCGTACGGCCAGTTCCATGTCTGCCATGATCATCAATGCGCGCGCATGACCGATACCCCGTATGTCCATCAGGTCGGCCGCTGTCAACGTCGCCAGTTTTTTGAGTTCGCCGCCCGCTTTTTGAAGTACGGTTCTCGCCAGATCAACCGCCGTCACGCCCGGCAAACCTGCGCCGATCACCATCGCCACTAACTCCTCATCCGACATAATCTCCCGGCCACCTGTCAGCATCTTTTCCCTTGGCCGGTCTTCCGGCAACCAGCTTTTGATGCCGCGAACCGCCTGCGGCTCCTTAAATAAACCTCCTTGTTTTTCAATCATGATCTCCCGGTGCGTGGCATGATGAAAAAGGGATGAAATACCTTCCACAAAAGGCGGAATTTCCCTTTGAAAGACCCGCAGACCCGTACGTTCGTTGTGATTGCCGTGATCTATGCAGGCGATGTTTAAATACCGGCTGTGATTGACCGCCAGCCGGTAATCCAGGTAGAAATGACGTTTACCAATGGTGAAGTCTTCCTGTGCAATAATGGGCTTATCCATGATTTTGATCTCCTTTCACCCAAAACTAAAACGCAAAAAAAATTTAACCGGAATGCAATCAACTATAGCCGAACGACGTTCGTTTAAGAAAAGGCTAACCTATTGACCCTATGGAAGAAATAATGGAAAGGCGGTGCCTGGACTGCCATAAACCTTTGCCGCCAGGCCGGACGGATAAGCGTTACTGCGATGATATCTGCCGCGCAAGGGCCACCCGGCAGCGGAATAAGGAACAGGCAGCTGAGAGTTATGAAGACCGGCATAAAGCGGGTGATCCGCGTATTGAAGCGCAATTACAGCTTACTCAAAAAGGCCATCGGCGACCGGGAAGAATGGATCGTCGATCTAGAACCACTTTATTTTAAGGGTTTTGACAGCACGTTTTATACCGCCAGCGAACCCCTGGAAAAAAACCAGGTACGTTATTACTGTTTTGAACTGGGTTGGGAAGATCTGGATGAGGGACGTTTGCTGGTAACGGTCGATCTCAAACGCTTAAAGACTTTTGACCCGGCAGACTTGTCAGGAGAAATCCATTTTAAGCAGGATGATGAGGGGGATTAACGTGATAAGCGCGGCCTTCTCTTTCTGACAGGCTCAGCACCCCGCTGTACTTTTGATAAATCGGTGCCGGTTTAACCGGCGCGTCCTCGCGAATACTCACCATAAGTTCCCGGTCGCCGATCAATTTACCATCCAGGGCATCGACCGCAAGTTCAGCAGCTTCGCGGCTGGCCACTTCAATAAAGGCATAGCCTTTGCCCCTCCTGGTCATTTTGTCCCGTACGAGTTTCAGCGTCAGAATATCCACATAAGGGCCGACCAACTGCGCTATGGCTATTTCATCCGTTGCCAGCGGGAACCCGCCGATAAATAATTTTGTGATCATATTGATAAGATCAGCTCACCCGCATTTGATAGTCTGTAAAAGCGCATATAATCTCACTTTTGTAAGCATCGGTCGAGCCGTTGAGCACAATTAATAACTGTTTATACAAATTGGGATTTTTACCTTGGTGCACCAACTGATTTCTTGCTTTGAAACCAACCGTCGGGATTAACTCAGCTCTAATCACACGGCTGTTCAGTGTTACCGAAGGCGTTTCAAAAATCGGACCTTCGTAGGACATTGTGATTTTCTTTCGGCGTATATCATCAAAAAAACGAAGGGTAACCTTATTCCCTTGTTTAGTGATTTCGTTAATTGAACAACCGTTTAAGTTATGCTTTAGTTCCATAATTTTTCTATGCCTCCTGCATTTTGCGGTAATACTGTTTTTCCATTATGGAAAATTGTTTTTTCAAGATAATCCGGATTTTGCAGCAATATAAACAACTCCCATTCTGTGATCATGTTATTGTCGGCCGCTTCATCATAAGACGGGAATCCGGCAATAGCTTTATCAAGGTCAACGCCACAAATATTATAAAAAAAGTTGCCGTTTTCATTATTAATGCGATGGAACACCGCGCGCAACTGATTTTCTGCAGAAAGATTAGAAGGTACGCCTAATCCAAAATTCAACAGATACATAGAATAAACGTTGTGAGCATTGCAAAACCTATAGTGCCAATCATCGTTTTTGCCGAAAGCAAATACGGGACCTTCTAAAATATCTAACTGCTCGTCTAACGTCAAGGGATTGAATTCGGCTGTTGTTGATTATCAAACAAATATAGTCAGTTAGATTTCGTTTTCGAAGCTAGGAATCTGAAAATAATAAAGCCCTGTCAGTCTGCTGACAGGGCTTTCCCCAATTCGTTAAGCGTGAATGAATTTAATTATTTCGCCGCGTTTTTCTTTTCGGTTACGTCCTTGCGCAGGTCGGTCGCTACGACCTTGATCTGCTGTAAAGCATTGCGTAAACGGGTACCCGCTGCCTTGTTTCCTTTTTCATAAAAGGCAGTACCTTCTTTTTCAGCGGTTTCTACCAGCGCTTTTAATTCTGCGATTTTGTCCATGGTTCTTTAAATTTTAAGTGAATAATCTATTAATAAAATGTCTTTCTTAAATCAGGCGTCAAAGATAAACAAGCGGCTTAAACTGCCAAACCCTGTTCCTGCGCCTTGCTCTGGCCTTTTTCCTTACCTAGTTTCATTTCCTGCTGGTGTTCGGGCTTCAGGAACTGTTCGCGTTTCTCGGGCTTGCCGTCCTCGCGGAAAAAGTTAGCCTGGCTGTAACGCGGTTGCACTTCCATGAACAGCTTCCTTTCTTCGCCGTCCTTGGTAAGCGTGACCAGCGGCCGGTTGCCCTGCTGGATCGAATGGATCAGTTGTTCCCTTTTTTTATCATCGTTCAGTTCCTTAATATTGAACTTCTCCAGCGTTTTTTCCAGGTCAAACCCAAAGGTAGGCACGTGGTATTGCAGCATCTGGAAATTGTGGTAACGGTCTTTCTGACTGTCCATATCCAGCTTATTCCACGCCGCGTAAGGCTCACCCCCCAGCTTCAGCAGGTCATCACGGAATACCGCCCGCCCCTGGATGAGGTTAACCGCGTGCTCCGCCGTAAAGCCTTTGCCGCGCTCGACAAACACCGTTTGGTTGATGCCCGGGTTCTTAAACGTCCGGGCAAAGTCCTTTTCCACATAATTGGTATTGCCGTTCTCCGTGCGGGCCAGGTCAGTCTTGTGCGCCCAATCCTTGCCGGAAGCCAGCACCGCGTTATTCCGCTGGGCCTTAAAGAACTCAATGGCATCCGCTGCCCGCTCAAAGGACCGGATCACCGGCTTACTGTCTTTTTGAATATCCGGGTTGACCACCATATACTTTTCGCCTTCGGCAAGTGGTTTGCCATTGAGCAAACTGACCTCAAACTTGTTGAAGTAATAATTTTCGGACTGACCTGACTGCCGGAAATGCAGCGTCAGATCGACCTGTCCTTTGTTACCCATCACCCGGTCATGCAACTGAAATTCGCTGCCGCCTTTTTCCATCTGCTTTTGCATGTCATCCGCAACCTTCTTCCCAAAACCCAGTTTGGAAAGCTCGTCTTTTAAATTCTCCAGATTGTTATAGTTCATATCTTCTTCTTTAATTAAACCATTTGCTTTTTTGACCGCCTCCAGCAAGCGGTCTGTTTCTATATAATAGGTTGGGTGGTCAGCTTCCATCAGTCCATAGCCCGGCATTCCGACCGCTTGTTCCCAGTGATCCAGCGCATCCCCCAGCCGGTCAAAGAAATTCAGGTCTGTCGGGCGCAGTTCCCGTTCGCTTGGATAACTGGCAAACACCACATAAGTGTAGCCGATGTCCTGCGCATCTTCCAGCATCGCAATGATCTCCCCGGCATAGCTTGTTTCCAGTTGCATGGCTAAGATTTATTAACCCGCAGCAAAACCTGCTGCTCGCCATGCAGCTTCACCCGGATGCGCTGCGCCTTTTTGCCTAGCAGGCTTTTCGCCGCCGAGATACCCGCAGTCGCCGCCTGTGTACCGAGCGAATAATCCGCCGACAGGAACTGCATACTTTCCAGCGCGCCCGCCGTTCCCTGCCCGGCGGCCTCGCTGAGTTCCGCTTCCGGCGCCGGGATACCCGCCAGGCCGTCCAGCGCAAACACGGTGAAATTGACCGGGATAATCGAGCTGCCCAAGCGAACGTTCTTAATTTCCAACAGCAACCGCTGGTTGCTCACGATGCACGAACCGGACAGCGATTGTCCTTTCAATAAAAGCATTGTACCGACACGCACACTATCGGTCAAGCGCAACCTAACCACGCCGCCGGTCAGAACCTTCTGATTGCCGTCGATGACGGCGGGCACGGCTTTGAACGCGCTGTCCGCCGGCACCGCCTGTTTGGTTTTAAGCCTTTCCTGCACCAGCGCCGGATTTTGGATTTCCCTGATCTTGTCCAGCATGGCGCTGAGCTGGCTCATTTGCGGGTCAGGCGCACTGGTTTCCGATTGCTTCTGTTTTAACAACTTTTCAACGCGGCTTAACTGCTCGTCCTGGCTGTTGTCAGGCAAAGCCGTTACCTGCTTCACCGCCTGCGGGGGCTGGCTGATCTGCTGGTTGATGGCCGCCAGTCTTTCCTTGATCTTGACCTCGTTGGCTTCCGCCGAATGAGCCGGTTTGCTTAACTTGGCCGTATCCCAGCCCAAGGCCGCGAAAAACCCGGCTGCGGAATGGGATTGACTGGTCGCGCTATCCTTTTGGGCCCGGTCGTACAGCGTCATCTTGTCCGTCGCACCGTCCTTTTGCAATTGCGCGCCTGGCAGGGACGTGTTAATGCCCTTTTGCTGCGCCGTTACCTCTGCCTTTTCCGTTCCGCGGCCGCCACCCAAGGCATAAAAGCCCAAAGCGGAAAACAGCAGCACGAATACCGGCATGACCAGGAGCATGATCAGTTTTCTTTTTTCTGGTGTTGTCATAAATATTTTTTGATTTTTATAAGTGAATAAATGCTTTGATACATAAGAGCAGACAGCACCCGCCGAACAACAGGCTGAACAGCGCCAGCGCGATCAGCCAGGAAGTACGGTTCCAGTATTGTGTTCTGCGGCTGCACCAATCCGCGACCTTACGTTGTTTCCGTTCGATACCCGAGCGCAACCCAACCAGCCAAACCGCCGGTTGCGCGTCTGCTTTATTGCGTTTTTTTATAAATCTCATGGCTGATTATTTTTAACCTGTTCATCCTGGTTCTTTACCGTTTCCCAACGCTCGATAAGAAAGCCATGCGGGTTATTGTCGCTGCGCGACACATTCCGGGCAAAGCCCTGCGTCACCAGGCTGCGGGTCGTCGTGGACGTACTGCGTACCAGCTTTTCCGTCGCAAAGCAGGTAAAGCCGTAAGGATAACTGTTCATATCCAGCCGGATACTGTCCACCGTGATCTGCTGGCTGATATTGCCCGAGACCAGGTTGTTGTAATAACCGGCCTCTTTCAGGTTATCATAAGCATTCTTCGCGCAGCCGTCGGCCAGGTATAAGGCTTTAGTGACCGCCGCTTGGATCTGCTTTTCATCGGGATCGAGGTTGAAAAAGTCTTCGTGAAAGACCTTGATATGGTCACGTAGCTCCACCGGGATATTATCGCGCCGGTCCTGGGCGATGGCTTCCAAAGCCTTGCCGTTGGCTAATACATAGATGTGGTTACGGAAATCGCCGCTGTAACGGAAACTTTGGTAAACCGCAAAGCAACTGATCCCTACACAGGCCGCGATCAGCAGGTAGCTGAATAATTTGATGTGCTTAAAAGCACTGTCGATATTTTTAAAGTGCCGAAACATAAGCCCCTCCCAACCCTCCCCGGAAGGGAGGGCTTTAATTTTACTTTCCTGATAATTTGTCTTTTTGATGTTCACTGCCGGCATTGCGATAGCCGCTCATAAAGTCGCCCGGCGCATGAATGATATTGGCGCCGCCACGTTCCAGGCGGTCGCCCAAAGCTGTACCAGCCGTTGATGCGGCGCTGATGGTCGTATTGGTGACGCTTTGCGTAATGCGGGTCACATTGTTCAATAAACCGTTGCCGCCATGCGCATGGATCACATAGTTCGCTACGCTCGGTACCGAGAAGTAACCCACGATACCGATGCAGAGAAAGATCAAATACGCTAAATCACTCTGGCTGAAGAAGGTATCGCCGCTGCTTTGGATCTGGTTAATATCCAGTTTGATCATTTCCTGCTGTACCTGCCCGATGATGGCGCCGAAGATATTGGCGATGGGCAACCATAAAAAGATATTGATGTAGCGGGCGATCCATTGGGTGAGCGTATGCTGTAAACCGTCGAACACCGCGAAACCGAAGACCAAAGGGCCTAATATGGCCAGCACGATCAGGTAAAAGGTGCGTATCGCATTGATACAGAGGATCGCCGCCGCATACAACACCTGCAACACTTCGCTCATCCATTGCTTGATATTGTTCTTGAAATTGTAGCTCTGCTTATCCATCCAGAACTTGACGTCGTTGCCCAATGAGGAAAACGTGCCCTCGTTCTGATCATTCGGATCATCCGGATGCGTGTAGGCATACCACTTGCTGCGGTCACCGTTACCATCATCGCCCACATACATTTGGTAAGTCGAACTGTGCTTGATCGCCGCTTCCTTTTGCTTCAGCAATAAAGCGATGCTGTTATCCGAATTGCCGACCATCGCCCCGGTAGCCGAAACAATGGGCTGCATGACACCGTTCATCAGCGCAATAACGGCCGGGAACAACAGGATACACAAACCCAAAGCAAAAGGCCTTAACAGCGGGTAAAAGTCAATGGCCTCAGCCCGGGCGATCTGTTTCCATACCCGTGAAGCGATATACCATAGCGCCGCAAACCCGGCGATACCCCGTCCCGCATCGATCAGGTTGCTGCATAACGGGATCTCTGGTCATAAACTTTGTTCAATACCGGCTGCATCCCTTTGAGGCTACTGGTAATGTCCTGCGCCTGACTTATAAACGGCGAGCACATCAGCAAACCCAGCCCCAATAAACCATATTGATACTTCTTCATGGGTACAATGATTTTAAGTTGTCAATGGATTGCTGTTCCCGCTGTCTTTGCAATAGCAGCACAGTCGTTCGCCGGTTAAAATCCCGCAGGAAGGAAAGCTTATCGCTGCTCGAAGCATAGATGCGGTCAATGGCAGAAAGCCTCTCATCGTCGCTCATTCGCAATTTCGAAACGGTAATGATATTCGCCAGTTCGTTCACATCGTTGAGCGCCGCGCTGGTCAATTGGGCATAGACCCTTGAAAGGTAATCCTGCTCATCCGGGTTAAAACCGCCGCTGCTTTGAAATTGCTTGTAAGCTTTTTTGTACTCGGTCAGTATACTCGCTTCATCCGCTATAATATCTGCCACCCGCGCATATTTGGCTACCTCCGGGTTGACCAGTAAAAGCCCGTCGAGAAACACCGAATGCAGGTTAAAATTACCCTGCGCCAGGTCCTTCACCTGCTGGTAGCCCTGCGTCAGGATCGCATAGCCCTGCTGCATATCGGACAGGATCGCTTTGAACTGTGTGAGCTTTTCAATATCATATAAAAGCTGTTGCATATCTTGCCCTGTAGATACCTGGGCGCTGGCGGGCCGGAAGCCGAAAGCGCAAAGCAAAAAGCATAGCCCCACCCAAACCCTCCCCGGAAGGGAGGGCTTTATTATTTTTTCAATTGATTCCATAAATGCTTTTTAAAGTGTTGAGGTCATTTAATGTATTCGCACGCTGGACCAGGAGCAGTCGTACGCCATTGAAAAATGATTGCGTAAAGCCCAGCCGGTCTTTAACCCGCGCATAAATATTGTCCAGCCGTTTGATGCGCTCGTCATCGCTTAACTGCGCCTTACCGTCGGTCATCACCATTTCCAGTTCGGACAGGTCCTTATCGGTATCATCCAATACCGCCATAGTGACCCGCCGGATGAAGTCCTGCGTTTCCTGATCCAAAGTAGATAAGCCGTTGAGCCGGTCAAAACAACGCGGGATCAGCTGCGCATCAGCCACGATGCTGTCCGCTTTCGGGTCGTTTTAATGGCGGGGTTGACTGTCCGCAACGACCTGTAATAAGCGGAATGCAGGTCAAACTCGCCCTTGACCCAGCTACCGATACCGGCCCAGCGGCTTTTGGCGATCCGGTAACCTTGTTCCACATCCTTGCCGTATTGCTCAAGGGCAGCGATCTGCTGGGTGAGGTATTTGAGCTGTGTTTTCTTTTGCGAAAACCACTCGGCGAAGGTTTGCGCTTGCGCGCAAACAGAACAAAGAATCAAGAGACAAGAGCCGAGACAAGCGATTATGCTACCTTTCAGCTTAATCAATTCCATAATACTTTTTGAGCGTTTGCACTTCGTTCTCACTTTGCGCCCGTTGGATGCTGAGCGTATAGTTCTGGTTATTGAACTGTTTCAGATCACTGCAATTGGTGTCCACCCGGTCGGCTGCCTTATCGATCAGTTCCAGCCTTTTCGCATCAGTCATCTGCGTTTTAAAAGCATTAATGATCACGAAGATCTCATCCAGGTTCTTGACGCTTTCTTCCAGAATGCCGGAATAGACCTTTTGCATATAGTTCAGTTCATCCACAGAGAAGTGCTTATCCGATTTCAACAAGTTCCAGGCATGGTTATACTGGCTGACCAGCGCCGCCTGTTTTTCCGTCATTTCCTTGATGCGGCCATAATAGGCGATCACCGATTTAACGGTTTGCAGCTCTTTGTAATAGCGCCGGTAAACAAGTCCTTTTGCTTTTGGGTCTGCTCGGATATTTCCGCCAGCTTCAATTTGGATAGCTGGTTTTCAACGGCCTTTTGCGCATCCTGCAGCCAGATCGTTTGGTTTTGTAAGCGTTGCACTTCCAGGTCGATGGCCCGGATCACGCGGCCGACGGTCGAGGAAATGACCGAGCCAACGACGAACTGCGCATCGGCACCCTTGGGCAGCGACACCAGCACCGTCATAGAAGACAGCGGCAGGATCACCATATAGGTTTTCATACATTTTAAAATTTTGAACACAATAGCCTCCTTTAGCGCCGCTTAAGGCGGCACCTGAAATGGTTTGTGGTGAATAATTCGGTTAATTAAGTTTGCGGTAAACCGCCTGCTTCAGTAGCAGCACACCCTTATCGGGATCAAAGCGAAACACCCGGCCCGTGGTCGTTTCGTTCAGCCGGTTGGTTTGCGGATCATAGTCGCCTTCCACCTGTTCATGCTTCAACTTCTTCCGTAACAGCTTACCATCGCGGATAGCCCGGTAACCCGTATTGCGTGTAATCAGATAGTGCCGGCCGGCCGTATGGGTGAAGGTCAGCGTATCATCCGCCATAGCATATTCACTTTGCGCATGATTGATATACACACCGTCAATAAAGGCTTGTACTTTGGCGCTTTTGCTCTGGCAAGCCACTATGAAAACTATGCAAAACAGCATGATCTTTAAGTTCACTTTCATGATTAGCTTTGTTTATTGGTAAGTTCCTGCGCCAGCATCGCGATACCTTTTTGGATGCTGCCGTATTTCTTGGCGTATTGCTGCACTTTGACCTTCTCGCTTTCCTCCGTCGTGTAGGCCAGATATTCCATCAAGCTGACCTCCGTGCGGTAAACTTTGGAATACTGACCGCCGAGCGAAATGAACACCTCCTTGTACTGGCGTTTGGGATCATTCCCCCGGTTCATGGAAAGGATCTGCGCTTTCTCTTTGTCCGTCAGGCCCAAAAGTTCCTGGATCGCGTCAAACTTGTTCTGGTACTTCGATTGATCCAGCAGGATCTTACAGTCGGAGTTATTGATGATCGCCTGCTTGACGATCGGCGAAGAAATAATGTCTTCCACCTCCTGGGTAACCACAATGGCCTCACCGAAGAACTTACGGACGGTTTTGAACAGGTACCGAAGGTATTCCGCCATCCCATCTTTGGCAATGGCTTTCCAGCATTCTTCAATTAAGATCAGCTTTCGGACACCCTTCAGTTTGCGCATTTTAGAGATGAACATTTCCATCAGGATCAGCGTCACCACCGGGAATAAGATCGGGTGGTCTTTTACCGCATCAATTTCAAACACAATAAAGCGTTCATGCAGCAGGTCAAGGTTTTCCGTCGCATTCAGCAAATAATCAAACTCGCCGCCCCGGTAATAGGGATTCAGCACATATAAAAAATTCGACACGTCAAAATCCTGCTCTTTCACCTTACCATCCTCCAATACCTGCAAATACACTTCCATCAGGTATTCATAAAAAGTATTGAAACAAGGGAAAATATCCGGGTGCTTACCCAAATGCTCAAAGTAACCCGTCAGCGCATTGGACAGCGCCACATATTCCGAACGTTTGAAATGCTCATCATCCTTTTTCCAGAGCGAGATCAGCAAGGTTTTGATGCTTTCTTTTTTCTCTGTATCCAGCACATCGCCATCGGTCAAATAGAACGGGTTAAAGCTGATCGGGTCGCTTTCCGAATAAGTAAAATAATAACCGCCAACCAGGTCGCACAAGCCTTTATAGCTATGACCGACATCTACCAAAACGACATGCGCACCCTGCTCATAGTAAGAGCGAACCAGGTGATTGGTAAAGAAAGACTTGCCGGAACCGGAAGGCCCCAAAATGAACTTATTGCGATTCGTCGTCAAGCCCAGCTGCATCGGTTCATCAGAAATATCCACATGCACCGGCCTGCCGGTCAAACGATCACCTAAGCGGATTCCAAAGGGCGAAACACTGTCCCGGTAATTGCTTTCCAGGTTAAAGAAACAGGCCGCCTGCTCCACAAACGTATCAAAGGTGTCGTTCATTGGGAAATCACCCTCATTGCCCGGCATCCCCGCAAACCAGATCTGCGCGGCCCCGTCGGTTTCCTGTTTACAGGCCGCATCCATTTGCGCCATCGCCGAACCCATTAGGTTCTTCAGCTCACGCACACGTAAGGGATCATCCGACCAGCACAGCACATTGAAATGCGCCTTGATGGGTAAACGCTGTTGCGCAATCGCCTCGTTCAGAAAATCATTGACCGCGTCACGGCTAATCGCATTCTCTCTGGAATAACCAGACAAAGATTGCAAACGCAGCTTTTTAGCCTCCAAACGCTTGATCGTTTTCTGCCCATCCTCGATAAAGATATATTGATTTAAGATATGGTTGCAGGGCAACAAGCTGCCTAAAGGCGAAGCAAAGCCAATCGAAAACTTCGTCCGGTCGGTCGAATATTTATCGTAATTGATCCGGCTACCGCATAAAGGTGGTAAATCATCCACATCAGCCAGCGTATAGAGTTCACAATGATTTTTACCTACCCTGATCCCGTCTTTCACATGAATATCCTTTAATAACGGCCGTTCCTCCTGACCTAAGAGCATCAAATAACGCTCGATCACACCGGCAGCACCAGCGGTTCCCGCCAATTGATCATCCTTTAAACGGGCAAAAGACACATAACCGCTGTCGGCTAAAACCCGTTCAAACTGCCCCGCGCTATCCAGAAAATCCTTGAACAAAACCGGGTTCACCGTTTGTTGCGGCACGATACTTTTACGCAGGATATTGCCGTAAGCCGATGAAGCCGGCTTGCGATCCTTCGGCTTTTGCGTTAAAAAAATATAACAGCTATGCGCCAGGTACGCCCGCTCGTTGAAGAAGCGCTCACTCGCCCGTGACAGGAAACCTTTTCCGGCCTTTGCATAATCGGCCTTAAAGCCACTTTCCGTAAACCAATCCTGTTTATGAAAGACCGAGCCCACCGGCAGCAAACGGATCGCTTTGACCCAGGCTTGGTGATAGGCTTCGTAATCCCGGTCGGACAGCGTAAATATCTCCGGCAAGGTCACCCCATAAGCAATGGTGATATCACCCTGCGCCGACAGGATCGCGCCCTGCTCCACCTTGGTGAGCGGTAGTAATTTTTCCAAATTAATTTCCATAAGCCCCGGTTTTAAGATGAATAAATAGTTTACGTGAATGGCACCGAATAAAATCCGGCAGTTGCTTCTTCGCAAAGTGCTTGGACAGGCCGTGTTCGCCAAAGCGATGACTGAGCCGGAACACCCCGAAAAACAAGACAGTACCCAGCCCCAGGATCAGTGGCAGGATGAGCCAGAGCGATACGCCGCAGATATACAGCACCGCAAAACTGATCAAAAGTACCACTAAGCCTATGGCCAGATACGCGATATACTGCGCCTTCAGGCCGCGAAAGACCATCGGTTTGGACACGCCTTTGTTGATCTGGTAAATACTCATAAGCCGGGCCCTCCCAAACCCTCCCCGGTAGGGAAGGCTTTAAATACTTGTTGCTCCGATAACTTTTTCATAACCCGAAAAAACTTTTCAGGATCGTTGCCACCACGACCAGGAACACGCAGGAGCCGAACCAGGCTGCAGCCACTTTATTCGTATCCGGCTCGCCGCTGTTCCATTTGTTGAACACGCGCACCGCGCCGATGATGCCCACCACCGCGCCAATGGCATACATCAGGTTGCAGCCGGCATCAAAATAACTTTTGACCTGGGTAGTCGCCGAATTGATACCCGAGGCACCATCCTGTGCGAAACAGTAGTCCACTGTCAGCAGGGCCGCCAGGAACATCATGGTCTTCGTTAACGCGATGCGTTTGGCACTACCGGGCAGCCCGCGGTAAGCCTTGATCCAGTTTAGAAAATTGATATAAGCAGTTTTTGCTAATAGTTTCATAAATCGTCAGGGGGTTAGTTCCAGAGTTGGGTTAATTCTTCATCCGAGATCGGGAAAAGGGCATTTTCACGGATATACTCGTTCAACGCCCTTTGGCTCGGCGTATCGCGGAGGCTTGCATATTTCGCTTTCAGCAGCCCGAACAGCGAAAAGAAGTCCTCCTTCGTGCCCTGCTCTTTCTCGATAATGTGAAAGATGCTTTTCAATTCCTCAATCACATCCGGCACCAGGCTTTGCTGCCGCTCATGGCTTTCCTCCACTTCTACATCCGGTGCAAAACCGAACATATTCATTGAAACCCTGGAAACACCTTCCTGCATTTTTGATTTGCCCATCAGTTCGTTTTCCCCGTCTTCCGGCTCGTCGACCAGTTCCTCGTCCCATTCACGGCTGACGGGTCGGAGATCGGGCTTGTCGTCCTTTTTACCCAGCCAGTCCTTCAATTGCTTCCGGTACAGCAGCGGCAGCACGGCCAGGTGCCACAAGCTGCTGAGGACTGAGGCAGTGATCAAAAACTCCTGCCAACTCAAACTTTTAAAAACCATAATATTTTGCTTTTACCCGGCGCGACATTGCACCGGGATACGAAAGCAAAATTTGAAAGATGCCGGCCCGTAAAAGACCACATGGTCAAAACTCTCCGGAAAACCCACTCAATACCCTCAAAAACCGCTTTTATTTTTCAGTCGTTTTTCGCGCTCCCAATCATCTTCCTCATCCATCCGCTGCACCAGGCTATCCCGCATCCGGTCCGTAAAGTGCGTTTTGCTCAGCTTCTTCCGCTTCTTCAGCGCATCAAAACCCTTTTTCGGGATACCCAGGTCCACACCGAAAAACTCGCCCATCCCGTTAAAGAATTCCACGATACCCACCTCGCCATTATTGACCTGGTTATTGAGATAAATACCATGCAGCAACTCAATAAGATTGACTGTTTCGCCCGTCCAGCGGAAGGGCTGCTTCACATTGTCCAGGCGGTTAATGATATATTTGAACAGCATTTCGCCCGCTATAAACCGCGCAAACAAATAGCCGGTTTCGGTGGTATTGCCGGGTTCCGGTTTCGCCAGTACCGGCAGCAAAACGCTTTGCCTGTTCGCTTTTTCCGTAAAATAGAGGCTATCGAGATCGGTCGCTTTCAGCTTGAAGTAGGTGTATAGAAATTCGTAGCGGCGTACGTCTGAAAAGAGACGCCGGAGCTGTTCACCGTAATAAGCCCTTACACCTTCCTCCCCTAAAGGCGGAACATCCTTTTCCAGCAAATAAACCTCCACGCGGTAAATGTGCAGAGCCCGCAGCCTGGGGTAAAGCTGCTTGTGGTATTCGATCTCCCGGGCTTCATCTTCAAACGGCAACTCCTGCACTATCGAATGCACCTTTTGCTGACAGGCCCGGATCAGCCACATTTCCTCCCGTAAACGCTCCAGTGCATTAAAATCCTTGCCATTCAGCGCATTCAACGCTTTTTCCAGCCCCTTTACTTCCTTTTCAAATAATTCACGGATTGTACTCATAAAACAGATTTAAATCAACCTGCCATAGCCTGTTCACTGGCCACTACTCTTACTCCGGCAAGACAATAAGTACAATTTTACCATGGGTAATAATTTTAACCAAAGGTGAATGGGAATGAATAATAAAGCAATAGGGAAGTATCAGCAAAATGCTGATTCAGGATAATTCCTGAGGGTTTACAAGCCAAGTAATTGCCTGTCATCTTAAGCTCATTCTGATCAATACGTTCAAATGCCGTAACCATTTTTTAGGGAACTTCGTTCGGCATTTCCCTATTGCCTCAGCGTCATTGTCGTACCGGCCGAACTATTGATATGAACTGGCTTTTTCCAGTCTATCCGGCGGGATTTTTTTTCTACATATAAAGCTTTGAGACCTTGCGCCGGATCGAAGTGGTCACATTCGTCAGAATTTCCAGTCATAAAACAAAGTGAATAAAAAAAATGTAGAAAGTATAAAGAGATGCTAACGTTTTTAGCGTAATTTTATAGTCCCCAAATTGATCGTCATGACAGCTGCAAAAGAAGATATCATCAATAAACTCCGGAAGGATATCCTGCAATGGGAAGGGTTCCGCCCCCCGCAGCCGGGCGCTGCCGGCAGTATCGGGCTTGGCCCGATAGAAAACGCTTTTCCAAATGGCGTGTTCCCGACAGGTGCAATTCACGAATTTGCCAGTCTTTGTCCTGAAGATACAGCTGCCTGCGGCGGCTTCGTCGCCGGACTGGTAAAAACGCTGCTTGACCAGGGTGGTGCCTGTTTATGGATCAGTTGGTCGCGTCGAATCTACCCGCCATCCCTCAAATTATTTGGCGTTGAACCTGACCGGGTGGTCTTTGCCGACGTACCCCTGATGAAAGATGTGCTTTGGGTGACCGAGGAAGCGTTGAAATGTGAAGGCGTAGCGGCGGTGATCTGCGAGGTGAATCAAATGAACTTCATGGAATCACGCAGGCTTCAACTGGCAGTCGAACAAAGCCATGTGACCGGTTTTGTTATCCGGAAAGGTGCTAACAAAGTCAGCGCAAGTGCGAGTGTCGCCAGGTGGCGGGTAACCCAGGTGCCAAGCCAATTGCGTCCGGGGATGCCGGGTGTTGGCTTTCCCCGATGGCAGGTCGAGTTGCTAAAAGTACGAAATGGAAGCCTGGTAGCTGGACAGTTGAATGGGCAGAAAGCATGTTTAAAGCAATTGTGCCACAAATTAGTGTAGAAACCGTGCGTCAGTATGCCTAAGCGTTTTGTTTCCATATGGTTCCGTCATTTGCTGACCGATTGGAAGGTCATCCGTCAGCCATCGCTCAAAGGGCATCCGTTTGTTTTCTCGGAGCCGGATCATGGGCGAATGGTCGTTACAGCGGCAAGCAGCGCTGCGGAAAATCTGGGTGTAAGCGAAGGGATGGTGGTAGCTGATTTGAAGGTGCTTACACCTTATCTGCAGGTATTCGCAGGATGATCCTAAAGTTTATGAAATGATCACGGCCGCCGATACCCTGGGTGTTTTCCAGATCGAGAGCCGGGCACAAATGTCCATGCTGCCCGGATGAAACCAACCTGCTTTTATGATCTGGTGATAGAAGTAGCCATAGTCCGGCCGGGGCCCATTCAAGGGGATATGGTTCATCCGTACCTGCGCCGCAGGACAGGGGAGGAGGCCGTTGAATATCCATCAGAAGAAATCAAAGCGATATTGGAACGTACTTTAGTTGTTCCATTGTTCCAGGAACAGGCGATGGAAATTGCCATTGTCGCTGCGGGTTTTACCCCCGCTGAAGCAGACCTGCTGCGACGGAGTATGGCTACTTTTAAGTTTAACGGGCTGGTTACGAAATTCGAACACAAATTGATCGGCGGCATGGTAGAACGCGGGTACAAGAAAGAGTTTGCCCAGCGTATTTTCAAACAGCTTGAAGGATTCGGGAGTTACGGTTTTCCGGAAAGTCATGCCGCCAGCTTCGCGCTTCTGGTTTACGTCTCGTGTTGGCTGAAATGCTATTATCCTGATATGTTCGCGGCTGCACTTTTGAACAGCCAGCCGATGGGTTTTTATCAACCTGCGCAAATTGTTAGGAACGCAGCGGAACACGGCGTTAAGATCCTGCCTATCGATATCAACCTTTCCGAATGGGACAATATTCTTGAACGCAAATGGGGCGATTTTTACGCTCTACGCCTGGGGTTTCGGCAAATCAAAGGTATCCAGGAAGAAGAAATCACGATGCTGATCAGGGGGAGGAACGAAAAATACATAGCAGCAAACCAGCTATGCGAAGCAGGTGTGTCTGTTGCTACGCTTGAATTGCTGGCAAACGCCGACGCGTTCCGTTCAATGGGGATGGACAGGCGGCAGTCGCTTTGGGAAGTAGCTGCGCTGAAAGACCGGCCTGTCGGTGCTTTCGAAGGGCAACCTTCCGAAAGTGAGTTTGAACCGCAGGTACAGTTACCATTAATGAAGACTTCCGAGCACGTAGTGCAGGACTATGCAACTACCGGTTTATCCATCAAAGGACATCCGGTAAGTTTTGTACGCGATAAATTGAATTTGTTCAATGTATTAGCCTGTAAACAGTTAAGTGATGGTACCGACGGCCAGATAGTCAAAGTTGCCGGATTGGTATTAGTCCGCCAGCGGCCAGGTACCGCTGGTGGCGTTTGTTTCATCACGCTGGAGGACGAAACCGGCAACAGTAACCTGGTAGTATTTCCCAAGCTATTTGATCAATATCGTAAGGAAATACAAAATGCCCGCCTGCTGATGGTCGAGGGCAAGATCCAAAAAACAGAGGTCGTGCACGTGATCGTCCGGTGTTGCTTTGATTACACCAGGCTTTTGGGTAACCTGACAGCTATTCAAAACGATCAGCAACCGGTTCTTACCCTTTCGCGCGCTGATGAAAAGGCTTCGCCATTTGTCCCTGTGGATAAGCGTACGCAAGTTCGCGGGCCGGCTCCGGATGATTATTTAGATAAAGGCAGGAATTTTAGATGATAAACAGATGGTTTACTGAAATTTCATATTTAAGAATGATATGCGTTTTGCAATGCTTGATAATTTGCAAACTGAAGCGCAAACCGGCTTGACTGGTCTATGCCCCAGATGTTCAAACCCGGTTATTGCTAAATGTGGATCCCGAAGGATTCATCATTGGGCACACTATGTAAGATGTGAAGCATAAATCTATGTTCCACATCTAAAGATCTCGGCAACACATCTCCTGATTCACAGATATGAAACCGTATACGCGGATAAATCTTGTCAAAAAAACGTATCAACGATCATGTGTTACGTTCCTCTCTAATTGTCTAAGAATATAATCGCCGAAACTGCCCTTTGATTTTAGCCATACAACCCTGTGATCTTCTTTTTTGAGAATTTGCTCGGCAATCAAAGACGCAGATTTTACATCCATTAAGAAAGTGTAACCCCATTTATACAGTGTATTATCCGGCTCTAATTGATAGGCCTTCTTCATCATTTTGAAGGCTAATCTTTCCTCCATCAGTTTAAGATCGTCATCCACCCCAAATAACCATTCTCCTATAAAAAGGATATTGCCTATAAAAAAAAGATATTCGGGAGAGTCGGAAAAACTATTGTTTCCCAATCTAAAGTACTTTTTCAGATCGGATTCAATTTTACGAAAATCCAAAGAAACATTATGTGCTTCCAATAATATATAATGGCATAAATAAATACATTGAATCATTGATTCCGCATCATTCGGGTTTGCAGCAACAACATTTTTTATAAATGTTAATGCGGCCTCCCATTGTTCATTTTCTATTAATTCATTAAATGTTTTCTTCCAATTCATTGCAAAATATTTATCAGAGTCCAACCCACATACTACCAACTCGAAAAACGCCATTCACCACTTTACCTCCGACAGAAACAACTTCACCTGCTACTTGGACAGTAATTCTATCATTATGCATATTCATCTTGATTTGACCATTAGCAGCTTTCAATACCTCCCGAACAACGTTTTCCTCACTTCCAAGCTTTTGTATTAACCCTGCAAACTTATGCTTTACATCAAATATATGACTAAGTTTACGTTGATCTTTCATTACTAAGCTAACGCTTTCCTCAATACTTTTTTCCGAAAGCTGGGCAATTTTTGCTGTTTCTCCTAACTCCGCCGCAATGCCAATTGGCCCCTCTACAAGCGTTGCAACAGGGTTATTCGCTATTGTTGCATTTGATTGATAGGGGTTTGGTTCAAATGGTCCCTGACCCCAAAGCATATCCCACCATAATCCGAAATGCTTAGCTTGCTCAAGTCCTGTTTTGCCATATTTCTCAGCAGCTTTTTGTTTTCTTAATTTCCACGCTTTAATGACAGGGTCTTCATCCTTGCCATTTTTGTGAGGATCTTCATGTTTTTTCTTTATTTTTTGTTTCAACCGATCGAAGAACGCCCTTGCTTCGTCTCCATACAGCGTCTCAGCACCCTCGCTTAATGTTTCGCGTTTTTCCTGATAATCCTCATTTAACATACCATCAGGATCAATATTTCTGACAGGATTGTTTTCGACATAATTATACGGGCTAAATCGCCTGCTAACTTCAGCCATCGGATCAATACTCGTCCACCGAGCCATGCCCGGATCATAGAACCGCGCACCATAATCGTAATCACCGGTTTCCTGCTTCTCTTTGCCGTTGTATTTGTAATTATTCAGCGGAGACGCAGCATACGAATTGCCGGGATTCATGTCCATACCGAATGCGTAATAATCCTGTACCTGGCTGATCGTCCCGTCCTGCCTGATCGCAGCCCGCGTATTGCCCAAGTGATCTTTCAGGTAATACTCGTATACGTAAGCGTTTCCATTCGGTGTCGCTCTGCCGTCCTCTGTTGTAACAAATTCTATAACTCCATTGTTGTATTCTATCCCGTCTATATATTCTCTCGGAATGCCCCCGGCTATCTTTTGCAGTTTTTCACCAGTAGCATCATAAACGTAACTAATATTGCCAGGCGTACGGGTTACTGTCGCTGGCAGGTTAAGCCGATTATAGGCAATAGCAGTTACTTGATTTTTTGTATCTTTCGTCACATTGCCATTGCCATCATAGGTATAGTTTCCAGATTGTGCGGCAGTACCGGCATCTGTCACACCCCATAACCTGTTACCAGTGCCGCCAGTGGTGTAATCATAGGTAAAGGCGTTTAGGTATGTACCGACAGTCGTCGTATTGGTACGCCACAAATGGTTAATGTTTCCCATCGGGTCATAATCTAGGCGTTCATTGAATTTACCGACCGACCCTGTTGTCGTGTAATTTGCATTCAACAATCTGTTTAATTGGTCATAGTAATAGGAATAACTTTGCAGTTGCTGGGTTAGCCCAAGCCCTGTCGGCACAGTTGTTTGCCATGTCATGCTTGCAATGTTGCCATTATATTGAGGAGAGGTACCGCTATTATAGGTAAGTTGCTCCCCGAAAAGCTGTGTAGCAGTCAGCGAATTTGGGTTATTGATGGCCGAAAGCCAGCCACGCTCGTTGTAAGTGTAGTTAATGTCCTGCTTGAAGGTGGTCCCTTTATCCGGACTGTGCAGGTGTTTTGTTTTTACCTGTCCAAGCTCGTTATAGTCCGTCTGACTGATCAGTGTCCCGTCTGGCTGCGGCAGCGACTCATCCCAGATCACTTTCCAAATCTGTTGTTGCCGCCCCATGTGGTCATAGTAATATTGAGTACCAACCCCGACTTTCGGATTGCTTACACCGGAGAGAATATGAGCGAACGTACTGTGGTCGATTTGATGGTCAAAGTTGTAGGTAGTGGTAGTAATATCCATGTTCCCCGTGTTATACCCCGCCGAGCCTCCCTTATAGTGCTGTTTGATGGTAAGGGTTGCCCTGCCGAAACCATCATAGCCGTGAACTTCCCATAACATTTGCCCAAAAGTACCGTCGGCGTTCAATATAGCTACTTTGGAGCCAGTCACGAGCCCCGTTGTCCCGATTGTCAATGAATTAGTGAATGCTGTATAGGGGTTACCATTGAATGCATAATCGTCATAGTAGTTTACGGTAAGCACTGTGCTTAAAGTCGGGTAGCTGGTGAGGTTATAGCCAGTGGCAACGTTGGTATTATCCCGTACATCCCACTGCGCGCCGGCCTCTATGCTGCTTTGCAACGCCGACCGGGCTATCACCGAACCGGCATTCCACAAGCCGGTAACGATCACTCTTCCCTGTCCGTCGTATTTGGTCACTGCCCACTGGTTGGTAAGCCTTTGGACGCTGTCCTGGCTCAGGACGGGCTGATTTAGTTTATTGTAAATCGTTACTTCCCATCCGGCTCCCGGCACTTTTTTTTGGCCAAGCCGACCACGCTCATCATAGCGGTATTGGTAACACCATGCGTCAAGCATAGCTTTGCTTGGGACTCCGTTATCCGGTAATGCAGAGGGTGGCAGTACAAACGCCAGCTTGCCCATATCGTCGTAAACGTAGTAGGTTGACAACACCTGGAGCGCCCCATTCGCAAAGTTGAAGGTCCGTTTTAATACTACATGGCCTTCCAAGTCTTTATACTCTTCCACCGATCCGCCACGGGTGCCCTTGTTGTTCTCATCTTTAGTAATAGTTACATACAATTGTCCTGCCGGGTAATTACCACTGCTTGTTAGGGTCCGGCTTTGATTGGCATTAATGCTTGCTATATAGCACACAACGGCTCTGCCATTCACCGTATCGCTAACCGCGGTCAGGTTATTAGTTGTATATGACTTTTTAACAGTATGGCCGGATGCACTATTGAGTACCGGCTGCCATGGAGTACCCGGAGCTCCTTGTTCCGTAACTCTGTTTAAAGGAGAGGGTTCAAATTGGCTCAGGGAGTAAGGGGAGGGGTTAACGACAATACCATTGGTTTGTTGAGACCCACTCACGCCATTTCCTGTAGGATTGTAAAATGAAGACAACTCAGAAGGTGCCGATGAACGGTAGCTCCCGTCGATGCTCGTTGAAACATACGGTTGATATTTTGTTGCTTCTCGCCCGAACTCATCGTACAGGAAATGTTGCACTATATCTTTGTTCAGCGGCGAGCCCTTCACCTGTATGTTTTGTAATGGCCTGCCCAAGCCATCCAGATATTGAATGGTCTGCGTTAGCTCACAGGAAGTCCTGTTAGCAAGGTCTCCCGAATTAATACCCGTTCCAGTATTCTTCATCCCTCCTGTCCGAGGGATAGAAGTCAAAATATAGGTCTGATTAGCACTCGGTGAAATATTCTGGGGAATACAGTCTGATGCTACGATATAAAAGTTCAGGCTGCTTCCCGAAGCGGCGGTAAAAGTAAAATTCGGGTTTAAGGTGATGCTGTAATTGCTGTAATAGGAGCCTGCTGCCGGTGCGGTGGTTAGCGTGGCAGGTGGTGCGATATAGGTCTGCGCCGAGGCCCGCATAGCGAGCACAAACAGCAGCAATACGATTGCTACCGCAAAACGGCATCTGTGATGAGCATTTCTTTTCATGCTTCAAATATTAGTTGTGATTGGTTTGGTTAGTTTTTATTCCCTTTTTGGATAGCGGTGAGTTGCTCCTTCAACAGATTGATTTGCTCCTGAAGTGCTGTAAGCAGCTTGTCTTTTTCCTTATCTTTCTGCTCGTTCTCAATTGCGTATAAGGTTAACTCTTCCACCTTCTTCATCAGCAGTTTATTCATTTCTCCCACGTTCAAACCGTTTTTCGCTATTTCATCCACAGATGGAATTTCGGGCAAGTGCTGGTTTTGGTCGATGTATGATTTTACTTCAGCTAAGGACGGAAGTTGATAAGTTGGCTTCAAAACATAGTCAGGCCAGTTGGCGCTCTCAACTTTAATCTGTTTGGCGCGGATATTACCGTTAACAGACAAGGACTCCCTTGGTGTTGTCGTGCCTATACCTACGTAACCGGATGACAATATGGTCATTTTCGCATCTGTCAGGCTCACTGAAGAATTATCGGTAGAATTGTTGACCAGGAATTTTAAACTCCCGATGCCATAGTCACCGGTACGTTCATGAACGATGGCTGCTTTCCACCAGGTTCCTTCCGCTTCATTTACGAACCCAAAGCCAACCGCATTGCCCCCAGTCTGTGTACCATTGGCATTTTGGAACCCGCCAATAATATTCAAACCGTTGTTTGTAACATTTACGTGCAATTTTGTTTGCGGAAATCCGGTTCCGATCCCCAAGCTACCAGATCCGTTTATCAAAAATTTAACTCCTCCAGCATTTTGAACTTTGAACAGGTTATATTGTCCACCGTCTCCGGCAATGGTCTTAATTCCTGCTAAAGTAGCACCACCGCCAAACCCGGCGTTGACGCCTCCGACCAGAAATAGCGCCCCATCATTAACATTCGAACCTTCTGTATGTATCTCCAACCCACTTGTAGGGCTTGAGGTTCCAATGCCAACGTTTCCGCCAGGCGGAAATGTATTTTGGGCAGAGACTGTTGCTGAAAATAACAATGCCAACGATATTAGATATAGATTTTTCATTTGTTTAAAGTTTTTGATTTGAAATTATTGAGCTGCGTTGACAGTGATTCAAGCTGTTTGTTTAGCTTTTCAATCTGATTAGCATAATTCTGATTGATTTTCTTTTGCTCTTGTTCTTTATCATCCTTTTCGATCAAATACAGAGTCAGTTCTTCCACTTTCTTCATCAGCAGCTTGTTCATTTCGCCCACGTTCAATCCATCTTTTGCTATTTCATCAGCAGATGGAATTTCAGGCAAGTGCTGGTTCTGGTCGATGTACGATTTTACTTCTGCTAAAGACGGGAGTTGATAGGTTGGCTTGAAAACATAGTCCGGCCAGTTTGAGTTCAATTTTATAATCAAAGACGTTACTATTGCACTGCCATTGACCGCCAGCTTATAGCCGGAAGGCATGGTCTGCGTCCCGATAGACATACCATTATCATTGATATTAAGAATATCAAACGTGTCACCGGTGCTTCTGAATGCAAAACCATAGCCGGTAACAGAGCGTAGTTTAACACGACCGTCATTATCTAACCAAATACCTCCCCGTGGGTCATTGGTGGTATTTGCGGCGTTCGGATTGGAAAACAAATAGTTGTTGTTGTCCCCACCTGCACCGCTAACTACAGAATTTATCGTACCCATAACCATTAACCTTCCACCAAGATTGGTGGCTGTCCCTATACCGACAGAATTGTTTGTAGAGGTTATGGTACCGCTGGTGCTCCATTGGGCACGGGCGATAATTGTAGAAAAAAGTATAAATATTAGTGATAATGAGGTCTTTTTCATTTTTGACGTCTTTTTTGCTTTGAAGTATTATTTTCCAACTCGGTTATGCGTTTCTGCATGCCTTCCAGTAACTGGTTCTTTTCCTTGTCTTTTCGCTCATTCTCAATCAGATATAAAGTAAGCTCCTCTACTTTCTTAAGCAGCAATTTGTTCATCTCCCCAAGGTTCTGCCCATCTTTTGCAATTTCTTGTGCCGAAGGGATTTCTGGCAGATGCTGGTTTTTATCGATATACGCCTTAACTTCGGTTAAAGGGCGAAGTTGAAAACTCGGCTTGAAAACATAATCCGGCCAATTGGCATTTAGCATAACAGTAATTGAGGTAGTGATAGCGCTGCCGTTAACCGCAAACTTATACCCAGCAGGCATAGTTGATGTGCCGATTGCGACACCTCCATTAGTTACACGAAGTCCTCCGCCAATTACTTCAACATAGCTTTTTCCGTAATTAGCCCCTGGGTCCAACAGAATCCCTGTGTCCCAGGCAACTGCTATCTGTTGGTAGTTTGGAGCCGTCCATGAACCTGTCGTCTTATACATTCCATATCGCAACGGAGCTCCACTAAACCAAGTTAGTCCACTATTGCCGTTGTCAGATGACACATCCTTAAAGCTAAGGTTAGCAACCGGGGTAATAGTGCCGATTCCAATGTTCCCATTATTATAATAAATATTGCTGCCACTGGTCGTCCATTGTGCAAAAAGGTAGTTCGATATGGAAACGAACAGAACTGTGATTAGCATTAGTCTTTTCATATTGATATTGTTTAGGTGTTATTGTCCGCTGTAGTGATAATCTGTATGTTTAACAATGTTGCCGTCCTTGTCTTTAACATTCATCAATCGCTGAAACGAGTCATATTCATAGTATGTAGTTTCGCTTTTACCATCAGTACTGCTTGTTACGCCAAGCATAGGGTCGAATGTGAACGAATTAATCTGGGCATCTGCCGGACAAATTCTGATATCATCAAAAGAGTCTCCGCCCGACATAGTGAAGTTTGGCCCAACATATGTCTGTTCTTTTCTGAATTGCCACGCCCCGGTGCCGCTACGATACCAATAACTAATCACGAAGCTGCGTGTGTTTGGTTTTGTCCACGTGACCAAAGGGTTGGTGGTATATTTGACGCCGGTATGCCCGGTACCCGTTGTCACACCGCTTGCGGTGCTTTCTTCAAAACCTTCGTAATAGAATTCATTCGGCTCCGCATTGGCCGCTTTTGCAATAGGATAAGTCGAGTTGTATCCCCATCTATAGGAAATGAACGGCCCGTTTTCAACCCGCTGCTCGGTCAAATTCCCGAAGCCATCATAGCTAATGGAGTTTAACCGTAGCTCATAACTTGCGGATTTAGCGTATGCTCCCGCCGTACCTGTAATAGGCAACACTCCGAAGCCGGCATTGGAGAATTTAAAGGAAACAAGCGGAATCAGGTTCACCGTCTTGATGCCATACACTGAATCGACAAGTCCTTTTCCATCCGGCTTGTACGTCCTCAGCACTCCGGAAATAATATTGGTATTGATGCCATCCGCATTCTGCCGATACGATACCGTCTCAACTGGCACATCAAGGACGTGATTGGTAACGAGATTATTAATGAAGGTTGTGGAAGTTGTATAGTCTTGCGGGTACGTGGTTAATGTTGTCAGCAATTGTCCGTTACTTTTAGTAATCTGGCTCCGGGTGAGGTTGAAATGTTTCGGGTTGTCGTATCGGTTAACTTCCAAATGAGATGATATGATATTTTGTTGCGCATCATACTCCGTTGTTCTGGTGGAGTCCTTATATACCCAATTGGAATTGATGTTATATTGCAATACGTCAAACTGATCGTAATCGGTCGAGGCAATCGGATTATGCTCTATTGTGTACTCATTAGTGATTACGTAACCATAGTGAGTTTCTTTTGCCCGACTGTCGTTTACAAAGTGATTATAAATCTTTCTGGAGTACAGATATCCTGCCCCGTTTCTTTTAAAATAGTTGGTATTGGTTTCATGTCCGTTATCCCAGCCGATATTAGAAAGTGGCGCCCCTTTAACATCGTTCCCCATAGCTATATGGGCAGGAATATCGGCACGAACCGTGAATAGGTGCTCTATTCCTCCATTCTCAAAATTGTTGCCGAATCCTTCAATTACACTGTCATATACCACATTGTCGCCATCGTAGACAAAAAGGTTGTATAAACTGGATGAACTACCCTGTTTGTATGTGCAGAAGGTCTCACAATTGGTGATCGACTTATAATCTTTATAATAAAGAATAGAAGCCGCATCGATAACTGTATTACTTGAGTGGGCACTCAAATTCGATAGGGGCGCGTAGTAAAACCGTTTGATTGCGGTATTATTTTGAGCAGGATCCAATGTTATTACCTTTGCTATCCGCATTCCACCGAATTGACCTAGCTGCTGCTCATAGGTGACATCCCCATCAGCATACGTAAGACGAGCATTTCCGGCTATAACTGAACCGTAAGCGGTAACTTTTATGGTATAGGTTTGTCCTGGGTCTAGTTCGACATTGCCAGTCTTTGTTTCAAACGGAAGTGCTTTCAGGTATAAAAGCCTCGAACCGGTTGCGGCGTCGTCTACCTCAGCTTCGGCAAATTGGTGTAATGTATCGTAGGTCCCGGATCCCCCGAGTCCTTCGCAATACAAGGTAAAGACGCCGCCAGCCTTTTTCAATATTACGCTTGATGTAGTTGAAGCCGTGACAGCTGACCTTATGCCAGCCCCGGTCACGGTTTGGGAAACGTTCTTATTTGGAGGAGGAATAGCTACGGTAACGAGGCCTTTATGGGGTTCATAGACAAGGCTGTCACTTCCCCCGGTAGGATAAACAATTTTTGTCAAGAGGCCTTTTTTCGCATAAGCAGAATCAGGACTTCTATCGCCCATAAATGCAGGGAACATCCCCTGAATATATGGATCATCCGCAGGAGGAACAAATATCGTGTTGTTCTTCCCATTAAAATAACCGTAATGGTCCTGTGCGAACGAAAGCCGTGGTGGAAGCCCGTTGATATCATCATAACTGAACAGGTATTTTTGAGCAGCGACAGAGCCCGCATCTTTTTCTACGACACTCTGAAGAAACGGTCTTACTTTTTCGCTGCCTCCAATATATCTGTTTGAAACATAGTTTGTCCCGCTATTGGAATATATATATGCTAAGGAGAATTGTTTAAGCACAGTTGTGCTCGCGCTTTTATAAACATTGATGTTACTTATTAAAACATCGCCATTTACGTCTGCCCTTGATATATTATCAATTGTTACCTTACCCTGATCAAAATCGACTTCAGCTAATGCGACTCCCTGCGTGCTTAGTGACAACCCGCACACGATATCATTGGAGAGGGTTTCGCAGGTAGTCTGGGTTCCGGGGCAACTTGCTCCGGCACCGGTATTTGGTGTACGGGTTAAAGACTCACTCACCGCCGAGCTATAGAAGTAATTGATCGGTGTATATTTGAATACAATCGAGTCTCCTTTTGCTGATTTAATTTTATTCAAATACCAGGCCGTTGGTATTGGCGACCCATAGGTTTTCCCGCAGGTCGTTCCGCCTGCCGTATAGGTTTTAGTGTTCTCTGTTGCCTGACTTCCGCCAAAAAAATATTGTGTGCCGTTACCATCAGTGATTTTAAAATTCCATGTTGTTCCTGAAAAAGCAGGCTCAATTTTCAGGTTAGATTCATCGATCAGTATAGGATGTTTAATAGAATCCAATATGAATTTCCCTGAGATGCCATTAAAGTTAAAATTGAAAACGTCGGGCTGAGTGTCCTGGCCGGTATAGTCACTTTGCACAGCGGTCTTAAGGTAATTATACAACGTCGGAACGCGATTATTAAAGCTTGTGGGAGGAGATTTGAATGTGCCGAATTCATCCGGGACATCATAGACAGTCCTGTTGATTACACCCCCAAAGTTCAACACCCAGCCAAGGCCGGTCCTGGATGCCAGTTCATCGACTTTTACACCGGAAGAATGATAGGATAAACTGATTGGTACTTTAAGATCCCTGGTTTGAATAGTAAATAGTGCTATTTGCTGTTGCGCCGCCCCGGTAAATAGACTTGGGCCAACACCACCAAAGCGCCCCAACTGTCCGGCATTGGGCGCGGGCGGGAGAACTTCGGTTGCCATGAATGGGTTTTGCGGATCGTTTTGCGCCAACGTTCTGATCGAAAAAAACGTGCACAAAACACAAAGGATTGAATAAAACCTTGGGGTAAGGAGATTCATTTTAATTTGGATAAGTTTAAGTTTTTGTTAATGTGTTCACCTATCTGCAATTGCTGATGATAATCGTAAACAAGGTGAGTTAAAAAATTGCTCCATTTCACAATGTATTTGGTATGCTTTTATAAGGAGCCTTACGAATAATAAATGATAACAAAGCGAATATTAGCTGAATATTAGCGGTGTTTGTGATATAAGGTTCATGGTATTTTATATAATTGTGCAAAGCTAAATATTGTTCTTTTGGAATCCAATAAGTATTTTAAACAAAAAATAGGGGGTTAAAGCACCTACTTATTTACAACTCAGTAATTGTCGGTAAATATCTCAACGTGAAAATTGCCTCCCCCCCCCCGGATTTTTCTTTCGCTTTTTTTCTCCATATTGATAATGAGCGATCAACGAACATAGTTCATGTTCCGTCAATGCTGGTCATCTTTGATCTTTGTAACGTAGATGAGACTGGTAACGTAAAGAAATCGAAAAGCTACTTTATTGTTTACTTCCGATACGTATAGACAATCACGCAGTGATCGCAGAAGAACCGCGTAAAGCTTTTGTCAATAATTTGATTAGTGGTACATGGCCCTCACGGGTTCAGCATTACGTCGATTTCTTAAACCAGGAAAAAGACAGGACGCTAACCGACTTTGAAAAGTTACGGCAAACACCCGATGAAATGAATGTCGGGGGATTTTCCGTTCAGATGAATTTGTTCCTTTAATGTCCTTTTACATAGCGCTGATAAACATAAGGCCATTTGGTATCGCTTCCACTTGTTGCATACCCCTTGACAACAGCTTGCGCCAAGTCACCTGCATTAACATCCTTAAATCTCGCCGCAAATTTCAGGGAGGCAAGGGGATCGACTTCATTGATGGCATCCCTGCTCCGCGGCGTCAACCTGGCAGGAAGGACTCGAATAATGCCTTCGGTTAACATTTGTATCCCCATTTATTTACAAATATTACCTTTCAAATAAGGGTAGACGTTGCTATATTAGTAATATCAAACTTAACCTTATTCACTGGCTTATGAGAAATAAAAGAGTTTCGTTAATTACTTTTTTCCTTTCTGCATTTAATCTCATAGATGATGATTGTTTTGGATAGTCCCCTGCCAAAACAGAACCTACAGGCTTTTTAACTTGCTTAGTCCAATACTGCAGTTACAATGCCACAATTAACCAACCTAAATTACAATTGTCACTACATTCTCAATGCGAAGAATAATTTTTCTTTTTTTACTAAGCCTGCTCTTTAACGGGTTCGCTTCTGCTCAGATAGGAGTTCCGGTAAACCTTCAAACCGGGTCACCAACAATTCACATTCCAATTTACGAAATAAGAAACGGTGATGTTTCCGTTCCTGTAAGTTTATCTTATACTCCCGGAGTTAAGATAGCGCAGTCTGATGGTAATGATGATTTTAACATTGGGGTTGGCTGGCGGGTAGATGCCGGTGGTACGATAAGCCGTTCTGTAAAGGGACTACCGGATGATTATCAGGGCGCAGGTGCAGACACCCGAATGGGGTGGCTATATGGTACAGGCGCTGCAGGTATTCCCGGCTTCAACCCGCAGAGCCGGACGGATTGCAATGGGGATGTGTCTAATTATAATACATTAAATACGTTTGCCAATAACAACACCGACACCGAGCCTGATGTATTCAATTTTAATTTCGGTGGCTATTCCGGTCAGTTTGTATTTGATAATAATAAAGTTATCAGGACAATGCCTTACCAGGATTTGTCAATCGTGCCATCTTATTCTGCGTCAGGCGCAATAATTTCGTTCACCGTTACCGCCAATGATGGTAAAAAATATACATTCATACCAGTAAAAACGATCACTAAAACAGTAACACCTGGTGCCACCATCAATAAGGTATATTATTTACGCGACAAATTATTCAAATATGCCCAGCAAATAAGTTATACCATAACCTGGGGCCTGTCTGATGTGACTTCACCTGCAGGAGGATATGTTTCTTTGGGGTATGGCGGGACACAGCAGGAAAACAATGCTAACCTGGAAATAATAGACAGTGCTTATGCCAACCCGTCTGCAACTGATATCTATCTTGCGGATAATACTTCTGCAGGGGTATATAAAAAAAGCATTTATTACACGAAAACAAAAGTTGATACAAAGCTACTTTCCAGTATATGGGATATGGCGGCCAACTACGCGGGAAATGATGCCGGACACGAACACCTTCAGTTTTTTTATACGCCGGGTTTTATCTCGGTGCCCGACCTAAATAAAGGCATTTATATAACCCATCAAACCAGCGTGTTGCTAACGTCCTTCAAGGTTTATGCAGGCACAAGTATTACGCCGGCCAGAACTATAATTCTAAACAGAGTGGGCACTAACGGGTATACTTTCTTACAGTCGTTACACGAATTTGCTGATAATTGTACCGTAACCCCTCCATACCAGTTTGAGTACCTGGGGACCAATCTCGTTCCGGACGCGAATGGATTTGTTTCGACAGGTTTGCCTCTATCGCAAAATAGTTCATATAACTTACCACCGCCCAGTCTTACTTACCGCCAGCAGGATTACTGGGGATATTACAACGCCAATAATGCGACTACTTTGGTGCCGAATTTATACATGTATCCCAATGAACCTTCTCCGGAAAAATATAGGATACAGCCGATACCCGGATATTCAGGGACCTCTAACGTCATTGCAGGTGGGGCAGACCGTACAGTGAACCCGAACGCTATTGTAATAGGCTCACTATACAGGATCATATATCCAACCGGAGGAAGTGTTAAATTAGATTACGAACCTAATCAGTATGTAGATACCAGGAGTGGTCAAACATTTTTGGGCGGAGGGATCAGGGTAAAGACAGTTACCCTTCATGATGGAATCAATACTACAAATGACATCGTTAAAAATTACACCTATTCCGGGGGAGTATTATTGAACCGCCCGCAGTTTGCTTTTTCTATTCCTGTATATACAGATGTAAGCGGAGGCGTTCATACAATTGGCGAGTATAGTGACCAGCCAACTCAGGCCCGGTATTTCACAGCACTTTCTGAATATGATCTAAACCCATACGACAGCGATTCGCCGGATGTCCTGTATCAATCGGGAACAGAAAGCCAGGCGGGGATTGGCAAACAGGTTTACCAATACAGTAATCCTGCAACTTTTGGGCAAACCTCTTCTGCCGAATATGCATCACCCAACCAATGGCAGGCTACTTATTCGCAATACGCAACAACTACCGACCCTTCTTCGGGGTTATGCATGAGCAAAGGTTTACTGGCCGATGGATATTACACTTTCCCTTACCCTTCTAACCCTAATTATACCTTTGAAAGAGGGCTGTTGCAAAGTGTGAAGTCCTACAATGAAACCGGTCAATTGGTTAAAGAAAGCGATTATCAGTATACGCCTGTTTATAAAAACACCTCACCGGTTAGTATTTATGGCTTGAGTTATGATTATTTCACTTACAATCCTAATGACGTCAATACCAAGGCATTCGCGTATGGCAAATACAGGCTTTTCGGAGATATGACCAAATATCAGACCATTACCATAGATAAAACCTATGACCCCGGAACAAATTTCACAAAAGTGGCAACTGTTGAAAACGACGCATTTTATAACGGAACTAATCATAGTCAGTTAAGCAGTACCAAAACAACGACAAGTAATGACGGCACCAATGTTACAACCTATACCGCGAAATTCAAATATCCGCAGGATTATACAGCATCTTCAGGTGCCGACCCCGTAACGGCAGGGATTATCGCGTTAAAAAATGCCAATATGAACAATACCGTTATCGAAAAAACATCTTCTATAACAAAACCCGGTCAAAGCGAGCAGGTAATCAGCGCGCAGCTTACCAAGTTTAATGTATTCTCTATCCCCAACCCTCAATATTACAATACTGCCGCTACTTTCTCAACAAGGGTTCTGCCTTCGCAAACGCTTTTCCTGAAAACAAATTCACCATTAACTAATTTTACGCCATCGACCGTTGATAATAATAACCTGTTTAAATACGATTCCCGTTACCAGGTAAGTGGTAATATAACAGAATACAGTACCATAGGCAACCCCGTTTCAATGGATGACGGGCACCAGCAATTATCCGCCGTACTTTATGATGTAAACGGCATTAAGCCAGTTGCTATCATAAAAAACGCGACGGCTAACCAGGTGTTGTACTCGAACTTTGAAGATGAGTACCCAACACTTACTACACAGCATACTTTCAATGAGCCTCCAACAGGTAATTATAGCCAGGTAAATGGGAGGATAGGCAAAGCTTTAACGGTAGCTCCGCCTAATTTTACCTTCACAGGTACGGTTAGTAAAGGTGCGGGGTTAAATTATATATTCTCATGCTGGGTAAGCGCGGCTTATGCAGGCTCACTGACAGTAACACTTACAGATGCCGGGGGTCACAACGTAAGCAGCGTTATACCCTATACCAATACAAGCGGGGTATGGATTTATTACCGTGCCAAATTGCCGGTCAGCTCTTTAAACCCAACGTTCAATATCTCCATACAGGCCAGCAACGTACCTGTTACCGTAGATGACATGCTTTTTTACCCGGAGTTGGCAACTGTTGCCTTAACAGGTTATCAAATGCAATTAAAAACAGCTGAAACCGACTTGCGCGGCAATACCATCTACTATACCTATGACGGCCTGCGGCGGCCAACGGTAGTTACCGACCAAAATCAGAATATTTTAAAAAGGCTGGTATATAATTACCGGACGTCCTATGCTTTAAACGCGTTGTTTAATATGCCCGCGACAGCCAATACCAACACGGCGGTTAATTTTGTGAGTGGTCCTGTTGATCCCTGCGAACCTGCTCAAATAACACGGAACTGGGATTTTGGAGATGGTACGACGCTTGCTAACGGTGGCACGAGCCCTTCACATACGTATACAGCACCGGGCAATTACACGGTGAAGCTAACAGTTACCCATCCTCAGTACGGAACCGTATCTACAACACAAAATATTACCGTTTATGTACAGCTTGCCTATACAATGCACTTAAATGGTATTGCTGCATACAATGTGTGTTCAAACCAGATTATTTTAGTTGGTGATCAGCCTTTAACCAATCCGCCGGGTACCGATACCTTTACCGCATCAGTAAGCGGAAGTTATAATAACCAATTCCTTTGGGAACAAGCATTTGATACATCCCCTAATAACTGGGTCACGCTGCCAGGCACAACCAATACCATAACGGTTACGGTACCACACAACCCCGATGGCTCGATCAGTTCTAGCCAAACGTACACCCTGCGTTGTACCATGGTGCCCCAGCAACTGCAAAAGGCTGCTGTGCAAACAACGAAGATCATATTTTTAGCACCTAACTGTAATAAATAACAAAAGCAAGAAAATATGAACAAGTTAAAATATTACAGCGGTTTTTGTTTGTTATTACTAATTGCTTTATTTAGTCGCGAAAGCTACGGACAGGGCGTAAAACAAGTTGTTGACGCAACAGTATCCAGTTACCAGGGTACATCCTATGAAGCATATCATAGTGTCACCCTCGCCCCGGGATTTACATTTACGCCAAATGGTACCCAGCCTTATTTTTATGCTTCTATTATAAGCCAGGTCCAACAGCCGGATGACCCTAACCTCATTTTGAACAACACCATACGTACCGACATCATTAAGGTAAGCGGTATTAC
Organism: Mucilaginibacter sp. SG538B; assembly: GCF_013376065.1. NCBI lineage: Bacteria > Pseudomonadati > Bacteroidota > Sphingobacteriia > Sphingobacteriales > Sphingobacteriaceae > Mucilaginibacter > Mucilaginibacter sp. SG538B. Next base: position 522,464 of record NZ_JABMJI010000001.1, read on the forward strand.
CAGTACAACCCAGATACAGGCAGGTGTTAACGCGCAAACCCAGGTATCCTATATGGATGGTTTGGGCAGGCCAATACAGCGTATTACCCAGCAAGGCAGCCCGCTGCAAAAAGACCTTGTGCAGTTTATGGTTTATGACCAGTATGGGCGGGAGCCAAAAATGTATTTGCCTTATGCCGCTTCAACCACAAGCGGTGCGGTGCAGGCCAGCCCGGTAACGGCACAGCAATCTTTTTACCAAACCTCCGGGCAACAGGTAGCTACTGATAACTCGCCATATGCTGTAACGGTTTATGATAATTCACCGCTGCAAAGGGTGCTGGAGAGCGGTGCCCCCGGTACCGCATGGCAACCAGGCAGCCATACCATAAAAACGCAGTTCAGGCTAAATACCACTGCCGACCAGATCAAGATATGGAACAGCGCGGGGCCTACCGGCAGCTATTATGGAGAAACTCAACTATCGGTAAATGATGTGACGGACGAAAACGGCAATCACGTTTTAAGTTTTACTGATAAGCTTGGCCAACTGGTATCCAAAAAAGTACAATCAGGTAGCTCAACCTGGCTGGAAACTGTTACCGTGTATGATGATACGGGGAATATCTTATACCAGGTATCACCCGAAGGGGTAAAAAGGATCTACGGCACTTCGCCGCCCGCGTTTAATGCCGCTTTTATAAGCGCCTGGGCAACCAGCTATACTTATGACGCCAGGGGAAGGCTGGCCGCGAAGCAGGCGCCGGGCGCTGCACCGGTTTATATGGTGTATGACGCCAATAACCGGCTGGTATTGATGCAGGACGGGCGGATACGTAACGCTTATGCGACAGACAGCTGGTATTTTACCAAGTACGACGCGGCAAACCGGGTGCTCATGACCGGCCTTTACCGATATGTAGCCCCGCCGGGGGCAAGCGGCAGCACGCACCAGCAGATCCTGCAAAATTATTTTGATGGGCTAACTTATGACAATGTCGCTAATTTTGCTTTTGAAAAAAGGCAGGCAAGCACTACTTATGGTTACAGTAACCAATCTTTCCCCACAAACACCGCTGATGCCGATGTGCTGACTGTTAATTATTATGACGATTATGATTTTAATAACACGGGCAGCCCGGTTAACCAGTATGTAAACCCCAGCCAGGCCCCATTTGCCACGGCCGCCACTACCTTTACCAGTGGCCTGCTCACAGGAACAATGAGCCGGGTGATAAACCCTGCTGGTAATGCCGGTGGATGGATTAAACAGGCCATATTTTATGACCAGTTTGGCAACGCCATACAAAAACAAAGCAATAACCTGGTGAACCAGGGTGCCTTGGATATTACCAGCAACGCGGTTGACGTATATGCCGGGCACATTACCCAAACCAAACAGTTTAAAGCGATAAGTGCTACCACCGTAATTAACAAGATGAGCTATGACTTGATGGACCGGATAACGCAACAGGCTGTTAATGTGAACGGAGCATCTGCCGACCAGGTGATTGCCAAATATGAGTATAATGAGCTGGGCCAATTGAAAGACAAAAAGCTGGGCCGGTTAACCAACGGTTCCTACCTGCAAACGGTTGATTATCGTTATAACATCAGGGGATGGTTAACCAGTATCAATAACAGTACTTTGACGGCAGATGGCGGGGCAACCAATAACGATACCAACGACCTTTTCGGGATGAGTTTTCTATATGATGGGGCCGACGCCACAGGTTTAAGCAACACGCCAAAATACAATGGTAAAATATCGGCTGTAAAATGGAAAGCTAACGACCAGTTTTCAAGTTCCTCAAACCCGGTTAGACAGCGCAGCTATATTTACAGTTATGACGGGGCCGACAGGCTGATGAGCGGACAATATGCTGCCAACAGCGGCTCAGCCTGGAATACCGAGGTAAACGGTTATAATGAAACCGTCGGGTCTTATGATAATAACGGCAATATGATATCGTTAACACGTAATACATTCTCCTCGGGTGGTTCGGCGTTTAGCCTTATGGATAATCTTACTTATACCTATCAAAACAATAATACCAGCAATCAGCTGGCCGCTGTTGCCGATGCATCGGGTAACACGATGGGATTTAAGGATGGCGCAAGCTCGGCCGCTGAATATACCTATGACAGCAATGGCAATTTAACGGGGGATGCCAATAAAAGTGAAACAATTACCTATAACGATCTTAATAAGGTAAGCAAGATTTCCATAGCCGGCGGCGGTTCTGTTCAATACACGTATGACGCGTCGGGTAACCGGATTCGTAAAGCGGTTTATAATTCGGCCGGAACAGTTATCAATACCTATGATTACCTGGATGGCTTTGTTTATACTACCATAGGTACCGGCACCATCGCATTAAGCTTTGTAAACATGCCCGAAGGAAGGATCATGTCAAACACAACGGCCACTGCGTTTAGCTATGAATATAACATTACCGATAACCTGGGCAATACCCGCGTAAGTTTCCGCGACAACGGCAGCGGTGTGGCCGCCATGAGCCAGGAAAACGAATACTATCCTTTTGGCATGACGATGCAGGGTATTGTGGTGCGGACCGCCCAAACCACCACGGCCAATAAACAACTGTTTAACGGCGGCTCAGAATTGCAGGACGACCTGGGCTTTGAAAACAGCTATAGCACCCCTTACCGGGAGTACGATCCGCAACTGGGCAGGTTTAACGCCATTGACCCAATGGTCGATCAATATGCAGGATGGACACCTTATAACTTCGCTTTTAATGACCCGGTTGGGCTGAATGACCCGACGGGCGATGATCCTTATGTAAATCCAAATGCAAATCCGATAAGGGGAGCGCCGAGTATGGAAGAGCTTATCAGGGAATCATTAAGACGGAACAATCCAACCATTAACTTTGATGATATTAACATGCCATCCTTTCTTGATGATAACCCGGCTATGCGTCAAAATTATCTGTATGCATTGGCATTGATGAATTATGATCCTTCGAAAGCCACCGACAGCGAGAACAGATGGATGACTCTTTTGGGGACGCCTGGTTTTTTTACAAACCCGGCGACGTTCGTGGCTGTATTAAATTTGCCACATGATTCTAAAGGGATATATTTTTGGAAAGACGATAATAGATGGGATGGAACTGAAGTTCAGGTACGATCTGTAAAAATATATGTTGCAAGAAATAATAATAATAATAGTAATAATAATTTGGGTGGGAGCAATAATGAAGCAGCAATTGCCAGAACCTTTTTAACCGGACAGATGCAAACATTACCTTATTCTATGAGTAACAAAGAAGGGACTATTGACTGTTCAAGATGTACATTGCAGATTGCGGCCAAGGCCGGGTACAGTATTCCAAGAGTTGCTTATGATCAAGCAAAATGGTATCAAGAACATGGTTACTGGTCAAAAAATCTTTCTGATGCCAAACCTGGTGATCATATGTTTTGGTTGAGAGCAGTAGGTGCATATCATACAGGAGTTATTTCCAGGATATCATCATCAGGCACAATTTTCGTTGTTCAAGCAAATGTTAATAATGGTAATATTCCGTCTATACACGAATTTAGGGTTCAACCCAACGGAGAAATGAACGGTTTTGATCAACAATTTGTTGGTTTGGGTAGATATACTCCATAGAAATATCTTTGAAAAAGAAATAACTTGCAATTATGAAAAATAATAGAATACCTTTTTTGTCAACTATTGTAGCATTTTTTTTGCTTTCATTCACATCTCACGATTCATGTAGGAATCTAACTCAGGTCAATGGAGACGATATACAGAAAGTAATAGAAATTGATATTAAAGAAAACCCCTTGACTGCAGGGATGTCAATTTACTCTTCTGATGTTTTAAACGATACCTTGTATACAGTTAATAGAGGTAGTTTCCTGGCAATAAGTTTGAAAAGCGGGAAGATTTATAAAAATTTAAAGATTAGTAAATTTCTCGATGAGAAGGTTAAATTACGCAAATACGTTAATAATATCAAAGTACGCCCGGACGGGTATTATTTAAGCTGCATTAATGATCTGTATTTTTTCAATCGTTCGGGAACGATAAAAAAAATATCCGACAACAATGGCGATTTGATCCTGGACTTTAATGTCATAGGAGAAAAGATTATTATCGCATCCAGAGGAGATAAAATAAAACTGATTAACAAAGACGGTAACCCTGTTTCGTCGGTCTCACTTGAAATGGCTGATGATGGCCACGTGCCTTCTTATGATGGTTTGTGTTATGATAATGGGGATAATATTTACCAATTAAGTATCAATAAAACGAATAAAATTGTTACAACAAAATATGCAGAACCTGCATTACCAAAAGAAATAAAGAGTGTGACACTTGCATTTAACAGTGATAAATATTTTATAGGCTTCTCTTATCGCCAACGTAACAGTTTGTTCGTCATTAGCAAAGGCATTACTAAAAGTCCAGTTGTTAAACAAATCAGCCTGGGTCAAAGCTATTTCGACAAAAAAGAACTTCCGGATGAGGGAATGCCTAATTTTAAAATTGTAAACAATAATGGTGTTAATTATTTGATCTTGATTTATAATAAAAAATTAATTGTGTTTGTTTTTAAACTATAGCTTTTGTCGTTCTAAAGGAAGGCAGAAAATGAAGCTGCAATTGCCAAGTTAGTATGTGCGCGCAGGCATTTTTCGTGCTAAGAAAACAGCTACAACACACCTGACGGCGAATATGATCCGCAGTAGGGCAGGTTTAATGCTATTGACCCAATGGCAGATCAGCGGGCGGGATGGATACCTCATAACTTTGCTTTTAATGACCGGTTGGACTGAATGATCCTATGGTGACGATCCTTACGTAAATCCGAATTGTAAATTCAATGCGATGGCGCTTAGAATGAAAGAATCTAACAGAAATATGAAATCCATAATTTGTCTTTTTAACTGCTAATGAAATTCGGAAAGGAATTTGTCTTTTAATTTGCTTGATTCATTATGGACCTGGTATATAACTAAAAACATGTCCTTTGCTTTTACGGAACAAAAAATCTTCCCCTTTTATTGGTTTTCCAATTTTAGCCGTCCTTTTTCACCCTCCGATCCACCGGTTCTGGTAGATTTATCCGGTATTTTTTAGCTCCCGAATTTGTAATTTACAGAAAAGGTCAAGAACCGTGTTTCAACCTTTTGAACGGACGTGTAGTTAAACAGAGAAGCACTGGTAAAAGTCTGTTTGCGGGTATTGAAGATATCGGTCGAGCTTAAGAAATTAAATCCATTGGTACAAATTGTACCAAAATAACACTTGGGCATTTTTTCCATATGTTCTTCCATCTGCGTAATCGAACTGTAGCTACAAATTGTCTTTTAGTTTACTGTCGCCAAGGCTGAATTGATTGCGTTGGTAATGATACTGTCCTCAATATCATCCAGATACACCGGCTTTGCCCCTGGGTTTCATGACCCGACGATTCCTGTATAATTTTCATATCAACGTTTGCCTGATTTAATTGGCTCGCAAATCCATGACGAAGTGCATTGGAAGTAAATACTTTTTTCCAGCCAATAGCTTCAGCCATTGCTTTAGGTACTCATTGAAGTCTTTCATTGCGGAATCTATTCTCGCGTCGATCTTTTTTGAAGTATTCGTGAGCATCTTATCAATGAGTTTGAAGATAGTTTGCTTGTCGTCCTCGTCAAGCTGCTGTATCAATCGCATTTGCTCCACGGCTGTTTTATCTTCAATAATCACCTCTTTAGGCATTTTGCCATCATGGTTAATTACCTGGTCGGTAGTCATATTAAATAGTTGCGCCATCTTTTGCAACTCATCTACAGTTAAAGCCCTTAAACCTTTTTCAATCTTGCTGTAAGCAGATTTATCAACGCCGATGTGGGTTGCCACCTCAATCGCTGTTAACTTTGCACCAAGAACCGATAATTTCACCTCTGGGCCTCCATTTGATGAAAAAATGGTATCCCGTCCAATTTTAATGGAGTACCAAAATGCCTAAGCTTCGGATTCGCCCAATATGCCGCAAGTATCTTCGTTCGCCACGCCTGCAATGCAAGTCCTGAATTTAAAAAATCATCAAGAGTTTTCTTTTATGAATGACAGAAATATTTTATATTTGAAGTACCTAAAGTAAAATAACTATCACAATGAAAAGCTTATACCACAAGTCCAATAACGGACATTCTTAAAACCGCATAACATACGCTTGCCCGTTTAGCCACCCTTATGGAGCCTGGCCTGGGATTACTATACCCTTTCTAAATCACCATTTCTAATCAATCCACAACACCGTGAAAAAACTATTATCCTTATTTATCCTGCTAATTCCGGTATTAGCAAGGGCACAATACAGCAACAGTATCATTGGAGACGCTTCGCCGATATATGTGTACGTAGGCACGATCGGCGCCTCGTCTTCAGATTTAAGCAATTACTACAAATTAAAGGTCGACATATTCGGAGGAGCCTGGGAGTCTGATACCAATGGTGAAACGACCTATTATATTGCAAACCGGAATGGGCTAAGTGTCAACCAGGTCACCCTGGGCAGCTCAAGCGGCAATAGCTTTAACTTAAAAGCATATCAAAATGGCAGCGGCATAGACTTTTATGTTGTTACCACCGGCTCCCGATATAAGGCATTTGCTATTAAATCCTTTATACTGTTCGGGGGATCAGCTGCGAACCAGCTGGTAACGCTCTCAACCAGGACCACAGCACCATCCAATGAAATCGCGTTAAATGTTATTCCTGTGATGTACACAGACCTCAACGGAAATCTCGGCCTAAATACCTTAAACCCAGATCCCGGATATCGTTTATCGGTTAATGGCAAGATTAGGGCTAAAGAGATCCGTGTGGAGACCGGTTGGGCTGACTACGTTTTTGATAAAGGTTATCAGTTAAAGCCATTACAGGAAATCAAAAACTATATTGACCAATATCACCACTTGCCCGAAATTCCCTCTGAAAAACAAATAGTTAGGGATGGTCTGAGTTTAGGTGAAATGAACAAGTTGTTGATGAAGAAAGTGGAAGAGTTAACGCTGTATCTGATTGAAAAAGACCAGCAGGACAAGCAGAAAGACAAACAATTGGAAGAACTCCGGAAACGCGTTGCTCAGCTGGAAAAGAGTAATTCATAGTAAAAACAACCTCAAAATGAAAAAAGCCATATTGTTACTCTCATTTTTGTTCGCCACATCTATTGTAGCTCAGGCTCAGTGGACGACCAGCGGTACGGTAACATCAACAAGTAATTCAGTTGGCATCGGAGTTGCCAATACCACGGCACAACTATCGCTTGGCCCCTCCGCTATTAATAAAAAATTATTTATTTATGACACAGGGACTGAAGCCAGTGGTTTAGGGCAGGGAAATTCTGAATTTAGGATATTTGGTGTTTCTTCGGGCATCAACCATATCAGTTTCGGTAAATATTTGCTGACTGCTGATAGTTTTACAGAGCAGATGCGAATTGATAATGTCGGAAATGTGGGTATCGGGACAACAGCTCCACAAACCAAGTTGGATGTTGCAGGAGGAATTACCGCATCAAGTGAATCTCACTATTACCTCGGCAGCTATGTCGACCCCGTAGTTGGAATCGGATTTGCTGTTAAAATAGGGGCAAATGGCATTGCAGTAAATGGAAATTCAGTCTTCAATGACGGTCTTTCCATTGGTACCCAAATAATGCCTTCAGGTTATAAGCTGGCGGTCAATGGCAGCGCAATTGCCACGTCGGTCACAGTTAAGCTCTATTCGCAGTGGCCGGACTATGTATTCAAGCCAAACTACCAGCTCCCTTCTTTAGCGGAAGTCAAATCCTACATCGATCGGAACCAGCACCTGCCCGAAATCCCATCCGCAGAGCAAGTTGAAAAAAACGGCCTGAACCTGGGCGAAATGAATAAACTGCTAGTGAAGAAAGTAGAAGAGTTGACATTATACTTGATTGAGAAAGACCAAAATGAAACGAAGCAGACAAAGACAATCGAAGCACTGGAGTTGGGATTAAAACGACAACAGCAACAGGTGGATGAATTAAAAGCGCAAATCAAATCTTTAAAACACTAATCCTTAAGTAAACCTTTCTTACAAAATAATGAAAAAACTAACCCTATTCCTTGTCGTATTTCTTGCTATCTCCCGGTTTTCATATGCCCAGTGGACACAAGCAGATCCTAACACAAGTTTCATGTATGCCGGGAATGTCGGCATAGGAACAAGCAATCCCCTTGCGAAACTTGCCGTCTACCAATCATCGTTATTAGGCAGTAATCCTCAAAACGCCACTTTATTAACCAGTACGATCGGTCGCGCAGGTAATATGTTTCAGAATAATTTGTGGTTAGTTAGAAACACAGCAGGAAACGATTGGCTCACCTCCCGGCTACATGATGGCATTTCGATTGATAATTCTTTTATAACTCCGCAATCGGACACCCGCACTTGGTGGGAAAGGGACCCTTATAATAATATTCAATCCTGGGGAACCTCCGCAACTGCTTATCTGACCATTAAACAAGGCAATGTTGGTATTGGGACAACAACGCCTGGCGCGAGGTTGGAAATTGCCGGGACTGCGTCAAGCCCCAACCTGTTCCTGGATAATAGTCAGTTTTCCGCTAATAGGAATCCGCTGACAGGATCTGTAGTTGATGCAACAAAGGGATCTGCTGTTATTGTATTATCCCCCAATATTAATGGAGGAAATATGCAATTTCATACCAGTTCGGCCACGGGCGGAGCGGTTGCTGAAAGAATGCGAATAACCGAAAGTGGTAATGTCGGCATCGGTATAACCAATCCGCAGAATAAATTGGATGTAAATGGCACTATTCATTCTAAATCCGTATTGATCGATTTGAATGGATGGGGAGATTATGTTTTCAAAAAGGGTTACCACCTACGTCCATTAAATGAGGTAAAGGACTATATAGACAAGAATCAACATTTACCTGAAATTCCATCAGAGCAAGAAATGGCCAAAAAAGGTCTTAATGTAAGTGAGATGAATATATTGCTGATGAAGAAAGTGGAAGAGTTGACCTTGTATTTGATTGAGATTAAAGATGAGATGAAAGAGCTGCAAAAGGAGAACCAGAGATTAAAAAAGAGCAAATCCAATAAATAATGAAAGAAAAAATAATTTTTACGCTGATAGGTTTAATCACCTATGCTTTTGTAAACGCACAGACCAAAACACTTACGGTTGACGGCAATGATGCGTTAAACAGTAATACCAAAATTGTAGCTCAAACTTCAGTTGGACAAACATTTTTCACTGGTCATCAGCTTGGCGCCGGTTATTCATATCCCTCGGCTGGTATATTCAGGGCGTGGACAGATCAACCGGTTGGGTCTGCAAACTATTATTACGATGGCGTTACAAATGGAACTATTAATTTTAGTGTAAGAGCAGATGGTCAGGGATACTTCGGAGGGAAGGTGGGGATAGGGACGACTGCTCCGAATGTAGCCCTGGATATCAATGGAGCGATATGTGGTGCGAATACTAATTTGGATGGCATGAATACCGGATTTTTAGCAAATTCTTCCAAAATGTTAATCGGCTGGAACAGGACACGAGGGGCCGGAGAAACGGACTTTATAGCTAATCAGGGAGCCGGATCGGTAGGAGGCTTTGCTTTTTATAATCATGACAATAGCAATAATGAGAAGCAACTCATGTGGCTTGCCGGAGACGGCAGGTTGATGATCGGTTTAACCACAGGCGCTACAGGAAATAATAAATTGGCTGTTGGTGGTGGGGTTATTGCCGAAGCGGTTACGGTTAAATTACAAGCAAACTGGCCAGACTACGTCTTCAAAAAAGACTATCAGCTGAAGCCATTACAGGAAGTGAAAAACTATATCGAACAACATCAGCATTTGCCGGAAATCCCCTCGGAACAGGAAATGATCGAAAACGGGCTTAATGTCGGGGAGATGAACAAGCTGTTGATGAAAAAGGTGGAAGAACTGACCCTATATCTTATTGAGAAAGATAAGGAAACCAGGGAACTAAAAGAAAGCAAGGAAAACCAGCAGCACCAACTTGATCAACTGAAGCAGCAATTGGCTATCCTCGCTAAAGAAATACGCAAGAATTAATACCGACCTTACATCTTATTCGATGAAATACATTTTTTCGTTTTTAGCGGTTTTGTTATTACAGGCGCTCCCCAAAACTATCCATGCTCAGGACCCCAATGGGATAACATTGCCAAAAATCATTCCACCAGGGCCACAATCTCGGGAGTTCCAGCGTTTTTTAGGTTATGCGGCTAATGGCTCTACAGGGACCATGGATATTTCTATTCCGCTGTATAATCTACAGCTTCCAGGTCTAAGCATTCCTTTTGGTTTAAGATATAATTCCTCGGGAGTTAAAGTAAACCAATCCTGGGGCATAGTTGGATATGGATGGTTCATTGTTTCCGGGGTTCAGGATCAGCTGTACCATTATGGGCAAGGCCGACGAACGGTTTAAAACCAACAATATGACGAATACAGGGAACGATCCTGATTACGTAGTGAAGATTGCCTCCCCCGCTTCGGATATTGACGGTAACTCCCTGGGAATTGACGGGCAGTTCGATATATTTTCAGTGCACCTGCCAGGCCATGATAACAGCTTTATTCTGAAATTTAACGGAACCAGTTTTACTTCGGTCAACATCCCTGATGCCCCCTTACAGATCACAACTAACTACAATAGCACGCTTTCGTCAATTTCAGGATTTTCTGTTATTGATGAAAAGAGTGTCCAGTATATTTTTGGAAGTGATGGTACTACAGCCTCGACGAACCAGTACGTGGAAATGTCATCTAACCTGATTGATCCTACCGGCTGGATGCTTCGGCAAATTATTCTACCGGGGGGAATAACGTCATTAATTTCAATTATAACAAAATAAGCAGGCAGAGTTTGTTGCTGCCTAACCAGACTCTCACCATCTGGGATGATTTCAAGTATAACGTTAATCCTGTGACTCGTTCAAATTTTTCAAGCGTAATGGGTATAAGCGATAACGGAGGAGCGAATATGAACACCTATTCCTACAGTATAGGAACTTCGGGGTATGCAGAAGTAAGTCAGGAACAGGTTTTATCGTCAGTAACCTTCCCAAATGGGACAATCACCTTTAATTATAACGGTAGCCAGGCCAGCTTATTAAGCATTGTGATCGCCAACAGTAGCCAGACTGGATAAACCACACCTGATTGACCCAGTTTGGCCAATTTTAAAATGACCACCTTAGTGCTTGATTTCAAGCGTTTAGGAAAAGAAAGCAAATTGGTGAAGAGGGGTCAGTGCTATTGGTTTACCCACCAATCCGTCAAGGAAGTTATTAACCCTTCTTGGAATAAAGCATAAGATTAAGAACGTGCTTAACTGTCTGCACACAGGAGTGCTGCAGACATAAAATGTTGCAATGCCGACTAAATAATGTGTAAAGATGATGTGTGGTGCTTAAATTTTCTTTAAAAAATTGCTCAGATTTCACCTATAGCAACCATGACTGCAGCAATCAGACCTTTTTTCATTTCCATCACATTGGAAGGGTTATTGATCCAGGTTTCTCCTGATTTGATGAAAGTATAGAGTGTTCCATACATAGTTATTTTAATTTCATTCTCTTTCCGGGACTTGAGATGAAAATAATAGACCCTGTTTTCGTGGTGCGCTTCCATACCGCGAAATTAATACAAACGAAACTGTTTAAAAATCCTTTCCACAGAAGATCTATTGTCTTAAACTGCCGCTGGCGATTTCTATTTTTACGCTGGTGTTAAAATAAAGGTACGTCGACAAAAAAGTGGTTGACCTGCCTTGACCACAGTTTGATTTTTATACCCCGCTGTTTGAATTATGTTTGTTCGCTTTCAAGCTATCCGGAATTATTTTCGATGATGGCAGTCGGCAGCGTATTTGTGTCGAAAAACAGTCCTGAGGCGCAAGGTTGATACCGGATAGATTGCTGATAATATGCGAGGCTTATTGTTCATTTTTAATGTTCCTTACCATTTCGAAAGGTTCCAATTCATAATAGGCTAATGCAGTCTAAGCTTTTAAAATATCTTCCTGGCTATAGTACTAGCTATTCCCATTGCCTGATACCCCATTATTAAAATCCTCTGCATGTAAAACGTTATACACGAAGGATGACATTAAAAAATTTGTCGCACCAAAATTCAAACTTGCGATCTCAATTGTGTCTTTGTATGCGATGATGGAATGTGCCATCTCACCATATTACATACTTTGAATGAGGCATCATACTTGGAAATAGTATGTATGCCGTTTAATTGAAAACTCACAGATTGGCCGAAAAATTAAATTTTTTTTCCTGTCGTGTGTGTGATAACTGTCTTGTCTAATAAACCGGGTTATCCCGGTTGTATGGATATGGAAGTACAACGATTTAAAGAACTGGCCAGGAAGTATGCCGAAGGGAAATTAACAGATCAGCAGAAAGCCACACTCGAAGCCTGGTACCTGGAACATGGAGAGCTGCCAATTGACATTTCGCCGGAAAAGATAACAGCGATAGGCAGACAGATCTTTCAAAAGCTTCCGGGAAACAGCCGGAAAAAAATAACCGGCTTTATACTGGCTGCAGCAGCCGTCAGCATTACGATAATATCCCTGATCATAGCGCTTCTATTTAATAAACCTGACATGGTCGTGAATAACCTGCGCCGGGATATACCTCCGGGAGGCAACCGAGCTGTGCTTACTTTAGCGAATGGTAAGGTGATCGACCTTGAGGAGGCCGCAAACGGCCCCCTCGCTGTCCAGCATGGCACCTGGCTTGTAAAGAATAGTGCCGGGCAATTGGTTTACGAAGATCACAAGGACGGCGGTCCCGATATCAACGATCATGAAAACAACATCAGGACTCCTGAAGGTGGCATCTGGGCTTTGACCCTTTCGGACGGTACGAAAGTCTGGCTGAATAATTCAACATCACTTACTTTTCCTGCCAGCTTCCGGAACCGTGGAGAACGAAGGATCTCGTTGGCGGGAGAGGCCTATTTTGAAGTGGCCAAAGACCGGCGCCACCCTTTCATTGTGCAAACCCGCCACCAGGAGCTTCGGGTACTCGGCACACATTTTAACATCAGGGCCTTCGCGGATGAGCCGCAGACTAGTACTGCTTTACTGGAGGGCAGCGTAACCGTCAGCAGCAGTAATCAACGTTTAACAAGAATACTTCGACCGGGTAAACTATCGATGCTTACCGTCGCCGGAATGTCAATTAGCAACGCCAACACTGAAGCCATCATGGCCTGGAAGAACGGTTATTTCCGGTTTGATAATACCCCTGTTGAGCAAGTAATGCGTGAGTTGGCCAGGTGGTATGGTATCGAGGTGTATTACGAAGGAGAAAAACCGCGGGAAAAGCTGAACGGCAGGATCTCCCGTAACAAAAATATCAGCCAGGTGCTGAGCGCCCTCCGGGCCACCAAAATCATACACTTTAAAGTCGAAGGAAGGAGGGTAATGGTAATGAAGTAATTCCTTATGAATAAGAATCAGTTAGTAAAAAGCCAGGAACCGGGCACACCCGGTAACCTGGCTTTAAGCTGGTGTCCCTTAACAGTTTGAACGATTAACGAACAGCGCTGCTGCCGGACCGTCTCGAAAATGAACGGCCGCAACGCACCCCAACTCCAACAACGAATGTACACTTTTTACAAAGAAAAATTGGTACGGCCGCACCGCCGTGCTTCATTGGTGTTGCAAGCCTTCCGGCTCGCGGCCGTGCTGATGGTGTTCTTTAACATGCAGGCCCGTGCCAGGCCGTTGATGCAAAAAGTCACCCTGGCAGAAAAGAACAGCAGCCTGCTGTCGGTTATGGAAAAGATCAGCCAACAGACCGGCTATGATTTCATATTACCGGAAGATGTAACCGCCTATGCCAGACCCGTCACCATCTATGTGCGGCAGAAAGAATTAATCCCGGTCCTGCAAATGATATTTGAGGGCCAGCTCCTGACCTATGTACTGCAGGAAAAAATGGTGGTCATCAGCAAAAAGGACCCCGTGCCGCAGGTAAGGCAGCCAGCGGCTACCAGGATTCTGGTCAATGTCAGCGGGGAGGTCGCGGATACAGCCGGACACCCGCTCAACTCCGCGACGATCCGTATCACCGGGCGCGGCGGTTACTTTTACACCGATGAAGCGGGCAAATTCGCCTTCACGGCGGAGGCCGGGGAGGAAGTTACTGTCTCCTTCATCGGGTTCAGGCCTTATACCTTCACCGTCAAAACGGGTATGCCTTATCAAAAAATTATACTTCAACCGGTCATGGCAGCGATCACGGAAGTCAGCGTGGTATCGACCGGTTACCAGAATATCCCGAAGGAACGTGCAACCGGTTCGTTCTCGCAGCTGAACAACGAACTGCTCAACCGCCGCACCGGGAGCGATATGGTCAGCAGGCTCGAAGGCGTTGTACCGGGATTGTTGTTTAACCGTAATACCAGTAACTCATCCCGGGGCAACAGCGATATCAGTATCAGGGGGACCAATACCCTTTTTTCCAACAGCCAACCGCTGGTCGTACTGGACGGGTTTCCTTTTGACGGGGATATCAACAATATCAACCCGAACGACATCGAGAACATCACCATATTGAAAGATGCCGCGGCGGCAAGCATCTGGGGTGTCCGGTCTGGTAACGGCGTGATCGTACTGAACAGCAAAAAAGGCAGGCGCAATGAAAAACTGGCGATAGAGCTTAATGGCAACGTGACAGCTACCGCGAAACCCGACCTTTTCTACAGTCCCGGCTACTTAAATTCATCCGACTATACCGATATCGAGCAGCGCCTCTTCAAAACCGGTTTTTATGACGGCCAGATCGGCGACCCGCTTCGGGTGACTTCGCCGGTCGTTGCTATCCTGGCCGCGCAGCGGGCGGGTACCTTGTCCGCGGCAACAGCCGAAGCGCAGCTCAATGCGCTTCGAAAGCAGGATACCCGGAGTGAACTGGATAAGTATTTTTACCGGCGGGGTTTCCTGCAGCAGTACAGCCTGAATTTCCGCGGCGGGGGCGACAAAAGCGATTATTACTTTTCAGCAGGGGAAGACCGCAATACAGCGACACTGACCGGCAATAACAATAACCGGATCACCCTGAACGCCAACTATAACTTTTTCCCGTTGAAGGGTCTGCAGGTTTCGGCCGCCGTTAACTATATACAAACAAAATCGAACGCCAACAGCACCGCCGCGAATACAACAGTGGGCGGGCCTTACGTCAACTTTACATTTCCCTACGAGTCTTTCGCTGACGCGAACGGCAATCCTTCAGCGATCGTTAAAAGTTTAAACTATGACTTTGCGAAGAACGCGCAACAGCAAGGTTACCTCGACTGGCTTTACCGCCCGCTGGACGAACTCAGGAACGCCGATAACACCGGTTCATCCGTCGAGAACCGGATCAATGTGGGGACGCAATACCGCCTGATCGCCGGCCTTGATATCTCTGTCAAATACCAGTTTGAAAAACAAACCAGCAATGCCGATAATTATTACAGCCCGGCAACTTTTTATACCCGCAACTTAGTCAACCAGTATGCACAGCCCAACGGTAACGGCTCTTTTACCTACCCGGTCCCCAATGAAGGGATACTGCAGCAATCGGACGGCTCGCTAACCTCGCATCATGCGCGCGGGCAGATCAGTTTTGACCGGGAGCCTGCAGCCGGGCACCGCGTCAGTGTGATCATCGGCAGTGAGATCAGTTCAGCCATCACGGAAAGCCGCAGCGGGACGGTTTACGGCTATGACAAGGCTACCCGCAGCAGCTTTGCGCAGATCGACTATGCAAGCTACTTTAACCTGAACCCGGAGAGCGGTGCCGCACAGATCCCGACCAACCTTGGCTTCGAAAAACTCACCGATCATTATATTTCTTATTTTGGAAATGCCGCCTACACCTACCTTGACCGCTATACTTTTTCCTTCAGCGGCAGGATCGACCGCTCCAACCTCTTTGGCGTGGCGACCAATCACAAATCAGTACCATTATATTCAACCGGCCTTGCCTGGGATATCAGCAGGGAATCCTTTTATCACCTGTCCTGGCTGCCTTACTTAAAGGTTAGGGCTACCTATGGCTATAACGCGAATGTCAATAAAAGCGCGTCTGCCATCACAACACTCGAACAGCAAAGCAATGCTTACTATTCCGGTGTTCCTTATAATATCGTTAACAGCCCGGGTAACCCGGAACTGCGCTGGGAAAAGGTGCGGATCGCTAACCTCGGTTTGGACTACACCCTGAAAAACAGCCTGCTTTCGGGCAGTTTCGAATATTACACAAAACGGGGCATTGATCTTTTCGGGACCTCGCCGCTGCCGCCTCGGCAGGTTTTACGACGTTTTTCGGGAATACGGCCGGCACTTCCGGACATGGCTTTGATATCGTGCTCAACACACGCAATATCTACCGGCAGGATTTCAGGTGGACCAGTAACCTGCTGATCAGTTATGTCACCGATAAAGTAACGGTATATGACAACCCGGCCTCCGCACTGGTTTACCTGGCTTCCGGCAGCGGGAACGGCGGGACGATCACGCCGATCGCCGGCCAGCCTATCTATGGTGTCTACAGTTTCAGATCGGGGCCGTTGACCCATGATACCGGTGACCCACAGGGATACCTTGACGGACAACTGAGCACCGATTATAAAAACATCATTTCCAAAACCGGGATAACCGACCTGTACTATAATGGCCCTTCCAGGCCGACAACCTTCGGTTCCTTGCGAAATACTTTCAGCTATAGCAACTGGACGCATTCCGTCAATATCATTTTTAAGCTCAACTACTATTTCCGCAGGTCATCGACAGGGTTGTCTTATGACCAGATCGCCTATGGTTTGGTGAACAGCGATTGTGCCAGGCGCTGGGAAAAACCGGGCGATGAGCAGCATACCACGGTTCCTTCCATATTGATGCCGCCCGCCGGTACCGACCGCTATACTTTCTATCAGTATTCGCAGGCGCTGGTCGACAAAGGCGACCATATCCGGCTACAGGATATCCGCCTGGCCTATGCCTTCAAACCGTTTGGCGGTCATACCGCCGTATTCAAAAGGCTGGAGGTTTTTACCTACCTGAATAACGCGGGCATCCTTTGGCGTGCCAATAAGGACCACCTTGATCCGGACCTGTATGCGGGGGCATATCCGCTTCCGCGAACCTTATCCATTGGCTTTAACTCCCGATTCTAATCATGAAAAATAAAATCACCTGCTCTTTGCTCGGGTGCATCGTCTGCATCACGGGCCTGACATTGAACAGTTGCAGGAAACAGGACGATTTCTTAAACACCAAGCCTAACCAGGCCCTGAAAACACCGGCCACACTGGCAGGCCTCAAAGGCCTGTTGCAGAACGAAGATGTTTTTAACAGCCAGCCCGACCCGGGACTGGGCGAGATTGCTTCGGACGATTTCCTGATCCAGGATGCCGTGTTCCCGACATTATCATCGACCGACCGTAATTCCTATACCTGGGCGAAGGAGGTATTCGATGCTTCCACTACGCAATCATCGGACTGGAACTCGCCCTACCAGATGGTGTACTACGCCAACGTGGTGCTGGGTGCGCTGCCGGGCATTACACCATCAGCGGGCGAAAAAGCTTCGTATGAGCAGGTGAAGGCCAGCGCTTTATTTTACCGGGCCTGGGCGTTCTACGGGCTTTTGCAAACATTCGCCCTCCCTTATGAACAAAGCAAGGCGGCAGATCAGCCGGGAATCCCCCTGCGGCTGAGTTCCGACCTCAATACGCATCCGGGCAGGTCGAGCATTGCGGAATGTTATGCCAAAGTTATAAATGACCTCCGGTCGGCGCTTCCTGCCTTACCGGTTACCCCGGTTTACAGGACTGCACCGTCAAAGCCCGCGGTGAATGCCCTGCTGGCCCGGATCAGTCTGGCCATCAGGGATTATCAGTCGGCACTGACCTACGCCAATGCCTGCCTTTCGCAGTTTTCCACGCTGACCGATTACAATACGCTGAACAAGCCGACAACGACCGCGATTAACAATACTTACCTGTCAGAGGATATTTACCAGTCCAATATGGTCGGGCACGTCGTGTACAGTGTGCGGAGGGACAGTTATATAGGCCCCGGCCTGTATAACAGTTATGACCTGAATGACCTGCGCAAAACCAAATTCTTCACGATCCTCGACGGCTTGCCGCAATACCCCCGTTTTGTCGGTTCCTATGATTTCAAAGGGTTGAAATATGACGGACTTGCCACGGATGAAGTTTACCTGATCAAAGCCGAATGCCAGGCCAGGGGAGGGGATGTCGCCGGTGCGATGGTGTCATTAAACACCTTGCTGCTTACAAGATGGAAGACCGGGACAGTCATACCCTATACCGCGTCAAGTGCAGATGACGCGCTGCTGCAGGTGTTGCAAGAACGCCGGAAAGAATTGCTGTTGCGGGGCCTTCGCTGGACGGACCTGCGCCGCCTCAACCAGGAAAGCCGCTTTGCCGTCACCCTGCAAAGGACGGTTAATGGTACAACTTATACCTTGCCGCCGAACGACCCCAGGTATGCGTTCCCGATTCCGGATATCGAGGTCGAGTTGGGCGGCCTGACCCAAAATCCAAGACAATGAGGAAAACAATATGATGAAAAAAATAATTTTTCTGACTTTTCTATGGTTTTTAACCTGTGTTCAGCTATTTGCGGCTGAATACAGGGTTAAGATCAGCGGGCAAACTGATTTCCTGAAAGACGGGGATACGATTGCTGTTACGGTTTCTCCTTATGCCGGAAGGTTAAGTGAGCTCAAATCTTCTTTTACTGTTCCTGCCTCAGGTAACCACTTTGCGCTGGAGATTCCGGATGACGATCAACCCCGGTTTATCCTGATCCGGTTTAATAAGCCCGGACAGGCAGATTTAGGGCCATTGCTTATGTTTCCGGGAGATGACCTTGACTTTGGGATTCAAAAAGCTGAAATCGTGTTTAAAGGCCGGTCTGCAAAGCGTTTTGAGGTGCAGCTGCAATTGGAAACCCTGTCGGCCCGTTGCAAGCAACACTTTAAAACAGTTTATGCACCCGAGAAATTGGCTTCGTCTTTTTCCGGGATCGATTCCTGTGCCGTGGCTTGCCTGCGCTTACTCGACAGAAGGAAATCAGGGATCGGCCGGTCCGCATTTGAATGGTTGCGTAATGAGGTGATGGCGGAGGCCATCACCGCCAAACTGGGATATTTAACCTACACCTGCTTGAATAAACCCGCAGCAGTACAGGATCAATACATTACCGCCTTACGGAAGTACGCCAGGCCATTTAACAGCTATCCTTCATTTGTTGCCGCGGATAGTTTAGACAGGCCGGCATCGAAGTTTGCGGTGGAAATGATTTACCGGCAATACCTGGTCGATTCCTGTATCCTCGCCGGCCGGAAATTCAGGCTCCATGATTGTTATTTGTATGAATCCCGGCATTTCAGGGGAGCTTTGCGGAGCAACTGGTAACGGAACTTTTTATGCTTAAAAGGAACAGCCCGGAAATTTCAGCAGCAGATATGGAAGATGCATTAAGGTATGTCAGTTATTCCGTGTTCCGGCAGGTATTGGAAAAGATCAGGGCGCGGAGTACGGCGGGAGCGGTTGCGCCGGACTTTGTCCTGAAGGACGAAAATGACAGGCCGGTAAAATTGAGCGGCTTCAGGGGTAAGGTAGTCATCCTCGATTTCTGGTTTACAGGTTGCGGGGCCTGTAAGGCTTTGGCCCCAACGCTTTACGCACTTGAAAAAAAGTATGCGCACCGTCCCGTCGTGTTCTTATCCGTTTCCATCGATAAGTCGCTGGAGCTATGGCTGTGTACCTTAAAAACAAACCAGTATGCTTCACCGCTGGCGCTGAAATTGTATACGGAGGGAAAGGGCGATCAGCATCCGGTTATCAAGGATGATGATGTTCATGGGTTCCCGACGATCATTGTAGTCGACAAGGAGGGAAGGTTGGGCCCGAAACCGGAATTGAATGAGGATGGTTTATCCTTGATGATCGAGGGATATCTCTAAGTTAAAAATTCCGGAATATTTAATATTTTTGTTCTTTTACGGTAATTTAAAATTATGCCGGCTTCCCTATGGTGTTGAATGGCTTGAGGATATGCTGAGGCTACTTTTAAAGGTAAATCTGTTTCTTGAATGTTTTTGTAAAGTCTCTAATGACAGTAATATTTAAGAAAAATAAAAAATGGATTTAGGTGGTATAATCAAAATGCTCAATCTGTTTAATATAGTATGAACGCTGATTGTTGTTTATTTTGCAAATGACTTTGTCAGCCAATGGAGCCTTGCTGATTTTTTTCCGGTGGGTTAATTTGTTTTGGTGGAATTTCCGTCCTGCTATACTTATACTCGTTTTTAATAGATTTGGATACAATAATATATCCGGCATGGCAAATTCATTTTATTAATTCTCGGCTAGCTAATATGCAGGAACGAAAAAGCTTGAAAAAAGAAAAGCCCAACCAAGCGTTGGGCTTACTGTTACTTATCAATTCTTGTTCGCACACCGAAGGCGTGCAATAGTTCAGAAGGGATTCTTTGGATAGTGTAGTGAGTGGTTAATCAAAATAATGCTTCCAAGTTTTTGACTCCCAAAATCGTTTATCATTTAGATTATACGGGTAAACCGTATTGTTTTTAACCACAAACCTTCTAAAACAACCCTCTCTGATATTATAAGAAGCATCTTTTAAATCATCGGCATTTGTGAAAGTCGGACCACATATTTTTAAATCAATACCGGTATCTCGTCTCTTTCCCAAATAGCAAGTTGAGTTATAAAACCATTTCACATTTTTTTTGGGCATGATTTGTTTATAAGTCGGATTTTTTACAATAACCAGTATACCCATCTTTTTAAAATCGGGGCTATATACTATGGTATCAATAATTATGGTGGTAGTAGAATCAGAAAAAGAAGAATCATTAAAGAAATCCCTTCGGCTTTTTAATTGAGCCGTAAAAGCCTGTACCAAAGTTCTTTTGTCTTCTTGATAAACTTGCTGATTGGGAACCGTATGATTTAAAAAAGCATCCGGCGTATCCGTATTCCACTTAAATGAAATCCATCCGTAAATCCACCCAAAATAAACTATGCCACTGAGAAATGTTACTAATATTAGACTAAATATTTTTTTTGACATATTATTCTATTGCTTTACCCATGTTTTACCGTTCCATTTATAGGTCCCCTCTGACAAAGAACTTATATCATTAAAAAAGGTACTAATAGCGTGATCTGTACTTGAACCTGTATTAGTTCTAACATTTTCTTTATCAATACCTTGCTCTTCTTCACTAGCAAGCCACCCCATTCCAAAGACATTCCAATCATTCTTGTGGATGAATTGCATGGTTTTAACCACCGGATTTACCTTTAAGCTCCCCCCTTGATACGGATCAAAATCGAATTCAGAAATACTCAACCCTATACATTGCTGGGGATGGTCATTTACATATTTAATTATTGCATCTACCAATCCCTTAGCATAAGCACCTCCCATACTATGAGCAATAACTTTTATACTTTCAGTAATTACCCCCGTATTCTTATCTCTTTTCAAGTTACTGATCATTTTTCCTATATCAAGTCCTTGATGTTCAGAACCCAGGTTATACCTATAATCGGCATCAAGATTCGATTTTCCTATCCCATAAGTAGCGATACCAGCCTCAAGGGTATTGCTCCAGCCTCCATTAGCGCCATCTAAAAATTTAGCCTTCTGATCGCCAAAATGATCCATTACTTGCTGCGCAAAGTCTCGTGTAACCATTCCTGTTTGGGCTTCAACAAAATTTTGTCCATTAAATCCTGCTGCAAAGTATGTTGTAACACTTTCCCTTGTTTGCCAATATTCAGGTCTATCTCCATTCCCCGTATTTTGACCCGCAACAAAAATAACTATATGACCATCAGGATCTATTGCATTTACAGGAGTATTAGATGCGTAAGCGTAAGGCGTACTTGAAAAATACAATTCTGCCTTAGGGTCTATATGCCCCCACCTTGCAATCACCGGGTCATAGAACCGCGCACCATAATCATACTGATTCAGCTCCTCTTGCAACTCTTTATTATTGTAAAGGTACTTATTTCCACCATTTAACTGCCGGTGTATGTTCAGCCCGAAAGGATAATAGTCATCCTCACCAACTTTGCCATTGTTTTGATCGAAGGTTACCCGGTTATTACCCAAATGATCCGTTAAGGTATATTCATATACGAAGTTTGTCCCGCTCCTGTTTGCTTTGCCTTCTTCAGTCTGCACAAAATCTATTGTTCCATCTGTCCTGTATTGTATCCCATTAATATACTCTGTTATCGCTCCGTTACTGTTCTTTCGCAATTTTTCTCCCGACGCGGAATAGGTATAACTCAAGTTTTTGGAAGCGATACTCCTGGGTAGATTGAGCATATTGTACAAGATCGTATTCCCCTGTCCATCACTGGAAGCATTCCCATTTAGGTCATAAGCCGGATAACTACGGAATGTAACACCGTTATTGTTCACCAGCTGTAGTTGGTTCCCGATATAGCTGTATGTTAAGGAAGCAGTGTTAGGAGCTGTACGGGTTAATCCTATAATGTTACCCAGGTTGTCATAATTACTAATCGTTTCACTGAAACCGGCAGTAGAAATACCTGTTTTTAACCGGTTCAGGTTATCATAGCTGTAGCTGACATGCTGATTGCCGCTGATACCGGCATTGAATTGCTGTTCAGCTATATTACCGTTAAACTGGGCTTGTGCGCCAAATTGAACTAAATTGTAATTCAGTTTCTCGCTGAATAATTTATTCGGGGCGGGAGCTATTGATGGGTCATTAATCTGGTTCAGCCAGCCACGTTCATTATATGTATAGCTAATATCCTGCAGGTAGCTAACTCCTTTGTTGGCACTGTGCAAGTGCTTGGTTTTTAACTGGCCGATCTCGTTATAATCCTGTCGCGAGATGATAGTTGGTTCCGGCGCCTGGCTGAGCCCTGTGCTGATAGCCTCCGAGGTCTGTATCTTACGTCCCATATGATCATATTGATAATTGGTGGTTACCAGAATGGATTGGGAATTGGCCACATAATGATGACGAGTGGTGGTGGTTACCTGGTTGTTAAAGTTATAGATATTGTCTATTTCATCGTAGTTATTGGTATTTGCATTTGCTTCCCCGCCCAGGTAATGTTGCTTGTCGGTTTGAGCCACACGCCCAAAACTGTCATAAAAGTTCACCGTCCATAACATCGCCCCGTAAGTTCCGTCAGGCAGCAGCGTGGCTGTTTTTGTTGCGGTTGGCAATCCTGTCGGATTGGTCAGTGTGTTGCTTACAGCCGGGCTATATGGCTTATTGGGGAAATTATAATTGTCATAGTAATTCAATACCAGGTAGCGCAGGATATTCGCTTGCGGCCAGGCAGTCCCGGGATAACCGGTACCTGTGGTTTGTTGGGTTTCCCATAATGTGTTTTGCCCGTCTAATGTAGTTTGTAATGCCAGTCGGTAGCTGGTACGTGGTGTACTCCCCGGGTATTGATAGATCCCGGAATAAGCTACCCGGCCGAATTGATCATACTTAGTAAAACTCCATTCCTGCGTGCTTTTTGATCGTTGCACTCCGTCCTGGGTTGCAACCACCTGGTCCAGTTTGTTATAAACCATATATCCCCAATCTTTACCCGGAATCTTTTTTTCTATGAGCCGGTTCCGCAGGTCATAATGATAACCATATGTAAAGTTTGTAAATATAGCATCCGCTTCTGTAAAGCTTGTGGGGTAAGCTGTGCCGCTCGGTAATGGCGGTATTACGTAGGCAAGGTTGTCATAATCATCATATATGTAATAAGTGGTCAGGTAAGAAGCAGCTCCTGATTGCACCTTTTTACATACGACACGTCCTTTTTTATCGGTAAATTCTATTGTACCGTTTCCGTTTTCGTCGGTTGTCGTGGTCTTGTACAGTTGATTTGCACCATAATTAGAAGGTCCGGACGCTCCCGTCCCTGATGTATTGACGACCCACTGGATCACCATATCGCCCGTTACGTTACTACCATAAGTCATCTGTATTGTATGGCCACTGCCCGTTACGCCGCTGGTTGACAATTGCCATGGCTGCCCAGGTGCACCCTGTTCTGCTATGCGGTTTAAAGGAGAAGACTCATAACCGGTACTTTCTGATGGATAGGGAATGGCGGATACCCCTGCAGGTGGACTTTTATAAAACTGATCCTGGCCTGCATTTAGGGTCAATGCATCTGATTTGTAACTTCCGTTGCTTGTTCCGTTTGTAATAGCGTAAGGGAGGTATTTCTTCGCTTCGCGCCCAAACTGGTCATATGTCGCTGGTTGTACGATATCTTTACTGGTGGGTGAGCCCTTAACCTGAACGGTTTGTAATAAACGGCCTAAACCATCAATATACTGTACCGTTTGCATCAGTTTACAATTGGTGTTAATGCCTGCAGGATCAATACCAGCCTCCCGGGGCACAGATGTCAGAATATAGTTCTGGTTTTGACTTAAATTAATATTAAGCGGAACGCAACTGGTCTGGATAAAATAACTGTAACTGTTGGTGCTTGTTGCTGTAGCTATAAAGCCGGGCAATAAAGTAATGCTTGTTTCATTATAGTAATTGCCCGGCGTGGTTGCAGGAGCACTCAACTGGGCCGGACTGGTTATATATTGAGCTTTCAACCCCTGGGATAGCAATATCATCAGGATTGCCAGAAACAGTTTACCTGATGTAGTATGATTTGAATATGATCGTGTTTGCATGCTGATAAGGTTTAATAGAATCCGCTTTTATTGTCCCTGGTAATGATAGGTGGTCTGTTTAACAATATTCCCATCTTTATCTTTTACATTCTTCAGCCTTTGAAGACTATCATATTCATAAGTAGTCGTCTCGTTTTTAGGATCTGTCATGCTGGTCATACCAACTAATGGATCATAAGTATACGTGGTCATCTGCGCGTCCACCGGACAAAAACGGACGTCATCGATCTGCCCACCAGGGATGCTTATCGTATACATTCCGCCTGTTACACTTACTGGTGAAGCTGTTTGTAAAACCCAGCTATTGCCACTCTTCACCCAGTAACTTAAAACATAGCTCTTTGATGATAAATTATTTAAAACCGCACTGTATGCTCCCGTATGACTTAAATGACCGGTTCGACAATCGTTATTGGCACTGTTTCCTCCGCTTTCTTCAAAACCATCAAAGTAAAAATCCTTGTTACCTGAAACAACAGCTACTAGGCTTGAGTAAGAAACGGATAAGTTAATGGGAATGACCAGGTTTTGAGCATCATAAATACTGGCTGACAGCGTATAGCTTCCCGGAACCAGCCCAGTTAAGACCCTGTTCGACGAGTAATTTCCACACGTAGCTGTACCGGTGGCCAAACAGAGCGAAAAGGAACCCGAGTTATAATTGTTTGGCCCTGTAATGCCTATGGAAACTTCCGCACGAACAGTACCGCTTCCTTCATCACCACCAAAATCGATTGATAAGCTGGCAGTGCCATTAGCTCCAACCGTAAATTGCCGGGTACTGACATCTCTGCTAGTAGCCGGGAATTGTACGGAGAAACCATTTCCGACAGATGTTACTGTCGTTTTTAAAGTATTGGCTGCGTTTTTGATTTGAACAACGGGATATTGCTGCTGATATCCCCATTGATAGCTGGTTAATGGCCCGGCGGTTTTTCCCGTACTGACAATATTGCCTGCTTCATCATATCCCAGATAATTAAATATTGTTTGTACCGGATTGCTCCCTTTCTGTACGTCGATAGTCGCCGGTTCAATAACATTATTTCCCCAATCTGCATAATTAGTTTTCTGAAAGGATAGCAGGTTGCTTACTGTATTTTTATAATTAAAAACCTGGATGGTTGGCGAAAGTATGTTATTCCTTATCATGGCATCGTATGGAGGCATTCCACGAAAATCCAGCGGGTATTTATATTGAGTTATGTACTTTGTGCCGTCACTGTTAGTTTCCTCTTTTTGTGTAGGAAACAGATGGTCCGAACTATTATAAACAAGGTTGGTTGTTTTACTTGTGGTAGGATTGCCATTATTATCGTAATCGGTTTCCACTGTACTCGTAATTTTTTTTATACCTGCTTCTTCATTGACATCAAAATAATTGAAATCATAGTACCTGGGGTGAGGAGTCGGGCCAAATGCCGGGTAAGCGTAAGGAAGTGGATAACCTCCGGGATTATTCCTGCCTTCACTATTCAGTGTATGTAGTGTTTGTATAAAACAATTTAATCCGGTATTGATCGTACTGACTTGTTTGGCATCATACTGGTTAGTGATACTCTTGACCAGTACATAATTATTGTTCACAAATTTGTAATACGTTGTACTGAGAAGATTTCCCCTGGCCCATGATTTATCCGAATACGTTACATTCCCGTATTTACCGGTTTCTGGAACAGAATAAGCCTGATCGGCTTCTGCGTCATAAGTGTATACGGTTTTCTGTTTCTGCCCCTGGCCATCATCCATTAATTCCGCAACAGAGGTATAAATAACGGGACTCCCATGATGGGAACCGGACGGGACAATCGGATCGGAGAAATAAACAGCCTTAGTAGGACAGTCATAGGCCCCATAATTTCCTGATACGCCATTATCATATTTTTGTAGAAAAACATAGTAGGATTGCTCACCGTTGGGCGTAATGGATACCGGGCCTCTGTATTGATATTGCTTGACTACAGGTACTGTGGTGGCGCTGGCTGTTGACGTTATCTTAGTAACACGTAATCCTCCAACTTGGCCAGAATATCTGTTGGCCTCGAACTCAAATGTAGTTGACCCCCCAGTCGGATAATCGATTTTTTCCAAGCTTTCCGCTTTCATATAAGTTTCATCCGATGTCCGGTTAGCAGGGTTGCCTTCTCCGGCTGGAATTAAGGGTAGCAGATGCGTATTTTCGGAATGACCATTATAATATCCCCAGTAGTCCTGCGCAAATTCCCCGCTATTTGATGTTGGCCCCGCCGGGTGGTTCGGATCGATCATCGGAGGTAATGTCATTTGATTGTAATGGAAATGATAGCTATTGACATATTGGCTATTTTTATCCAGTCTTTTGAGCTCATCCAGGCGTAGTCTTGTAACAAACTGGTGGTTTGTTGCATTCACATCCCCAAAATAGGTGTGTACTAATTGATAGCTATTTAACGGCACTTCCGTACCGGCGGCATTGATGGTATTAATTGTTATGGCGCTCAATCTGTTATTCATGAAATCCTTGCGTCCGCCTTCATAAGTAAATGCGACTGACCCGTTCTTAAATTTGATCCGCTTAATCAATACCGAGTTGTCTGAAGTGACAATATTACGATGCCACTCCATCTTAAGCTGAGTGGAAGGATCACTTGCTATCGGGTTATTGTTGTTAAATGTTTGGGATTCGGTAAAGTAGGCATTGCCAGGAAAGAAATTATATTCAAAATCGATCTCATCCTTGCCATCGCTGGAGATGATCTTGCTTATATACCAAGAACTTGGACAAGAGCTTCTTGCAGTGTGAACAAGCTCTTTGTCGTTAAATATGTAATGCGTACCGTCTTCGCCGATGATCTCAAAGGTATTTTGACCAAGATTCCGGGTAATTATATTATTACTAAATGAGCGCTGGTGAAGGTTCTTACCGATATCATATACAAATTGTCCTGATAACCCATTTCCAACATTGTAAAAATAATCATCTGATCTACCGTCACCTGTATTATTCCCAAACGCGATAGCCGCGACATACTGATAAATATTCATGTAATCTCCTCCGGCAGGTAATGTATAATTATCCAAATAAGATGCCGAATAATGATCATATTGTAAGAAACCATTCTCATCCTCAATGCCATTGATTACACGGGATACCGAACCTCCCGCATTCAACGACCATCCTAACCCGCTACAGCCTGCTAACTCATTAATTTTAACGCCGCTGGCATGGTAAGATAAACTAATGGGTAAGGATAGTTTACCGGATCTAATTTGATATATCGGGATCTCTATCTTGGGAACCCCCGTACTATAATCAACGGGATAGATACCATATTTCATAAAAGCCTGCGCTTCCGGTGAAGGGGGAATAGGATTTTGGTCAAAGGTAGGATTATTGGGTTGGCTATATCCGATATTAATTTTCAGTAAGAAGGCAAAGGTCATCAAACACGTATAAAGGATGTTATTTTTCGAGAAACCAGGGTAAGTCATTTTTGTAAAATGTTTAGGTTAATGTTCGCTATTTTTTTAACTGTTGTTCAATGGCTTTTAACCGGCCTTCCAGTTCTTTTTCTTTCCTATCCTTTTCTATCAAATACAAGGTCAATTCTTCCACCTTTTTGAGTAACAACTTATTCATCTCGCCAAGATTTTGCCCATCCTTTGCGATTTCCTGTTCTGAGGGTATTTCAGGCAAATGCTGGTGTTGATCAATATAAGTTTTAACTTCTGATAGGGACGGCAGCTGATAGCTTGGTTTGAAGACATAGTCAGGCCATACATTATTAAGCTTAACTGTTACTGATGTTGCAACAGCACTGCCGTTTACAGCAAACTTGTAGCCCTTGGAATCAAATGTGTTAATGGCTATGTTGCCATTAGCATCGGTAATCAGTACCGGCAATATAGCCGGCGTAATATCTGTGCCTGTTGGTGTTTGGGAGGTAATGGTTTGTAGTTGTGATTGTCCACCATTACCTAATTTACAAGACTTAACAGAGAAGGCGGGCCAATCCTGGGTGCTGACAATATATATATCAGTATTGCCATTTGGATTGGCATAGGCTTTTATTGTAAAACTACTTGTAGCATTGCCATTGGTTACCTGATGAATAACTATACCGCCCCGGTTACCTACATAATAGGTAGTTACCCCCGTATTATTTGAGCCCCAGCCGCCGCCAAAAACATCTATTTGTAATTTGGCAGCATTAGCATCGTTATCAGGCGGAAGACTGCCAACTAATAAAGATATCCGGGCAGTGCCTCCGACATACTCAAGAGAGTATTGCGCATGCACTAATCCTGGTAGTGTAATTAAGCCTAATAGAAATAATACGACTTTAAAAATGTGTAATTTATTCATGAGATTTATTTAATTGTGATTCAAGTTTTTCTATGCGTTTATTTTGTTCTATCAGATACAAAGTCAATTCTTCCACCTTTTTTAGCAGCAATTTGTTCATCTCTCCAAGGTTCTGCCCCTCTTCGGCGATTTCCTTTTCTGAAGGAATTTCTGGCAAATGTTGATTTTGGTCGATGTAGGTTTTAACTTCCGTTAAGGATGGTAGCTGGTAGGCTGGTTTGAAGATATAGTCCGGCCAGTTGGTGGTCTCCACTTTGATCTGTTTAGCGCGGATATTCCCGTTGACCGAAAGCGCTTCTCTTGGAGTATTGGTTCCGATACCTACGTTCCCGCTGATGTAAAGTTTATCTGATGAAGACCAGGCCGGCGGGTCATATCCGATCCCCACACCAGTTCCGTTAACCTGTAATACCTTTCCGCTCTCTGTACTGTTTAGATCTATAAACCGAAAGTTACTGGCATAGGCCGGCGTCCCCCAGGTGCCTTGATAAAACATCTTCAAAGCGGTGGTGTGGTTAACATCATACTGGTTAAAAATATGCAGTCTGGCAGCAGGCGCACTGATGCCTATGCCAATTGCCGAGGCAAAATACCCCTGACCATCAGCCCTGACACTAAAGTTTGTGACCCCATTGGTCACCCCATCATAATAAACGTTTGCTGAACCTACGGGTTGGTCAGTCCATGCCCGAAAAATCCCGGCACCCGGATAAGCATAGGTATTGCCCAACTGATGTCCCACGAAAAAGGATTGGCCAAGAGAAGTCTGGGCAACAATTTTTGTATTATTGTTCAGGGCGTCATTCGCATCGACCGTTACCGTCTTCGTTTGCGCAAGCGCCATATGTACCCCGGCTGAGACCGCCAATGCCGTTAGTAAAATTCGTTTCATCGTTTATTCTGTTTGTTTTTTAGTCGTTTAACCTCTTTTTTCAGGATTGTTATCTCTTCTTTAGCCTCAATCATGTATAGCGTCATTTCTTCCATCTTTTTTAGTAAAAGCTTATTAACCTCGCTAACATCAAGCCCGGTTTTGGTCATCTCGGCTTCCGACGGAACTCCAGGTAGATGCTTATTTTCCCGGATATAGTTTTTAACCTCATTCAGGGCCGGTAGTCTGTAATCCTTTTTGAAAACATAGTCGGACCAGCCATTTAGGTCGATCACTACAGACTTGGCATGAACGGTACCATTGACGGACAGCTTCTGATCGGGTGTTAGGGTGCCGACGCCAACATTTCCGGCTCCGTCAATAGTAAGATCATTTCCATAATACCATTGGACACCTGTCCCCCAGTTTATCAAAACTTCGCCTGGTCCCTAAGATCATTTTCCCGGTGGCGTTCCCGTTGCTTGTATTTCCTACTACGGTTATTATCCTTGCCTGCCCCCAGGCGTTACTACCATCTGTATTAGCAGGAATGACGAATTCCAACTGGGCTCCTAAAGTTGTTGATCTGCCACCCGTATTGGCCTGAATGGCCAGATCATTATTATTAATGCTAATACTATTACCACCGTCAATGGAAACACCGCTTCCAATTAAATGTAAGCGTGCCGTTGGACCTGTCGTACCAATGCCCACGTTCCCATTGTAAGTCCATGTCATGGCGTGCTGATCGGGGATGTCATTTTGATTACTGCCGCATTGATAAATAAATCTAACTGTGATCCCCATACAGTGGGGCCTCCGTGACCTATTCTGAATTCCGCACTTTCATTGTAAGTATAACCGGAAGTACCTGATCTGGAAAGTTTAAAAACCGATTTGGTTGGTGCTAAAACGCCACCCGGTTTACTTGTCGACGGTTCTGAAATCTGTAGATTACTTGCAGGTGCCCCTGTGCCGATACCAACATTCCCGGTTGCGGGAAATGTGTTTTGTGCGAAACTACGAATGGTTAATAATAAGAGTACTGAAAGAAATGCGCAGGAAAGTTTCATAATAAATGAAGGTTTAAGGTATTTAGGATATCATTTGATCGCATAGCTGTACCGGGAAGATACTGTCTACGGAGTTTTTTTAGCTATAGGATTGATTTGAAAGCTTTTGTAATGCTTTGACAGCGAGATTTTACGAAGGCGGCAGAGAATCATATGATAAATGCTTAGGCGCAGCAAACATAATTAT
This sequence comes from Mucilaginibacter sp. SG538B, assembly GCF_013376065.1. Classification (NCBI taxonomy): domain Bacteria; kingdom Pseudomonadati; phylum Bacteroidota; class Sphingobacteriia; order Sphingobacteriales; family Sphingobacteriaceae; genus Mucilaginibacter; species Mucilaginibacter sp. SG538B. The sequence goes on from NZ_JABMJI010000001.1 coordinate 553,770, forward strand.
TTATTGTTCGCGATAAAGACTTTTACATAAATATTATAGGGCATAAATAAATATATTTTATAACACTTGTGGATAATCTGCGAAACGTCCGCGAACAGGGAGAGAGGATCTTTCTGGGGATAGCTACATCAGGTTGCCCGGTTTCTCATGTTAATATAGCGAAGGAAATTTACCTGATCAAAACGATATTTTCCATGAAAGCCTTTCTTCGGCGCAAAAAGCCTATCTGCATATTCAATAAATGAGCCATATAGACGCTGGAGAGCAACGGGCCCGAACCAATACTGCAAAACCACCCGCCCGGAATCCGGGCGGGTGGTTTTGCTGGTTAAAGTGTCACGAACACGTGGTCAGTCGATGTGTGTCCGGCCGGGATCTGGTTGTCGGTCGGTGCCGTGTTGGTCGAAATCTGGCAAACGCGGCTGGTCACGGTTAAACACTGTGCAGTGCTGGGGTTTGGTACCGTTTTGGTCCAGTGGAACCCGTTGCCGGCAGTCTGCCTGGCGTAATAAGTGGTCGCCTGTGGTTTTGGACTAAAAGCAAATGCACTGCCTACGCCTGAAAGCGCTACGATGGCCATAAGGCCCATTCTGATCTTTTTCATGGTTTATTTCTGTATAAAAATGTTCGCGGTTTTACCACAGGACCCGCATTAACCTGATTTCGCGCGCGAGAAATATCTTATGCCTGGGAAGGCTTTTGTTGTGTCGTCATTCTTTTAGCCCTGTTGTATCGGATAGCTGTGACCGCAAGGGTGACAAATACCAGGTTCAGGGCAAAGTACTGTTCCCAATTCAGCGATTGCAGGGCGCCGCCGCAGGCGCAGGGGGCCCTTTGGAAAAGGTGAAGCCATGCCGCGCCAACATATATCGTAAAGGCAGTCATCATGGCGAGGAAAATATAAATGCCAGTCAGACGGCTTTTATGCGGTATCATTAAGGCGGCCACGGTAATTTCCGCCAAGGGGGGGACATAGGTTAGTGGTACCGTTATCCAGCCCGGCAAATGCTGGAACCGCATGGAAACTTCGAAATTTTTAAAATCCAATAATTTACTGAGGCCGGTATACAGGAACAGGAGCACCAGCAAGGCGGTAATCAACTCGTATTGCAATTCTTTTTTCATCGTTTATGGAATGAGATGTGAAGGGAAATGGATGTCTGCAGGGTGTTCAAACCGGAGCAAAAAGTGGAGGACACCGGCATTACCTGTCCAGAAACCAGGTTCAGGCGATAACTGCGTACCGTCAAGCCAGTAGCAGACCCCCTTATCCCCGGTAACAGGAGTTAAGCAACACATCGCGGACAGCCGCTGCCCGGACATACCATTCGTCGTCGGCAAAGACACGGAACGCCTCGAGGTAAACCTCGCCCAATCCGCTGAGGCCATTACCGAAAGCGCAGTAATTACTGGTTAACTGTACCGGGTGATAACCCAATACCTCTGCAGCAATTTGCTGGTAATGAATGTCTCCCAAAACCTCAAAGGCTTTGATAAATGTCAGTGCTACGCCTGTAAACCCATGTTCCAGCCAGGGATCGACGGTATTGTTTTCCGTGCTTACCGGCCAGGTCAATCTTCCTCGGTCAGGTTTCCTATGCCCGGAAAGCCAGTTTAACGCCGAGGTGATCCGCATTTTTAAATCATGTGAAGGAAATTTGGCGTAATAAGACAGCAGGAAATAGGTAATGCCGGTGACGCCATGTGAAAACCCGGTAATCGCATAGCTTTTTTTGTGGAATTTAGACGGGTCGGTCGTCCAGGAGCCGTCTTGCTGTTGCAGGGTGCTTATTGTTTTAACAATCTCCAAGAGCTGTCTCAGATCTGGTTCAGCGGATTGCTGATCAGCGAGGTATAATAATTTCAAGCCGCGTCCGGCCAGGCCACCGGATAGCCCGGCGGGGGTACCGCCAATGAAATCGTCTGGCAGCCGCTTAGCTTTATTCATAAACGCCGATAAAAGTTGAGTGTCTATTTCCGCCAATGATAATTCAGCCGCAAAGATTTGCAGGTCCAGGCTTGAAAGTTGGATTGACGGGGTGTTTTCCAGCCAGTTATTGATGGCTGATATCATAGCTGCCCGTTCTGCCGGAGGGCAGAACCGGGTAAACAGGGTGAGGAGACCTACTGCCGCAATCCCGTTATGCTGCAGACGGTGCCAATCAGTGTCGATTAATTCCGAAAGTGGGATGTGGTTTGCTGACAACAGATCACCGGCAATGCGAGTTTGGTTTTTGAATGCAAAATGGGCAAGGGTTTGAATGCCGTCTTTAATGACAGTGGCTGGATCGAAGGAATCCGGGATTGGATCGAAGGATAATTCGCTTGTTGTGAGCAGCACGGTATCATAAAGCTCCAGTTTGTTTTTGATTTCCCTCAAGGAAGATCGGAGACTTACGTCTGCGTTTAAGCAGGCAACGGTCATAGTGACCACCGAAGGTGAATCAATGAAGTAGGATAGATTTCTGGTAAGCCGATCCAGGTTCCTTTGGTTCAGTTTGTTGGGCAGGATACCCGTCAGCACCGAAATCAGCAGCGCGCCTAAACTGTAAATGTCGTCCTGGAAGAAGGGGGCTTCGCCACTTTCCTGTGCCGGTGACATATGGCCGGGCGTTCCTAGGGTAAAGGGCGGGTTGGGGGTTCCGGTCCCTATGTGGTAACACAACTCAACGTCAATGGCAAATACCCGACCTGTTTCGGTTACGATGAAGTTGGCGGGCGTTACGTCACGGTGCACAAATCCTTCCTGGTGGAATATGCAGAGGATATCGACAACTTGTAACAGATAACAGATAATTTCCCTTTTTCGTCCTGAAGGCATGGTACGCCAGGTGCGACCTTCACTTAATTGGGCTGCTTTTTCGGTTAGTGACACGGATTCTTTGTATTCCATGGCGAAGAAGGCATCGCCCTGCAACTCAAAATAGGCGATGGCTTTGGGAAGGATGCCTTTCGTTTCAAAGTGCCTGTGGATTTCGACTTGCCGGCGCAGACGGTCTTTTGCGTCCCGGCCGGCATTGTCAAAGCTTTGGTATTGCCGGCCCTGTTTGATGACGCACGATTGCATATCAAAGACCCGGTTTATTTTCAGGGCTTTGAATACGTTACCCTTTGGGGCTTTCTTGAACGTTTCAATGGGGATGTATTGCCGGTTAAGCAGCCGGGGTTGCTTTAACGGTTTCAAAGTCCTGATATCCCCGAATGGCCATTGCAACTTATTTGATCTGATGTTTTGCTTTATCTTATCGGCTGTTACGGACCCGTAAAAGATCGCCTCCTTTGCGATGTTTTGGCAGTTTTGCTCAATGGGCCGTCCATAGCTAACGGCAATAACGGGAGTGAGGTGATATGCGCATGGCATTGCCGGTCCGATGATCCCTATTGTCAACTCGCATAATTGCTTGACGATAAATTTTGCTTTTTCGGGAGCATTTGTGATGATAGCAATGACTTTGCAGGTTAGCGCGAAGCCGGCCGTTCCATCGAGTATGCTGTTATGTTTTTCTATATCGACCGGAATTGCAAAATAAACCCCTAAAGGCTTCAGGAATGCAAGTAAGGGCCTGATTAACTGATCAAAATGTTGTGGAACAACAGAAACGTGGATCAGCCAGTTATTGCTTTCGTCCGGAGTACCGGATGTTAAATAGGGTTCGGCAACGGAATAAGCGATCCGTTGCTGGGCCAGGTAAAAGGAGTAATCATCTGGTGGGTTTAGCTCAAGAACGGTAGTTTTGCTTACTGGTTTACTAAAAACGCTATGATGCTGACTGATATGTATTTGTTCCATTTTGTTTGCGTTAAATAAAGGATTCTTTACAGGCAAAGGAACGGGGTTTTAGAAAGGAAAAACAGTGGGAAAAGGGTGGGAAGCAACCTGTATAATATATAGGAGGATTATCGGAAATACATTTGAAACATGATAAATGAACTGACCTTTAACGTTTTTTAATTAAAAACGAAGCGTCAATGGCCTTAATACATTTCAACCCTAAAAAAGAATTAATTCAATACTATCTGGTTCCGGTTTAGAAAAAGTAATTAGGTCAATACAATAAGTTTGAAAGACAAGGCCTACTGGCTATGGTCCTGGCATTTTTGTTGCCGCCTGTTGTTGAATTACCAACTACTAGCGCACAACATTCTATTTATCTGCTAGCAAAACTCCAGGCTTAACATGTCTACATTTTGATTATCAGCATCTATGGCTTTGAAAATTATTGCGTTTGCCGTACATGCTCCGGTAATCGTAAAAAAATGTCCGATTTATTCTGCAGTTTTGTAAACTTGCTAATTCATATCAGTCCGGGTAAGTATGTTGTTGTTAATAAACAAATACCGCACTTAAGGAAGCTGAAATGGCGATTTATTCATTTACAGAAATCCCGGCTGAAATCAATATTTGGAATAGGCACAGCTTTACTTGCATGACAACAACAGATCGGTACGCTTGCGGTAGCAACGGAGTTTATTCATTCGTTAGGGAATATAGCTTCAAAATAACATGAAATACAAATATTATTCCGGCCTCTTAATAACCGTTGCACGAAAGTCGAAAGCTGCATAGTTCCTAAACTTATCCGAAAGGACTTCCCTTCTATATTTATCCTAAAAAGTACTATTACTTAAACCTCGCAGCGGCGAAAATAAAATACACGACACTATAAAGTTTACGATGATTATGATTGTTATAATAGTAACAAACCAGGTCCCTTTCACATTCGTATCTTTTGGTAAGGAATTAAAAATTGTCACATATTTTGCCCATTTTTTTCTTTTTATAAGAATTAACAGCTTTACTAGAATGATAAAAAAAAGGAAAGCAATAGTATATCCCCCCAAGCTCGAATTTAAATGAAATAAAACATCTCTGTAATTGACAAATGACAAATATAAGCCCAACTCTAAGAGCCCAACGCACATTAATGCTTTTGATTGTGTAAATCGCCGAGTTTGCTCAAAGCTTTCAAATAAAAAATAAAATTTATAAATCAGGTAGTAATACTTTCGTATCAGGTTCATATGTCTTTTTTATTATTGATGAGGTACCCACTGATAGATGTTGCTATTATATTGATTAAGCCCTTGTGTTAATTGTCCCCAGGCATTGTTTACACCGTTACTTATATCATTACCCAAACCTTCCCAACCACCATCATAAAACGCATCAACTCCAAAATAAACAAGTGAGATAGGTGCTCCATAGTCCGAAAATCCTATCAGGCCCATGCCTAAATTCACAAGTGCTTTTGCACCTGAAATTTTGTTATTCTTCCATGCATAATAATCCATCACTTCTGCGGAAAGAAATAGCGGAACATTAACAATCTCTCCAATCCTTGCTGCTTTGGTGATTTTAACATTATCCGCAAGCCATGATAAAACTGATCTTACAGCATTAATTTTACTTCCAGTTCCTAAATAATCATCAAAAAAACCATCGTCTGGAGGAACACCGCCTGCGGGTACATATCCTGCCGGTCCCTGATTGGCATTATTTAACCTATCAATTAACCAGTTCTTATCTATCCTTGTTTCGACTATCGAAGCTTCAGTTAGCGGAATTTGATGGTTAATATCCGATGTTCCTGATGCTGGAATTCCATTCGTAAAGTTATTAAACGCTGCCTGGAAACTACCGGCCGCAGTCGCGCCCCATCCTCCACGGATTGAACCGTTATCAATACGGTCGGCTACCGAAGCAAACGCTTCCATGTCGGACAACTTCGTATAAAGACTTCCTTCACTGCCGCCGCCGCCGCCCTGGCCATCCTTAAGGAAGTAATTTCCGTCAATGCCATTGTTAAGCTGGTCTAAAACGAAATCCCACTGAGCTTGCGAAAGATCCCCCAGCGGATCATTCATCATGATCGGGTTATTACCTGAATACTGGTAAACCGTCATGCTCTCCGCACTTTCGGCCTCGGGATCAACCGCTATCCACCTACCCAATGCAGCATCGTAATTACGGTAAAATGTCTGCTGCAGGTCGGGCAGGTTGCCATAGTCATTCTGCCATTCGCTTCCGCCATTGTATAATCGTTTATTATCAGTTACAGGAGTGGCTACGGGACTGTTCGCTAACGATAGGCCGAAACCATAATAACTGTTCTCCTGGCGTACTACCGCAGCCGCGCTGCCATTATCTTCGAAACTGATGCGGGCGTTGCCCTGCTGATCAGCAATTACATATTCCTGTTTCAGCGTTACAGTTCCCCCGGACCCGGTATTCCTCACCCGTCCTTCCGGCATAGCAAAATAGCTGATCACACCGTTCAAATATACCAATCCATCTACATAATCGGTAGTGGTACCTAAGGTATTATTGTCATAAGCCTGCTTCCGGACCAGTGTGCCGTCTGCACCATACGTGTAATTAATATACCGGCCGGTTGAGGTGGTTACTGTGATCTTGTCGGTCCGGTTCAACACGTTATAGCCAAGCGTAAGTCCTTTGTAAGGGTCGGCTGTGAGATTACCGTTTACATCGTAGGTGTAATTTCCTGTCGTTGTGCCCGTCATGTTACGGAATCCGAAATTTACATAATTCGTTCCCGTCAGATCCGTTACGCTTTTCAGCTGGTTCGGGTTGCTATTGTCATAAGTATACGTGAGGTTGTCGATCCCGGTGATGCTCCCTGTTGTGGTAATTGTGTTTCGTTTCAGCGTTAAAATATTACCTCCTTCGTCATAGCTGATCCCATTTTCAGAAAATCCGGCAGAATTTGTGTCAAATGCACCGGTAGCAGCTGTTGCCCGCTCAATATAGTTTGCACTTATATAACGGTTAAGACCATCGAACAAATATTTATACGCCCGTTCGTTGCCTGCTGTACCCGTTGCATCCCTGCTCATCCATTTCACCCCGGATAAGTTGCCGTTATAGCGTTTGGTATTTCCAAGATTAACATCTGCCTGATCATACAGCATTTCTATCCCAAACAGGTCATTGCTGTCGTTCTTTATTCCGTCATTGCTCAGCTTACTGTTATTGATGCTTAGCAACTGTCCCCTGATATTATAACGCATATCCACGCTTTGCAACCAGGTTGTATTGCCGGCATTGGTCGACCCTAAATTTTTTTCGGTCGCCTGCCCCAATTCGTTATAGTTATATGCGGCTACCCGGACCGCTGTGGCTCCGTTGTATTTCTGATCAACCGCGGTAACCCGGTACATGTGGTCATAGCTCAGATTGGTTTGTACAGTCAATGACACAGTCGCGCTGCTCTTTTTGACAACCAGGCTTACCTGTGGCGTGCCGTTAAAATTAGGCACTATGGTTTTGGTATCTGTTAGCGCCGTAGCTCCGGTGTAATATACCTGATTGTTGCTCTTCACCTGGATGGCATTACCCCTTTTATCATAAAAGGTTACTTTGGTAAGCAGGGTATTGGTCAGGCCAGCGCCAACGGTGGTTTGGCTGATGACGGTGGGAACGCCTTTAAGCGGTGCTGTTGTTGCGCCTCCTTCCCCGCTGAGCCCCTGTGCTGTATAAGTGAAATCGGCTGCCCCGTCCTGGTTCAGGTCATAATTGTCAAAATAAGCGTAGACCAGTGGCATGATGCCGGTTGTGGGGAAACTACTGTTGGTATAATAGCCGCTGTTAATGACTGTTCCCGAGCGGTTTTCAAACCAAGTGGTATTGTAAATGGCAAGCCCGCTTACATAAGTTTGCATATTTGCGCGGCCGATATTCGTATTGTCAAGGTAGATCCCCTGGCTGATCGTCCGGTTTTTCGAGTCGTACTTGATATAGTTCCATTTATTAACCAGGGCCATATTGGCATCCTGTAACAGCACCGGCCGGTTAAGCGGATCATAAACGATCACCATTTTACCTTTTGCTGGCACCGTCTTTTCAATGATCCGGCCCCTGGCATCGTACAGGTATTTAAATACAAGGTTACTCAGGGGGGCAACCGACAGGTTATAGCTGTTGGCCGACAAAAGCGTGGTGGCCTTCGGCGGAACGACATAGCTGATAGCCCCGGCCAGGTTATAGATATAATAGGTATCCAGGTTGCCCCCACTCAGGATCTGCCGCTTCAGGATTGTGTGGCCGGCAATATCCGTGTAGCTCAGCGTTTCCATATTATCTTCGTCGATGCCATCGGTAACTGAAAGGGTATTGTCTGCATAATAAGTGCCTGCCGTAAAAGTGCCGTCGGCATTCCATGTCAGGATATTACCATCTGCTGTAGCGCTATTATAACGGTATTTTACTGTTTTATAATGGTTGCCGCTTATCGTCGGTTGAAAACCGTTGCCGACCTTCCCGACTGACAAAAGCCGCTGTAAAGGGCTGTTTTCAAAAACCTGCTGGCTGTATGGGTAATTGTCGTCCGCTACTTTGTCAGCAGTACCGTTATTGTAAAACGCCGCCTGGTCTGTCGTTGCACTTGCCCGATAACTTCCAATTACGTCTGTACTTTTACCTGCATAGGGCAGATAGCTCATCGTTTGTCTGCCCAGGTTATCGTAAACAAGGGGCTGGATAATATCATTTTGCAGTGGACTGGCCTGAACGGCCACTTGCTGTACCTCCCTTCCCAGGCCGTCGTAATAAATTCTGGAAGTTTGTTTGCCGTTCAGGGGCAAGGAATTGAATGCAGCGTCGGTCTGTACGGGTTGCATAGCTGCTTCATGTTGTACAAAACCCAAATTAGCCTGGGCAAAACCGGTCGTATATTGAACTAACAGCAGTAAAACTGTAATGGAAAAAGGCTTGAGGTTCATTTATTTTTCGCTTAGGTCAGGTTAATGGCAACTATTTAAATACCACAGATAATGTAGGTGTAAATTCCAAAGTCGAGCACGTTGCAATTGCTCAGATCCGCATTAAAAGTGTATGTATTTGAACTGGCATAGGCAGAACAATCCGTCCAGCAGTCACCGGCCAGTTGGACGCTGGCATATCCCGACTGCGTTTTGGTATTATATGGCCCTCCGGTCATTGTTACGACAACTCTATATGCGCCCTGCGGAACGGTGGAACTACCCAACTGTGACTCAATAAAGGAATATAGCAGGTTAGCCCCTGAACTATCATAAAACTTTACACTGCTGATAGCCGCGCCTGAATTTGTATTATTATAATAGGTTAGATTAACGTTCAAAACATCGACGAAAACTGTTTTAGCAGGTACCACCTTATCTCCGAAAAGGGGTGAGTGCAAAGTTGCGGTTACGGACATTTGACCGGCTGTTGTATAGGTGTGATTTGGGCTGATCAGGCCACTTGATGTTACCGTCCCTGTTCCATCGCCAAAGTTCCAGTCAACGGTAACGCCGACAGCTGAACATGCGTCCGGGCCGCTTAAGGTAAATGTTCCGGGATGCCCTTTATAAAACTGGTTGTTACTTATTGAGGGATTGGCAATACCTTGTACATCCCCGTGAGACAGGTATGAATTCCTTTCTATAATGTTTTTGTCCTGGTCTAATTTGTACAACATCCGTCCCCATTGGTCATTTACAAAATAGCCAGAAACACCATTGGTATTGGTCTCTGATGTTTTGTAATGATATACCGGATCGAAAGATGCCGTAGCCGCTGTAGCGACTTCGGGATACAGAAGGATATCATCTACCGAAATGTTCTGCGTGGATGATATGCTTAGTGTAAATGTTGCGGCCAACGCAGTAACCGGCACTTTTAGTTCATAATACTTCCAGGTCCCGGAATAACTGATCTGCCGGGCCAGGGTTGTACCGCCCGTAAAAGTAAGGTTCAGTGTTCCGGCGGTGGTGGCGTTGATCCATACCGAAAAAATGTAATTCGCCGAAGTAGTATTTTTTGTGATCGAAGGGGAAGTAAGCGTACCTGTTGTTGCCGGTAACCCGTAGGATGCGCCGGTATGACTGCCAGTTGGAGTGAAGCCGCCACTGCCACCGATAGTAAATCCATATGATGGCGAAGTAGGAATATCTGTATCGAAATCGCTGAAGGCCATTTCACCAAATTTCGCCCTGGCAAAACTTGCAACAGGCTGACCGCTCATATGATCTGTAAATCGTGTATTGTTATTTTTGTTATTGTCATCACCCGTTACCAAATACCCGTAGTTGTCATATTTGGTAAAATTCCCGGCAGTGAAATAACGACTGTCGGAAGCAGATGTCTGATTGGTGCCATTGACACTGAAAGGAGTAAAAGCAGTAGGACTTGCCGCAGAAGGTACTCCATCAGGCTGTACCATGGTCAGTTGCTTTGAAGGTAGGTAACGGGTGTTACTTCCGACCGTTGTCGCGCTGTAAAGCTTCAGTGATGCGCTTGTGGTAACTGTAGCAGAGCCTTTGGTCGCCTGCTGATAGCTTTCAACGGGCAGGTTCATATTCAGGGCCGGTTGCTGCATGTAGTAAAGCGCATTAACGTTGGCGTTAGAACCGGCTGCGGCTGACGGATAATCTTTTACATAGGTATAGTTATTAGTCAGGACGCTGCCGTCACTATTGGTAACCTGCTGGCGGGTAAGCTTTTTATGGTTGGCACTGGCATAAAAATAGTTTGTTGTCTTCGTCCGGGCCTGGCTCAGGGTCGGCGAATCGTAAACCTTCTCGGTTACCTGGCTTACCAGTTCACCGGCATTATAATAGATATTGTATTTATTATAACCTTTTGACGTTAGGCCTGCAAATGTAATATCATCATATTTAAAAGCGGTTATAACAGCGGGTATGGCGTTCACTCTCTGATAAGTGAAAGTCCGCTCACTTACTTTTGTGCCCGCATCGTTAAATGCCGTCATTTTTAAGGGCAATCCTCTTTCGAAGTCATAATTTGGGTTCGGCACAAACGGATAGGAATATAAATCATTTTTCACATTCCAGTTGTTCGTATTACAACTGCTGCGGGCAGCGTAATTGATCGTGGGCGCCCATTCTGCACTACAACCGGCGCAGGCAGGAGCTGCGCTGCTATCCCAATAGGTAGCAGGCATGTAAAATTGATACAGTGAACTCCCGGAGCCGGCCTGGCTTTTTTTTACATAACTGTAAACAATGGTGTGATCTTCAACGGAAAGATCGTAATCAGACAATACAGTTACATAGTCCCACAAGCTCTGCCCGGTATTACCGGTAACGGTTGGCGCAGTAAAAGCGAACATCGGTAAGGTAACTGGTTTCCCGCTTGAAACAGCGCCTCCGGGAACTACATAGCTATAATTGCGGACAATATTATTGGCTGTATTTATACCATCGTAATCGGTGAGTTGCTGCACCCTGATCCCCCCTCCGATAACGCTTTGATTTGAAGGAACATCAAGGTAGGTATTTTGTTCGTAGGTGATAGTCGTTGAGCCACCTTGTGCATATCCAACGGTTCCAAGACATCCTATACAAACCTCGGCTTCACCTCCTAAGCTATTCATCGGCGGGCGATTATTACCCGCTGTGGAAGCATAAGTATAGCTTCCTCCACCGGTAGATGGATTGTAGATGGTGTACCTAGGATACGCTGAATTTGATGGATTAATCCAGACTTTAGGCAGGAGTGTTGTATTTGTCGTCGGCGAATAATATCCCCAGTAGTCAACCTTTACTGTTCCCGAATCGGGTAAAACTGTTGTATAATTCCCGTTTGAAACACTTTCGGCCTTGTAATTAAATGTATAGCTGACAGGAGAACTGCATCCAGCATCTGAAAAGCTTCGCAGGAATGCCCTGCTGTAGCCGGTCGCTGAATAAATCACCGGTGTATAGGTGAACTGGAAATTATGTCCAATGCCCGTTATAGAGGTAATAATCGTCTGACCGGTCTGGCCTGGGGCAATTAGGGAGCTGCGGTTGAAGCTTAAACCGGTAGTTGTCGTTACAACATCAAAAGTGTTGATTGTTGACAATTGCTGCGCCGACAATTTTTGTTGAATATAATATTGTACACTTGGTGTTGAAGAACCTGAAATATGTAATATAACCGGGTCGGTGCCGCTTCTGTCAGGAACAGTCACATAATTTAACTGGATGCCGTTCCCGCTTGGATCTGTTATACTGGTCAGGTGCCAGTTATTGTAAAAAGTTATCCCATGCTGGAATATTTTGTACTTCCGTACAAGGTATTGCGCATTGCCATTTGAACCCAGGACCGTTTTCTGCGTGATCTTATCGGGTGCCGCAAAAACGTATTTGATACCTTTGTCGTTGATGATCGTAAACGAATTGACCAGGCTTGCTGCGGCACCCGTGCCGCCGTTGGTGGTATAGGTAATGATCAAATCCTGGTAACTTACCAGTTTGAATTTGGCAGTTGCCCTGTCATAAACCAGTTGGCAGGATAAGCCCGGCGCGTTCACGTCGAAAATATCCGGCTCCGTGTCTTCATTGGTGTCGACGAAATACCCGTTGATATAGTTGACATCAGCGATTTCATCCGGGCACGTAAGGTAATTGTTGTCATTTGCAATATTAAAGCCTGAAATAAATGCGGAGTAATTTGTCTTCATCCAGCCATTTGAATAAACATTCTGGTCATCATAGCTGACATCATCAGGGATACCACGCAGCCTCCTGCTGATTTGCCCTCCCGCGATTACCTCCCAGCTCATGCCGGCTGTGCTTTCTACTTCTTTAGGCTTGATGCCGTTCGTACTGTATGCGAGACTGACGGGGAGGGATACCTGGCCTTTACTTAAGGTATAAACCGGGATGCTTACGTTCAGCGAACCTGTTGCTAGATTAACATCGACAGGCGTCTGTGCCCGTAAAATGCCGCAAAAACAAAGGCATAAGAACAGGCAAGAAACAAGATGCTTCTTATTCATTTTAGAAATCAAGATTAAATGTGCGTTATTTGAACCGTACGGTAAGTAGTTATGAGGTCAGGAGCGATCCTGGAAATAGTTTTTTTCATTGCGATAAGGTTGTTTGTCTGGCTCTAAAATAAATATTTAATATTAAAAACAAAACCTCTGTACAATTTATTCAGCTTTGCCCGCCTATTAGCAGATTGTACGAGTGATATACATCAGGAATGACCAATTCGCACTTTCAGATATGACTGATTGCTGGTATTCCGGCAATGTGGTAAAGGGCCTGGTATTCCGTAGGGCTTCTTGTAATGTTTTGGCCGCAGGCACCGTTAATACTAACGTTTGCCCTGAAATAAGGCGGTTCATGCAGGCTTCCTAATCCCTGTTCATTCCGAACATGTCTCCTGCATAATTTCTTCTTCCTGGATTTGCTTTACAATTAACCGGATCCGGATGAATCAGCAATGGCGGTCAAAGACAAATTGAATTTTTATGGCTACCTCGTGTACCTAAACCTATATTCGTTTTCTGAATTCAGATTTATTAACCAATAGTTATTTGAAAATAATATATAAACAATTGTAAATAATAGCTATTATTGATAATTGCAATTCGTTAGTATACAGCTGGTAAGGATCAATTCATCCAGAGCCGGCTTAACCTATACCGATCACTATCATTACATGAAGAAAATCTTTACTCCTCTTTTTACTGCGGTATTTTTAATTGTCGGAAACTTTGTTTCAGCACAGGTGTCAGTTAACCCGCTCACGGGAGCCCCAGGCGTACAAATCCCGATCTATACCATCAGCAGCGGTCAGGTCAGCGTCCCGGTCAGCCTGTCCTATAGCGGCAATGGCATCCGGGCCAAGGATGTGGAAGGCACCAGTGGGATGGGCTGGCAACTAAATACCGGCGGACAAGTGTCCCGTATCGTTCGCGGTTTGCCGGACGATGTGATCAAGGATAATGTGGGCAATCAGCGATTGGGCTGGATGAGCAGTACCGACACTGCTGCCAACAATATCGCAGCCTTTACGATAGGAAATAACGGCAGTACCTGCAGCCTGGAGACGACGGATATTAATTATATCAATGCGAATTTCCCGTACCGCAACGACACGGAGCCGGATCGTTTTTTCGTCAATGCGCCGGGCTTATCCTGCCAGCTGGTATATGACAGAGCGAGCGGCACGTTTAAGCCTGTAGGTTATCAGGATCTGGTCGTGACAGTGTCTGTTGTTACTGGAACACATTTGATCACTACTTTTTCCATTACAACAGATAAGGGGATTACCTACAAGTTTGGCGATGACCCTGATGGCTTTCCCGGAGAGAACCGTGTAACATTGAAAGCATTACCTGGTAACTCAAGCGCTTTTTTTAAAACTAAATTCCAGCAATACCAAGGTGGGATTGACTATTTTGATAGCTGGAGTCTGAGCAATATCTATGACGCCAACGGGAATGGTATCAGGCTCCATTACTCGGCACCTGTGGCATCACGTCCCGCTACGGACTCCCTGATTGTATATGCAGGCGGTTCCACAACCGGCTCCTTTCAATATCGTACCAGCCAGGTGAATACACCTTATACATTGTCGTATATTCAGGCCTATACACCGTACGGCAACTCAGCGAATTACCTGGAGTTTACCTGGACAAGCAGCCCAACCGGGCAGACGATCATCAGCGGTATTACTTTGAGGAACGCGACTGCGCCGTTCAGGACGTTCCAGTTCACTTACAGCCAGGTATCGCGCGCAACTTCGGGTTATACCCGCTCTTTCCTCCGGAAGTATTCGGAACCCGGTTGCAGCTCGCCGGTCAGTTATACGTTCGGCTACGTAGGGGAAACCAAAAGCGGGGGAGCGTATAATTCTTTACTGCCGGACTCTACGGAGAATACCTATGACTACTGGGTTATTATTCCACCAAGCCGGTCGGGAACTCGAGAATTCCGACGGCCTATGTTAATCCATCCAATTCTGCTTATCCGCGGTATTCGATCCTGAACGAAGGGGCAACGAATTATCCATACACATTATCAGGAGTAAACCGTTCGGCAGATACCGTCAATTCAGCTGTCGGTTCGTTAAACAAAGTAACCTCGGTAGGGGGCGCCAGCAGCAATATTACGTATGAATCGAACCGGTTCTACGACCCTGCATCAGGCACGGTCATGTTTGGTGGCGGGGTCCGAGTAAAGCAGATCGTCGATTCGGTGGGATACCACAGTACGAATAACATTATCCGCAAATACAGCTACATTAACCCAGCCACAGGCCTTTCGAGCGGAAAGCCAGTTTCCCTGCCGCAATACGCCTTCGGCATTCCGGGCGGTACGGGAACAGGGGCCGCGTTATATGCAAGTGCAACCGCATTGTCCATGCACGACCTCTCCGACGAGGACAATACTATCATGTATACCCACAGCCGGGTAAGCCAGACCGGCGCGGGGAGTACGCTGTATCAATATACGGTTCCCGCAACTTATTGGGATAGCGGGGCAACACCGTCATGCAGCGGCTGCAACACGACCGAATGGCAGCCGGTTATAAATTATGTTGGCCGCACTGACTGCGGCTACACCTATGGGCCCATTGCAAACTATATCTATTCCTATCCCTTTATACCCAATCCCAATTATGATTTTGAAAGGGGCTTGCCTGTAAAAACAACGGCTTTCAACGATGCCGGTACCGAGGTAAGTGAAACAAACTACACCTATACCCGTTCTTTCAGCACTCCTTCTGTTATCACGGCATTCAAGGCTGATGATAACAATTACCAGGCCCTTACTGTCAAATCCTATAATAAATACAAGATCTACTATAACACCAGTGAATTGACGGCTACTGCGATTAGCAAGGTGTTTGATTCGCCTTCCCTGAGCGTGGCACGTACCGATACGGTTTCATATACGTATGGCAGCGCCAATCATAAACAGGTGACGCAGGTACAGCAAAGCAACAGTGATAAAAGCGTTTATACCAGCAAAGTAACCTATACCAAGGATTATGCAGCCTCATCGGGTTCCAATCCGAATGTTACCTCGATCTATAACCTCAAACAAAAAAACATCAATATCCCGGTGGAAAGTTACCAGCAGATTACCCGGGCAGGTGTGACCAAAACCATATCAGCTGCGCTGACGTTGTTCAAGACAGTAACTCCGGGCACCATCGCTTTAGACATCCCTTACCGGCAGTACCGGATGGTACAGCCCGACGGACTTAGCGGTTTTGTGCCGATGAACATCTCTGGCCAGGTGCTGACCTTTGATTCCACCCATTATGTTCGTACGGCTAATTTCCTGACCTATGACAAGGCTGGCTTCCCCCTTACTGCCGACGATAACTTTAAACATGTAAAAACCACTTTTGTGGATCATTTTGGGGGAGCGGTAGCGCAGTTCAGCAACGCGGCTGCCAATGAAGTTGCCTTTAGCGATTTTGACAGCGACCAGGCGGCACCGGCCTACGGCTTTACCATCAGCGGAGGGACGTTGACCACCACCGGAAGTCACGCGGGCAATGCCGAGTCCATGACCAGCGCGCAAACGGCGGTTTCGGCTACGCTGAGTAAAAGCGCCACCGCCAAAAACTACATATTTTCAGTATGGCTTACCGCGGCAAGCGCAGGCACGCTCACGTTAAGCCTGACAGGTATATCAACACACCCGACCATCAGCTATACCGCCGGAGGCCCGAAATATTATGAGGTCAAGATTCCGGTAAGTACGTTGTCTTCGTCCTATACGGTTAGCTTTACGGTGAATACAAACGTGACCGCGGACGACATCCTGTTTTACCCGGACGCGGCGAGTGTGGGAACGGTGAGCTATGATGCCAATACCAAGGCCAAAACAACAGCCACGAACAGCAACGGCGTATCCGCCTATTTTGTGAACGACACCTGGGGCAGGATGCTATACACCTTAGACCAGGACAAAAATATCGTGCAACGGAACACCATTGTTACCGCCACTGATGCCAATGCGCATTATAGCTATTCACCCAGTGTTAGCGGCACCGGTACGGTGACCAATACCACCCCGGTTTCTTTCAGTATAACCAATACCGATCCCTGCGGCCTTGCCGGGGTTTCTGTATCCTGGGATTTCGGGGACGGCACCAAAGTAAAGGCAGCCGGACTTGTCAGCCCGACGCATAGCTACCAGGCAGCCGGGACTTATACGTTGCGGGATACCCTGCATACCTTGCTTTACGGTGATATCGTCGTCGCGCCTAAAACCATCACGGTTACCCCGATGACGATCCCGCTTACTTACAGCAATTTCACTACAGGTAATGCGAATATAACCTCGGTGATATTTACGCCTTCAGGAGGTGGTTCTACTTATAATTTTACGGGAAGCACTTTGCAGGGCGGACAGGTACCGCAGGGTAATTACAGTGTGCAGGTAAACATGACGGGATCAAGTCATTACAATGCCGGAACCGGCCTGGGTTATAACGCGCTGGTGCTGAGTACCCAGGCGGGTGTTTATACCTGCGCGGATTGGGTATCATCCAATTCCTACACGTTCAGCCTTTCGCTGGGCAGCGTGACCACGCTGGATTTCCAGGTATCTACGTTTGATTGTACACATTTTGGCGGCGGCGGCGTTGAATAACCTTAAACCTAAACTCTCATGAACCGAAACATATATCACCTCATTATAGCGCTGCTCCTGCTCGTTGCATTCGGGCAGGCAGCAAATGCCCAGGACAAGCACGGCTTTGTACAGCAGGAGATCATCCGGGTACCGGGGATCACCACAGATGATGCGATCAACGCGCTCAGCAATATCCAGAAACAAACCACCCGTACCTATACCGACGGTATGGGGCGTGTACTGCAAACCGTCGGCGTTGATGCCAGCCCGCTGCAGAACGACATGATCCAGCCGGTAGCTTATGACAACCTGGGCAGACAGATGAAGGCGTACCTGCCTTATGCGGGACAAGCCGCGGACACCGTCGGCGTGTTCCGCAGTAACGCGCTCACTACCGCGCAGAAAGCATTTTATAATCAAACCAATCAGTACCTGATCGCCACGGATACCAACGCGTTCACCCAGCAGGTATTCGAGAACAGTCCCTTGCAGCGCATGCTGAAATCGGGCACGGTAGGTGTTGGTTTCCAGCCGCTTTCCGGTCAGCATTATAAAACCGTAAGCTACCGCTATAATAACACTACGCAGGATGGCAATCTCCCCGTATGGAACCCGGACGGCACTTTTACTGCGTCCAACTATTACGCCGCGAATGCTCTTTCGGTAACCGATGGCATTGACGAGAACAATGCGGAAGTTTTAACCTTTACGGACAAGACCGGGCATGTGGTACTGAAACGGCAGAAGTTAGGCGCCACGAACCTCGATACCTATTATATTTATAACCTGGCCGGGATGATCAGTTATATCGTACCGCCAAAGGCAGTCAGCCTGATGGGCGGCACGCTGAACTTAACTACAGCGGGCGTTAATAAGCTGATCTATCATTATGTGTACGATAACCTGGGCCGCCCGGTAGAAAAAACGGTTCCGGCGCAAGGCAGGCTGTTTATTGTGTACGACCCGCTGAACAGGCCGGTACTGATGCAGGATTCCAACATGAGGATAGTCAATAAGTGGAACTACATTAAATACGATGTCAAAGGCAGGCCCGTTAGCCAGGGGATCTATACCGATGCTACCCGTACCAGCCGCACTGCGATGCAAACTTATGTAAGCGGTTTGGCATCCAGTTATAATACGGCCTGGTATGAGACGCGTACTTCAACCCTGACTAATAACGGCTATTATACCAGCACCATTTTCCCGACCAGCAGCACCGGTACATTAACGCCGCTGGCCTATGCCTATTTTGACGACTATGATACGGATTTAAACGGTTCGGCCAATTTCAGTTATGTTCCGCAGAGCCTGCCGAGCGAGGCCAGTCCGGCTGCTACTACAGCCGCTGTCAAAGACATGCCTACGGCAGTTTGTAAAACAACGGTAGGCAGCGGCATCAGCAGCACCTGGCTTACTAAAGTGACTTTTTATGATAAACGCGGTAACCCTGTGCAGACCCAAAGCAATAACCAGCTTTATTACTCCGGTATGTTTAGCCTGACGGATAAGAGCACCACGGTGCCTGATTTTACCGGCATACCGCAGGTGAACCAGGTAAGCAAGCAAACCGGGGCAAGTACGACCGTTACCGTACAGACCAGTTTTACCTATGACCATATGAACAGGGTAAAAACGGTAAGCCAGGGCTATAACGGCGCCGCAGCAACTGTTGTTGCCGCCTACACGTATAATGAGCTGGGGCAGGTGGTGAAAAAAAGCTTGGGCTTTGTAAGTGCCGGCACGTACCTGCAAAATGTAGACATGCGGTATAACGTGAGGGGACAACTGCTGAGCATCAACAACAGCAAGCTGAGCAATGACGCGGGGCAGACCAACGGCGATACCAACGACCTGTTCGGGTTGCAGATCCTGTATGATAAGACGGATGCGAACCTGGGCAACACAGCGTATTACAACGGCAAGGTATCGGCGGTAAAATGGATGAGCAAGGATGGCAGCGGGAACAGCAGGTATGAGCGGGCATTCCGGTATTATTACGATGCGATGGGCAGGGATACAGCAGCTATCTACGCGGAGCGCACCACGGCGGGAACGGGTGCTTTTACGGTAACGCATGGCTGGGATGAAAACCGGATCAGTTACGATCAGAACGGCAATATCCTGACTTTGTTCCGCAACGCTACCACGCAGGGCACCGGGGGGCACAGCGCCATCGACAACCTGACCTATACGTATGATACGGCCAACCCGAACCAGCTTAAAACCGTAGTGGATGCCAGTGGTAATACCAATGGATTTATTGGAGGTACGGGGAATTATACCTACGACGGTAACGGCAACCTGACCTCTGATCCGTATAAGGGGATCGGCTCTTTAACCTATAATGTGCTGAACCGTACGGACAAGATCTCGTTCAGTTCGTCTGTAAACAAGTATATCGATTATACTTACAATGCTGACGGCAACCTGATCCGCAAAAGGCAGTATGATAATGTGGGCGGGGTACTCACCCTGCAAAACACGACAGATTATATTGATGGTTTTGTATATTTGAACGGGGCATTACAATATTTCGCGATGCCGGAAGGAAGGGTATTGAACAGTGCGGGTACATTGAGCCGGGAATTCACCATTGCCGATCAGCAGGGCAATGTGCGGGTTACTTTTGACAATACGGGCACTGGCGGCACGGCCAAGGTACGGCAGGAGAATAGTTACTATGCATTTGGGATGATCATGCCTGGCAGCACAGTTAGTACTCCGGGTAACCAAAACAGAAATTTGTACAACGGCGGCAGCGAATGGCAAAACGATTATGGCAATATGCCGGATTATTACCAGACCTATTACCGGAACTATGATGCGGCGATTGGCCGGTGGGTTGGAGTAGATCCTGATTCTCAATCAGCGGAGAGCATGACGATATATCAGTACGGGTTGAATAACCCTATTTTATACAATGACCCACTGGGTAATAAAGCAAGGCTACCGGAAACGATACCCTCGCCGCCTTCCGGTGGTACTATCGGGAGCGATGCACCTGATTTAGCTGCAGGAGATTTGGCATCTTGGTTTGGTACTGGCTTTGGAGGGATGCCGCTTTTAGGAGGTAGTGGTGGAACTGGAACAGGTCTTAATGGAGGATATTTACTTTATCAGGCAGGAGCATTGGATAATGTCCTTTCGCTTTCCGAGGTGCAAGAGATTTTACTGAGTCCCCAAATTATTGTCTCAAATAAAGGAATAACTTATTCGGTGGACTATTCTAAAATTATTGAAAACCCTGATTATGATAAGTCAAATAATAATATGAATGAAACGATGTCATTGCCTTACGTTCCAGTAATTGGTTCATATAAAAAAACTGTATCATGGGGAGATATAGGCCAGTTCTTAATGAATCGTGTTGTTAATGATGTTAAATCCAACCGTCGTTTTGGTAGCGATATGGTAGGATTTGCTATAAATGGAAATGTCGTTGACGGATATGGTGCTGGTGTATCTCTTTCAGCATTTGTAATTACTAATGGTGATAAAGTAGGCTTTTATGCAACAGCTACCTTAAGTGGTCGGCTAGGATCGGAAGATGGAGTTTCTTTGAGTACTTTCAACGGGTATTATCTTGGTAAAGGCAGCCCAAATCCTAACGATTTTTTAGGTTGGGGATCTGATTTTACTTCTACCGAGATAACGGAAGGTTTAACATATTGGCAATCAACAGCTAATCCGGATCCTACATCAACCCCATCCTGGAGGGGATTTAGTAGAACTTGGGGACCAGATGTTGGTTTATCCATAGGAATAGGATACTCTTACGGGTTATATGGCTTTAAATAGATTTACAATATTTTTCAATCAGGTCGAATAAAGAGCTCTCATATGTATGAATAACTTAAAAATATAGTAGAAATAATAAACTTATTGAAAATCCAGACAATTGAAAATGAAAAAAACAATTCTATTTACCCTGATTTACAGTTTTTTATTTGCTGTTAAAAGCGAGTCGCAAGAGTTGCTAAATAAAAATAAAGAGAATATTGATCAGTATGCGAAGCACGAAAATTGCTCACTGACTTTTGATCATATTATTTCCGATGCAGAGACTAATCCATTTCGCATGCTTGTATATACATTTAGCCAATCAGAGAAGAAAAAAGATGGTATCTATGAGATAACTTTTCATTTATCTAATGATAGATGTTTCAGATATTTGATTGGGTATAATTCAAATAAATACAAAGCTCCGTTAATTCAAAAGATAGAAGGTATGGGTTCGGACCTGCAACGAGAGGCAGGTCATTTAATTTGGAAAAACAAAAGAAAGGGTTTTGAAATGCGAATTGTTGATACTTACAAAGGCGGGAATCCAGCTATTAAAGGGAGGATATCAACCAAGTTTATGTTAGTAATTAGTAAAATATAATTTTACAACATTCAATTATTCTCAAGCTGTTGTGCGCGTGTCGCGCGTTCCGTTCATGCTCTTGAACCTGAATATATTTTTATGACTAGGAGAGCAATGTTCGGCTCTGCTTTGACAATACTGGCACGGGCGGTACCACCAAAATCTGCCAAAAAACAGTTACTATGCATTTGGGATGATCATGCCGGGCAGCACAGTTAGTACTCCGGTTAACCAAAACAAAAATTTATATAACGGAGGCAGCAAGTGGCAGAACGATTATGGCAATATGCCGGATTATTACCAAACCTATTACCTGAACTATGACGCAGCGATCGGCAGGTGGGTTGGGGTTGATCCTAATCCTGAATCGGCGGAGAGCATGACGGTGTATCAGTATGGTGGAAATAACCCGGTTCTGTTTAATGACCCGCTGGGGGACCAAGCGAGGTTGCCCGAAACAATACCGGTGCCAGCATCAGGTGGTACTATCGGAACAAATGCACCTGATTTAGCAGCAGGCGACATGGCAAGTGAGTTCGGTACAAATTTCAGTGGAATCCCCAATTATGCATTTGGCGGCGGCGGCAGTAGCGGAACGATTTCAAACTATATGGGTATTCCTGGAGCTACTTTAACTAATATTTATACAGCTGGGGATGATTATAATGATCCTTCGGGATTAAGTATGGGCCAACTCAATGGTTTGATCGGAAGTGGTGGTCGAACAACTGTAAATAACTATGGTGTAACTTTTTACACCCAAACAATGGAAATGCGGCAAAATGCCACTCCTGTAGACAAATCTTACAACAGCAGTGTTGAATATGTCATGGTTGAGCATAAAGATTTTCATAGTTTTGATAACCTTGCTAATCAGGGGGAGGAAACTCCTTACTACGATGCGTTGAATAAAGTGAACTCTACCGTAGGGACTACCACTATATTGGGACTTACAGGAGCCTCTGTTGGTTATCTTAAGGGTGGTTCGGTTAGTTTAAAATGGTATTCAAGCGGATGGACTGGTGGCAGTCGAGCTATTATCAAAACCGCACGACTTTCTAAAGTAGCTGAAACTGTGGGG
This sequence comes from Mucilaginibacter sp. SG538B, assembly GCF_013376065.1. Lineage (NCBI taxonomy): Bacteria > Pseudomonadati > Bacteroidota > Sphingobacteriia > Sphingobacteriales > Sphingobacteriaceae > Mucilaginibacter > Mucilaginibacter sp. SG538B. Next base: position 576,593 of record NZ_JABMJI010000001.1, read on the forward strand.
CGAGTGGGTGTTGGTATTGGGTTTGTAGCAGACACATACGAGTTTGTCAATGGCAACATATCGGGCTCGCACTATGCTACTAATACAGTTATGGGAGGAATAGCACTTACTCCAGTTGGTTTTTTCACAATTCCATATTTCGTAATAGACGCTTATTATCCAGGAGGTTTCACAGCAGCTATGCATGATTCGGCGCCGCTCTATAATCAGATGAATCAGCCTAACGCTGCACCACCACAGGTATTAATGGGTATGCCGTAAAATAAATTACTAACCAAAAAACTTCAAATGAGCATAAGCAAACTATACGGTTATTTTTTTTACATTCTATATAAAATGTGGCTTAAAATTGATAAGTCATTTGGTGCCACCGGGCCATTCCCAACCAAAATGAAAGCACTGATTTGTATGTTCGCTATAGAAGTCTGGCTGGTGTTTGCAATTGCGCTTTATTGTGGCTATTTTCTTAATATTCATCCGCATATTGCTTTTTTTAGTTTCGTTGGTTTAGCTCCTTTTATTGTTTTACTTGTAATGAAGTGGTTTATTTTCGAAAAAGACGACCGCTGGAAAAACTATGTTAAGGAATTCGATAATTGGCCGCCAAAAAGAAACCTAGCAGGAACATGGATAGTAATTATGATGATATTATTTGTAATCTTTAATTTCATTTATTCTCTCTATTTAAATCCTCCCTCGGGTGGGTTAAAATGGTTACAAACAAGAACAACAAAGTCTGGCTATGCGCCGGGCTTTGTGCTTTAAGGGTTCGGTATAGCTGTATATACAACTATCTGGAAAAAACAATTTGGTTGATCCCTCTTCGCCAATTTTGTTTGCATTTCTAACTACTTGATTACAATAATAGAAAGTGGTCAAAATCGAATCGGCCGATAGGGGTCAATATGTTGTGGTTTATCCAATCTAATAGATTCTTTAAAAGATCACTATGGACTTGCCTTGAAGGAAAATTGATTTTTATTGAAGTATGAAGTTCAGATTAGTTGCATTTATTGGTATTAATTGTATGCCAATCTGAGGGTGATTTAGTCTAATTCGTCCCTTCGCTATTGCGCGCGCCAGTGGAGTGCGCGCAGTAACAGAGGGAAATCACGGGGAAATCAGCATCCGGGATTTCTCTATTGTTAGATAAGTGATCGACCGGATATTGGATAATCTATTGAAAACTATTACTCATCTGGAACATAGGCAGGTACATGGCTATGAGGATCACACCTACGATCAAGCCTAAAAAAATGATGATCAGCGGTTCCATCATGCTGCTGATCGTGGAAGTTTTATATTCCACTTCATCGATGTACTGCTCCGAGATTTTGGCAAAAAAATAATCCAATTGATTAGTTTCTTCCCCAACTTTTAGAAGTTGGATCATTTTGGCCGGATAAATCTTAAACTGCTGCAAGCTTTGGTGCAGGGATTTTCCTTTCATGATGTCGTCTTCCACTTTTTGCAGGGATGACTCGATGGGATAGTAACCGATCATTTGCCGGCTCAATGCAATGGCCCTCAACAGGGGCAATCGGGCGTTGATCAGCAGGCGCATGGAATTGCAAAAACGGGCCAGGTAGATCTTTTGGACAATGTTGCCAGCCAGCGGGAGGTGCAATACCAAAGCAGAGATAAACTGCCGGTAACGTTCGGTCTTTCGGCTGTACCAGATTAAGCCTGCGATGATCGCTATCACCATCACAAAACCATAAAAGTTATTTTCCATGGCCTGCGAGATATTGATGATCTTTTCTGTGATCCAGGGCAGCTGACCGCCAAAACGTTTAAATACATCACCGAACATCGGTACCACGAATTTCAGCATAAAGAACACCGCACCTAAGGACGTGCTTAATACCACACATGGGTAGGTGAGTGCCGAAACGATTTTCCGGCGCTGTTTGATCTTGTTCTGATAGAATTTCGCCAGATCACCGAGCACTTCGGTGAGTTTGCCGGTCTCTTCACCAATTTGCAGGCTGTATACTTCGTAAAGCGAGAATTTGCCGGTTTGCTCCAGCGCCTGTGAAAAGGGCATCCCCTTCAAAACAGCTTCCTGTATGGTGCTGAACAACTGCTTATCCTTTCCTTTTTCCTGGTCGGCAGTGATGAGCTCAAAGCTGCTTTTGAGGTTGATACCCGCCAGCAATAAGGAGCTGAGTTCCAGGTATAAGGCTTCTTTCTTTTTATCACTCAGTTCCTTAGTGCCGAAACTGATGTCTTTATTGAGCAAAGCCGACAGGCTGCTTTCGCTGCCCTGCTTAGGTGCTTTTGGCGATTTTTTTGGTTCATACCGGCTCAGGTCAATGGATGGCATCAGTTTATAGGCTGAAATAGGTTAACGGAACTATATGTTTTATGGTAATGATACGGAATTTTCTGGCCTTCTGTCAATAGTACGATTTGCAGGTCATCAATTTTCTTCGCCTCCCCGTCGGCCGGATTGCCGTCAACAGGAACAGACTCAAATGAGGTGATGAAACTTTCAGTGCTTACTTTAAACGTATCCGTAAGCAGCTTTTGGCGGATCACCCGGTCGGCCTGGAAACGGTAAATAACGGTATCTATATGGCTGCTCATGGTCACCGTATTGCTATCCCTGTATATCATTTCAGCCTTGTCGATATCCCGGTTCAGGCGTTGGTCAAGCAAGGCGAGCATGCCGGTGGTATTATTACGGTCAACAAAAGAGAGGTATGAATGGCTGATGATGGCGTAAGCACTGTACATCAGGCCGATCGCAATGGCGGAGATGAGCATGGCGACAGTAAGTTCCATGATCGTGAAAGCCGGGAGCCTGTTTTTATTCCTCATTGTTCATGATCACTTTTTTTAGCCTGGCTACCTGCTCATGATTAGGATCAAAAGCAGTCAGTGTAATGACCGATAGCCCGGGCTCGTTTTCAAATGGTGTTATTTCCTGTTTGATAGTCATATCGTCGACGGTGATCGTTTGATCGGTATGATCTTTTGCCTGTTCGGCCTGAAGCAACGTGTGCTGTAATATGGCCTGCGCTTTCAGCTTTTTGGCAGAAAGTGATAAGCGGCTTACATTGGTAAAGATCATCATAGCGATACCGAACACCACAATGATGATGATCATCGAGATGATCACTTCCAGTATGGTAGAGCCCCTGACGCTATGCCTGTTCCTCAGTTTGCTTCCAGCCATTGTAAGATTTTTTTTGGTCTCCCGGCAACGGGCGTAAGATCACTGCTCAGGTAATAGGGGGAAAGCGCCCGGGAGTCCAGGCTGACATTGATCAGGTAATTTTCGTACCGGGTGAACTCGCTCTGATATAAAAAACGTTTGGTGAATACGCTGCCATTTATTGTTGTTCCGGCCCGCAGGTTTAAGATCCCCATGGAATAAATCTGGCCCAGTACCCTGGCCTTGTTGCCCAGTGAAATAACCGGCGGCAGTTGTTTATCGTCTTTCTGGTAACTAAAAATCAAACCTTCACAATCAGTCCGGTCCCCGATAGTTAATTTGGCCGGGAGCCCAACCGTGTTACCTGTAGTAAAGCGAAGTACGCCGAGACAGGACGGGTAGCTGAATTTGCAATCGCGTTCTACACTGATGGAATCTGTGGCAAAGAGCTGGCAGTTGCCCCGAAAACCACTCTTGACGACTATGCCCCTGGCAAACACCAATACATTGTTCAGACGGGCAGTGCTGTCAATGACCAGGGTGGTATCTGAATATAAAATAATGTTGCCTTTGAGGTTAACATGGCTTATGGTCTTTGCCGTTTTGCCAAAGCTGTAACTGACTGTTGGTTCCAGAAAAGACCGGGCAATGCTGTCTACACCCACAGGAAGATTGTTCATGGCCGGAGAAACCGACAATTGCTTTTGCAGTTGCCCCAGCCTGGCCATTGAAAGCGGCGGCAGCTTTCTTTCGCTGTCGAAGGTTTTGCCGTTAACAATATGTTGATCTCCGGTATAAGCCTGATTATCTACATAAGCTGTTCTTATACCTGACTTGGGAATAAAAGCGTTCCCCCGAATAACCGTATTCCCGCTGACGGAAACGGGACGATCCTCATCTATAAGGTATAACACTCCCCATTTGGCTGAATCGATTTGGTTTGCTAATGAAAAAACCTTGTAAAGCGTATCCCTCTTAATAAATGCGCTTGCAGCGCACACGTCAAAAATCCCCCAATCCGTTTTTTTTAAGGTTACCGAATCCGCGTCGTCGTTGAAAAGGCCGAACGTATGCCCGTCCTTGTAAATACTATCCTTACTACCAATTAAAATAGTGATACCGGAGTTCAGGTTGTTCCGTAACTGGTCGATTCGGAACTTTGCCTGATACTGGGATTTATACAGGTATGCCGCTACGATAAGCGCGGAACAGATCACGCCAATCATCAAAGTGATCACAATAACCATATACAGCGCGGAGGCTTTGAGCATGTCAGGGTGTTTTGGGTTGCGGAGTTCCGGCTGCTTTCTTTTTGAAAATATTGATCCGTTTCAGGAAACTACCGTTTTTCGCCGGTACTATTTTCCCGTTTTTATACCGGATGGTTTTAACTGAGTCGGTGCCGGTATGGTACGTGATCTTGCCGTCCAGTAAATCATGATCATAGCTACCGGATTGTGTTTCGTTACCGCCTGCATCATAGTAAGCGAATTTGCCTGTTTTTACGCCTTCATCCCAGGTGATAATACTGCCAAGCCTGCCGCCTTCATTCCAGGTTTTCCAAACGCCATCTTTAAGGCCGGCTTTAAATCCTCCCTGCATGATCAAATGATGGTTCCTGTCGGATTCTTCGTAAATGCCGTTGAGCAGTTTACCGCTGAAGCCGCCTTGCTGTTCATGGATGGTGTTACTGCCAAACCAGTAATATAAAAGCCCGGGCCGCGTAAAAACTGTACCTGAAACCGGTTTTACCTGGGTACGGATGATTTTCGCTGAATCGCTGATATGAATATTGTAAAGCCCGTAATCCGGCATTTGGGCCATAACGCCACGGGATAACAGAATGAAAATGAAAAGTAATAATTTCTTCATGGCGTTGCTGGCTTAAGGGGAATGAATTTTGTTTTGCCCTGGTAGTTGATCCTGATCGAATCCCGCAGGTTTTTGATAAGTTTCAGGCTGCCGCTCGATTCGCCTTCGCTCATCATCAACTCGGCTCCGTTGAGGTGCACCATGGCCACCAGTTTTTTGGAATCAGGGTTCCTGACATAGCCCACATACCGGATAAAATCCCAGTTCATAGCGGCTACAGCCGGATGTAGTCCTGCCTGCGACGGCCTTGAAGAACTATGCTTATGGCTAATGGTATCTTTAGCTGCTACCATGCCGAATGGATCCCGGTAGTTCAGCAGTAAGTGCGTGGTGTCCGGGGGAATGGCATAGTCATTATAGGCTTCTTTTTTTACCGGGCCGGACATCGCCGGCTCATCGGGTTCATTATCGCCCATTGCGCCGAATACACGGTACAGGATCAGCCCCCAGACGATCAGTACGGCGGCGCCAAGCAGGTATGTGAATTTTTTATTCTTCATAATGCCTGTTATTGCAGTACAAAACTTTGCAGCGCGGAGGGAGTACTTTCATTGCCGGCTGCATCGAGCGCGGTAACCTGCCAGTAGATCCTTTCCCCGGACGAGCCCAGGGTAAAGCTGTAAGCGTTGGTATTCAGTAAAGCAGGAAACGCCGTGCTGTACAAGGTAGTCGAGTTTGCCTTGTATACATATAGTTTATAATTGGATGCCGTGGCCGATTTCGTCCATTGCAGACTAACCGGTTTGCTGACTACCGCATTGTTTTGCGGTGAGGAAAGCGTCACGCCGGCAGGGGCGGTGGAATCGAAGCTGATATTATTGACAACAGACCATTTTGATTGTTCTGTCGTGTTCTCTGCCCGCACCCGCCATTGATAAGTCTGGTCTTTCGGAAATTTATAAGTATACTGCTGGCCCGGGATGGTCAGGTCAATAAGAATGTGGCTGGCATCAGCGAAATTATTGGTATCCGCCTGGATGTGGTAGTTCACAGCACTGAACAATGAAGCCCATTTAAAAGTTACGCTGCTTTGATTAGTGACGGTATTGTTGGCAGGAGAACCAAGGATCACCGTTTGAGCCGTAAGCGAAGAAGGAATGACGGTAAGGTGGTTGGGCGTGCTGAATTCCGTTTGCGAGCTGCCGTTTTCTGCCCTTACCCGCCATTGATATTCGCCTGGATCAAGCGTTAACGTAAAGCGGTTACCTTTAACCAACGTATCTGCAACCAGGCCGCCAATGGTGTCAAAGCCTGGTGTCACAACCTGCAGGCGATAGGAGAGCGCATCTTCCACTTCATCCCACCAAAAATTAATATTATAGTTCGTGCTCTCGTATTTATCGGAAGGCGCCTTGAGCGTTACCGGCCGCCTGCTGATGTTCGGTTCGATAAAATCCTTGCAGGCTGACAGGGAACATATCAACAGGGCAAACAAGGTAAACTGGATCTGTGCTGGTCTAAGTTTCATTTCGACTAAATTAAAAATAATTCGTGAAAAGGCATACAATGATTTTGAACCCAAGGTTAGCAGGCTTTTCTGTGCAATGGGAAACGATAGATGCTTATACGGGGGTAACTTGTTCGTGATGAATAATATTCTTCATTTTAACACGCAATAAATAAACTTTAACCAGCTGAAAATCAAATATTATTAAATGAGAACATTTGCATCAAAATAAATATTTGTTAGCTTAGTGCTGAAATTTGATAATGAAGTTACCTAAATTAAAATCACAAAAGCGCCTTGCCGCGTACACGCTTACCGAGATCCTCGTCGTTTTGGTAATCATCGGGATATTGGTTTTACTGGTATTGCCCAACCTGCTTCCTTTAATTACGAAGGCCAAAAGTACTGAGGCCAAATTACAGCTCAATCATTTACAGGTATTAGAAAAAAATTATTTCTACGAGCACTCCAAATATTCCAAAGATCTTACCGAACTGGGTTTTATCCAGGAAAAACTGAGTACGGAGGGAAAGGATGCCAAAGCTAATTACCGGGTCGAGATCACCAACGCCTCTAACACCGGCTTTACAGCCAAAGCTACGGCAGTCGTTGATTTTAACGGTAACGGTACTTTTAATGTTTGGGAAATTGACCAGGACAAGAACCTGAAAGAAGTAACCCCGGATTGAGGTGTCGCTGGTTTTAAAATTGATCATCCTGACGGTGCTTGGCGCTTTGGCAGTGCAGGATTTTAAGAGCCGGTCGGTATATTGGTTTTGGTTCCCTTTGTTAGCGGTTGCTTTTGCCGGTATGCACTGGTTCAGGTTTCGTAGACTGGAAGATTACTGGGAACCGGTTACTTTCAATCTACTTTTTGTCGGTTTGCAACTTGCTGTGCTGACCATATACTTTTCGCTCAAAGATGGGCGGATCATCGATATTACTCAGCAGCTTTTGGGCTGGGGGGATATTCTGTTCTTTTTAGCTGCCGCTTTTTATTTGTCAGTATTAAACTTCGTGTTTTTTTATGTGGCAAGTTTGATTGTGGTATTGTTTTGCTGGTTGTTGTGGCGGCTCATTTTAGCAAAAGACGCGGGCCACATCCCCCTTGCAGGGTTTCAATCTGTTTTATTGATTCTATTTTTGATGGCCGACTGGTGGTGTTTTCACTTCGATGTGACAGCTGATAACTGGTTGCGTCATATGCTTTTATTATGAGAAGCGGGGAAGAGATTTTATTATTAACCGAAAATATCCATTTGCTGAGCAAGGAGCAGGCCTGGCATTACCGTGTTCTTCCAAAAAACGGTACCGACCTCCGAATGGAATTGTATTGTGAAGCAGGAGCGGAAGGTGATAGCCTCGCTGCCGAACTGGAGGTGCTGTTGGGTAAAGAGGTGTTGCTGGAGCCGATTGAGGCCGGTATGATCGCCAGGCTGCTTTCCAAGTATTACCTGCGGGATAACGCTGTAGAGGGTACCACCCAACTGCAATTGAGCAACCATGCCGATGATTTTCTCGAAAACCTGATTGCAGAAGCGAAAAATCTGAAGAGCAGCGATATCCATATTGAACGGTATGAGCATAAATGCCGGGTTAGGATCCGGATTGATGGCATGATGGTAGAGCGTTACCTGCTTAAAAATGACGATTACCCGGCACTGATCAACAAAATCAAGATCTACGCCAATCTGGACATTGCCGAAAAACGGCTGCCACAAGACGGCAGGATCAACTTTAAAAGCGGGGATAGCCAGTTTGATATCCGTGTTTCCGTATTGCCAACTTTATATGGTGAAAAGGTGGTGTTGAGATTGTTAAACAATGATGCGACAGATATCGATCTGAACAGCCTTGGGTTTTCGGGTTTTGACCTGGAAAATTACCTGCAGGGTGTAAAGCGCCCCAATGGTATCCTGCTGATCAGCGGACCTACCGGTTCAGGGAAGACAACCACATTGTATGCGACGTTAAAGTTATTGAATAAAGAGACCCGGAATATCCTGACCATTGAGGATCCGGTGGAATATACGCTGGAGGGGATCAACCAGGTACAGTTGAAAGAATCAATTGGGCTGGGTTTCGCGGCTGCGTTGCGCACGTTCCTGCGGCAGGACCCGGATGTGATCATGGTCGGCGAGATCAGGGACCCGGAAACCGCCAATATGGCGATCAGGGCGGCACTGACCGGTCACCTGGTATTGTCAACTATCCATACCAATTCAGCCTGGGGAACGGTGTCGCGCCTGATCGATATGGGGATCCCGCCTTTTTTGGTGGCGAACACATTAAGCACCACGGCAGCGCAACGTTTGATCAGGCTATTGTGCCCGCATTGCAAAACGCTGCATGATTTTGACAACTCGATGTATCCGCGCCAATACCGGCCTTCACGTGATGTAGCACATCATTACAAGCCGCATGGCTGTGAACAGTGTTACTATACAGGCTATAAAGGAAGGAAAGCGATTTATGAAGTAATCCCGATTGATCTTGAGCTGGCCGAAGAGATTAAGAGAGGAAACGCTAATATCCACCGGCTACTGACGGACCGCGGCATCCATACACTGGCAGAAAATGCATTTCAGGTATTCAGCGAGGGACATACTTCAATTGATGAGATTTACCCGCTGTTATTTAATTATTAAGGAGATATGGGGAAAAGATTTTTACTTTTTTTATTTTTTATCATTGCTGCCGGGTGCCTGAGCCCAACTATGGCTCAGGAAACGGAACGCATCCAAGGGATCCATCAGAAACTGGATGACCTGGCAGGCAAGGTGCCTGGCCTGAGCCAGCGTGTACAACTGAGGGTTAGCGGGGTTTCGATCCGGGAATACCTGAATTCATTGGCACGTGCCAATGAATTGAATATCAGCGTTGACCCGGCGCTGACAGTAATCGTTTACGATACATTTAACAATGCGACAGCAGCCAATATTCTCATGTTGCTGGCGCAAAAGTATAACCTGGATATCTCGGTAGTGGGAACGATTATTTACGTGACCCCCTTTCAGGACCCCAATCGTTTTGTAAAGCCGCCGGTAAAGGATATCAACGCGAAGTATAACAAGACTGATAACACCTTATCGCTTGAATTACAGAATGACAGTCTGCCCGCGGTAGCCAAAAAGATCAGCCAGGTCTCCGGCAAAAACGTGATCGTGCCGGGCTCATTACAGGGTAAGCTGGTTACGGCCTTTATTGCCGGCGCTCCGTTTGAAGGAGCATTGGAAAAGCTGGCCTACACTAATGAATTAAAAATGGTCAAGACTGCAGATGGCTTTTACCTTTTTCAACCGCTCGGGGAGAACGAGGAACTCTATGTCAATGGCGATAGAAATACGTCGGTCCGTAAAAATTTCCGGCCGGCTGGCGCTGTTACTGGGGGCGCGACAGGTTTGTACGTGAGGATAGTAAACGGGCAAAAGCTGATCTCCGCTGATGCGGTCAACGCGCCAATTAACGACATGGTTAAACAAGCCTCGCAGGAAACGGGCAAAAGCTATTCGATCTACTCGGAGATCAAAGGAAATATTACGCTGCATGTAACGGACGTAAGTTATGATACTTTCCTCAACCTCCTGTTTAAAAGTACGGAGTACACTTTCCATGCCGAAGGAGGGATCTATATTATCGGTGACCGCAAACAGGAGGGTTTAAGGTCTTACCGGGCGATCCACCTGCAGAACCGCGCGATCGATACGGTGATGATGATGATCCCGTCTGACTGGAAACGGGGCCTGGAGATCAAAGAATTTCGTGAACAGAACATCCTGCTCGTATCGGGGTCGGACGCTCAAATCAACGAGGTAGAAGCTTTTGTCAAGCAGTTGGATGTTTTGGTGCCAAGCGTGTTGGTGGAGGTGACATTGATCGATATTCATAAATCCAATACCATATCCACCGGGATCTCTGCGGGTGTTTCCGATAGTGTAAAAACAGGGGGAACAGTACTTTCCGGCCTGGACTATACGTTTGGGGCCAAATCGATCAACGGCTTCCTGAGCAGCCTGAGTAAAAACAGCTCTATCAACCTGGGCCGGGTGACCCCCAATTTTTATATCAGCCTCAAAGCGCTGGAGGAAAGCAATAATGTCGATGTTCGTTCAGTACCCAAGCTGGTCGCCCTGAACGGGCATACCGCTAAAATGAGCATCGGCAGTAAAAGATATTATAAAAATACAACCCAGAATGTGATCACAACGACGGCGACGCAATCCATTTTTTCCAACGTGTACGAGGCGGTGAATGCCGACCTGTCGATTGGGATCAAACCGCTCGTGTCGGGCAATGATGAGGTTACGCTTGGCATCAGCGTCAATATTTCTGACTTCACCTCTATTCCAACAGACGGCTCACCTCCGCCCCAGTCGATCAGCAAGTTCGAGACCAGCTTGCGGGTACATAGTGAAGACACCATTGTACTGGGCGGCATTGAGAGGACGGAGAGTGATGAAAGCGGCTCAGGTATTCCTATTCTGTCGAGGATCCCGGTATTAAAATGGATCTTCAGCAGCAGGACTAAAACCAAATCAAAAGTAGTAAGCGTATTGTTTATTAAATCGACCATTATCAGATAGGTATATGGCAGTGTTGGATCGCTTTTACGGAATTAAGGAGGCAGCAGGACTGGGTATTGTTATTAGCAAAGATGGCAGCGCCACAGTTAATTGCTGCCAGCTATCACTCGATGGTAAAAATCTTTCCTTTGAAAACAAACTTATCGGGGTAAGCTTGCCGGTAATAAAAAAACAAGTTAAGGCGGGTATACCTCTCAGTGTTAATATCTCGGGCAGGGGGGTGCTGTATAAACAACTGGAGAGGATAGAGGACATTACCCCTTCGAACTTCTCCTCCGTATTGCCTAACGCATCCATAGATGATTTTTACGTACAGCATTTTCCTTCCGGCGAGTATTCTTTTGTGTCCGTGATCCGCAAAACAGAGGCCGACAAATGGTTGGAAGCTATTTCGGAGCAGGGGCTTTCCCCGCTTATGCTGAGCCTTGGGCCATTTCCAATAGTACATATCCTGCCGCAATTGAATATCTATGATGAAGAAATCTTGTTTGCAGGTATAAAAATTGCAAGATCGGCAGACAAAAACTGGGAAAAGGTCAGCTTTCATGAAGAATTCCAGGCACCTTATACCATTAAAGTAGAAAGCGAAGTATTAGACCAACAACTGTTGCTGCCATATGCGGCAGCTTTTCAGTTGCTGCTGTCGGGTAAACTTGACGCAGTTAAGGCAGATGTACCCGTTCTGGCATCGGCATTTGACAGACTAATCAATGACAGAAAATTTAAGGTAAACGGTATGGCCATCCTGCTGGTTTTCTTTGTTTTGCTGCTGGGCAATTTTGTGTGGCTTTCAGGGCTGAATGCTGAAAATACCAGGCTTGCAGCCGAAGTAAGCAATTCGGCCAGGACAAGTACGGATCAACAAGCCTTGAATGACGAAATCAGGCAGAAAGAATCGTTGTTGAAAGAGCTTGGCTGGGACGGCGGGATTAATAAAAGCAGTTTGATTGATCAGGCGGCGGCAATGATGCCACCCGAGATTACGTTGAAAGAGATCAGCATCAATCCGGTCGATGCCGCTGCTGACCATGGATTTGGTGGAATAAAATTCCGGGAACGGAAGATATTAATCCGCGGGGAGTCGGCGCAGATCATACCGGTCAATGAATGGGCAGCCCGGCTGAAATCAAAGAAATGGACAAAAAACGTGGAACTGGAAAGCTACAACTTCAACAATGAACTCAATACAGGTATATTCACGATAACGCTAACCTATTGATATGCTGAGATACTGGCCTTTTAAAAAAGTTTATCTGCTGGTCTTGGGGACAGTCTTGCTGGCTGCTGCAGGCTATGGCCTGGCCTTCAAGCATATGCTCCATGCCAAAAGCCTGAATAAACAACTGCGGGAGCAACTCGCACAACAAAACAATGCGACTGAGCAACCCGGGTATACGGACCGGAAAAATGCTAATCTGGACAGGATCATCAGTCTGTACCGTGCAGATACGCTGACGTACAGGAGCAGCGCGATCAATGCCATCGCCTTCCTGGCAGAAAAAAATAACGTCAAATTTGTAAGCGCACCCTTACAGGATAAAAACTATCATACGGAAAAATATATCCTTCAAAAACTGACCTTTTCCGGCGATTATTTTTCACTGCTGAAATTGCTGAACCAGTTACAGCAAGCAAACGGGACGGGTGGGATCCGTTCCTGTTCGCTTCGGGCGCCAACAAGGAATGAGGGCATCTCTGATAGCAGGATGATATTACTGGACGTGCTTTTTGAAGTTATCGTAAAGTAGGTTGGAAAAACCATTTTGGTTGACCCTGCTTCACCAATTTCGTTTGCATTCCTAAGTGTTTGATTACAATAATAGAATGTGGTCAGATTAAAATCGGTCGACAGGGGTCAATATGCTTTGGTTTATCCACCCTAACACCCGATCTGAAGCTGTCCGTCAACGGTAGCGTTCATGCTAAGTCTTTAGTAATCGACCTGAATGATTACGTATTAAAAAAAGAACATCGGCTCCCATCGTTAACAAAATTAAGAGTTATATCGACCGAAATCAACATTTGCCTCGTAAACCCGGATTTTTTAACCCTGATATTGCAAATAAGTGTGGATTTGAGAAAAATCAGCCGTGGGCATGCTCTGGTCAACATGAGATGTCCAGTTGAAGGTTGCACTTTTGTTGGGAACCTGCACAGTAAAACTGGTGCTGCAAGCCAAGCCGCCGTAACTTAGGTTGCTGCTGGATATATGTGTAGTAGTCGACCCAATGGTGAAATAAGCCATCGGCGATCCTTGGTCGAACATCATTTCTAATTTGTTTTAGCCTGTTGATTATGTCTTTCAACACAGAGACCTTTCCTGGTTTGGCTATTTAAAGAAGAGGTGGCTGGATATTAAATTTATTCTACGATGGCCCACCCCGGAAAAACCGTTTATCAAAAGCATAGCGACGGGTAAAAATTTGCAAACGTGTCCGGTGCTTCACCCTGAACCACCAGCCATCCTGCCTTTGCTGTATAAATAAACGCGCGAGCCTGGAAACAGCATAAATTTTCGATAATACCTTTGATTGTTAAATATGATTATATATCATTGTATGGAATTTTGAAATAACCTTACTTGTCACATGAAATCTGCATTAATCTTCCTTTGCAATCCTGATTTTTGTTCAATAGCGGCCATTAATCAAGGATCTACTTTCCTTAAAAAAGAGCATCTGGTACAGTTGCGCAACAGCATTTACAAAAATAGCTTTCATCAATTCACGATCAGTTATAACGGTTGCTGATCTCATAAAGAAGCTACAACTGCACGCTTTAAACACCACGAGAAACAATTTTTGCCCCACCAGGCAAGTCAAAGCTTTGGTCTGACGCTTAACACTGATTATCAATTACCAGGGACAATACAATAATTCTAACTAAACTCATGAAAAGGCTAACCTTAATCACAACACTGTTCGTTTTTATATCGAACTGTCTTTTTGCCCAATGGACCGCGAATGGAGCAAACATCTATTATAATGGCGGAAAAGTAGGAATCGGAACAACAACCCCAAGCTATCCACTTACTTTGAACAACACGTCGGAGACCGGTATCCAAACTATTTATAACGGGACCTCTGTGTATTTAAGCCACGGAGGATGGGGTATGGGAGCGGGTAAGTTTGGTATAGGAAATCCATCGCTTCCAACACTTGTTATTAATGCAGTTGCAAACGGGCCAAGCTCTGTAGGTAATGTTGGGATTGGTACCGTAACTCCGATTGCTCCATTTCATGTATACACGAATACTGATATCTACGGAATAGTTACGGGAGACGATAGTCACTCCAACCTTCGTATATCGGGAACAGCTGGAGGGGCAGCGGGTTACGGATTATTACAAACGTTTATTGGCGGAGGAGCTACGACTGGAGGGATTTTGTCTTTACAAAGAGATGCGGGTAATGTAGGTATTGGTACGTCAGACACCAAAGGCTATAAACTTGCAGTGAACGGTAGCTTTATTGCGACTTCAGTCACAGTAAAACTTAACTCTGCCTGGCCAGACTATGTTTTCAAGCCCTCTTACCAACTCCCTTCCTTATCAGAAGTTAAAACTTATATCGACCAAAATCAACATTTACCCGAAATTCCTTCGGAGCAAGAGATGGCCAAGAACGGACTTGATGTGAGTGAAATGAACAAGTTGTTGATGAAAAAGGTAGAGGAATTGACTTTGTATCTGATCGAACATCAGCAACAAATAAAAGATCAGCAGCAACAGATCAATGCGTTAAAAAAGCAAATGAGAGCGTTAAAGAAATCTAAAATAATTTAGGTCCGGCCCACTATTAACTTATGTAAAAGCTGACCTATACTATCGTACTTCTTCTGTTTGGGTTTTGGCAGGGCCATTGGACCGCTGCAGATCCTGACATCATTTTGCGTTAATTTCTGTAATTAAGCCTGGTTAGTTTTAATCACCTATTAAATCCACCTTGTACCAACTTATCACCTATATGAAAATTAAAATCTTCCTGACAATTATCCTGTTTTTCTTACTCTTAGTGTCGGTCAACCAATGTTACGCCCAGGCTTCGTTACCAAAGCGCGGAGCCAGTGCAATAGGTGACGCACCGCAGACCGGCAAATTGTTTAATGCAGCAGGATATGATAATGTCGAATACAATTCCGGAACCTTAAAAGTCGGGATCACGCTTTATGAGATCCGGGTAAATGATATCCGGGTACCTATCTCAATAAATTACAGTGCATTAGGAATTAAGCCGGGCCAGCGACCCAGTGTAGTAGGAATGGGTTGGGAACTCAATGCGGGGGGGGGGATGGTTGCTCAGATTAATGGACGGCCGGATAACGGTTCCGAAGGTATGAATTATTTGACAGGCGGAAACCCGATGCCAAGCGCCGGGATAGGGGGAGCTCTGGACCCTGTTAACAACAGCACCCACCGCGCTTTCCTGTATAATGCGATAGAAGGTAAGACGGATGGAGCCTGGGATGCTTATGCCATATCCACCCCTTCCGGCAGCGGAAGCATGATGCGTCCGACAGGAGTTCAGCTTACTTATCCTTACAACCCGTTAATGAAGTTCACTGATGATGGTTTGACGTTTGGTGACGGCCTGTATTACAACTTTGGTTCCGCCGCAAGGCGTTCGATCAGCAAGAGGAGTTTCCATTCTAAACAAGGTCCTGATTATGCTTATGACGATAGTTGGGTGCAGCCCTATCCCGATTACGATTACGAGCAACCCGTTATTGCCATATCATCAGCTAATCATAAACAGAAGGTTACATTCGATTATTTCGCTAACCCCCCTCAGCCCGCAGGAAAAATATCGACGTTGATGACGGTGCCCGTGTCAAGGGATGTTTATACGAACAATTATCCGTTCACGAAAACCAATTCATTTCATACACGGGAGCCAATGCTCACGCAAACAATGGAAAGCGTGACGGAAAAAAGGCTGGCTCAAATCAATTTTCCGGGAGGAAAAGTGAGCTTCACTTATGAAGCGCCACAGCCGTACAATAATAACGGTTATGCCTTGCAAAAAATGGAAGTAATGAAGGACAACGGCGGGGGTAACTTCTCCGTGTTAAAAACTTTTATTTTTACGTATGGCAGCAAAAAACCGGGCGGCCAATACATTGCCGGACATTATTTAGCTCAGATCGAAGTGTACGACGCCAATTTGGTCTACGCTTATGGCTGGAAATTCGGCTATATGAGTGATTACTTACCCATAGGGTATGATCAATACGGTATTCCGACCAATACGACTAAGGATGAATATGCCGTCGACCGATGGGGCTTTTACAACGGGAAAATCACCAATAAACATTTAATAGAGAATCCGGCAAATATGCTTTGCCTGCAAACCAAAAAGCATTACCCCATTCTCGGTTCTAGTGGTCAAACCGCTACCGGGATACCCAAAAAAAGCAGGGAAGCTCAGTTGCTGTTCGGTATGGGTACAAACGATATGCCTTTTGCTGACCGGGAATTTGTCTTTAATGAAGCGGTCAAAGGCACACTTTCAAGTGTTATTACCCCCACCGGTGAGCGAATCGAGTATGAGTATGAGCCTCATACATTTCGACATACCAGATGGACCTCGTTAACCGCCAATACTTCAGAGACACGTACGGGCGGAGGGTTCAGAATAAAGTCAATCCTCCATAAGGATAACCTGTCAGGAAAAACGCTTTTAAAGAAGATATATAAATACGGAATGGGAACATCCGAAACGTCCACGGACCTGGAGTCCGGGATTGGCATGGTCAATTACCCTTTAACCGCCCTGACAACAAATGTGCTCTATGAATATAATGACGCCCTGGGTACAGCGACACCTATGCAGGTGCAGGATTTGTCACTGTTATCGCATCCGGTAAATGATATGACGTACTCAGGGGGAAGCTATGCCACCTACGGATCTGTAGCCGAGTATGTGATCAAAGATACAATCGGCGCGGAGTTGACAACAAACCAATATAAGACCCAGTATTTTTTTGAGCCGCCATCCCGTGACATTATCCAGGATTATATTCAGGGAGATGCCGAGGCTATGGCGATTCCTACCGGATACATTAATCCTGGTGTTAAATATGACGTGAAGCTGGATAAACCCAAGCAGATCATCAAGTATATAACCCGGAAAAGCACGGTTAACGGAAGTATTTTTTTTGATAAGGCTTCGATTGAAAATTTCACTTGGGACCGATACTCTTCCCCGAGTTTGGGCAGTGCGACGAACGCTTATTTCGGAGGCGTTAACGGTATCAAATACGCATATTATAATTCAGCGGATAAGTTCCAGCATTGCGACCAGGTTTACGACAGCATTACACAACAATGGATTAATGTTTCTTGCAGCCCGGACCCTGCGAAGCCGGTCGCCGTTGATGCTTATTTCTATATGGCATTAGAGACCGAATCACAGAGTACTTTTTATCCCGATAAATATAATGGCCAGTTGCTTAATATGGACGGGATGTCCAATTGTTATAAATTATCCTGGCATGAAAAACAAGAATATAATAGTAACGCGCAGGTAATGCAAATCTCCCGGGAAGATTACTGGTATGGCAACATTAGCCATATGCAGCCAATGATGGTTACAAAAACCAATTCCATGGGTAAGAACAGGAAGGTAAGAATGCGCTATCCAAATGATTTCCCATCCCCGGCGCCTGCTGATGCTTCGTTGTTGATCAGTAAAGGAATGGGTGGCACCCCTATCGAAACCTTGTCGATAATGGATATTGGTACTAACGAATATATTCTGGGCGGTTCAGCAACCCGGTATAGCCTTGACCCGGCAAACCTTTTATATAATAATGAAAGTTATGCTTTGAATACAGGAAATAAACCGATTGTTTTTTCTGCTTATACCGGCCTGAACGACAGTCGTTACGAGCTTAAGCAAAGAACAACCAGGCTCAATAATTTTGAACAAACTGCCATACCTGCCAGTGCCAGGATCACCACGTTATGGGATAGCAAACGAATCAATCCATTGGCGCAGTTTACCGTTCCAAGATTTAATGATCCGACGTATAACAGCTTCAATGATATCGCCTTTTCCGGCTTTGAAGATGAGGAAAAGGGTAACTGGCAGTATAATTCGGCTAATGTTGGGATCGTTGCTTCGCCTACTGGGAGGTATGCATACAGCCTCTCCGGCGGGGCTATAAGCAAAGCTTCTCTCAATACTGCAATCACCTATATCTTAAGCTACTGGTCAAAGAACGGGACGCCTGTTATTACCGGTGGAACAATTGGTACGGCATCTGTTAAACGAACGTACCCCGGCGGATGGACATACTATGAACGCGAAGTGACCGGATCTTCGGCACTTAGTATTTCGGGTTCCGGTTACATCGATGAACTACGTCTGCACCCGATAAGCAGCAGTGTAAAAACGTTCAATTATGACCCGATCTTAGGAATGGTCAGCACTACTGACGTAAATGGCAGAACTGTTTACTACGAGTATGATCCGATGCAACGCTTATGGCAGGTGAAGGATTTGGACGGTAACATCCTGACGAGAACAATCTATAACCTTAAGAATTGAATTGCTGCGAATTGATCGGATCAATTTATTAAAAAATAAAGATCAATTGCCAAATGGTGTACGTCCGTATGCTGTGTGTTGGCGATAAATAACCAAATGCTTTTGAAATTAATTCAAACCCTGGACCTAAATACATCACGATATGAAGAAAATAGTCTTGTTATCCTTTTTTTGCCTGTTCTGTTCGAATTTAATGGCGCAGATTGAACTGGCTGGTTCCAGTTATTCGGGCAAGTATGTCGATCCCGTCAGCATCACCCTGAAAGATGGATTTTCAATCGCTCCTGGCGTTAGTTTCGAGGCCGTGATATTTTCAACGACCGCGCAAAGTCCGAGTGCCAATCACAACTATATTCAAACCTACAATGCCCGCAAAGAAGGTGTTTCGAACTTTTCGACAAATTATGACGCATCTGAATTGAGTACTACGATCGAATATCTGGACGCGATGGGGCGGCCGGAACAGACGGTAGCCTTAAAAGCAACACCAAAGTATAATGATATTGTTCAGACCTATCTCTATAATTATGCAGGCCAGCAACCTGTCAAATTTATACCCTATACTACTCTTTTCAGTACAGATGATCATGGCGTTTTTCGTGACAACGCAGTAGCCGAAACCTATTATTTTCATCAAAAGGTATCTCAGCCCGTATTCGGTATACAATCAAACCCATATCCTTTTGCTAAAGCCAGGATAGAAGATTCGGAAGATACCCGGGTAGTTGAACAAGGTTTCGCTTACGGGCCTGAGGGGCAGTTGACGGGTGACTACTATAACAGCGGTCATACCATAAAAACCAGCTATAACTCGGGGTCAGATGTGGCGCTTTATACAGCCAATATCGACCTGGCAACCGGTGCCCGCACTTTAAATCGTGTTAATAATAATGCTGTTTACGGAAGCCTGCAAATTGTAGAAACGACTATCAAGGATGAAAACTGGACTCCCGCAGACGGAGAATCCGGAATAACCAGGGAGTACCATGACAAAGATGGCCGTCTTATTTTGCGCAGGCAATACATGAGCAATGGAACCAACATCGAAAAATACTCGACTTATTACGTATATGATGACTTTGGTGATCTGATTTTTGTTTTACCACCCAAAGCAGAACCCGACAATACCACGGCTATTTCACCATCTGTGCTTGATAACCTTTGCTACCAGTACATGTACGATGGCCGCCATCGTTTGATAGAAAAGAAACTCCCGGGTAAGGACCGGGAATATTTTGTATATAATGATTTGGACCAGGTTATTTTGACCCAGGACGGCAGGCAACGGGCAATGACCCCCGATAAGCAATGGTCGGTGACCAAATACGACGGACAGGGAAGGGTGATACTTACGGGCACCTGCTTCCTTAACGATACAAGAGCAAACATTCAACTGGCCGCCAATGGCGTAGCCGTACAGTTCGAAGACAGGATCTATGCTGCGACAACGGGAACCGGATATACCTCCGCTACGTATCCCACTTCAGGTATTACTAATTTAACCATAAATTATTATGATAACTACCAGTTTCCGGGAGGCAATCCATATCCGATCAGCGGCGATATCGGGATGACCAGGGGACTGCTAACGGGGACTAAAACAGCTATTTTGGGTACAACAAATATGTTGTGGCATGTAACTTATTATGACAAAAAAGGTAACGTAGTCCGCAACTTTAAGCAGCATTATAAAGGGGGCGGTACGCCGAATACGGGGAATTACGATGATTATACAAACACCTATGATTTCAACGGAGCCGTTTTAACCACGTTACGCGTGCATAAAGTAAACAATGTACAGGCATTCTCCTCTTTGGTAGAGTTTGAATACGGACATACCGGTAAATTGATCAACACCTGGGAAACCATCAACGGGGGCACACGAACGTTGTTATCACAGTTGAAGTATTCGGATCTCTGGCATTTAAATTTCGACAAATTGCATTCGGTAAATAACGGCGGTTCATTTATTGAAACCATCAACAGTTATTATACAGCGCGAAACCTTCCAAAGTTTTCTTACTCGTCACAACATAATATTGGTTATGGTACTGAATATGGACCTCAATACAATGGCAATTTTAATTCTAAAAGTGTGTCGTTGGGTTCAGTGTATGACAGTAAATCGTTTGTGTACGATAAGCTGAACCGGTTAACCAGTGCCATAAGCTATCAAAATGCGCGCAACGAAACACTTACTTATGATAAAAATGGTAATATTCTCACCCTCACGAGAACAGGTGTGGGTTACGGCACACTCACCTATACCTATAAAAACAGCGGATTAAGTAACCAGATAGCTTCTATCACCGGAACAAACTTCAGCAGGGCCTACGATTACGATCAAAACGGAAATGCCACCACCGACGGGAGCGGCCTGTCTCTGGAGTATAACCTGCTGGATTTACCGAGCACTGTAAAAGCCGGTTCTACACTAAAATCAGATTATGTTTACACCGCTGACGCTCAAAAACTAAGAAATACGATTTATAACCCAAGCGGGAACGATGTTTATGAATATATAGACGGAATTGTTTATGTTAATGGAAGCATCAGCTTTGTTCAAACCCCTAAAGGCCGCGCCGTACCAAACGGGGGGCAATATAAATATATTTACGACCTGGCTGATGAACAGGGCAACGTATGGGGATCTATCGATGAATACCAGGGATCCTCAAGGATTATTCAGCAGGATGCTTACTACGCTTTTGGCTTACGTGCCGCGGTATCGGTTATTGGTAATGAAAACAAATACCTTTACAATGGTAAAGAAGAGCAGCAAGTGCTCAACAAACAATACGATTATGGCGCACGGTTTTATGACCCTGTAATTGCTAGATGGACAAGTGTTGATCCACTGATTGAAAAACATAATGAATGGACACCATACGCTATGGTTTACAATAACCCTATTAACCTAACTGACCCTGACGGAAGAGATACAATATTGAAGGGTGAAGGTTTTTTGTCAAATTCATGGCAGGGAATCAAAGATGGTGGTAATAGCACCCTTAAATTTCTCAAAAGTTTGGGCACTGGGCAAGGATGGCTAAATGTTGGGAAGGGCATAGAAAGTATGATTCCTTCGTTTGAAAACCGCTCGAACTTTGCGACGAAGGTAATAGGTCTATTTGAAGGAGCATCAAAGGTTCCTACTATGAATAAAGACCAGTTAGGACATGGCTTTGGTTACGGATTGGAAAAGGCCGGGGAAACCATTTTAATTAGTAAGGGATTTGGGGTTGCAGCAAATGTAAGCAGAAGTATATCTTTGACAACATCTGAAGGGTTTCTGTTTGGTTCATTCAAATTTACAACCCCTATGGACATACGTGTTGGCCTTTATGCATCGGAGAATACGTTTAAATATGGCACTTTTAAATGGAGTACAATAGCTCCTGAGGCACTTACCAAAACAGAAAATTTTGGAAGAAATATGTTGCAGATAACACCGGAGTTCCAGCCAAAGCTTGGACCATGGACTCCCCAAGTAATACCAGCTGGGAGCCAAATTCAAATCGGACTGGTTGGCCCTCAAAAAGGCATGGGCTTCGGGACCTGGCTACAAATTTATACCCCAACACCAACTCCATTTATTAAACCCATACCCTAATGATAGTTATAGAAACACCACACCACAACGTAGTTATAGATAATATTGACCAAGTTATCAGCATGGGCGGACCTTGGACAGGAGATTTAAAAATAGACAACAAACTTATATCGACAGGTTGTATCGTTGATAACGTACTTTATGACCCCGATTATTCTAGGTTAATATTTGTCAGATATCACAATATAGGGAAATGGCGGAAAGACAATTATTTTACTCTTAATATTGTTGATTTGAAGAGTAAAAAGCAATATGAGTCTATTATGCATTTCGACATGGTATTTATAACGCATATAACAGCTGATTATGTTGAAATAGTTAATGCTTTTCATGGAGAGGATTTATCAACGAAGAGAAACTATGAAATAGATGGAGGCTTTATATCAATTACATGAAATATCGACGCTTTCTAGTCAAGGTAGTTACCCTTTGCTGGCGTACGGTGCCCAGTGTGCCCAACATGGTAGCCCCCAGCTGCCGCAAGGCTGTGCCTTGTGGTAAGTATGTAAAGAAATAAAAGTGCATAATGTCGGATGAAATCAACATCTGGCATTTTTTGTAAATGAATAATCTGTTATTAGCTTTTACCGCCTTCGTTGGTGTTCTGCGGGTAGCCGTTGTTGTGTCTTGTGACTAACAACTGAATGTCTGAAAGGATTCCCGCGAGAATGGTCAACCCGGATGGTTCGTTCGGTGTACCTAACTCCATTCGAATTGTCCCAGACAAAGGGAATATTTATACAACTTACCCTCAATATTAAATTGCATATGTTTTTCAATAAAGAGACAATTACACAAGTAAATGAGTTACTGCATCTAAAAGCAAGCGGCGATGAGCAAGAGTGGCCTCTGGAAGTAGCTGATAGTGATCGGATAATCGAGTTTCTTTATTTGGCTGAGATGCTTGATATTTGGTTTCAAATAAGATACGCATTCATAGCACTTATTCTTTATTCATATGATAAGTATCTTGGAGAGCACTCTGATCATGATAAATATCTATGGGATAGGATAGAAAAGCTTCTGGATAGAGATGCGGGTAGGTTCAACGAACTGCTTAATAGATGGGCTCTTTGGGATGTCGAGGACGATACGGATCTATTTAGGCTTACCCCATTAGTACGAACTTATCTAACCGAGTTCCAACAAAAGCATACGACTGGTGCTTCATAAAAGGCCTAATAGCATTATGAAATAATGCAAGAATGGCCTAGTCCAGTATTCCTTCCAAGCATTGGGAGAGGCAGGGAACCACCGAGGGAGAACCACGGCGGGACGAAGTTGCCGCCGCGGTTATTTAAATATTTAATATCCGATGCACATAACCTAACACCACAAGAATATAGCTTCCTTGGCGAATCAGAACGAACAATCTAGCTCCTGAGAGAGCGGCGATGTGCATTTTCGGATGAATCTGCTGCTTGATCTTTTGAGAGTGTTGCAGACATCGCTTTTCGAGGGTGTGGTACAGTCCTGTCCAGTGATTTTACCCTTCCGAGGCTGGATGCCTGGTATGAGCCTTCAAAACCCGGTACGTCTTTCCAGACTTCGCCGGCAAGTCAGCTAATGAGCTATTCAGGTAAATATGATTAATATTTAAAATGGTCATATAAAATTTCCCGCGGTTTTAAAATTGCATATTGCCTTATAATAACCAAGTATAGCTCGTTAAGTAGCTTTAAAAAGCTGCGTTAAACATTGGCTTTGCTGTTTTTTTTTCAAAGTTAGTTTATCCGGGTTTATTTAAAACCGAAAGTGCTGCGTCACTATAATTTCGTTACAGACCGTTTACATGAACATTCTTTCGGTTCGCTATCCGTTGATCACAAACTCAAATGAGATGGCTTTTTTAAATTAACCACAGCTAACAATAAATCATAGTTTGTACATTTGCCATAAATCAATCTGATATTGATTTGTGATAAGGTTTAGAAAAAGTCCCCGGGAAGCGAGTTCTAAGGGGCTTTTATATTTTTTAAGCCGTGCAACGTTATATTTGCTGTTACTAAATCATATCGCATCATGGCTAATATTACCAATTATACTGCACTGAGAACTTTTGTTTGTACCTGTGGAATTGAATCTGTTTTTGTCGGAGGATACAGTGCTGCCGATGATAACGGGGAGGGGATGTTTTACTGGAATCCGGTGAGTTCGGAACCCGCAATGACGGAACTATAACTAAAGTCTCGACTGTTGTTACCGGGAGATGGAAAAGGGTTTATTCTGGAATGTTCAATATCCAGTGGTTCGGAGTGAATCCTTCGAGGCTTTGAAAAAGAAAAATATTATATTTATTTTTTGTGTTTTGACTATCGTTGTATATTAGTGCGCTTATGCGTTTCACACGTATAAGCAAAAATATAAGTGTTCAATATAACCTTATCACTTCATAATGAAACGCATCATACTAACGTTGTCGTCGCTGTTTTTGTATTCCCTTTGTTCAGCGCAATCATCCGCCCACGATTTTCAAAACGTAGTCCCGGTAAATACTACTGCCCCTGATGTGGCAAGTATCGGCAAATTCGGCAATGTTCCTGTTAGCTACGCTACAGGTGTTCCTTCAATCAATATCCCAATTTACGACATAACGGTAGGTAAAATTCGGCTGCCCCTATCGCTCGATTATCATGCTGGGGGCGTTCGGGTGGATGAGATAGCGTCGAGCGTAGGGTTAAGCTGGGCGCTCAACGGGATTGGCATGGTTTCCAGGAACATGATCGGCCGTCCAGACGAGGACAGTTACGGCGGTTTCTTACGCGTACCGACCGATTCGGTATTTAATTACTACAATTTCACGTTTTACGGTTCAGCGAAAAGCTACAAATTTGCAGGGATGATCCAGGATATCCGGGACAATATCAAGGAAACGGAACCAGATGTGTTTTCGTACGATGTCGGCGGAAGCAGCGGGAAGTTCATGTACAAGCAGAACGGCACGTTTATTCAGATTCCCGTTACGAACAACCGGATCGAAAAAGTCAACGGCACCGATTTCAAGATCACCACGGAAAACGGGATAACCTATATCTTCGACCAGCGCGAAACTACCTACAGTCCTTCAGAATCGCCGGGTGCTGCAACGGACTACGTAAGTTCCTGGCGGTTGTCGAAGATCATCGACCATACGATGGCCGACACTGTTTACATTAGTTATCAATCGGTACTTGGTGGTAATTCGGAGGTTTCCCATAACTTCACCCATACGCTTGCTGTTAAGAAAGAGCCGGGCAGCAATACTTTTGTAAATCAGCTTAACAGTTCCATTCATACAATTAGCCATCCCGTAGAACTTTATCCTTCAGAAATCAGGTGGAGGGGTGGAAAAGTGCGTTTTGTCAACGCTTCCGGCCGTAGCGACCGGTCATCCGAAATGCGGTTGGACAGCGTAAAGGTATATACACTCCAAAACGGCTCATATAAGTTGATTAGAGGCATGAAGCTGTACCAGTCCTATTTCTTTTCGAATCCGTACAATACTACGCCGGACGGGAGGAATTACCGCCTACGGCTTGATTCGGTCGCGGTACTTCCGGTGAGCGGTAGCCAGCGCCAATCATACAGGGTAGCGTATAACGACATTCCGATTCCTCCCAATGAATCCTATGCGCAAGACTCGTGGGGGTATAGCAATAACAAGACTACTAATACTTCTCTGATGCCTGCCCAAACGGTGTATTACCAAAACGCCTATTACAATATCGGGCAAGCGAACCGGTATCCAGATACAACCCAGATGCAGGCGTGTATGATTAAATCAATACAGTATCCGACCAAAGGCAAATCAGTGTTTGAGTTTGAGACGCATACATATTTCACCGATCCGCATAGGATTGATCAAACAATAATCGCCGGTGTTGATTTACATGATGGTGTGCATCAAACTACGGAGGATACATTTACCCTCGGAGATACTACTTCACAATACCGATACTCGGTGTATATTTCGACATTCAGCGCTCAGCAAGGCGTTACGGATTATCCGCGGGCGATTATTTTCGATCAAACTACCGGGCAGGAAGTCTTGCGCGTTACCAACATTCATGGTGACCAAACAATTTCTCAAGATAACGTACCTGTGTCGCTTATACCCGGCCATACCTATGTCGTTACTGGCTCTACCTATACGACCAATGCTTCAGTGCGAGTAAGGATGTCGGTGACCTGGGTTCAGAGTAGAACTTCAACAATTCATGACGTTGGCAAAGGCGGCGGGCTCCGGGTAAAGAGCATCACTAATTATGATAATGATGGCAGTTTCATTAGCCGGAAGTTTTTTAACTACGGTGTTTCAGACAATGCAGGTATCCTGCTAACACCATCATCCTATCTGCTGCCAAATTATGAGAAAACGTATTTCGAATCTCATTTTTCAAGCTTTCCGCAAACCTGTGCGACGATGCTCGGCGATGAATCATATATTTACCATGCCAATAGCATATATTCCGCAACGCAGTTCAGTGGAAGTCCCGTCGCTTATGATAAGGTAACCGAATTTGATGTCGATAGTACCGGAAATACCCGGAACGGGAAAATCGTATATGAATATGCCGTAGAACAGGACGTGCAGGGATCGCAGTTGGGTGATTTTGGAACAATCGGTGTTTTGCTTACGTCCAATTCCTGGCTTAATGGTTTCCTGAAAAAACGGTCGACCTATAAGCTTAAAAACGGAAGCTACACGCCTGTACATGTACAGCAAAACTTCTATGACTTTCACCGAAGCGATCAGACAATTGGCCTGAAGGTAAAACCGCTGTACATCAAAGAAGGCTCGTGCGAAATCTATGGTGATACCACAATTACCAGGAGCGGACCGCTCAACCCTATTTACGGTGCCCATTTTTATTTATACCAAGTCACGACGAGTACCGGGGCATTGCTTTTGAAAACGCAGGCTGACACAACATGGGATGATGCAGGCAGGAAATACTTCGATGTTCACAACTCGTATTACGAAGACAGTACCCATAATTTCCCTACAAAAACAGAACAGTTTACCAGTACCGGCGACAACCTGACTAACGTTATCAAATATCCGCATGACTTTGCAGCAGCCGGGAACGTTTATCAAAAGATGATGGACAGGAACATCATTTCGCCGGTTGTGCGCTTTCAGCAGCTCAAAAACGGTAATCAGCTTGCGTTGGCCAATATCAACTATTATGACTGGTTTGGTAACAGTAAATTGCTGTTGCCTCAAACCGTAGACGAGCAGGTCCTGACCAATCCCATTGTTACCAGGACGCGTTTCAATAATTATGATGCTTATGGCGATATACTCCAACAGCAAAAAGTGAACGGGCCTTACCAAAGCTATCAATGGGGATATAACAAGCAATATCCGGTCGTAGTGATCGCCAATGCCGCAAGCAATGAGTTTTATGCTGAAAACTTTGAAGAAAGCACTGCGGCCAATGTAACCACAGGGACAGGCCATACCGGCACAAGATTTTATAACGGCAGTTATACCGTAAACTGGACGCGTCCCAATAGCCGGAGTTATGTAATCAGCTATTGGTATCTCAGCAACGGTTCCTGGCTACTCCAAAATGCTATCCCTTATACGGGCAGTTCATATACGCTTACCGGCGGTTCTGCCTATGATGATATCCGGATCTATCCGGTCGATTCACAAATGAGCACCTATACCTATTTACCGCTGATCGGGATGACCAGTGCAACAGATGCTAAAAACCTGACTACTTATTATGAATATGATGATTTTCAGCGTCTGAAAAATGTTAAGGATAAAGACGGAAACATTGTCAAACACGATGAATACCACTACAAGGAACAATAGAAATATACCTGAATGAAAAGAACGATCATAGTCATCATCATGATGGCGGTAAGCATAGTAAAAAGTTCTGCTCAGCAGGCTGACAGTGTAAAAATAAACCGGGTAAGTTATATCAGGAACCTGTTGAAGACCGATACTTCGACAGCACGGAGGGCCAGCGATATCCAGGACAATTACAAACAGGCGTTAAAGCTGGTTTTAAGCAATGAGGCACTGACCGACCGGCAGAAGCGCACCGCGATCGATTCACTGATGGATGAGAAGAACCGTCAGTTGGAGGGGCTGCTGCCGGAGGCGCAGCGTAACCTGATCATACCGACGACAGAGCGGAAGCGTACCTGGAAACGGGACACAACCCTGAAGACGAACTGATAACAATCACACTATACACTTCAACCTTATTACAATGAGAAAGATATTTTGCCTGCTGCTGTTGTTTGCGGGCATAGCTAACCGGATCCTCGCCCAGGGAACCACGATGGGCACCGCGATCAATGCGGGAAGCTACAGTGTATCGGGCAGTTATTCGGATACGAAGACAAATTCGACAGCCAATGGTTTTATCAATAATTACGGACAGGCATCACCGGAGGTATGGTACAGTTTTACCATCGGAGGCTCCACAAACTCCGTTAATGTATCATTGTGCGAAAGCAATTTTGATACCTACCTGCACGTGCTCAACAGCAGCGGTACGGAGATAGCAAGCAACGATGACGGTGGTCCGCTCTGTACAAGCAACCGGTCATCGCTGAGTTTTACCAACCTGGCGCCGGGGACCTACTATGTGGTTGCGGAGGGTTATTCAGCAAATACCGGGGCCATCATATTTGCTTTGGATGTGACCATCATTACGCCGCTAACGATCAATTATGCCGGCCCTCAGACCTATTCGGCCGGAACGGCAATTACCGCGCTGAGTCCCACAGTCGGCGGCGCGGTATCCGCAGCGGGGCAGACCTCAACATTCGCGGGGACGGGAAGCGCCGGTTCGGCGGACGGTACCGGTACATCCGCAAGCTTTAACCAGCCGCTCGGTGCTACGGTAGATGCATCAGGAAATATCTATGTGGCCGAAGGAGGTTCGCATTTGATCCGAAAAATCACACCGGCCGGTGCCGTAACGACCCTTGCGGGAAGCGGATCTCAGGGATTCACGAACGGAACGGGAACAGCGGCGAGCTTTTATCATCCGGTAGGATTGGCGGCTGATGCTTCCGGTAATATTTACGTTGCCGATGAGGATAATAACGCGATCAGAAAAATCACGCCGGCAGGTGTTGTTACAACTTTTGCAGGGAGCGGCGCACAGGGAAGCGCTGACGGTACGGGAAGCTCTGCAAGCTTTTATTACCCGTGCGGTGTGGCGGTAGACGGTTCCGGCAACGTGTACGTAGCGGATGCTTTCAATAACAAGATCAGAAAGATTACCTCGGCAGGTGTGGTCAGCACGCTTGCGGGCAGTGGTACTGCCAGTTCGGTAGACGGCACAGGCACAGGGGCTACATTCAACCAGCCTTTCAGTGTGGTGACGGATGCCTCGGGAAATATCTATGTAGCGGACCGGGTTGGGGCAAAGATCAGGAAAGTGACCCCGACAGGCGTGGTGACGACATTAGCGGGCAGCGGTACGGCATCTTTCGCAGATGGTACGGGAACTGCAGCAAGCTTCAATGCACCTACGGGCCTTGGAATCGATAAGGCGGGGAACCTGTATGTAACAGATGAAGCCAATAACCGGATCAGGAAAGTCACCTCAGCGGGCATTGTAACAACGCTATCCGGTACAGGCGGGCAAGGAAGCACAAACGGAGCCGGTACCGCATCGACGTTCAACCTGCCCTTTGCGATTGCGGCCAATGCCGGCGGCCTGGTATATGTGGGTGACTTTACGACGGACCTGATCCGTAAGATCGTGGCCACGCCGTTTACGGTAAGCCCCGCATTACCTTCAGGTTTGGCGCTGAACAGCGCAACAGGTGTGATCAGCGGTACACCATCGGCAGTTACCGCACAGGCGACCTATACGATCATCGCCAACAATAACTACAATTCTGCTACGGCACCGCTGGCGATCACAGTCGCGGCGGCGGTGATACCTGGTCCGAGCCAGGATCAGAATTATATTGTGACCTATACGCCGAATAAATCGGGTATCAACACGGACACCAGGCTTGAAGGGCTAAAAACAAACAAGGACTCGGTACAAACAACTATCCAGTACCTGGACGGTTTAGGCAGGCCGTTGCAAACCGTGCAGCGACAAGCTTCGCCGTCGGCAAAAGATATTGTCCAGCCTTTTGCATATGATCAGTTCGGAAGGGAAGTTATAAAGTATCTGCCTTATTCTGCTTCTTCTACAGCGTATGGTGCCTACAGGGCAGACGCGCTGAATCCCGGTTTCGGTGTTGCGCAATTCTATAACCCCTCCGGAAATCCAGCAACCACGGTAACGCAGCAGGCTAACGGTATACCGAACACGGCGTTCCCATTCGCACAAACCGCGTTTGAGCCATCACCGCTGAACCGGGTTGTCGAACAGGGGGCACCGGGCGCCGCCTGGCAATTGACAAGCACAACAGGCACGGGCAGCAACAATCACTCTGTACGGGTGGTGATCTCCAATAATACCGACAGTACCTTTACTTCTGCCGTAACGGGTAATAATGGTAGCAGACGAGTGGCATTATACACGGCTGCAATCAATCCCAATCAAAGCCGCAAACTTGGACGGACAAATAACACTGCAGTCTATAGCAACAACCAGTTATCTGTAGCGATTACCCGGAATGAGAACTGGAAACCGGGCGACGGCTGTTTCAATACCATGGAAGAATACAAGGACAAAGAAGGCCACGTGGTATTGAAACGCACTTATAATTTAAAAATAACGGGAACGACAGCCTCCCCGGTTAAAACAGCAGAAATGCTGTCCACCTATTATGTCTACGATGACCTGGGCAATCTCTCCTTTGTGTTACCTCCGGGGGCGGATCCGGATGCTACGACAGCCCTGAGCCAGTCGACAATAGATAACGGTTGCTACCAGTACCGCTATGACGCCCTGAATAGGTTAGTACAAAAGAAGATCCCGGGCAAAGGTTGGGAATACATTATTTATAATAAGCTGGACCAGCCGGTAGCGATTCAGGATTCGGTGCAACGCATGAAATCGCCGCAGGAATGGACGATCACCAAGTATGATGCCCTGGGAAGAACAGTACTGACCGGCATTTATCAGCATACGGGATCGACCGCAGGGACGGACAATCACGCAGCCTTGCAGACGGTAGCAGATACCACCAGCAAGCAGTGGGAAACGCCGGTAAGCACCGGCATTGGTTATACAGCAAACACCTGGCCTAAAGCATGGACAACAACTTTAAACGTAAATTACTATGATAGTTATGTGGGTATCCCCGGTTTTCCCGGCAATTATGACCTGCATACAACAGTTGGTTACAGCAAACAGACCCAGGGCCTGCTTACCGCATCAAAAACACTGGTACTGAATACTACGGGTGATTATTTGTGGAGCGTGCCGTATTACGATGATGAAGGAAAGGTGATCAGGACTTTCAGTCAGCATTATGTGGGTGGATCATCAGCGCTGAGCTTATACAATTATGATGACGTTTCTACCACGTATAACTTCCTGAAACTTCCGACATTTGTAAGCCGCAGACACTACCTGAAGAATGCAGCCGGCACAGCCGGTACCTTGACGCTGACGGATAATAATAGTTACAGCTACGATCATGTGGGCCGTAAATTGGCCAATAATAACCAGATGCGTGACGGCAGCAATGCCACGCAAGCGACAGTCTTATTGTCCCGAACAGATTATAATGAAGTCGGCCAGTTGAGATTTAAACGTCTGCATTCTATTAACAGCGGGGCAAATTATTTACAGATCATCGATTACCGTTACAACCCCAGGGGTTGGCTGAGCAGCATCAACAATGCGAACCTGAACAGTGACGGGGGATTGACCAACAATGACTCCAGCGATAAGTTTGGGGAAGAATTAAGTTATGACGGCGCCACCACGGCAGCCAAACAATATGGCGGCAATATTGCCACCGCGGTATGGAAATCGGCCCCTATTGTCATCGGCGGAACAACCATAACACCGGTGAAGCAAACCTACGATTATGGCTATGATAACCTGAATCGTCTCCGCTCGGCAGTATCGACAACGAGCACCAGCAATCCCAAAGACAACCTCTATGGGGAGAATGTGACCTATGACAATATGGGAAACATTAGGGGCCTGGGCAGATACGATAATATCAGCGGCAAAATGCAGATTGATACACTGGCATATACCTATAGCAATTATAAGGTGACCCAGGTTGACGATGCATCGTCTTACGCGGGAACGGCTGGCTTTCAGGACCCGGTAAAACAAGCTAATGAGTATACCTATGACGGAAACGGCAATGAACTGAAAGATTTGAACAAAGGTATCAGCAGCATTACCTATAACCTGCTCAACCTGCCGCAAACGATCACCAAAGGTGACGGCAGTACGGTGACGTATGTTTATAACGCATCAGGCAACAAACTGAGAAAAATACTGACCGCAGGCGGTAATACCACCATCACAGAGTACGACAACGGGATACAGTATGATAACAGCACTACGACGGTCGCGTTCATTCAAACTGAAGAAGGCAGGGCAAGGTACACCGGTTTAGCTTATGTGTATGAGTATGATCTGAAAGATCATTTGGGCAACACCAGGGTAACCTTAACCCCTGATCCAGCTGACAACGCCCAGCAAACAGTAAAACTGTTACAGGAGAATGATTACTACGCATTTGGATATGGGATCCAGTCCATGCAACAAACCATATCTCCCAAAAATGAGTACCTTTATAACCATAAGGAGCTGCAGGAAGAGACGGGGCTTTATGACTATGGCGCAAGGTTTTATGATCCTCTAATCGCACGTTGGACAAGTGTCGATCCTCTGGCGGAAAAAAACCTTCGGTGGACACCATATAATTATGCAGTCGATAATCCTATTAGATTTATTGACCCAGATGGTAGGGATACAACAATAGCAGGACAACATATATTTAATAATAATATCGATCATCCAGAAGCACCAAACGGTCGTTACAATAACGGGCTAAAGCCCAATAATAATCCTAATATACCATTCATAAGTGCGGACGATCTTTCAAGTTCGCTATCATTAAGTGGTACTATCACAGTAGGAGTTGGATATGCGTCTAGTTTTTTAGGATTTCCTGAATTCGGTGTACCTATGATCGGAGCAGGTGAAGGAATGCTTTCAACAAGCACGGGTGTTTCGGTTGTCAATGATGTGTCTAAGGGTAATTATGGAAGTGCAGCAGCATCGATTGTCTTAGATCAAGCGTACGGCGCTTTAGGTAAGGTTGTAGAAGACTCTAAGGCAATAACCAAAACGGGCAAACTTGTGCTAGGGGCAACAATGTTTGCTCATAGCAAAGTAACTGACATGGTTGTAGATGAAGTTAAAAATAAATTGGCGGCTGATAATACGTCTGTGGCAAAGCCTGTTTTACAAAAGCCAAAAGGTAATCCGCAAAATAATAAATACGTACAGGAGTTCTTTAAACCTAAAACAAAAAAACATTAACAGTATGAATTACATATATATCATTGGAGGAGTCGCAGTGTCAATTTATGGCGCTTGGTTAACGTATATAAAGGGACAAAATATCTTGAAGGGACGAGAAAGTATCCTCGGTTCAGATATTAAATTACTAATTATTGGTATTGCTTGTTTCGTATCTGGAATCATAGTAATATTTCAACATGTTGGTTAAGTATGCCGTCAACTTAATATAGTTGGCAGTGGAAATAAATAAAGAATAGAAAGACGAAGTAGATAGAAATCTAAATTAGATGGTTTAGTTCCAAATTAAGAAACTAAGATAGAAATAGCTGACGCAGTCTGGTTGTCGTTGTACGAAAAAGAATCCACGATGAAAAACCACTTGACGCAAGTTTGGCTGAGGGCGGAAACTAGACGGTTATTGGCTCGATGCATGACCAACATGGTGGAGGCGAAGTCATGAACCGAAAGATGGGAAAATCATTTTTGCAGGCCGGGATCTTGGAAAATAACTGTTTAATTATCTTGCTCAACGATTAAAAGCCATCCTAGAATGAAACGCAAACTGATATTAATAATAGTAATTTCTATTTCGTTTATTGTTGCCGCTGCTATTTATTGGCCAATAATTCAATATGCACGAGAGTTAAATAACATGGAGAAGCAGGCTGGCTATTTAATTGATAAGGTTGAAGCGTATAAAAAAGAACACCATAACTTCCCCAATATATGGATGATATGAATCTCAACTTACCTGATAATTATCCTTTTCTTTATGCGATAACAAAAGATAGTTCTGCTTATGTTGTTGGATTTGAAATATCTCCTTTTAAGTCAATGATGTATCATTCCAACAGTAAGGCATGGGTGCCTCAACAGTAGAATTTCACGGGTTTAAATTCCCATTTTTTCCAAATAATCTCAAGAAGGCTATTTGTTAGAACGGTCTTTGTAGATTTGTAGAAAAATCAATGAAATATTGATTTGTGATAAGGTTTAAAAAAAGCCCCGGGAAGCGAGTTCTACGGGGCTTTTACATCTTTTAAGCTGGGGGTACTGAGTGCTGTGGCATTATTCAAACTTGATCTTTGCTGAACGATTCACAAATATGCAGGACTTCTTTTCACACTGCAGTTTGCAGGAAATGGCGCGGAGTTAACACCGACCAAGAGCAGAAATTAGTCTGGTTGTTAATCAAGATTTCGTTATACATCCAACGACGCTTTTATTCCCCGATTTTACAGCACTTTTGTTAGGGGCATGAGGTTGATGATTACCTTTATGGTTCCCGATGTGATGCCTGTCATAGAGATAACCAGATTTCCCAAAGCGTTGACCGTATAAACAGGAGCCGGGTAACCATAATTATTAAAGTGTCTAATCGCGGCGAGAATATTGATATAGCCGGCAGGCCCCCCGTAGCCGTCGTGGGTACCGCACAGCAAATCACGCCAGTCAAAATTCGGCGCCTGGAAGGTGACCCTGAGGAGGTCGCTGTCTGTAAACTCCCCCACGTTTATTCCCGTGTCATTGTCTCCCGGATTCAAGGTTATAGTTTTCGAAGAGGGCTTTTTATTATATCGTACGAGGTTTCCCGTCATTGTGCCCGTTACATTCAGAGCGTCTGTAAGTGTTACATCCCCAACGTTAAACCAGGTTATTCCCTGAACTGTACCAACATGAAATATCTGAGCCGCAGCGGTTCTGAAAATTTTGCAAGCGTCCGATTGATCAGGCTGAACGGGGTCATATCCACCTTCAAATGTAATAGCACCATGGAATTGTGCTATCCGGGAAGAATTGTTTTGAACCACAGTTTGCCCGCTTCCCAGGGACCATACCTGAAGATCCATCGGCGCATTGTAAGGGTACGCACTGCCGTCGATCGTTATGACCGGAAGTTTATTTACGTCGGCTATATTTACTGTACACCGTAAAAGACCGGACCCGTGAAAACTACTGTCGACTCCCGGTTCATTATAATAGCGAAGTGACTGCAGGCATTCTACTGTAAAATCGCACCGTTCGGCTACGACGAATTCCGTAAATTCGTGTATAACCCTGTTATGAAGATAAATGCCCAGCTTATTACGGGCGAAAGAACAGTTAATGATCCGGTAACCTCCCTTTCCGGCAACTTCTACAGCGGTCGCAACAGAAGGGGGCGTATTCGGGCCGGGAACAATCTTGTCCTTAAAAGTGATATCCTTCAGGTAACCGGAGGTCAGACCGCCTGAGCCACCCAGAACTGTTATTGCCGTAAACCCTGCAACGGTTGAATCATAAGTGATGGCCGTATTCGCTCTTCCGTCCCCGGTTATTTTTTCGGTGATTGTCGGATTACCGATGTTCCCGATAACGAGGCCGGAGGCGATGTAATAATTGCCGGCAGGCAACCTTAAGGCTTGTTTTAAGGTCTGTGCGGCGTCAATGGCTTTTTGCAGGAATGGCTGATCATTATTGATATCGTTACCCTTTGCGCCGAACCATTTAACATTCAGGCAATCTGAATATAGTCGTTTCCATCTTCCGCTGCTCACCCCAGTAACTTTGATAATTGTACCGTCATTATCAGGCGAAACGCTATCCGTACTGTCCCAGTAAAAAAGGCCTTCGCCGCCGTCGCTGGTCAAGCTATATCCCTGTACAAAAACGACATCGGTAAAATTGGTATAAGCTCTTAAAGCTGTAATAGTTGTGCATAAAGGCATAGGTATAGAGTATTATGTGGATTGTGCCATTGAAATTACGACAATTAATATTATTTTAAAATTAAATTGTCAAAAAAATAGCCAAATATAGCTATACTATATTCGGCCACTAACACTGTTTTTTTCACTACAAAAGTTAGTGTTTTGCTGATGGCAGGAAGTTATCGAAATTAAAGCAGGGGTACGGAAGTATCTATTACCATTTATTGATAAACGAATACAATTATCGTGTTGGGAGAACAGAATATCGTTGGGCAATGCTTTAAAATAACTTTGTTTATAAAAATATGAACCGACATTTGCAATGGATGTTTCAATCAAGGCAAACCGTTTACGGTATATAGTGAGGTGTTAACACTGGCCACAAGCAAACTTCAACTCGTCAGGTAGATTTTAAAAAACTGTGTTGATACGTTTGCTTTGCTGCTTTTTCTTAATTCAAAATTAGGCCATCCGTTTTTATTCAACAATGACAGTGCTGCTTTACTGTAATCCAGTTGCGGATCGTTATAATATACCACCTGGTTATTTGAGTGCGAAATATCATAAGGTGCGGTATCTAAGTTAGACTGTACGCCGTTTGCTGTCAATAATTTATTGATACTTTCTGCTTTTCCTTTGAGGGCAGGTAAATAATAAATTTTAACGACCGCAGCTTTTAATATGGTTTTAAAATTGGTTTCCAATAAACGCCGGATACTTTATCGTCTGCCGTTTGAAATTTGTTTTGTGATAGTTCACTGAGGCCATTCATCGAAAATGCCATTGCACTCTTTACTTCTATATATGCCTCCGAAACCTGTTTGTACAACTTATTGGCCGAATCCACTCTATGGGTGATCCTGCCAAGACTATCATTATATAATTTAATTTGCCTGTCTAATGTATCTTTTTTTGCTTCAGCTATTTTGGTATCAAGGTCTGCCTTAGCATTTTGAATGTTTGATAAATAACTCTGCAAGCCAAAACCAAACACCGCGATCAATACCGTTACGATTGAAGTCCAGTATGATAATTTTTTATAAAAAGGTTTTTCCAGGTCATCTACCTTTATCTTCAGTTTTGGCGAACATATCGAATAGTATGGTTATGATAAGGAACAGGAGTTGATAAAAATAATTGGCGTTACTGCAGTTTAGGAAATGCCTTTGCGCGGTTACTTTGATGCTTTTAAATCAAATTTGCAATGCTAAAATCGCTTGTTAGCCGTTAGCTTTTCACTGGCAGAGAAATATTTATCACATTATTAAAAAGTCCCTTATCACATGGAGCTTTATAGTTTGGTTAAAGAATGAAATGGGGCGGTGAAAACACCGACCAAAAGCAAAATATTAGCACAATGCTTGTAAAGTATTGAGAACCAAGAAATATTTTCTATATTGTCTCTGATGAAATTTTAACCTGTAAACATTATCGCTATGTGCAAAATCCTGTTAATCTCTATTTTTATAGTTTTTAATTGCCATTTCAGTAAGGGGCAAATTAATGTTTCCACTACTTCTATTGCGGGATTTAAATTGATGTCGTTACCAAGAGTCAATGTGCCAGTTGGTGCTGCTTGGAACGATGTTACTGGTCCAGTAGGGCTTGGGGCTTCTCAACAACAAATAATAGTTACGAAATCATTCGATAACTTAAATTATTTAAGCTCAGATACCAATAGTACAAAATTGCAACTTGGAGTGCTAAGTTTTCTAAAAAGTGGCGGATATTTTAAGTCGCTATCTACTCAATCTTTAGATTTGGTTTCCTTGAGCATCGTTGGTTTTAACGATGTGAATATTCTAAAAAACAATGTCGGTAACTCGATTATTTACGACGCATTAAAGGTTAACAAGATTAAATTAACTATAAAAAAAGCAAACTTAAATAATGCCAAAGCAGAACTTAGCAAGCTATTTACTAAAGTAGATATTGAAGGTGAATTCGATAAGGGCAATGAAAAAGAAATTGTTGTAGGTGGAATTGACCTTTTTATCGGATACAGATTGTTTAAGATAAAAAAAGCAAAGGAGAAGGTTGAAAAATTAAAGTTTCATCTTGAACATCAACCAACCAGAGATGGAAGCATTATTCTTAGCAGTAATTATGAAGCTGAAACTAAAAAAACAATAGTAAACGTTTGCCCTTGTAATATTTTAAAATGCATGAGTGATAGAAGAAAGAATGGTGATGAAAGCAAAGCTTATCAATTGTTCAATAGTTGTGGTTTTGAATGTGGATGGGATTTTAATGTTATAACAAAAGATATTTTAAATGCGAATGGCGTACCGGAGGAATATCATTTCATCGCAAAAGCAGGGACACTTTTAAAAAATAAATATTTTTCACTTTATTACAAGCCCACCTCTAATGGCTTAGAAGCCGCTTTTTTAAATATTCAACAATTGGCATACACTCCTGTTGCGGGTATGGCTGCGCTTAGCACAGGCAAATCGGAGGCTAAAGCAAATGTAACTACTATAAATTTTTCTTTTGAACAACTTTCTTACGCTCAAAATATATATTGAGGGTAAAAGATTGCTTGCCTTTATTATAAACTTTCGACTCGGCTCATTAGTTTCTCCAGTTGCTTTGATGCTTAGAAGGCAAATTTACAATACTAAAGTTGCTTGTTAGCCGTAAGCGTTCACTGGCAAAGAAAATATTGGTTAGAATATGAAATGGTACGGTGATAGCAGCGACTATAAGCTCGAAGTAATCTTTGGTATACTTCAAAAAGGTATGTCCTAACTCCGACGAGGTCAAGTAACGTGGTAATTATTAGATATTAAAAAAACTTTTAAGTTAGTTGTAAGATAAGAAAATAGTATATTGCAATATTAGTGGCTTCTCTAAAAGAATCAAAATACCTAACATATTTGCGATGGAATTTTCAACATTGGCGAATCGCCTTATTTCAAAAGAGTTTAGTATTTGGACTGAACCTGTTGGCAATGAGACCACCAGTAAGGTTATTACTTATGTAAATAATGATATCGAACCTGAAACGATGCTTCTTGAAACTAAAGGAAGTACCAAGTTTGATGCACGTATTGCAATAGAAGTATTGTCTACCGCTGCAATTATTACCAAAACGATCCTTACACTTTATAATAGCGGCTTGAAGTCGCCTGATCAAATTGAAGAAAAGGTTAAAAAATCCGTCAAACAAGAAAGAATTAATCAGATTACAAAAGTCAAATCAATAATAAGTATCGTGACCGCTGTTTTGAAATTAATTGAAGAACTTCAAAAGGGATGAAACTCAAGTACATTCTACTACCTTTTGAGCTGCTAAAATTGACACTTTCTTCCATTCCGAATCAACCTTTGCTTTTTTTTTCGTTATTAGGATTTTGCGTTCATCCCTCTTGGGCATTGGTGTTTTGTATGTTGCTTTCTTATGTCATAGTTTTTGCATCTGAACAAGTATTTAAACAATTTCAAAGTCACATCGAACTGTGCAAACTAATAGAATCATTTGGAGGGCCAGATGGTAAATTAAAAGAATGCATTTATGAAATGGATGCTGAAGAAATTATGAAGGAAATATTCGGCAATCAAAAACTTGATACGTTTTTTAGTATTCAAGCGAAACCTTTCTTTCGCAAGAATATGCAAAAAATAAATAACGACTTCATACCTGAAGGTTTGGTGCGTTTTTTTGCATTGGAAAAGGACACTAATTTACTTGCGGCTGGAAATGTTGTTTATTCTTCGCTATATACTCCAACTTATATATTTTTAAGCGAGAGGTTATCAAAAATGACCAGCTACCAACGGTTTGGCATATTGCATGAGTTCGGTCATGCAACTTTAGGTAATTCGAAAATAATGGCAAGGCGAAGTACAGCCATATTTCAATGTATCGTTGTTTTAATCATCTTTTTATTTTCTACAAGCAATTACTGGTTGATATTTCCGCTGTCTTTAGCTCTTTTTTATTATGCGTTTAGCAGCCATGATGCGACGATACTGGAAGCGGAATATCATGCAGATATATGGGCTTTTAATTGTATATCCGACCCTGTCAGTCGCATGCAAACATTTGAAACGGTGAAATCATATTATTCAATTATGATGCTTACGTTGCCAACATTAAAGGAGTTTCTTAATAATGGGGGGCAAGGAGAATCTTTTAAAAATCTCAACAAAAGATTTGAAACCTACAACTATAATTTGAGTTACAAAAAAAGGGCAAAAGAATACAGTAAACCGTTATTTAAACAACGGTTAATGAATTCAAACAAAGTTCCATACAATATCGCTTTTCTTGGCTTTAGGCACCTTTTTTTAGCGATTGTAACTCTTGTATGTATATCCGCGATCAAACCAAACTCAAGTCTCTCTATATACTGGGTAGTATTTGGAATGTTGTTAAAAATAGCCTACGATATGCGATTTCGTTATAAAACCGGTTTTATTGAAACCGTTAGATTGCGAAAAAAAGTAAGCGCTATGTTAAGTTGAATTAGTTAATCAGCGATACTGAACAACCTTTAACTTATCTGCTATACTAGTCCCAAATTGCCGCTATTGCCGTGCAAATTCAATTAGCAGATATCAATACTCCCTTGATCCCTCAATTTTGAATTTTTTCACTAAAAAGCAGCGAGGTTCCCGCTTTAACAAGTCAGTAATTCGGCGGGCTTCGTTTTTAATAGCAGTTCTTACGTCTTCTGGGAGTTGGGTTAGTATTTGCTTAGATGTTCTTGGTTCTTCCAAGTAACTTCCGCTTAGGACTGCGTCCAACGCTTCTGTTAACCTGTGATCACTATATTTCTTAGGTTCTCCCTCTACCTTCCGTTTTGCAATTACCAACTTTGTGGTAGTGGGCAATTTGTCCTCGGGGGGAATAGGAAAATTCGGATTGCCCATTTCATAATATTTTAGCCCGAAAAAGGCAGCAATTTTTTCAAGAGTTTTTAAAACTACCCCTTTGTCGCCATCAATTATTTCGTTAATACTGCAAAACCTGGTTACGGTAGTTTTGGCGGTAAAAGTACTCCCGCAATGTTCGCAAATCCTTTTTACGGTGAAATTTGAACTCATCTTTTGTTTTTTGATCCTACTTTTCTTTCCTCTCTTTTGCCGGAAATTAGCATTGTTTTTGCGTTTGTAACCTGCTGATAATCAATCAAGAGAAATAACCGGAGAATTTAATACGGATGATGTCCGTTAAAATTTCCTGTCAAATTTTGGTCGAGAAGTCACCCATAATTTCCCTGCTAATAGTGGTTAAGCATCAATAAGCGTAAATAAGCGACCTAAGCGACTTAATTTCCACTCGATTTTGCGGCAACACGCTAAAGAGAGATTTGGGTTACATCTGAGTTACAAAAGTCAGTAAAACAGGGTCAAATATCCAAGAATTTGGACAAGAAGAGTTAATATAACTTATTAACAATGAGGAATTTATTTGTCATAAGTTATCGTTAGTATGTGTTATTCTGCGTGCCTATTTGCCGATACAAAACTTACTAAATATATTCTCCAGCAAATCATCTGTGGTAACAACACCGGTGATCTCACCGAGGTAGTGAAGCGCCTGTTTAATATCCATCGACAAAAAATCGGAAGTTATGCTGCCATCAATACCGCCCAATACCCTTACAAGCGCCTCTTCAGTTTTTTGTAAGGCTTCGAGGTGGCGGATATTGGTTACCAGGGTTTCGTCACCACTGAGTTGGTCTTTTACCGCAGAGGAGTAGATCTTGTGTTTCAGATCGTCAATATGATGTTTTTCTTTGGCGGAGATAAAAATTATGTCCGGAAGTCCGAAAGTCCGAAAGTCAGGGGATGGAGAAGTGAATAAACTTCGTTCCCCGAAACTGTAAGCATTAGCGAATAAATCAGCTAAGCTTCTTTCGGACTTTTCGACTTGCTGGCTTTCCGACTTATTTAACAAATCTGCTTTATTGGCTACCACTAACATGGTAACCCCGGGTTTTTGTAGGCTGGCGATATCACTATTCAGTTCTTCAATAGTAATTTTGGCGGCGTCAAAAACGTAAACCAACAGGGCCGACCGGCTGATCTTTTCCATGGTGCGCTGTACGCCTATCTGTTCAATGGCATCGGTAGCTTCCCGGATCCCGGCAGTATCAATCAGCCTGAAATTAATGCCCTGGATATTCAGCACCTCTTCAATCGTGTCTCTTGTGGTTCCGGGGATGTGGCTCACTATGGCACGCTCTTCATTAAGCAGGGCGTTCAGCAGGGTTGATTTGCCCGCATTTGGTCTGCCTGCTATTACCGTGTTTACACCGTTTTTAATGGCGTTACCCAACTCAAATGAATTAATTAACCGGCCAACAATTTTGGTAATCTCGTGGATCAACTGTTTCAGCTGATCACGGTTGGCAAACTCTACATCTTCCTCAGCAAAATCGAGTTCCAGTTCAATGAGCGAAGCAAAGTTTACCAGTTGCTCGCGCAGGGCCTGTAATTGAGTGCTGAAACCTCCGCGAAGTTGTTGCAGGGCCACCTGCTGCGATGCTTTGGAATTGGAGGCGATCAGATCGGCAACAGCCTCGGCCTGGCTCAGGTCGAGCTGACCATTCAGGAATGCCCTTAGCGTAAATTCGCCGGGTTTGGCCGACCGTGCACCTTTTTTGATGAACAGCTTAATGATACTTTCAATAATATAACCCGAAGCATGACATGAGATCTCAACCACGTTTTCGCGGGTGTATGACCGCGGGCCAACAAACAACGATACCAGCACCTCGTCCAAAATCAAATCGCCATCGGCAATGCTGCCGAAATGGATAGTATGCGATGCCTGTTTGCTCAGGTCTTTACCTTTAAATACACTGTTGGCTATGTTTATGGCATCAGGGCCCGAAAGGCGAATCACAGCAATGGCGCCCACGCCGTTTGGTGTGGCAAGGGCAACTATGGTATCGGTATTATCTGTCATTTTTTAGTTGATGGTTAATGGTTCATAGATCATAGCCTAAGCCCGCCTAATTTACCAAAGTGCAAAGGTCGTTATTTCGCGGTGATTTTTCTCACCTACTCCTTCTAATCCATCTCCATATGACTTGAACATGAAAAACGCAGGCACACCATGAGCTATG
The DNA here is from genome assembly GCF_013376065.1 of Mucilaginibacter sp. SG538B. Lineage (NCBI taxonomy): Bacteria > Pseudomonadati > Bacteroidota > Sphingobacteriia > Sphingobacteriales > Sphingobacteriaceae > Mucilaginibacter > Mucilaginibacter sp. SG538B. The sequence goes on from NZ_JABMJI010000001.1 coordinate 620,010, forward strand.
ATCCATGAACCATTAACTAAAATCTTTACCTTCGCAGGCAATTATGGTAACTTTTTTTGAAGCTTCACTCGAAACTATTTCGGTACATCACGTTGGTAATCAGTCGCAGGAAGAGATGTATGCACTCTCCGAACAGCCGTTGGAATTAAAGGATGAGATTATTCCCAACCTGCTTATGCAATATTTTCTGAAACCTTTTGAAAAGGCTAACGAGGTTTATCACCTGATGCACAGCAGTGGCGACCTGGAACTGAACGAACTGCATCACTTTACCACACAGGTATTTGATGACAACACTAAATTTCACGAGGCATCTGAGAAAATAGCGAAACATTTGTACAAGGTTACCAATCACCCTAACATTAAAGGCGGCGAGCTGTACGTGGTTTACTTTAATAAAGTTCAAATTGAAGGCAACCCACTGGATGCCATCGGTATCTTCAAGTCAGAAACCAAGGAAACTTACCTTAAAGTTTACCCAGACAAAGGCGGTTTCCAGGTTGATTATGAGCAGGACGCCATCAACATCAATAAGTTGGATAAAGGTGTATTGATCTTCAATATCGAAAAAGAAAACGGCTACAAGGTAGTGGTTGTTGATAAAACCAACGGCGGGCAGGAAGCTGCCCGTTTCTGGAAGGATGATTTTCTGCAGTTAAAGATCCGTAATGATAGTTTCAACCAAACCAATAACACATTAGGCATTTACAAAAACTTCATCACTGAAAAAATTGACGAAGAATTTGAGATGAGCAAGGCCGATAAGATCGACCTGCTGAACCGCTCCATGAAGTATTTTAAAGAAAAGGAAACCTTTGATATGGAGGAGTTTTCGAATGAAGTGATCGGCAACGAACAGGCCATTGAATCATTCAAAACTTTCAAAAACCAGTACGAGCAGGAATTTGACAGCCCTATTGCCGATAATTTTATTATATCAGAAAATGCGGTAAAGAAGCAGGCTCGTATTTACAAAAGCGTTTTAAAGCTTGATAAAAACTTCCACATCTATATTCATGGCGATAAGGAACTGATTGAGAAAGGTTTTGACGATGGGAGGGCGATGAATTATTATAAGGTTTATTTTAAGGAGGAGGCGTAGAAGATTAAGCTTTAAAATTTAATAAACCTGATACACTGCAACATCGCATCTTCAAACAGATGTTTAGTAAACCTTTCCATTTGTGACAAGTCATACTGGTACAACACAGTATTACTAACCAAATCACAACACACAAATGAAAAGGTCATTCATAATCATCTCATTGTTATTCGTCATTACAAGCTGCAGCGTATTACAAAATGGGGGCGTTCCGCAATATGCACTTGGCATGAGCGAAAAAGATTTTACAGCCTCTCAACGGTTTAACCTCTCGCTGGTCGAAGCCACACCAGGCCATTCTATTTACAAGCGTACTGTTGAAGCCGATGCCCAAAGGGTAATTGCAAACATGTATTACTATTTTGATGATGGTAAATTAGTGCGTATGCGTCGAGTAGAAGAACCCAAACCCATAGTTGTAGTTGAGCAAAAACCAGCCACTTTATAACCGATAAATGATCAAAACTGCGCGCCCCAACGCTCTTCAATCCCCAACCCAAACAAGGCAAAATCATATTTAACCGGGTCGTTCGGGTCAAACTCGCGAAGCCTTTCGGTTAGCTCAACGGCGGTTTGCCAGTCGGTTTGTTTTCGGGCGATAAGATTGAGTTTGCGCGATACCCTGTCAACATGCAAATCAAGCGGGCAGATCAGATCGGCTGGTTTGATGCGGTTCCAGATGCCAAAATCAACGCCGTTATCGTCCTTCCGCACCATCCAGCGTAAAAACATATTCAGCCTTTTGCAGGTTGATTTTTGCGATGGCGACGATACATGCTTTTTAGTACGATGCGGAAAATCGGGCAAAGAAAAGAAATATGATCGAAAGCCCCCCAACCCCCTAAAGGGGGAGTAATCGCCATCTTCGGGAATAAACGCGTCTTCGAGGGACTCAAAGCGCTCATAATGCTGCCTGAAGAAAGCGATAAAATATAAAGTATCCACATCATTAAAAGTGCGGTGCTTGAACTTTAACAGCTTTTTCAGATCAGGCTCTTCATGATTGATGATGAAATCATAAGGCGCGCCATCCATCAACGTAATAAGTTCTTTGCATTTTTTGATAATGGTAACCCGTTGTCCCCAGGCCAGTGTGGCAGCCCAAAAACCCATGATCTCGATATCCTGCTTTTGGCTAAACATGTGCGGGATGGTTACCGGATCATTCTCAATAAATTCGGGGCGATTGTATTGGGCAACCTTAGCGTCGAGGAAGGCTTTGAGAGCTTCGCCCCCTGCCCCCCTAAAGGGGTAACTGTTCTTATTGTATCCTATATCCATGTGCCGAAATGTTCACATTTAATATATTTCACGTGAACCACTGTTTATCATACCTATTGCTTCCATAAAAGTAAGAGCAATAGGTTCGTAGTCGGTTGAGTAATCATTAAAAATGCCCACTGCATTTCGCTTAAAGCCAATAACGTGGCTCATTATTAAAAAATCACAAAAGCCTATAATATTCTTATTCTCGCTTTCGACAAATTCTTCTATAATCCTATTGAGTGACCAAAAAGAAAACATATACTCTTGCCATTCATAATCATCAAACCCGTTTACAACAGCATAAAGCGCTTTAAAATCATCGGGAAAGCTAAAACTTAGAATAGTTTCAGCTTTCTCGAAATCCGCAGCAGTTGCGGGTGGCTTCATTTTTACTTCACATTCATCCCAAAACGCAATAGCTTCCTTTATCCAATCCCCCATAAGAAAGTTTTGATTAAAGGCTCATTTTTTAGCTTAACGCCTGTTTAATATCCTCCAGCAAATCTTCTATATCTTCTACACCTACGCTCAGGCGCAGCAGGTTATCAACTACGCCTGCTTTTTCACGTTCGGCTTTAGGAATTGAGCCGTGGGTCATGCTTACCGGGTGATTGATCAATGATTCAACTCCTCCTAATGATTCGGCCAATGAAAACACTTTAAATGATGATGCAATACGGAAAGTCTCCTGCAGATCGGCACCTTTCAATACGATGCTGATCATGCCACCAAAATCGCGCATTTGTTTTTTGGCGATATCATGATTAGGATGATCGGTAAAGCCCGGCCAGTAGATCTTTTCAACTTTTGGATGATCTTTCAAAAACTCGGCTATCTGCTTTCCGTTTTCGCAATGAGCTTTCATGCGCAGGTGCAGGGTTTTGATACCACGCAAAACTAAAAAGCTATCCATAGGTCCTGGTGTAGCACCGCAGGCATTGTAGATGAACCAGAGCTTTTTATAAAGATCCTCATCGTTCAGCATCAATGCGCCCATCACCACATCACTATGGCCGCCAATGTATTTGGTTACCGAATGCATTACAATATCAGCACCCAGATCTATAGGATTTTGCAGGTATGGTGATGCAAAGGTATTATCAACCACAAAAAGCAGATTCTTTTCTTTGGTGATCTTACCGATGGCTTCCACATCTACAATGCGCATAGTAGGATTGGTTGGTGTTTCAATCCAAACCAACTTGGTTTTATCATTCACATGAGCGCGAACAAGCTCCGGATCAGACAGATCTAAAAAATGGAACTTAATGCCGTAGTTAGCAAATATCTTGGTGAAAATACGGTACGAGCCTCCGTAAAGATCGTTGCCGGTAATAACCTCATCGCCGGGCGCAAGCAATTTCATCACCGCATCAGTTGCACCCATTCCGCTCGAAAACGCTAAGCCAAACTTTGCATTTTCCAAGGCAGCCAAACAATCTTCCAGCGCTTTACGGGTAGGGTTGGTACCACGCGAGTACTCATAGCCCTTATTATCTCCCGGCGATTTTTGCCAGTAGGTTGATGTTTGATATATCGGCGTCATGATAGCGCCAGTAGTTGGATCGGGCTCCTGCCCTGCATGTATTGCTTTAGTTGCGAATTTCATGGTTGTGCTGTAAGCACGGTCCATAGTCGATAGTTCATGGACCATAGTAAAAAAACAATTATTCATAGCTATGGACTATCGACCATAAACTATGGACTTTACAAATCTAATACGCCCTCGCAAATAACACCCGCTGCGTAGATGGCTTACCGGTGAAGATACATTTACCCTCTTCCTGTTTATTATCCAAAGGTATGCAACGGATTGTCGCCTTAGTTTCCTCTTTTATTTTTTGTTCGGTTTCGGATGTACCGTCCCAGTGTGCACTGATAAAACCTGGCTCTTCATCGAGCATGCGTTTAAATTCATCCCAGGTGTCCACCTCGGTGGTGTTTTCGGCACGGAAATCAAATGCTTTTTTATAGATATTTTGTTGGATCTCTTCAAGCAGGTTTTCGATAGTTTGTGCAAGACCTTCCTGGTTAACGGTTTCTTTTGTTTTGGTATCACGGCGGGCCAGTTCAACTGTTCCGTTCTGCATATCACGGCTGCCTATCGCTACACGCAATGGAACACCTTTCAGTTCGTATTCAGCAAATTTAGCTCCCGGGCGATGAGTATCGCGGTTATCAAATTTAACTGATATGCCTTTGGCCTTAAGTTCTTTGCTCAGGGCTGCTACGTACGCCGAAATGTTATCAAGCTCTTCCTGGTGCTTATAGATAGGTACCACAACAACTTTGATAGGAGCAATTTTGGGAGGCAATACCAAACCGGCATCATCACTATGCGCCATGATCAGTGCGCCAATCAAACGCGTTGAAACACCCCATGAAGTAGCCCAAACATAATCGAGCTTATTTTCTTTATTGGTGAATTTCACGTCAAACGCTTTGGCAAAGTTTTGTCCTAAAAAGTGCGATGTACCAGCCTGTAAGGCTTTACCGTCCTGCATCAAAGCTTCAATACAATAGGTATCCAAAGCACCGGCAAAACGCTCATTAGCAGTTTTACGGCCTTTTACTACCGGCAATGCCATCCAGTTTTCGGCAAAATCGGCATATACGTTCAGCATTTGCTCGGTTTCGGCTACCGCTTCTTCAGCCGTTGCATGCGCGGTGTGGCCTTCCTGCCATAAAAATTCGCTGGTGCGTAAAAACAAACGGGTACGCATTTCCCAGCGCATTACGTTGGCCCACTGGTTAACCAGGATAGGCAGGTCGCGGTATGATTGGATCCAGCCCTTGTAAGTGTTCCAGATAATAGTCTCTGATGTCGGACGGATGATGAGCTCCTCTTCAAGCTTGGCTTCTTCGTCAACAATAATATTTCCTTCGCCATCATTTTTGAGGCGGTAATGAGTTACAACAGCACATTCTTTGGCAAAACCGTCAACATGGCTGGCCTCTTTACTAAAGAACGACTTGGGTATTAAAAGAGGGAAATAAGCATTACTGTGGCCGGTGTCTTTAAACATCTCGTCAAGCACCGCCTGGATCTTTTCCCATATCGAATAACCGTACGGTTTAATGATCATACAGCCTCTAACCGGCGAATACTCGGCCATGTCAGATTTAATTACTAAGTCGTTAAACCATTGCGAATAATCTTCGTCTTTACTAATAACACCTTTGCTCATATTGATTGGATAGAATTTGGACTTGTGTAATTGTTGTATATTGCTGCCAAATTTATAAATTTAAAACTTATTTGACCTTGAACTTTTTACTAACCTGCATATGAAACGGAACATCGCGATAGGAATGTTTATCATCGGTGCCATGGCATTGAGTTCCTGCTCTACAACCAAGCTTGCATCAAACCAAAGTAATGACAACGTTTATTTTTCTGATGCACGAGCGGGCGATGAACCTGTTTATGCACAACAGCCGGCTTACAACCAAACCCCGGTTGCAGAGGATGGATATAGCGATGACGACGATGATTACTTTTACTACGATGATTATTCGGCACGTATAAACCGTTTCAGTTATTTTTCCCCATTTGGTTATTACGATGATTTTTATTCAGCATATAATAGCTATCCTTATTACAACTACGGCCTTGGTTATGGTGGCTTAGGCGGCTATTACGGTGGCCTCGGTTATGGAGGCTATGGTGGCTGGGGACCAGGATACGGATACGGCCTTGGCTGGGGATATGGCGGTTGGGGATTAGGCTACGGATATGGTGGCTGGGGTTATGGAGGTTATGGATACGGTGGTTATTACGGCGGCGGTTATGGATACGGTGGATATGGCGGTTACTATGGTGGAGGCTATGCTTCGTCAGGTACAGCACGGCCCTATCGTGGTAATGGCAATCCTTTTGCAGGCAGCGGGCGCCGCCCTGTCAGCAGTGCCACTTCCGGTATAGGCTACATTCCCGGAGGCCGTAACAGACCATTGGGCAGCAGAACGAACACTTACAGTAACGGCAGCAGCAATAGCGGAAATAACAGTTATAATAATAACAATGGCACCCGCTATGCACGCCCGGCCCGTACGGACGCGGCGCCTACCCGTGATGCACAGCCGGTTTACAGACAGCCACAGGTTGAACGTACATCGCAGCAACCATCGTATACGCCATCACCAAGCTCAAGCGGCGGCAGTTCACGCAGCACCGGCAGCAGCAGTGGCGGCGGTGGCGGCAGACCATCAAGACCATAAACCTAAATCTTATATTTTATTTACCTGAATTTTATGAAAATCAAGTATTTACTAAGCATAATTGCTATAGTAGCAATTACTAAAGATAGTTTTGCGCAATACTCACAGGATGCCATCAGGTTTTCAACCTTTCAAACCGGTTCAACCTCACGTATCAAAGCTATTGGCAACGCCGGCACAGCTGTAGGCGGCGATTTAAGCTCAGTTAGCGGCAATCCTGCCGGCTTAGGCTTTTTTACACACTCGGAGGTTAGTATTACCCCTGAGTATGATAACTCCAAAATAAGCTCCAGCTTTTTTGGGCAGGCAGGCAGCGCCAACCGTAACGATGTGAACATGAGCAACGCAGCCATCGTATTTTATCAGCAACTAACTACCCGTGGGCGCGACAAAAGCAAAGGCTGGCTAAGCATCAATTATGGCGCGGGCTACAGCCGTACCAATAACTTTTATGAAAACGTTGCTTACGGCGGTACAAACCAAACCAGTTCTATTTCTGATTACTATGCCGGTATTGCCAAGCGCGAAGTATCTCAATATGGCAGTGTTAACCCTAAGGGCCTTGATGGATGGGCATATGATCATGTCCTGATCGATAATTTCGGCCCGGCATCAGACCCGAACTCATATTCAAGCACAGTGAATGTTCCGGTAAGGCAATTGGCGGGGATTACCCGTACCGGCGGCCAGTCGGAGTTTAACCTTTCGTTCGGTGCCAATTACAGCAATAAGCTTTACTTAGGTTTGGGACTGGCTATTACCGATATCAGGTATAATTCGCACGCCAGGTTTACCGAAAATGGCAACGCCATTATAACCAATGGCGGCAACCCTACCGACTTTTCATCCACTTTTGCGCAAGACCAAAGCACCAAAGGCTCGGGCTTTAACGCCAAATTAGGTATTATTTATAAACCTATACAAGCTTTACGCCTGGGCTTTGTATTTACCTCACCAACGTTTTATAATATTGATGATTCATATTCCGAAGGGCTTGCCACGCAATACACAGGTGGCAAGAGTCATCAAAACGAATCCGAACCATATCAGCTAAGCTACAATCTGCGTACGCCGTTAAAATTAGCAGGTGGCGCGTCTGTTTTCATAGGCAAATATGGTTTCATAAGCGGCGATGTTGAATATATCGATTATACCACTACTCATTTAAGCAGTAACGACAGTTATACTGCCGATGGTGACAACAGTGATATCAAATCACTTTACCGTTCAACAGTGAACCTTCATGTGGGCGCCGAAGTAAACGTGAACAGCCTCGTTTATCTGCGCGGCGGTTACAGCCAGCAGGGTAACCCGATGAAAGACCTTGGCAGTGATATTAAAACAGTTAGCGGCGGTATAGGCTTTCATTTTGGTGCTTATTTTGTTGACGCTACTTACGCCAGGGTAACCGGCAAGCAAACCATTTTCCCTTATGAGGTAGGTGCAACCAGTCCTTTTGCCGATTTGAAAAAAACTAACAATAATGCATTCCTTACTTTAGGGTACCGCTTTTAACCGTTGATTTTTTTGATTGATTACGCTTATTGCGTTGATCTGTTGTACAGCCTGTCTTTTCGCTACGAAAAGACAGGCTGTTTCATTTAACGTATATCGTTGTGCCGTTGTTGATGTCGTCGCCAGCAATGCCGAAAGAGTCAAAATGTGCTATTATCAGCGAAATCAACGTAATCAAAAATATCAACGGTCAAATTAAGTAACTTGCCATTCATAATTTAAATTGACCATGAACAAAAATCTACTTAAAAGCACCGGTTTGTTAGTGCTATTGACTGGTATCGGCATTAATGCCCGGGCGCAGCAATCAGCCGAAACAAAAGCATGGGTAGCCAAATCAAATGAGTATACCAAAATCATTATTGATCTGGATAAAAAATACTCGCCCGAATACGGATCATCACAAGGCCTGGCCGAGTATGACAGTGACATAGCTATACCAACCCTCCAAAACATCATGGCCGAACGCAAGGATGAAGAGGCCGTTGTCGCTAAACTTACCGAAGCCCTTAAGACTGAAAAAAATACTTTTATTCAACAGGATATCAATATCATTATAACCCACCTCAAACTGGGTTTTCGCCAGCAGGACTTTGAGTTGAGCCGCCAGGTCCCTTTTTTGAATGCGTCCTCAACCATTTACAGCGGACTGGAAACACTGCTTGACGATCAAACCCCCGAAGCCCGTCGCCAGGCAGCGGTAATGCGTATCCGTAAATATGCAGGACTGGAAAAAGGTTATAAACCATTGACAACCATTTACAGGGAACGCCTGCAGCACCAGATGGGCGGCAAAAACATGATCTATCCGTCAAAGCAACGCATGGAAACCGATCTGTCGCGCAATGCGAGTATCGTGAGCGGCATCGCCGAGCTTTGTACCAAATACAAGGTGACCGGATGGGAACAACCTTATGCCACCCTGAAAAAACAGCTGGAAGATTATGACAAATGGGTAAAAGCAAACGTACTGGTGAAAGCCCGTACAGATTTCAGGCTCCCACCCGAAGAGTATGCTATGAACCTCGAAGCTTATGGTATAGATATTCCCCCTGCGAAAGTAGCTGAAATGGCACATGCCCTGTTCAATCAGATCCAGGACGAGATGAAGCCTATTGCCGGGCAGATAGCCAAAAAACGTGGCCTGCCCTCAGGTGACTATCGGGCTGTAATTCGTGAACTTAAAAAAGAGCAGATCCACGGAGATTCTATTATTCCGCTGTACGAGCAGCATTTAAAAGATATTGAAGGCATCATTCGCGATCATCAACTGGTAACGCTGCCAAACCGCCCGGCTATTATCCGTTTAGCTACGGCCGCCGAGACTGCGCAGAGCCCGGCCCCACACATGGTGCCACCGCCGTTTCTGAATAATACCGGCCAGCGTGGCGTATTTGTACTGCCATTAAACATGCCCGCATCACCCGGCGAAAAAGCTACAGACAAGTACGATGACTTTACTTTTGATGCCGCCTCGTGGACCATCATAGCCCATGAAGCAAGGCCGGGGCACGAATTACAGTTTGATAAAATGGTGGAAGAAGGGGTATCACAGGCACGCGCCCTGTACGCCTTTAACTCCACCAATGTGGAAGGCTGGGGCTTATATTCCGAATACATTACCCGCCCTTACATGCCTTTAGAAGGACAGTTGGTTTCGTTAGATTATCGCTTGCTCAGGGCCGCGCGCGCCTTCCTTGATCCTGAATTGCAGGCTGGTAAGATAACCCAGCAACAGGCGCTTGATGTATTGATGAACGATGTAGTACAATCGCGTGCCTTTGCCCGCCAGGAAGTTGAGCGTTATACCATTAACGCTCCCGGCCAGGCCAATAGCTATTTTTATGGTTTTACCAAAATGATTGCCCTGCGCAAAGATACCGAGGCTGCATTAGGCAACAAATTCAACGCTTTGCATTTCCATGATTTCATCCTGTCGCAAGGGATCCTGCCGCCGGCATTGATCCGCGAGGCGGTGATGAATGATTTTGTGCCGAAAGAGAAAGCGTTGTAAGATTTTCTATAAAACGCATAAAACGGGATATTTTAAAATTATCCCGCTTTATGCGTTATTTACGATGTCGCGATAGGGCAGGGTGGGCAAGCGGGACAAAATAATGCAGGCCGTGATTCTGCGCGATTTGCAGGCCCAGTCACCTAATAACAAAAGAACACAAGGGCGATGACGGTACAATATGTATATCTTACTCCGCAAACACCCTATAATTAACATCCATTACACTCCGGCTTTGCAGCTTTGATTTTAGCAGCTCAAGCAGCGTGGCCCATTCCTGTGCCGAAAGTTCATGATCGGCCGGGGTTATATAAATATCGGTTGTTTTAATAAAACCTTCTCTGGGATTGGCTGAGATACTTACTCCTTTGCTTACGCGGATGTTTTTGATTTTTGTTCCAAGCTCATATCTGCAGAAACTTGTTAGATCGGCAAGGGTAACTATGCGGTCTTTAGTGGTGAGGCCATATTTATAAGCCTGGATCCGCTCGGAAGCCCCAAGGCTGTTCCGGCCGCCGGTGGTCGTGGTAAGGAGCCTTAAACTATCCGGCTTAAGTTTAATGGTTTCCGCCTGTTGCAGCTTTGACCCTTTGCGGATATTGTTGGCATTATCGGCAAGTGTTGTCCAAAAACTGAGGTATAACATGGCCGCTTTGTTTGCCGGTTTTAGTACCAGGTAATTTACCAGTTCATGATTATCTTTTGAGCTTTTGGACTTTTTTTCGATAACGGAGATATTCTGCTCCAGTGTTTTTAGGGCCGTTGTTAAAAAGTCGCTTCCGTATGCGGCAAAGGCCGCTTTTTCGTCGCGAAGCAGCTCAAACAGGTATTCGATAGTTTGCCTGGCGTTACGTGCATCAAAACGCTCGGCGCCGCCATTCCTGATGGAGTAACTGCCCTCATAATTAATACCGGCCTGACTATACGGGATCTCGTTATACCGAACGTCATTGTCGTCATGCAGCTCATGGATCGATAAAAAATGATCATAAGCGCCTGGTTTTATTGGGATGATATCGCTGATCTCCTTGATCCTGAATTTCTGTTGGTGAAGCCGCCTGCTCATTACCGGGAAACAGTTTAAATGTAACTGTAGTTCATCAATGGCATTTGCCGGGATTGCCGCCGGGAATACGATTTTGAACCACAAGCAGGGTTTAAGCGTTTTCAGATCCTGCTCGTTAAAAAACGACAGCAACTCAACCGGATAGTTTGCTTTGAAGGCGGTAATATTACTTAGCCGCTCATCGGTGAGCGAAATAAAATGATTGTTGTAATAGCTCCTTATGTCCCGCGTTATAAGGTTAATGATATGCTGATCATAAAAAACAGGTTTCTGATCGTCGGCTTGTTCATCAGCGTAAATGAGGCCAGGTTCAGTATCAAGCTGTGAACCATCCAGATAAAATTTAGTTACCTGGAGCAGGCTGTAAAAATCGGTATTGCTGATGTAAACAGGCCAGTCGAAATAGATTCCTGCATTTTTAAAAGTATTCAATGCTACTGCTGTTTCAATGCCTATCCAAAGGGTGTTAGGTTCGCCAAAAGCACCAGTGCGGACGTTTAGCAATGTATTCTTCTGCCCATTTTCAATATGTTCCTGCAGCCTGCCCCCGTTGAAGCTGTATTTTATTTCTGCATTAAATACAGAGTTAGCACCAGCAGGTGTAAAATAAATGTCCAGTTGTTCCGGGCTGGTTTTGCCAACCTCCGCTGCCAACTGTTTCCGGAAATAAAAATGGTTGCCGATGTTCAATACTTCTGAAGCCTCGATGGGTCTACCTTTTAATATGGCATGGGCGGGAAGGGGAGCCGTTAAATAGTCGGAGGCCAGGATCCTGGATATTTTGTTCAGGATGCGATGCTCCAGGTTTTTAACATCGTTGTTTAAATTAAACAATTCGGTGCTCAGGGCTTCAATCAAAAGCTTTACCAGCGGATCAACATCATTTACGTTTTGAACGCCCCAAAACTCGGTAGCGTTCTTCAGCATGCGGTTCCTGATCTCTTCTTTTGAGTTATAAAATATAGTGCTCATAGGTTTATGCTGATAGCGGGCTTAGGAATAATGCAGTTTTGAACAAATATGTTTCGCCGGTTTTGTTCAGTTTGCCTTTAATGGTTATATCTACTTTCTTTTTTATCTCGCTCACGTTGCGCAAGGGGTAAAATTTGTTGATCTCGGTAATGTTCACGCTGATATCAATATCATAAATCCTATTTTCAAATTTGCTGATAGAGCGCAATAACGATTGCCTCAGCTTTTCTTCCCAAATAGTCTCACTCATAATGAGTTCAAAATCCATATCCCAAATCTCGCAGCCAAATTCGGGGTTGTAACGGTGCTCGCCAAAACGGGTAAAAATAATGAGTTCGATGTATTGCGATATAGACGCGCCAAGGTCTTGTTTATCAAGGTCCTGGCCATTATTGATATGGCTAAAGCGGAGCGGTTTTGAATAAAGCGGGTTTAGCATAAATGATATTATTGGATTGCGTCTGTGTTAAATTTTAACTTTTTATAAACATTTATTTTCAAAAATAGTTGTAGATATGTTTTATTGGTTACAAATAGTTGATAAAGTATTGATTTTTTGATAATTATTACACTATTGGTTAATTAATAAATATGAGCTAAATATTATAAATGCAGCTTTTTTAGCTGTAAATAAACCGAACCGATACTATAATATTAGATGAAACCTGTAAACAATAGCGACCTAAACCGGGCTTATCGCAAATTCATGATGTACCTTATTACATTACTGGGTTTTGCCATCATTATCGTTTACTTCTTTTTTGCAACCTCGGGCCGTGAGCTTGAATTATTAAATGCCCGCGTTAAAAAAACAGATCAGCTGATAGCGCTCCGTACCGATATCAATAACAGCTTTGAATTGATCCTCCTGCGCATGCAGCAACTCTCGCAGTATGCAAAAATGAATTCGCAGGAGCTTAATAACCAAACGGTACTGCTTAATGATATCCAGGAGAGCAATCAGCATATCCGGGAGCGGCTGCAAAGTAACCCTTACCCGCTTAAAAGTTTTGAGTTGTATAAAAAGCTCAGCAACGATATTGAAACCATTGCCAGTATCAAAGATTCGCTTTTTACCACACGTTTCCAGATTGAAAGCCTTCGCTCACAGTTAGAGTCGTGCAGCCGGGTAAATAAATCGGCTATTAACCAGCTAAACCATCACTATCCGCATTAATAAGCCATATGTTAAAATTTAGTTTAAAAGAACGGAGAGAAAAATTCTTGTTTTTCATGGGGATGTTTTTAGTAACGTCGGTGATATTGTGCGTGGCTATATTTTATAATTATGGCAACGAAGGGTTAGTATCAAAAAGCGAGTTTGCTAAAAAAGTAAACGAAGAAGAGCAGTTTGAAAGCCTTGTTACCGAAGCGTTACCAACCGTTGATACAACGTATCATAAAATAGTAAAGTTTAACCCCAACGTGCAGGCCGTTTTTTTGGAGAATGATATCAGCGGTTCAATAGGTGCCATAAAGTCATATTACAACCGCCGCCCATATGATGCGCGGTATAAATGCTTTATCCACGCTTCAAAACTGTTGCAGGCACTTTTTTATGATAAGCGCGAACTAACGGGCAATTATAACGATATCAGGAACATAAAAGGATCGGTTGATGACTGCCACATTGCACAGCGGCAATTGCAGCAAAACATGAGCATGGCCCGGTAAGCATCATCATACATCTACCATATATAACCTAAGCAAAATGAAAAACGATTACAACGACGGGAGGCCCGTCGATACTAACCGGAACACCTACACCTTTCTATACATTTTTACTGGTGTAGTTGTTATTGCCGGTATCATTTTCCTGCTGCGGAGTTCATTGTTTGAAAAGAGAGTGATCAACGCCCGTATCCTGAAGGATGAGATAGCCCTGGACGAGCACCTGGTTTACTCGGATAATACGGCTAATGCAAAAAACTGGCTTTGGGAGTTTGGCAATGGCGATAAATCAACTCAGCAAAACGGGAGCTACCACTTTAAAAAAACAGGCGACTATATCATACGGCTTACCGTTGACGGCAATTTAACGCAGCAATTCCCGGTTAGCGTAAAAGATAGTACCCCAACCATAGCTGCCGATACCCTGATTACAATTAACGGCCCCACACAAGGGATTGTAAATGAACAGGTAAGGCTTGAGGCGCAGGGTAATGCCCGGATTTTTGAATGGTCGTTTGGGGAAACCGGCCGGGTGGATGTTAAAGGACCAACTGCACTCTACACCTTTCACAACCCCGGTACCTATTTCATCAAACTGAGCACGGATAAAAGCAGGCGCCCGGTCTATCACCGCATGCGTATTACGAACCCCGATTCAACATTTGCCAACCAGATCGTAAACCCAGGTGAAAGCGAGCGTCGTGTAATCGATGATATCAGGGCACACCTGCAGGCCATAGCCAACGGCCGTGATTTTAACCGCCATTATTATTACCTGGTTAGGAGATATTTCTGCGGAGACGAGAAAGTTACCGTAAATCTTGAAGATAACGGTGAGAGCAAACGGACTGACTTTTACTCCTACTGTATGCGGTTAACTTTTGGAGGTGGCATCAGTGTTGACGAAGCACAAGTTACCCTAAAGCCAAAATCAAACTGTTCAAGCATGCTTTCGGTAAGGCAGCATGCAACCACTGCCGCCCCCGAAAAGAGGCCCAGATAAATCCATTTTAAAACCTATTTGCATCAACCAACATGAAAAATATATTAAGCTTCATTTTTTTAACCTGTATAGTAATTGCGGCCCGGGCGCAATCGCCGGTATCGCTTGGCAAAACGGTGGTAACGTTACCCAAAGCTTTTGAAAAACCTGATGAGCGTACCAGCATTTACAATACCGACGACCGTACTTCCTTGCCGTGGATCGTGTTTTCGGACAGGGCCGAAAATTATACATATACCTCGCCGGGCGGAACGCTGGTAATGAAAAAAATAAGTTTCATGGAGCCTTTTTATGTAAGTGAACAAAAAAACGGGTTTATAAAACTAATTAAGTACCAGGCCGGCATGGTACAAGGTAAAAAGCTTACCAATAAAAAAGGCTCGCAAAGTTACGGATGGATCAGCATTTCAAAGGTGTTGCCCTGGCAGTCGGCTTTTACCAGCACAAATGGTTATCCCGAAAAATATATCACCATTATAAGTGGTGCCGGTCCGCTTACTATGCCCGATTATTATTATGACAAAACTGATTCGGCATACATTTTTGCCGGTCCCGATCAAAGCCAGAAAAAAACCAAAGTGGCGCTGCACAATGTGGTTTATGTATACAAAAAATCTGACGACGGGAAAAAAGTATTGGTAGGGTCCGATCCGCAGTTAATTGCCGATAATGCAGCTGGCAGTGTTTATGGCTGGATAGCCGCCGACGCCGTTCATAGCTGGGGCGATAGGTTATATATCGGGTCGGCAAGGGAAAATCAGCCGTTGATCAATGATTCTATTGCGAAGTATATCAACAGTTCCCTGAAAACCAATAATAGCAAGGGAGGTACGGGCTATTTTGCTTTTGACCCCTTACTGGCCGATAATGCTCCCTTGTTATTGAGCATGCCTGTAAGCTCATCTGCTTCGGGTAATCTTAGCCTCGGCTTCGCAACCGATGTTTATGATAAAAGCCATAACAGTGTGCTCAATATCAAAGGCGGGCATTTAGCATATAAGGATTATCTCAAGATCCGTAACAATGTTCACCACGTTAACATTGTGTTTGTGGTTGATGGCGGTAGCCCTATGCGCAATTATTTTTCAGGTATTACAAGCACTATTCAATCATTTGAAGATATTTTTGATGCGCATGCCAGGGGTAACCAGGTTAGATATGGGGCTGTAGTTTACCGTAACCCGTCCGGTTGTCAAACCGGGGGCATCCAGTCAACCCCGCTCAGTGCCGATTATCGTAACCTGGTAAAATACCTCGAATCGCAGTCAACAGTAACAGGTAACTGCGCCCCGGTGATAAGTTCCCAACCTGTTTTTGACGGCATCCGCACGGGGTTAAGCCTGTTTGGCAATCATCCGGACGAAACCAACCTGGTCATCCTGATTGGTGCCACCGGTGCTTTAGATCGTAATTCGGTAGGGGTTAATACGGTGGCCAGTCAGATAGCGGCCGCCAACGCCCGCTTGTTAGCTATCCAGGTATTTAGCGATTATAACCCTATCTACAATGATTTCGTAATCCAGGCAAGACAAATTGTATCACAATCTGCGGTAAAGCTGGCCGATTATAAAAAACAGCGCATGGTGAATGGAGAAGGCCTTACCAACGTGCAGCAATTCAATACATCACTGTCCGATTCGGTTTCTTTCTACCTCGATTATCCCAAAAAGAGCCTGATCCAGGGCGCTGTGGTATTTCCGCCCAAGAGAGTAGTAAAATCAAACCAGGCCATGAGTTTGGCAGTTGAACGCCTGATGCGCGAAACCGATTATGATATCCGTAACCAGATCCATACGCTCGACAGCGCATTCAGGCTTACCGGGCGCGAAAACCGTTATGTACAGCCGCTGGTTATGCAGCAGCAGGGGCAGCCATCAACCGATTTGGGAAACAATATGCCGCATAACGCTTTCAAATATTACCTCAGCGCCGAAGCACCCAGGAACCTGGTAAACGAAAGCAAGGGGCAGCTGCAATATCTGCTGATATTGAACGAGCAGGATTATAAGCAGCTGACAGATCTGCTGTCGCTCATGATAGGCGAAAACCTGCAGCGGGACGCGTCCGATTATCGCTCAAAATTGGTTGATAACTACGTTGATATCGCTGCCAAGCATTTAGGACTTAACTTATCTGGCGGTGATATTAAAGACATGACCCTGGCCGATTATTTTCTGCGGGTTACCAGTTTGCCCTTACCCGGCAAAAAAGATTTCTATAATAAAAAGGTGAATGATCTTAAACATAACGATGATATGCCGCAGGCGCAATTTGAGGCATATATCCACTATTTGATCCATAGCAGTGATGTTATTAAACAGGCTGCTATTACCAACCAACACTTTACGTCAAACGGCAAAACCTATTATTATATAACCCAGGCTAACCTGCAATAGCATATGAATATAGTTAATTTAAGCGAGTCGGTGAAAACGGCGGTGCGGGTAGCGCAGTCATTAGCCAAAGAATATCACCATAAGGAATTCGGTCCGGCCCACCTTTTAAAAGGCTTGATGCACCAGGAAGTGGGGTTGAAGAGCCTGCTTCAATCCATCGGGAAGGACACGGCTTACATAAGCGATTGGGCCGAAGTGCGCATTGAAGATTATTCGGCTGCGTTAACCGTGCCCGACGAAATGTTAGGTAACAGCCAGGTCAAGCAGGTATTTGAAGAAGCCGATAATGTGCGCATAAAATTAGGCCAGGATTTGATTACGCCCGTTTGTGTGTTGATTGCGTTAATAAAGCCCAATGTGGGTTTTGATGCTAACCAGCTAAAATCCTTCCCGGTAAAAGAACGCGAGTTACTGGATATTTATTTGAGTAATGAGGATGTTAACCATGCGGTAAATCCCTCTGCGCAGGCCACAAACGGCAGCGATGCACCCAAACAAACAACAGCATTACTCAAATACTGTGTAGACCGCACAAGCCTGGCCAAACAGGGTAAGGTAGATCCTATCATAGGCCGGGAGCGCGAAACACGGATGGTGATGGAGATCCTGAGCCGGCGCACCAAGCCCAATGTAATGATCACCGGCGACGCGGGCGTTGGCAAAACAGCCCTGGTTGACGGGTTCGCGCTTAGCATTGTAAACGGACAGGTACCGGCATCGCTTAAGAATGTACAGCTTTTTGAACTTGATCTGGGTTCATTGATCGCGGGGGCATCTTACAAAGGAGAAATTGAAGACAGGTTAAAAAACATCCTGCGCGAGATAAAGCAGTTTGAAAAAGCGATCCTGTTCATTGATGAGATCCATACCCTGCTCGATAATAAAGGGCCGATAGGCGGCGGTGTTGGCAACCTGCTGAAACCGGAGCTTGCCCGGGGCGAAATAACGGTGATTGGTGCCACTACTATCGACGAATACCGCAAAGTGATTGAGCCCGAACAGGCATTTAGCCGCCGGTTTGAGGTGCTGCAGGTAAATGAGCCCGATACGCCTACAGCTATAAAAATGCTTAAAAAACTGGTGCCCCAATATGAGGAGCACCACAACTTAAAGATAGACGATAATACTGCCGAAGAGTGCGTTAGACTGGCGCAGCGGTATATGAAAGACCGTCGCCTGCCCGACTCTGCCTTCGACCTGCTCGACCGTACCATGGCTGCTATCCGTTTAATGAACGATACCACCGATACTGCCCTTTCCGAACTCCGCACCGAACTGAACGAATTAAAAGCACTGAATGATGCGGGTGATTTGATCGGAGCGTACAAATGGCTTTACACCGTGTATCGCAATAAAATAAGCGCGGTGTTGTTAGGTCAGCTGGAAGATGAAACCCAGGTTGATACTTTTGAAACGCCTGATGAATACATCGCTTACTTTGAACGCAATTTGAGCCGGCTTGAGGAATTGGCTCAAAATAAAACCGAGGTAGTAGATAAACATGATATTGCCGCTATTATCTCCTATAAAACAGGCATTCCGTTAGGCAAGATCCAGGCACAAGAGAAAGAAAGGCTTTTAGGCATGGAAGGCTTCCTGAAAAAACGGGTTGTTGGGCAGGACCAGGCGTTGAAAGCCGTTTCTGATGCCATACTCGAATCGCGGAGCGGACTGAACAAAAAAGGGCAGCCCATCGGCTCATTCTTTTTGCTTGGCCCAACAGGCACCGGTAAAACGGAGCTGGCCAAATCAATAGCCGAGTTTTTATTTAATGACGAAAAAGCGATGATCCGCTTTGATATGTCGGAGTTTAAGGAGGAGCATTCGGCCGCATTGCTGTATGGCGCGCCGCCGGGCTATGTGGGGTATGAAGAGGGCGGCTTGCTCGTAAACAAAATAAGGCAGCAACCTTATTCGGTTGTGCTGTTTGATGAAATTGAAAAGGCACACCCATCGGTATTTGATATCTTTTTACAGATCCTGGATGAAGGGCATATGCACGACAGGCTGGGCAAGCAAGGCGATTTTTCAAACGCGCTGGTGCTATTTACCTCAAACATTGGCAGCGAGTGGGTATCTGAGCAAATTAGCCGGGGGCATATGCCTACATCAAACCAATTGATGGAAGTGATGGCCAATAAGTTCAGGCCGGAGTTTTTGGCGCGGTTATCAGAAATTGTACCCTTTGCACCTATACATGAAGAAAATGTAGTACGCATCTTTGAGATCCAGCTCAAAAGCCTTATACAGGCGCTTGAAAAAATGGGCATAAACATGCAGTTAAGTGCCGAAGCCAAAAATATGCTGGCTTTAAGCGGTTTTACACCCAAATATGGTGCACGGCAGCTATCGGCGGTGATCCGTAACCAATTGCGCAGGCCAATATCACGCTATATTATTTCGGGCGAACTGAAAAAAGGAAATACTATCGCCATAGATAAAAAAAGTGATGATACTGAATTATTGTGGAGCATTAGTTAAGTAATTTAACTGAAATACATACTGTTAAAAACAATTTTATAGTTATTGCATTATAACATAAACACTTTCATACTTATCATTTATTAAATAAAGCTATGTTTAATTACGAAATAGGGGGAAACGAAACAAAAGTTGGTTCCTCAGAAGCATTTGGTGAGATAGCTCCCAATAAAACTTTGTTTATTCAAAAATTAACTGATAATGAGCCGCTGAGACCTGAGAAGGTTGAGGGACTTAAAAATGTTGAAGAGGTTTTTGCTCATTACAAGCCAAAAGTAAGTGTTGAGCTTGAAAGAGAAAACGGATCAAATGTTACCGAAACGCTGCACTTTAACAATCTTGGCGATTTTGCCCCCAAAAACCTGGTACAACAAAGTAAATACCTGCATAAACTTAATATTCAGCGCGAGATGTACCTCAATATCATGAAGCAGCTGAAAACCAACAAAACGCTGAAGTCAACCCTTGATAGCGCCGAAACCAAACAGGCCTTTATTGAGGCGTTAAAAAATATAGTAACCGAGCTTGACCAATAATTAGCTAATCCTAAACATTTAACAACACGATCATGGCAACACCAAACGAGCAGATCCTGAATGAAAATTCAACAGACCAGGCTCTTAAAATAAAAGAAAGAAGCGGCGCGGCACCTCTATCAACCAGTTTAGATAAACTATCAAAAGTTGGTGGTTTTGATTTGCTGGAAGCTACTATTGATGGCCTTCAAAACCTGAACCCCGAACGCAAAGCCCGTAAACAGATCTTTTTAACTGATGATGAGAAGAAAGGGGAGCGCGAAGAACTTAAGCTGAAGCTTAATCAATGGATAGAAGCTTTGGAAAGCGGCGAATCGGTTAGCGATACTATTCAGAAAAGCGCCGAAAAACTGCAAAGCGTTGAAGAAAACCTGAACAAAAATTTACTCAATGTATTGGAAAGCACCCGCGAGCTTGAACAGGCTTACCGCACAGTGCATTTGTTTTATAAAAACACCGAACAGGATAAGCTGAAGAATGTGGTATTAATGAATGCCACGATCGATCAGTTGAAAGAGCTTGATAATCCGCGCTTTATTGAATATGCTGCAAATGAACTCAAGCAAAATTATGACAGGCTGGATCTTCGTCAAAATTATTCAATCCTGGTTGTGCCCGGCTACCTTGGCTCAAACAAAGTAGTTGAACGCTGGTCAAAAATAGCCTATGATAATAAAGTAATGCTGGTGACCGATTTTGCGGATCTTGAACAACCGGATGATGTGATAGACCTGTTTACATCAGCCAATTTAACCGGCGGCGATGCCTTTAAATCAAACACCATCATGACTTGTAACTGGCTGGTAGGCCGCGGCAAAGTTGCCGAAGCGGGTGAAGAGGATGACTTATATATCCCGGGCTCGGCAGCATTGGCGGGTAAAATGTATTATACGCTGATGTCGCAGGTTACCGCCGGTAAAAAACATGGAGCGGTTAACGAGGTGGATGGTGTACGCTTTGACCTTAAAAAGAGCGAGATCTCGCACCTGGAGCGCATTGGCCTGGTACCTATGGTGAATGAGTACGGCAAGGTAATGGCATTCTCGGCCAAAACTTTGTTTAACGGCGATAATATCGGTTTGCAAACCTATTCGGTAGTGAGGGTATTTGATTATATCACCAAAGTATTATTCGACTTTTTGAACCGCCGCGCTTTTGAAAACTGGACTTCAAAAACAGAGCAGGACCTGCGCTCGCAAATTGTGAAGTTTTTGGATAACATCCAGGGGCCCGACAGGCTTATCGAACGCTTCAAAATAATCAGGTTTGAGCGCGATGAACAGCAAAAGGACCGCATTCACCTTGATATTAATATCACGCCATATTTTCCCGCTAAAAGCTTTGTGGTAAAGCTTGACGGGCAAAAAGGTGAGGATGCAAGCCCAACGTGGAACAGCGAATATAAACAGCAGTAATATCGCGGTACACAACGTTGTGAAGTGGTAATGAATCCCTTTTAAAATAAGGAAGCACCTACTGGAGCGATATCGGATATGTGCAAAACAATATATTGGCTCCGTAGGTGCCTCCTGTTAGGAGGTGGGTTTTAAAAGCGAGATTCAACCGTTAAACCAGCGCTGTGTGCATTTTAGGTTAATTTAACCGAAGGCCTAACTTTATTTATTGTTAAATATGGTTTATGTTTGCATTGATGAGGCAGCTATTGATCATTAATGCAGATATAGATAAAACACCAACAACAGCGGCATTGATCAATGCCTATAAAGACGGGGCCCAGGCCGCCGAAGCTGTAGTAAAAGAGATAGCCATCGCCGATCTTAAATTTAATCCCAACAAGCAATTCACGCTAAGCAATAACGAGCCCGAACCCGACCTGGTGCAAGCTGTAAACGCGATAAAATGGGCATCGCATGTGGTTATATTTTGCCCGGTTTATAAAGATTCGATCAACTCAAAAATTAAAGGTTTTTTTGATCGCGTTTTTATGCCCGACCAGGTTTTTATCAGCGGCTCGTCGGTTAATTTCAATGGCCGGTCAGGACGTGTGGTTTCTATATTGGATGAAGCTGCCTGGCAGGACTGGCAGGTTGATATGAAGCCAACCTATCTGGCAGTAAAAAAACTAACCCTCGAAAAGCGCGGCATCAAGCCTGTGCATACCAGTACCATCGGGCATCTCTATAACCTCGATAATGAGTACAGTAAAAAGTGGATTCAAAAATTATATTCTTTTGGGTTAAAACTTATTTAAATAAATATTTAATATTTTCTCAAAACAATAAATTAATTACATTGTAGTTATTAAAGTAATGCGCAAAGCATCTACTTTAAATTATTAACCTCTTAAAATTTATCATTATGGCTTTCAAAGCAAGATTAAATTTTTCGGGCAAGGACTACGATGTGCTCACTTGCTCCTATGCATTAAACCGCGATGTAGACTCAAAAGGACGCCCGTCCTCGGGTATTTACGGCGGTACTATCGATATCGAGATCGAGTCGACTGAAGACACCTCCATTATCGAATCAATGGTTAACAACCAGTACAAACCGATTGCCGGAACTTTGCTGATCAAAAAATCTGAGGAAGACGCTAAAATGAAAGAGTTGTCTTTTGAAGATGGCTACATCGTGAAGTATTCTGAAGGTATCGACATTACAGGCGCAACTCCAATGAGTTTGAAGTTTGTGATCTCGGCCCGCAAGTTGAAACTGGGAAGCGCCGAGCACGTGAACGATTGGCCAGGTAAAAACTAAGCCCGGCCGATTTTGTTATCTGTTTGTGCCGAAGGGGCACTTAATTTATTTATCTACTTAAAACTTTATTGATCATGGCTTTCAAAGCAAGAATTAGTTTAGGATCGAAAGAATTCGATGTGCTGCAATGCAGCTATTCATTAAACAGGGACGTTGATTCAAAAGGCCGTCCGTCATCAGGTGTATATGGTGGTACTATCCAGGTTGAGGTTGAATCAACCGAAGATACTTCGGTTATCGAATCAATGGTGAACAGTCAGTACAAACCAATCCACGGCACTATTACCTTCAAAAAATCTGAAGAAGATGCCAAAATGAAGGAGCTTAATTTTGAGGATGGTTACATCATTCAATATAACGAGGGGATATCGATTATCGGTAACAACCCAATGTCGTTAAGCTTTGTGATATCGGCGCGTAAGCTGAAAATAGGCAACGCCGAGCACGAAAACGACTGGCCTAAATAATATATCAGTACAATTGATTTGTACTGTCTTTTAAAAAGATACGGAGGAGATAGTAACATATTTTCCTCCGTGTTCTTTTTACAGCTTTTGTTTAGGTTCAGTTATAAACCTTATGAAAAGAAAGAAGAGAATAATAAACCCAGCCTTACCCACTACAAAGAAAAAGGTGAAAAAATCGTCGGTTCCAACCCCCATGGAATACGTGCAGCTTTTTAATACCTGTGTTATTAAAAAGGAAAAAATTGCTGCTGTCGATAAGATCATCGATGAAAAGGTAACCGTAAACCGCCCCCGTTACGAAAGTATTTCAAACCTGGTACGCCTTGGTACTAATGCGCCGTCGGCTGCCGGAAATAAAAATCTTTTCGCATCGGTCTACACTCCTTTTTTTGATCGTTATAACACTACACCGCTATCATTAAACCCAACGGCGGCTAATGCCAAACCCGAAAGTGTTTTGGATATGATGACCAAACCGCAGATGACAACCGGCCTTTTGGGAGCTAATTTTTTTGACACCGGGAGGTTTACCCCAAACGATCCGTTCGCGTTTATGAACCTTTTTGGCGGCGGCGGAGCTATCCCCTGGTATTTTATTGCCTGCGTACATTATATGGAGTGTTCGTTCAGTTTCAAAAAACACCTGCACAACGGCGATCCGCTTACCGGTTACACGGTACAGGTGCCCGCCAATCGCCCAAAGGTAGGTCATGGCCCTCCGTTTACTTTTGAGGAGAGCGCTGTTGATGCTATTAAACTGATGAAGTATGATAAGGTAACCAATTGGAGCCTGCCGTTTATTTTGCAAAAGCTGGAGGGATATAATGGTTTCGGTTATAACAAAAAGGGCATTCACACGCCTTACCTCTGGAGTTTTTCGAACCAGTATGTCAAGGGCAAATATGTCAAAGACGGTGTTTTTGATGCCGAAGCGGTATCCCAGCAAATGGGCGCGGCAGTTATCCTTAAACGCATGGAAGACAGGGCGCTGATTAGTATTCCCAGAAATTAACCAATGAAAAGGATCGTTAAATATATGGTATTATTACTGCTTGCTACCGGGTTGGCAGGTTCGGCCGTGGGCTGCAGTGGTAACCCTAAAGCCCCGGTTGCTGATACTGTCAAAACCATAGCTAAGTCGGCCTCCCGAACCGTACATAAGTCGGCCCTTACCGACGAGCAGTTGTTCCGAGCCTGCCTGAAACAGTTTAAAGCCGCTGCCCTGCAAAGAAATAAAAAGCAACTGGCCGGCATGTTTTACTTCCCGCTGCAAACAACACCCCAATGGTCGAACGAAGATTTACGATCTGCTAAGATTAACCCTGCTGAAGGGCTGGTTAGCGGAGCAGAATATCCACAGTATGAGCCTACTATATTGAATGCTGACGCGCTTCGTCTTATACCCAAAAGCACAGAAGACGATCTGTCGGAAATTGACGCCGCTACCGACGAAAACTATTATAAAGTTATTGCAAAAGTTACAGATAAAGGTAGCAAGCTTTACGAGTTGCAGCAACAATATGAGCAAAAAAATGGCAGGGAAACATCGTACGGGTTTGTTTTTGGCAAAGTTAACGGGCAATATAAAATTATAAGTTACTACAGCCCATGGCCTGTTAAAGGTTAATGGATTTTATAGCCGAATTATGGAAAAGAAACTAAAAGTAGATATCAATATTGAAGGTACCCAGATCACCCATTTCTCTACCTTTAACCTTGACCAGCGTTTTAATGAGCACCATACTTTTCAGCTCAGGTTTAACCATGATATGGTTGAAGAGTACAACGCTGTTACGCTCGAAAACTCAAAGGACTTTATTGGTAAAAACATTACCGTGCAATTTGGCACAGCCGATAGCGGCGAAAATAAATTTAGCGGCATTGTTACCAAGGTAGAGCTTTCGCAAAGCCATGGGTTTCATGGCGATATCCTGGTGAGCGGCTTTAGTCCGACCATCCTGATTGACCGGGGCCCCGATCTCGGCTCGTACCTTAACAAAAGCCTGAGCAGCATTATTCAGTTAGCTACGCAGGATGCACCTGCAAATGATCTGAACCTCAATATCAAACCAACCAATACTTCGCCTATTGATTATATCATTCAATATCGTGAAAGCGATTTTGAGTTTATCAACCGTCTTTCGGCCGAGTATTACGAATGGTTTTATTACGATGGTGCTAAACTAAATTTCGGTAAGCCTGATAAGCTGGAGGAGGTTGCTCTAATTTACGGGCGTGATCTGCACAGCCTGCAATATGCAATGCAGATAGCGCCTTTAAAGCATAACAAGTTTGCTTACAACCCCAGGCAGGATGAACTGCTTTCGTCGGAGCCGCAAGGCTCTTCGGGCAGTACGCCGGATCTTTCGCATGCCATCAGCGCGTCAAACAAAGTTTTCAGCAAAGTTTATAATGAACCATTGGCTGTTAGGGTAAATAACAAAAAAGAAATAGATGATTTTGTTAATAACCAGCAAAAAGCGCTGATATCCGAATTGGTTACCATTGTAGGCAATGGCGACAACCCCATGGTGGGCCTGGGCAAAATACTTAATGTAAGCATGAGTGTAAGGGGCACAGGTGCTTTTGAATTGCAGGATTTTGGCAAGTTCCTGGTTACGGCGGTTTATCACCAGATCGACGGTGTTGGCCATTACCAAAATACGTTTGAAGGCGTTACTGCCGATACGGAGCGTATCCCGGTTGCTGAAGCCGAAAAGCCAAACCCGGATATGCAGCTGGCCGATGTTACCGACAATGCCGACCCGGATGGGCATGGCCGCGTTAAAGTAAAATTTAAATGGCAATGTACCGCGAATGATGTTACCGAGTGGCTTAGGGTAGTTTCGCCTGATGCAGGCAGCTCGGATAAAGTAAGCAAGAATCGCGGGTTTGTTTTTATCCCCGAAATTGGCGACCAGGTGCTGGTAGCATTTGAGGAGGGTAATATTGCCCGCCCAGTTATTATTGGCAGCATGTTTAGTGGTAAAACAGGTACGGGCGGCAGTCAAACCAATAAAACCAAAGCGCTTACTACCCGAAGCGGCAACACCGTGATACTGGACGATAGCAATGGCAGCATTAACGTTAAAGATCCCAGCGGTAACGTGGTAACCCTTAATGGCGACGGTACGGTAACCATTTATGCGCCAAACACCTTAACGCTGGTATCAAAAGATATTAACATTAACGCGGGTAATAGCATTAACATAACATCATCGCCGGCTAAAGAAGGCGGGGGTGACGGTGTTATCAATGTTACAGCCAAAAAATCGATAGCGGTAGCGGCGCAGGATGAAGGTATTACTACAAATGCGAAAAAAGATATTGCCTTTACCAGCGAAACCGAAAGTATCAAACTCTCCGCATCCGCCAAAGACATCACTTTTGATGCTGCGGCCGGCAAACTTTCATCAAGCAGCAAATCGGCCGAGATCAGCTCGACCGACAAAATGCATCTCAACGGCGGCAGTCTTGCGCATATTATAGCAGGCGATGTTGAAATTAACCAATCATGATCATGAATATATTACCGGTAAATACAGCTCAAAGCTCATGGTACCAGCTTAGCTCATCCAACCGTACCATAATTGGCACAAAAGTACTTGAGTTTGTGCAGGACAGGTGGATTGAAATAAAACTCATTAGCCATGACGATAAGCAACGGGTTTATGAATATACCCTGTTTGAGCAAAATATGGATGGTTCGGCGCTGATCCATGAATGGGCAGCAGATATGGAATGGTTCCAGTCGCCGGTACAGATCATAACAGATCTGGAAGGGAAATTTATCGGCATCAATAATTTTAATAGTATCGCTAATTGCTGGCAGCAGGGCTTCCGGTCAAAAATTGCCAAAAAATATCGTCAGCAGGATGGTATCGATGTAATGCTGTCCGAAACAGACAAATTGCTGCAGGATCCTAAACGCTTTCTGCAATCATTTATGGGGTACAGCCATTACCGGTGCTTTTTTCAACCGTTTTACAGGGAATGGCAAGCCAATGAAAGCTCTTCCCTGATACTGAAAGGTTTTTTCGGCACAATTGACCTGCCGCTCGTCATCTACAGTTTTACCCAGCAACAAGGCAACACCGTAACCATAACTAACGAAGCCGAGGTTGACGAAGAAAGCTTTGAAAGACCTGTGTTAGTGAGGATGCTAAAAGACCTTACCAATACCTATAACCTGAAGGTTGACCTGCAGACCGAAATGGAAGAGATTTACAAATTTGAAAACAACATACTACAGGAGGCCGATTTGTTTTTGCAATTACATGTGCCCTCATTTTATACTGTTGTAACGGCACATCAATGCAGGCGGATTGAACAGCATGAGCTTCCGAAGGAACGCGTTGATAAGAATGAGTTAAGCAACAGTGTACTGCATGTATAAGGCTGAAGGCTTAGTACTAACAAAAAGTAATATCCGATGTCAAAAAAATATATTCCAAACAATAGCTGCCTTAAGTGCGATAAAGGGTCGGCTCCTGTGCGGTTAAAGGTAACGCATCATAACAACACGAAAATTTATGGTGAGTTCCTGGCCAGTGAGGCCGATATGGTACCGGGTGAAAATATTTTGCCTATGGGCAGGTGTTCGGTAACGGGTGGCAGCTGCAAATTTGACCCAATTTACTGGGACAAGACCAATAAAGGTGTTAAGGTTAACGGCTACAAATTATTATTTGAAGATGCGAACCTGTTATGCAAACAAGGCGGCAAAATAAGTGTTGACTTTAATGCGCCAAGCGGTATGAGCACAGCCGGGGCGCTTGTTACGGGTGCCGGTGCCGGAACGTTCAACTATGGTTCGTACACCAACACCCTTGATATATTACAGCGCGGTACCATTTATGATGTTGAAAACGGCAAGATAAGCCTGGTACGGAGCAACAGCGAAAGTGATTACCGCAGGCATGGTAATTACGGGGAGATGAAGGACAACGTTTATCATCGGCAGGAAGGTTTTCGCGATGTAAGAAGCGAGCACCCTGTAATTGATATTGATAAACCTACGGCTTCGGGCATTGATGGAGCTTACGCCAAAGATAATGGGTATAAAATTACAGACGGTAAATACAATACAGCATCGATACAAAATACGACAACCGGCCGCGAGTTAAGTGAGCGATGGACGCGAAATCACATCGACAATAACGGGGCGATAAACCCGGCAGACGAAGCAGGGGTTAGACTGGCAAATACAGATGGCAGCCTGAACCGAGAGGTGATCAGGGTTAAGCCCGACGGAACCATGCAGTCAGAAACTATAAACTCCAACGGCTTTAAAGCTACCCGCGGACAAAGTGAGGCTTTGGAGATAAAAACCAGCAGGGCAGGCAATTTTATGAATGGTGTCAGGTCGTCCATGCTCAATTCAAAACCTCTTACAGCCTTGTCCGAATCTAATTTTTCGCAGGCGGTACGTAATAGCAGAATTGCCACTGGCGCAAATGACGGCCTGTTTAAGGCAAGCCAGGCAATTGCACGTTCTCCGGCTTTAAGTGTGGCTGGCAAAGTTGCCGGCCGGGGGCTTATAGTTGTTGGTATCGCCCTTGATGCAGTAAGTATCTATTCGGCGTATGAAGAAGAGGGCGGTTTTGGCAAAAAAACAAAAGAAGCGGTAGGCGGTGCTGCCGGTGGCCTTGCCGGCGGTATAGCCGGCGCCGAAATAGGTGCAATGATAGGTACTGCTATATGTCCCGGGGTTGGTACGGTGGTTGGTGGTATTGTTGGCGGGGTTATCGGAGGCCTGGCCGGAAGCGGCATTGGTAAATCAATTGCAGGATGGTTCTCATAAATTTAAACAATTTATAAAATGGGTTTTTTTGATAAATTATTTGGCGGAGGTGGAACCACGGCAACACCCGAAACGCAGTTAAGAGCAGAATATAAAGACGCTGCTTTCTTTAAAAAAATGTTTGATAAGAAGCAGTCGATAATAAAAATGTACCAGGAACAAAATGTCACCCTGAAGCAGCAGGAAAAGTTTCGCCCGATAAACAACTGGGTGCTTGCTATGGAACATCTTGACCTGGTTTATTTAAACTATTCTGCCGGGAATGATATCAGCCTGTGTTATAATGAATATATAACAGCTGCCGGATACTACGGAGAAGGTTGGGATGCCGACGCGTTCTATGCTGATATGATTGATATGGTAGCCTTAGGCAGCCTACTTGATGTACCCGACGAGGTATACGAGCCCGTTATTAATTATATTCGCCAGTCGGATAGTGGTTCCAGTTACCCAACCTGGACACCGGATGCTTTACTATGGTATATCATCAACACCAAAAAGCCGGGGAGCGGCCCGCAGCCGGATACGCTTATTACCGAAGCTTACAGGGATATTTATGATTTAACAAAAATGCCTAAAGCCGATGCGGAGCGCGAAATGAAACTTTATCTCGACAAATGGTACAGGTTGCATAAAGACGATTCATGGTATGAAAACCACAAAAAAGAAGGCTCATATAAAGGCTACTGGAGCTGGGAGGCAGGCGCGATAACTAAGATATTGGGGCTTGATGATAGCGGTTACGCTAATCATCCAAATTATCCTTATGATATGGTGCACTGGTCGGCTTCCTAATTGCGCGGTATCAAATAAAATCACCATAAACCGGAGTTGATTTGAGTTTTACTGAAGCAATCCGGTACTCCTTTTAGGCCGCTCAAATTTACGCAAACGTTTCTGGGAACGTTTGCGCGGTTTTAGTTGGGCAAATCCTTTTTTTTATTGCCGTCAGCCTTTAATCTTGTTTAGGATTTAATGTTCCTTCACCAATTATAGGGCGATAAATAGCTGTTTTAAAATAAAAACATGTCGGTAGTAAAAACAAGGATAGGGATAGCGGTTTTGCTTTTGGCGGGTTGCGTCACATCGCGGGTACAGGGTCAGCAGTATTCCTGGCAACATTTGCCGCGGGTAAATAAACCTGAATTTAAAAAGGATACCATCAACATTTTAAAATACGGAGCCAAAGCGGATGGCATTACGTTAAATACAACAAGTATCAATAAAGCGATAAGCGCCTGTAGCGCCAAAGGGGGCGGGGTAGTGCTTATTCCGCAAGGCTTGTGGCTAACCGGGCCGCTGGTGATGAAGAGTAATGTAAACCTGCACGTAAGCAGGGCGGCGCTGTTGCAGTTTACCGATGATAAAACTCAGTATAAACTGGTTGAAGGTAACTATGAAGGCCATGCCGCTGTGCGCAATGAATCGCCGATATCGGGTACCAACCTTACCAATATCGCTATTACCGGCGAAGGGATCATTGATGGTCACGGCGATGTTTGGCGGGCTATCAGTAAAGAAAGGCTTACCGAAGCCGAATGGAAAAAATTAGTAGCCTCGGGTGGGGTGGTGAGTGAAAACGGCAAATCATGGTATCCTTCTGAAAGTTACGTTAAGGGGTTAAAAACACCCGGAGCAGGGGTGATAGGTAACGGTAAAACAATTGCTGACAACGAACCTTTTAAAGATTTTTTCAGGCCTAATATGCTGGTGCTTACCAATTGTAAAAAAGTATTGCTGCAGGGCGTTACACTTCAAAATTCGCCCGCATGGGATATCCATACTTTACTATGCGAAGATCTTACCGTACAGAACGCAAGGGTCAGGAATCCCTGGAATGCCCAGAACGGTGACGGAATCGATGTAGAATCATGCCGGAATGTGTTAATTGAAGGCAGCACTTTTGATGCCGGCGATGATGGCATCTGTATTAAATCGGGCCGGGATGAAGAAGGCCGCAAACGCGGTAAGCCCACTGAAAATGTCATTGTACGGAATAACGTGGTTTACCGTGCCCATGGCGGTTTTGTGATAGGTAGTGAAATGTCGGGCGGGGCGCGTAATATTTTCGTGTCTAACTGTACGTTTATTGGTACTGACATTGGCCTGCGTTTTAAAACCACCCGCGGCAGGGGAGGCGTAGTTGAAAATATCTTTATTAAGGATATTGCCATGAAGGATATTCTTCATGAGGCTATTCTTTTTGATATGTACTACGGAGGTAAATCGCCCGGCGAAGCGGATGATATAAATGACCGGGCTGTTGTGCCGGTAACCGAAGCTACACCTTCGTTTCGCAAGTTTTATGTAAATAACGTAGTATGCAACGGTGCTGAAAAAGCGCTTATGATCCGGGGGCTACCCGAAATGGGGATCAAAGACATCCACATCGAAAACAGCACCTTCAAAACTGTTAAAGGAGCAGATGTAATAGAAGCACAGAACATCTTCCTGAAAAATATCCATCTCGAAAGCAAAGAAACCAGCCCACTCATAAATATTCAAAATAGCAACAACCTTGCGTTTGATCATATTACCTATGGCAATACAGAGTTGTTGTTTAAGGTCAGCGGTAAAAAGTCGCAGCAAATAAAATTACTGAATACAGATGCCGTCAAGGCTAAGAACAAAGCTGAGTTTGCTTCAGGAGCAACCAAAAATGCAATAACCGGTTCAAATTAATGAAGAGAGCGGCGCTATTGATATGGATTGTTTTTGCTCCGGCACTATTGCTGGCGCAGGCGGTTGTATATCCAAAGCGTTTTACCGTAGCACTGGATGGTAGTGGCGATTTCAAAACCATTCAACAGGCTGTAAATGCTGTGCGTGACCTGTCGCAGCAAAGGGTTAGCATTTACATAAAAGCCGGAGTATACCACGAAAAACTGGTAATCCCCTCCTGGAAATGTAATATCGAACTGATAGGCGATGGCCAAGATAACACCATTATAACCAACAGCGATTTCTCGGGCAAAGCAAACCCGCAGGGTAAGGAT
Organism: Mucilaginibacter sp. SG538B; assembly: GCF_013376065.1. NCBI lineage: Bacteria > Pseudomonadati > Bacteroidota > Sphingobacteriia > Sphingobacteriales > Sphingobacteriaceae > Mucilaginibacter > Mucilaginibacter sp. SG538B. Next base: position 652,237 of record NZ_JABMJI010000001.1, read on the forward strand.
GCCTTCGGAAAAGCCGAGTTTACAACCTATACTTCCTACACTGTTTTGGTGCAGGGAAATGATTTCATCGCCAGGAATTTAACCATAGCAAATGCCGCAGGCCCCGTAGGACAGGCCGTGGCTTTACATGTTGAGGGCGACAGGTGTGCCATAATCAATTGCCGGCTGCTTGGCAACCAGGATACGCTTTATGCCGGTACCGAAAACAGCCGCCAGTTTTATAAAGACTGTTATATGGAAGGTACAACCGATTTTATTTTCGGCGAAGCCACTGCGGTTTTCCAAAACTGTGTGATCAAAAGTCTCCGAAACTCTTTTATTACAGCTCCCGCAACTACACCGCGACAGCAATTTGGTTTTGTGTTTTTAAACTGCCGGCTTGAAGCAGCTGATACCTCTGTAACAAAGGTTTACCTGGGCAGGCCCTGGCGGCCATACGCCAGATCTGTTTTTATCAATACAACAATGGGAAGCTACATCTGCGCCCAGGGCTGGGATAACTGGCGTAACCCGGAAAATGAAAAGACCGCCTTTTTTGCCGAATATAAAAGCAGCGGCACCAATATCAGCAAACGTGCGCCATGGTCGCACCAATTAACTGAGGCCGAAATGAAAAAATATACATTGAATAATATTCTTGCCGGGAATGATAACTGGGATGTAATGTCAATAAAATGAGCTGTATAATGAAGAAAATATTATTATTATGTGCTTTCCTGTTCGCGGGCCTGGGGCTAAGGGCACAAACGCTGCCATGGTCACAGCGGATGGCTAACACGGCTATATATATCTGGGCAGATTCGTTACCGGGCGCCAATTGGTCGTATGACCAGGGGATTGTTTTGCAGGGGCTGCAAAGCGTTTGGCAGCAATCGACCCGGAGTGAATATTTTACTTATATCCAAAAAGCGATGGACAGGTATGTGGGGGCAGATGGATCCATCCGTACTTACAAGGCTAAAGATTATACGCTGGATAATATCTTATCCGGCCGGAGCCTGTTGTTTTTGCAACAAGTATTAGGTACTGAAAAATACTACAAAGCTGCTTCGTTACTTCGCAAACAGTTGGACGAACAACCAAAAACACCCGAAGGTGGTTTCTGGCATAAAAAAAGATATACTAATCAGATGTGGCTCGATGGCTTGTACATGGCCGAGCCTTTTTATGCCGAATATGCTTCCGTTTACCATGAGGATGCGGACTTTGATCAGATAGCCGATCAGTTTATCTGGATGGAGCAGCATGCGCGCGATGCTAAAACAGGGTTGTTGTATCATGCCTGGGACCAGAGCAAAAAAGATCGCTGGGCTAACCCGCAAACCGGTCTTTCGGCCAGTTTATGGGCCCGTGCCGATGGCTGGTACGCTATGGCACTGGTTGATGTGCTGCCGTATTTCCCGGCCAATCATCCTAAACGAGCGGCACTCGTTGCCATTTTAAACCGCCTTGCGGTGGCTATACAAGCTTGCCAGGACCAGGGCACGGGTTTGTGGTACCAGGTGCTCGACAAGGGTAACAAAAAAGGTAATTACCTGGAAGCATCGGCTTCGTGCATGTTTGTGTATACGTTAGCTAAAGGTGTAAGGGAAGGCTATCTGCCTCAAAAATATTTGCCTGCTGCCCGAAAGGCTTATGATGGCATCATCAAAAACTTTATCGAAACCGATGCCGATGGACAGGTAAACCTGAAAGGCACGGCAGGTGCTGTAGGCGTAGGCGGCGAACCATATCGCGATGGCAGTTACGAATACTATACCGGAGTAAAGACTGTCACCAACGAAACCAAAGGTGTTGGTTCATTTATGCTGGCCAGTGTAGAGATGGAACGTTTAGCCAATCTGAATGCAGGTAAAGGCAAAACCGTACTTTTAGATAGCTATTTCAATAACGAATATCATAAAGATGTTACCGGTAAAAACATTCCGTTCCACTACAAATGGGAGGAACAGGATAATAATGGATTTTCGTTTTTCGGGGAGATCTTCAATAATCACGGATTACATACTCAAACTTTAAATGAAGCACCTGATGATGTCAATCTGAAAAAAGCGGCTGCTTATATTATTGTTGATCCTGATATTCCTAAAGAAAATCCGGACGCTAAATATATCGAAGAACCACATATTAAAGCCATCAGTAACTGGGTTAAAAATGGCGGGATACTGGTTGTTTTAAATAACGATACCGGTAATGCCGAATTTGTACATCTGAACAAGCTAATGGCGAAATTTGGTATCAGCTTTAATCAAAATAGTGTTAACCGTGTAGTTGGTCGTAACTTTGAGCAAGGGGCAATAAATATTCCTGCGGATAACAGCATCTTTAAAACAGCCCGTAAAGTTTACATTAAGGAGCTAAGTACTTTGCAATTAACCAGTCCCGCCGTTTCGCAGTTAATCAATGGTAAAGATGTAATTGTAGCTACCGCCAAATATGGTAAAGGCACTGTGTTTGCCGTTGGCGACCCCTGGTTTTATAACGAATATACAGATGGCCGAAAGCTGCCACCCGACTATGACAACTTTAAAGCAGCCAACGATTTGGTAGGCTGGCTGGTGAAGCAGATTCCTCAAACAAAAAAATAGTAACTTATTACAATTCAAAAGAACATGATATTATCAAGATATAACCTCAACAAAACAACTGTACCGGCGGCAGAATTACCTCCTGCCAATGTATTCGACCTGCCCGAAAAGGTACTGCAATTTGGTACCGGCGTGTTATTGCGTGGCCTGCCCGATTATTTTATCGACAAGGCTAACCGTGCCGGAATCTTCAACGGCAGGGTTGCGGTTGTTAAATCCACCGACAAAGGTTCAACGACGGATTTCGATATGCAGGATGGTTTGTACACCATTTATTCAAAAGGCATTGAAAATGGTGAAGAAGTTAATGAGCAGGTAATTTGTTCGGCGATCAGCCGGGTGCTTTCGGCCTCAAGCGAGTGGGAAGAGATCCTGGAGATAGCACGAAGCAAGAATTTACAGGTGGTGATTTCAAACACCACAGAAGTTGGAATCCAGTTGGTGAAGGAAGATGTACGTAAACATCCGCCGGCATCATTCCCCGGCAAATTGCTGGCTATTTTATATGAGCGTTACAGGGCCTTTAACGGAAGGCCCGATACCGGTTTGGTGATCATCCCAACCGAACTGATTATTGATAACGGTAAAAAGCTGGAAGCCATAGTATTGGAACTTGCCCACCTGAATAAACTGGAGCCCGCCTTTATGGACTGGCTGGAGAGCAGCAATAGTTTCTGCAACTCGCTGGTGGACAGGATTGTGCCCGGCAGGCCGGATCAGCAATTAAGTGACGCCATGGAAACCGAGCGCGGTTATATCGATAACCTCAGCATCATGTCTGAAACCTATAGTCTTTGGGCTATTCAGGGCGATGAAAAAATAGCCGAAGTGCTATCTTTTGCCCAGGCTGATAAGGGTGTTGTAATCACGCCTGATATTGAACTGTTCAGGGAGTTGAAACTCCGGCTGCTCAATGGAACGCATACCTTGAGTTGTGCCGTAGCCTATCTATCCGGCTTTAAAACAGTGAAGGAAGCAATGGATGATGCGCATTTTACCAAATTCATCACTCAACTGATGTTTACGGAGATCATGCCATCTATCCCATACCAGATTGATGAAGACGTAGCCCGTGATTTTGGTAACAAGGTGCTCGACAGGTTCCGCAATCCTAACATCAGGCACGAGTGGCTGAGCATTTCGGTGCAGTACGCTACTAAAATTAAAATGCGGGTTGTTCCGTTATTATTGAACTATTACAAACAAAATAATAAGGCGCCTCAAATGATGGCTCTTGGTTTTGCAGCTTTTATCCGCTTTATGCAGATTACCGAGACGGCTGATGGTAAATATACCGGAACAGCACATTCGGATAATTACGTGGTAACTGACGACCAGGCACCTAATTTGAGCAAAGCATGGAACGGCGCTGACGCGGAAACAGCGATTGCAGCTATCCTTAAAAATAAAAGCCTTTGGGATACCGATCTGACAACGTTACCCGGCTTTACAGAAGCAGTGACAGCACAGTTTAAGCTTATTAACGAACAGGGAAAACTGGAAATAAGCGATATTTAAATAGGAGGACAGATGAAACAGAATATATTAAAAGTGCACCCTGCCGATAATGTGCTTGTAGCACTAACCGATTTGCAGGCTAACGAGCAGGTTACTTACAAAGGTGAAACTTATATAGTAAAAGAGTTGATCCCGGCAAAGCATAAATTCGCTATAGTCGAAATTCCCGAAGGCGGCGAAATTATCATGTATGGCGTATTGGTCGGCAAGGCGCAAAGCCTGATCCCGGTAGGAGGGTTGCTTAGTACCGCCAATGTAAAACATGCGGCAAACAGCTTTTTAACAGGCCAAAGCCATACTGATTGGCACAGGCCTGATATCAGTAAATGGGAGGGTAAAACATTTAACGGCTATCACCGCGGAGATGGCAGCGTGGGCACCGCGAATTATTGGCTGGTTGTACCCATGGTGTTTTGCGAAAACCGTAACATTGAAGTATTGCAGGAGGCCCTGGTAAAACCTTTGGGTTATGGTCGCAAAAAAACATACGAGATCAAAGCGCAGGAGTTGATCGGTAAGATCAAAGCAGGCGCGGAGATAGACGAGGTTTTATATACCGAAATAGGTAGCGACACCGCTCAAAACGCCGGTAATAAAGTTTTCCCTAATGTTGATGGGATTAAATTTCTAACGCATACAGGCGGTTGCGGGGGGACCCGCCAGGATTCAACTGCGCTTTGCGGTTTGCTGGCCGGTTATATAACGCACCCTAACGTTGCCGGGGCTACGGTTTTAAGTCTTGGCTGCCAGAATGCAGAAGTAAAAACACTACAGGAGGAGATCAATAAACGCTCGCCGGAGTTTAACAAACCACTTTACATTTTAGATCAGCAGAAAACAGGTAAAGAAGCCGATTTAATGGAGCTGGCTATCAGGCAAACGCTTGCCGGTTTGATGCAGGCAAATCAGTCTGCACGTAAACCTGCTCCCTTGAGCAAGCTGACCATTGGTTTAGAGTGCGGTGGTTCGGATGGTTTTTCGGGCATTTCGGCAAACCCGGCTATCGGTTACACATCTGATCTGCTGGTAGCCATGGGCGGTTCAGTTATTTTGGCTGAGTTCCCGGAGCTTTGCGGGGTTGAACAAAACCTGATTGACCGTTGTTTGGATAAAACTAAAGCTGAGCGCTTTGCCGATCTGGTACGTACCTACAGCCAACGGGCCGAAGAAGCAGGTTCAGGTTTTTACATGAACCCGTCGCCGGGTAATATTAAGGATGGCCTGATCACTGATGCCATTAAATCTGCCGGGGCAGCCAAAAAAGGAGGTACATCACCGGTAGCCGATGTATTGGATTATCCCGAAAAGGTAATACAGCCGGGGCTAAACCTGTTGTGTACCCCGGGTAACGACGTGGAATCGACCACGGCCGAGGTTGGCTCGGGCGCTAATATCGTATTGTTTACTACCGGTTTAGGAACGCCTACAGGTAACCCGATAGCGCCGGTTGTAAAAATCGCCACTAATACTGCATTATTTAACCGAATGAGCGATATTATTGATATCAATACCGGTACTATTGTTGAAGGTGACGAAACCATTGAACAGGCGGGCGAACGCATACTGGATTATGTGGTAAAAGTAGCCAGCGGCGAAATTGAAGTTCATGCTGTACGACACGGTCAGGATGATTTTATTCCCTGGAAAAGAGGGGTTTCACTTTAATTTGATATTTATTTCCGTGTTCGTGGAGACACGAACACCCGGTAGATGAGCATAGATAAAACTTCATCGCCGTTGGTTTTAACCAACGGAATAATGAGCCGCGAAAAGAGGGCTTCAGCCCAAATTCGCTTATAGAGTTGGGCTAAAGCCAGAATATTTTAGTTTTTTTTACCGTTGGTTTTAACCAACGGTAATGAATATTTTGCATTTTAAACAGATTCTAAGCATAAAAAAAAGAAAAGCCTGAATTTGAGTTCAGACTTAGTACTACTAACTTAACACTAATGAAAATACTAACCTGTACAACACCCGGTCAATTGGATTATGGCACTGCTGATGTACCCCAATTAAAACCGGGTAATGCACTGCTTAAAATAAAACGTATAGGCATTTGCGGTACCGATCTGCATGCCTTTGAAGGTACTCAGCCATTTTTTAGCTATCCACGAATTTTAGGCCACGAACTTGCGGCCGAACTGATTGAAGCCGGAGATGCCGAAGGCTTTGAAAAAGGTGAGGCTGTTACTTTTATCCCGTATTTCAATTGCGGGCATTGTATCGCTTGTCGCTCGGGCAAACCAAATTGTTGTGTAAATATCCAGGTTTGCGGCGTACATACCGATGGCGGTATGGCCGAATACCTGCAGGTACCATCACATTTATTGGTTCATGGCGAAGGTTTGAGCTTTGACGAACTGGCCTTGGTTGAGCCCCTTGCTATTGGTGCCCACGGGGTACGACGGGCCGATGTAAAGCCGGGCGAATTTGTACTGGTTATTGGCGCCGGCCCTATAGGTTTGGGTATTATGGAATTTGCCCGCATTGCAGGAGCAAAAGTCATTGCTGCCGATGTGAACGAACAGCGTCTTAATTTTTGCAGCGAAAATTTGAAGGTTGATTATACCATCAACGTAAAAAACGAAGATGTGAATGAGCGCCTGAAAGAGATCACCAATGGCGATATGCCTACCGTGGTGATTGATGCTACAGGCAATCAAAAGGCTATAAACGGCGCGTTTTTGTACCTGGCGCATGGCGGCAGGTATGTGTTGGTTGGTTTACAACGAGACGAACTTATTGTAAGTCACCCCGAGTTTCACAAACGTGAAAGCACGTTGATGAGCAGTCGCAACGCTACCCGCGAGGATTTTGAACACGTGATCCGTTCCATGAAAAATGGTTTGGTAAACCCGCAAACCTATATTACCCACCGGGTAACTTTTGATGAAGTTAAAGATCAGTTTGAAAGCTGGCTTAACCCGGCAAATGGCGTTATTAAAGCTATTGTAGAGGTATAGGAAGCTGTTTAAATAAATGTAGAGACGCATAATTGCGTCTCCCGCGGGGCAAGCGGCTTTGTTTGAGACGCTTTTGCAATCGGCTCGTCCTCTGGGAGACGCAATTATGCGTCTCTACAGAAAAAAATTAAATGATGATAAAGAAGACGTTTTTTACCGGGTTCTTTTTTTGCGTGATAGGAAGTGCTTTTGCGCAACAAAAGCATGTGTTGGGTTTTGATAAACTGAAAACCTATGTGAACAGCTTTAATAAAACCGATACCGAAACGGTAAAGAACTACGTCACCAATGACCATGCTTACGAATGGCTGGCCAAAAATGTACCTTTATTTGATTGCCCGGACTCGGCCATTCAAAAGATCTACTATTACCGGTGGTGGACGTTCAGAAAACATCTGAAACAAACGCCCGATGGTTTCATTTTTACCGAATTTATAACGCCCGTTAGCTTTACCGGCGTTTACAATAGTTCAAGCAGCGCGCTTGGTCACCAGATTTATGAAGGACGCTGGCTGCATGATCCGCAATACATCAACCAATACATCAACTTTTGGCTATATGTCGATCCCAAACAAAAGAAGCCGCATCTGCATGCTTTCAGTAGTTGGATAGATGATGCTGTTTATAATTATTATCTCGTAAACCTCGATAAAAAAATTGTTGAACAGGCTTTGCCTTTGCTCAATACTGATTATCACGTTTGGGAAACGGAAAAGCAGCTGCCTTCCAAACTGTTCTGGCAGTTTGATGTACGCGACGCTATGGAGGAAAGTATTAGCGGGGGGCGTAAGGTGAAAAACATCCGCCCTACCATTAACAGCTACATGTATGGCAATGCTGTGGCACTATCAAAAATGGCGGCCCTAACCGGCAATGATTCACTAAAAACAAAATACACACAAAAAGCTATCGACCTAAAAAAACTGGTGCAGGATAGTTTGTGGAACGACAGCGCATTCTTTTTTGAAGTACGTAAACCCGACGGGCATTTTGCCAACGCCCGCGAGGAATTGGGCTTTATCCCCTGGTATTTTAACCTGCCCGATGATAAACCTGTTTATGCCAAACAATGGGATCAACTAACCGATATCAAAGGTTTTAACGCTCCATGGGGCATTACCACTGCCGAACGCAGGCACCCTTTATTCCGTACCCATGGTACCGGGCACGGCTGCGAGTGGGACGGTGCGGTATGGCCTTTTGCCACTACGCAAACATTAAAGGGCTTGGCTAACCTGCTTACGGCTTATCAAAATAAAGGCGCTATGACACCCGGTATTTTTTATAATGAACTGCATAAATATGCTCTTTCGCACATCAAACGCGGACTGCCTTATTTGGGCGAGTATCAGGATGAAAAAACAGGTTACTGGCTTAAAGGGGATAACCCAAGAAGCAGCTATTACAACCACTCCGGTTTTTGCGATTTGGTTATCAGCAATCTCGTTGGCCTGAAACCTCGTGAAGATAATCTACTCGAAATTTTCCCGCTCATCCCCCAAAACCAATGGAAATGGTTTGCGCTGGATAATGTGCTTTATCACGGGCATACTATCAGCGTAGTTTGGGATAAAACCGGTACTAAATATCACAAAGGCAAAGGTTTTATCATTTATGCCGATGGTAAGGCAATATCCCGGAGTACGCAACTGAAACATGTACTGGTGAAACTCCCGGGTTAAATCCTGACTCATTTTCTCTCTTTTATTGGCTTGTTGGCTTTAATGATGATAATATCGTATAGTAGATAGAGAAAATATCAGATGAAATTGCAGCAGCGTACTGATATTTTTGAATACTATACAACCAATTAAGTTCAAAACTAAAGAGTAGGTTTAAGAAGCTAATTCGCTTCAAATATTGAAAACCGGCTCTGCGTACGCCTGTCTAAATACCAATGAAAATGAAGATGTTTAACCGTTTCCTGCTGCTGTTGCTTATATTAATCTCTTGTTTTCATTCAAATTTAAACGCACAGGGAAAGTCAAAAAAAGTCACCATTGTTACCTTATCTAAGCATCATGCAAGGATAAGCTATGGCGTACAAAAGTTGATTCAGGCTTTACAGCATGCGGGATATTCAGTTACTGAACAAACTTATAAAGGCGCAATGCCTTCCGGTAGCGCAATAGTTATTGGGCTGCTTACCGATGCTCCGGTTAAGAAATTCGCGGCTGCTGCAAATAGTCAACCCCGAAAAGAGGGCTTTATCATCAGTGATAGCGGCCTTAAAAATAAACTCCTGATAGCAGGTGCCGATAATTCAGGTGCGCTTTATGGCTGTCTTGAACTGGCGGATAGGATCAATTTAAATAACAAGCTTCCCGTAAATATCAACCTGCATGATCAGCCCGAAATGGTTTTGCGGGGTACCTGTATTGGGGTGCAAAAGCCTGCGCTACTTCCCGGTCGGGGTACTTATGAGTACCCATACACGCCGCAAAATTTCCCATGGTTTTATGATAAAGCTTTGTGGATCCGTTATCTGGATTCGTTGGCGCATAACCGAATGAACTCTTTGTATTTGTGGAATGGTCACCCTTTTGCCTCGCTGGTACGGGTAAAGGAATATCCTTACGCTGTTGAGGTTGATGACGCTACTTTCAAAAAAAACGAAGAGATCTATAGTTTTTTGGCCGAGGAAGCTGATAAACGTGGCATCTGGCTTATTCAGGGTTTTTATAACATCATCGTATCCAAACCCTTCGCCGAAAAAAATAACCTGAAAACGCAGGACAGGAACCGACACATCGTACCCGTCATTGCCGATTATACCCGTAAATCTATTGCTGCTTTTGTACAAAAATACCCTCACGTTGGATTGTTGATTACACTGGGCGAGGCTATGGAAGGTGCGGGTCAGGATGATATCGACTGGTTTACGCAAACCATTATTCCGGGCGTAAAAGACGGGTTAAAAGCCTTGGGTCGCACGGATGAGCCGCCGATTGTGCTCCGTGCGCATGATACCGATGCGCCCACAGTGATGAAATACGCCAAACCTTTATATCACAATCTGTACACCATGGCCAAATACAACGGCGAGGCGCTTACTACTTATGAACCACATGGTCCCTGGGCTGATCTGCATCGTACTTTGAGTAATATCGGTACCGTGCAGATAGAAAATGTACATATCCTTGCCAACCTGGAGCCTTTTCGCTATGGCTCGGCCGATTTTATTCAGAAATGTGTGCAGGCCATGCATACTGTTTATGGAGCAAATGCCCTGCACCTGTATCCGCAGGCGTCGTACTGGGATTGGCCTTATACAGCAGATAAAACGGATGGTAAGCGCCTGTTGCAATTAGAGAGGGATTGGATCTGGTACAAGGCATGGTCGCGCTATGCCTGGGATAGCAAAAGGGAAAGGGTCGGCGAAATAAGCTATTGGGCAAAGCAATTGGCCGATAAGTATGGCTGCGATCAGGTTCATGGCGAAGCAATTTTAAGAGCTTATGAACAATCAGGCAATATCTCACCCGAGTTGTTGCGCCGTTTCGGCATCACTGATGGCAACCGCCAAACGATGACCTTGGGCATGCTAATGAGCCAGCTGGTAAATCCTGAAAAATACGGTTTGTTTTCGCTGTTATACAATTCAGAAGGCCCTGTTGGTGAAATGATGAGTGAATATGCCGAAAGGGAATGGAAGCGCCAGCCGCACGTAGGCGAAACACCGGTAAAAGTTATCGATAGTGTAATAGTGCAAGGGAAAAAAGCTGTTGAGGCTATCGACGAAGCATCAGCGAAAATTAGTAAAGATAAAGCCGAGTTTGCCCGCTTAAAAAATGATATGTATTGCTATAACGCAATGGCCAATAATTATGCTTACAAAGCAAAAGCAGCTTTATGGGTGTTGCGCTATAAATATTCAGATGATGTTGCCGATCTGGAAAAGGCTTTACCCGAGTTGCAAACCAGTTTGGATTATTATAAGCAATTGGTGAAACTAACTGAAAATGCTTACCTGTATGCCAACAGCATGCAAACCAAACAACGCAAAATCCCGGTTGGAGGCAATGATGCCAAAATGAAAACCTGGGCCGAGCTTTTGCCGGTTTACCAAAAGGAACTGGATAATTTTAAAAGAAATATCGATTCATTGAAATCGCCTCAAATACAGCAAAAGCAAAAAGAGGTTACCGTTTTGAAAGATGCGCCTGTGAAGCTTGAGGATAATGTCAGTAATTATCAGATAAATTCAGGCGAAACGGTTTATATCGATACAACCGCTCTGATAAAAAATACCGCGAAAGAGCTGGCAGGTCTAAAAGGTGTAAAACTATCTAAAGCAGGTCAGCAGAAGAACGGCACAACAATCAGTTTTAAAAATGATAGACCAGTAAAGCTGCTTGTTGGCTTTTTCAATAGCAAAATGCCTCAATACCTGCCCGAGCCGCAATTGGAAACAGATGCCAGCGCCAATGATTTTGGGCAGGCCGATATTAAAATTGCCAATGCCATTCAAATTGATGGCTTGCCGCCGGTAAATATTCATACCTATACCTTTAAAGCAGGTTCAAATACGCTTACCTTAGGTAAAGGTGCGGCCTTGGTTTTAGGCATTGTTGATGCTGACGCTAATGTGCCGGTATATGACGCTGGCCTGAGCAACGAAGGTAATATCAAAGATTTACGCTGGCTTTTTAACTGATATTTATGAATAGCAGGAAGGGTTTATGTATTGCGATTTTATTGTTTGGAGTTGTACAGGTTTTTGCCCAACAGCCCCTGAAGCTTTGGTATAAACAACCTGCCCAGAAATGGACTGATGCCTTACCCATTGGCAATGGCCGCATTGGGGGCATGATTTACGGCGGCCTTACTGAAGACCATATCCAATACAACGAACAAAGCCTATGGACAGGCGGCCCGCGCGACTATAACCACAAAGGCGCCGTGAAATATCTGGAACCTATCCGCAAGCTCCTTGCAGATGGTAAGCAAGCCGAAGCAGAGGCCCTGGCCCAGCAGCATTTTATGGGGATGAAGAGCAATGAAGCCACTTATGCGGTTGATTCGGCGAAATGGTTCAATATGATGAGTTCGTATCATTTACCGCAGGACGTGTTATTTCATGATAATAATCTCAGAACTATCAATTTGCCAATTGAACAGGGCTGGGAAATAACACCCGGTTTTGAAGGTTTGGATGGAGCAGTTTGGTTTATTAAGTATTTTAATATTCCTTCTGGTTGGAAAGGAAAAAATATCGTAATTAGTTTAGGCAGGATACGTGATATAGATCGAACCTGGCTTAACAGAGATTACATCGGCACAACATCGGGTAACGCTTACAGGAAATACATTATCCCTTCTGATAAGGTACATATCGGCGAAAACAGGATCGCTGTACAGGTAGTTAATTTTTACGATAAAGGTGGATTTACAAGCAACGCTAAAACTTTATCGGTTTATCCCGGAGGAAGTGAAAGTGATGCGATTAGTTTGGCCGGTCAATGGAAATATTTTATCCAGGATGATAGCCCACCCGCATATCCCCGTTACAATGCCGATTACCAACCATTTGCCGATCTGTACCTGCAATTTCCCAAACAGGATGTAGCCAATTATAAACGTGATCTTGATCTTGCAAATGCCACCTCCCATGTAAGCTATAAAGCCGAGGGTGTTACCTACACTCGTGAGTATTTCAGCAGTGCGCCCGATCAGATGATGGCCGTACATCTTACTGCCGATAAGCCGGGTAAAATTACGTTGAAGGCGTTAATGAGCAGTCTGCATAGAAACTATGTAACCCGTAAAATTGATGACTATACACTCGCGCTGTCTTTAAAAGTAAAAAGTGGTGTTTTGCGTGGCGTAAGTTATCTGCATGTACAGGCGGCGGGTGGTAAGGTTGTAGTGGATTCAAAAAACATATCGGTTACTGGAGCTAACGAGGCTACATTTTACCTCACAGCTGCAACCAATTTTAAAAACTATCACAATGTCTCGGGCAATCCCGAGGCTATCTGTAAGGCTCAGATTGCAGCTCTATCGCATAAAAGCTATGCCGTCATTAAAGCTGCCCACATCAAAGATTATCAAAAGTATTTCAATACTTTTTCTATTGATTTAGGTAAAGGTGAAAACGCGGAGCTGCCAACAGACGAAAGGATCCTGAAGTTTAGCCAGTCGCCCGATCCTTCGTTTATTAGTTTGTACGCGCAATATGGCAGGTATTTACTGATCTCCTCATCCCGACCGGGTGGCGGTCCGGCGAATTTGCAGGGTTTGTGGAATAACCTGCTTACACCACCATGGGGTAGTAAGTTCACCACCAATATCAACCTCGAAATGAATTATTGGCCTGCCGAAGTACTTAACTTATCGGCTTGCAGTCAGCCGTTTTTTAGTATCGCTGATGATCTCGCCAAAACCGGACATGAAACGGCGGTTGAATACTATGGTGCACCGGGCTGGGTATTGCATCATAATACGGATTTGTGGCGCGGCACTGCACCTGTTAACGCTTCCAATCATGGCATTTGGGTTAGCGGCGCTGCCTGGCTTTGCCACCAGTTATGGGAACATTATTTGTATACCGGCGATAAGGATTTTCTGCAAAAACGGGCTTATCCCGAAATGAAGGGTGCAGCCGAGTTCTTTGTGCATTCTTTGGTGAAAGATCCTAAAACCGGTTACCTCATCAGCACGCCATCCAACTCGCCGGAGCACGGAGGTTTGGTTGCTGGACCAACAATGGATCACCAGATCATCCGCGATCTCTTCAAAAACTGCATGGAAGCTGCCAAAGTGTTGAATATCGATAAGGCGTTTGCCGATACATTAAAACTCAAATACAGCCGGATAGCACCTAATAAAATCGGCAGGTACGGCCAGTTACAGGAATGGCTGGAAGATAAGGACGATACCACGGATACCCACCGGCATGTTTCGCATATGTGGGGTGTCTATCCCGGCACTGAGATCTCGCTCAAAACTCCCGAACTGTTAAAGGCTGCCGAACAATCTATGAAATACCGCCGGGATGAAGGCACTGGCTGGAGTATCGCCTGGAAAGTAAACATCTGGGCGCGGATGCACGAGGGGGATCATGCTTATTTGATGTTAACTAAACTACTGTCGCCCGCGGATGTAACCTCGGGTAAGGAGAAAGGCGGCGTTTACCATAACCTGTTCGATGCGCATCCGCCGTTCCAAATTGATGGAAATTTTGGCGGCGCCGCAGGTTTGGCCGAAATGCTTTTACAAAGTCAGGGTGATGTTATTGAACTGCTTCCAGCTTTGCCAACTGCATTACCGCAAGGTAGCATCAAAGGTATTTGCGCAAGAGGTGGTTTTATGCTGGATTTTGAATGGCAAAATGGGCGCTTGAAAAGTCTGCAGGTAATCTCCAAGCTGGGTAAAACTTGCCGGTTAAACTACGCCGGAAAGATCATCAATATTGAAACTCAAAAAGGTAAAAGCTATCGCTTTGACGCCGATCTGAAACAATTGTAAAAGATGGGTGAAACTCAAAAATATCACAGCGAAATTACTGGAAAAGAACAATCTGTTTTGGGATTGTGCAATTCCTATCTTGAGAGAATAATAGCCCATAAAAAGACAATAGTTGGGTTTAAAGCGCCGGGGGCTGCGCGATTCCCTCCCCTGGGAGGGTGTAGGGAGGGGTTTCAGCGAAATGCCTTGTCGTTGCAAAGGCGTATAAACCCCTCCCTGCCAACACGCAATCCTAACGCGCCCCTCCCAGGGGAGGGAATTGCCAATTCATTGACTATTACTCTTGAGAGGAGCAGAGAGGAGTGTTTCTCTTTTTTAAAACTGATCGCCTCGCTGCTGTTTTTGCTCCTTTTTTCTCATAGTTCCCTTCTCGCACAGCGTAATGATATCTCATTAAATACCAACTGGAAAAGTATTGCCGATGATAACAACCCAAAAGCGAATGCCGGTTTTGAGCAAGCCGGTTTTAATGATGCCCAATGGGAAACAGTAAACGTACCCCATAACTGGGACATCTACGGAGGCTATCGCCGCCTGAAACATGGCAACCGGCATGGCTCTGCATGGTACCGTAAAACATTCGCTCTTGAAAATAAGCAAAATGATAAGCGCTATTTCCTTTGGTTTGAAGGCGTTGGTTCTTACGCTACAGTCTGGCTCAACTGCAAGCAGGTAGGCTACCACGCCGGCGGACGCACATCTTTTACAATTGATATAACGGATGCTATCAAAGCAGGCAAACAAAACCTGTTATGCGTTAAGGCCGATCACCCTTCGTTTATTAAAGATCTGCCCTGGGTTTGCGGTGCCTGCTCTGATGATCCGGGCTTTTCGGAGGGTTCGCAGCCGATGGGTATTTTCAGACCGGTGCATTTGATGGTCACAAATGCCGTCAGGATTGAGCCTTTTGGTGTACATATCTGGAATGATACTACCGTGCGTGAAAGATCGGCCACGCTTAATCTCGAAACTGAAGTTAAAAACTACAGTGGTAAGCCGTCTGCAATAACCTTGACAAACAGCATGGTTGATGCCGCTGGCAAAACTATCGCGCAAGCAAAAGCAAAAAAAATATTAAAAGCCGGTGAGGTTAATACAGTAAGTCAACAATTTTCCGATGTTAAAAACGTGCAGCTATGGACATTAGAAAAACCTTACCTGTATCATGTAGTAACGGAAATTTGGGCCGATGGAAAATTGATTGACAGAACTCAAACCTCTTACGGTATCCGGTGGATTAGCTGGCCAATTGGCAGAAATAATAACGACAATCGTTTTTATCTCAATGGCAAACCTGTTTTTATCAATGGCATTGCTGAATATGAACACCTGATGGGTAAAAGTCAGGCTTTTGAAGCCGAGGAGATCAAAGCCAGGGTAATGCAGGTAAAAGCAGCTGGTTTTAATGCTTTTCGGGATGCTCATCAGCCTCATAACCTCGCCTATCAGCAGTATTGGGATAAGCTGGGCATTTTATGGTGGCCGCAATATTCGGCACATATCTGGTATGATTCGCCGGAGTTCAGGGCCAATTACAAAGCTTTACTGGTTGATTGGGTAAAGGAGCGGCGCAACAGTCCTTCGGTGATATTATGGGGATTACAGAACGAAAGCAAGTTACCGGCTGATTTTGCCCGCGAATGCAGCGATCTCATCCGTAAGCTTGACCCCACAGCCTCATCGCAACGCAAAATAACAACCTGCAACGGCGGAGAAGGCACCGATTGGGACGTGCCCCAAAACTGGACAGGCACTTACGGAGGTAATCCGCTCACCTACGGCGATGACTTGAAAAAACAAATTTTAGTGGGGGAATACGGCGCATGGCGTAGTTTAGGTTTACATACCGAAGGCCCTTTCAATGCAAACGGGCCCCTGAGTGAAGATCGCATGACCCAATTGATGGAAACTAAAGTCCGCCTGGCCGGGTCTGTAAAAGATCAGGTGGCCGGGCATTTTCAGTGGCTGCTCTATTCGCATGAAAACCCCGGTCGCACACAAGGCGGCGAGGGACAGCGTGAGCTCGATAGGGTAGGGCCAATTAATTACAAAGGCTTGTTTACGCCCTGGGGGCAACCAACCGATGCTTTTTACATGTACCGGGCTAATTATGCGCCTAAAGGTAGCGAGCCGATGGTTTACATTGTATCGCATACCTGGCCAAACCGCTGGCTTACTCCGGGTAAAAAGGATAGTATCATTGTTTACTCCAACTGCGACGAGGTTGAGCTTTTCAATGATATTAACCACGAATCTTTAGGCAAAAGAAAGCGGAGGGGCATAGGCACACATTTTCAATGGGATAGCGCGGATATCAAATACAATGTGTTGTACGCCGTAGGATATGTTAATGGCAAGCTGGTAACACATGATGAAATTATGCTGAACCATCTGCCACAAGCGCCCCATTTGCCAAAAGAGAATCCTGCTATCCTGAAACCCGAAGCTGGTTACAACTATTTGTACCGCCTCAATTGCGGCGGACCGGATTATGCCGATACCTACGGCAATACCTGGATGGCCGATAAACATCAGGATAATCAACACCAACCCGGCTCCACATCATGGACGGATGATGATCCGGGTATGCCCCAGTTTTTTGCCAGTCAGCAACGCACTTTCGATAGAATTGGTAATACGGCTGATGATGCTTTGTTCCAGACTTTCAGGTATGGTTTGGATAAATTGAAATTCAACTTCCCGGTGCCGGACGGTGATTATCATATCGAACTATATTTTACCGAACCCTGGTATGGTACAGGCGGCGGAATGGATTGTTCAGGCTGGCGTTTATTTGATATAGCTGTGAACGGCAAAACCATGATCCGTAATCTGGATATCTGGAAAGAAGCAGGATACGACAAGGCGCTTAAAAAAAGTATCACTGCGCATGTTACAGGCGGGATGCTAACCGTATCTTTTCCAAACGCAGCAGCAGGTGAGGCGATCATATCAGCTATAGCCATCAGTACTTTAAATAAGACGGCAAAGCCACAACAAGGAGGCAAAGGAATAATCGGTCAATTGCAAGGCAATAATAAATGGACGATAAAAAGCTGGATGGATATCGGCCAAAAACAATATACTGATGCCGGGGTAACCTTTAATGATCTGCCTCCCATATTTTACGGGGCCGATTGGATAAGCCCCACCCAACCCTCACCGGAAGGGAGGGCTTTAAAAGTCTCCCCTACCGGGGGAGATTTAGAGGCGGCTTTTACTTTAAATGCTGATGCCGATGTTTACGTTGCCATGGATGTGCCCGCCTTGCAACGACCAGCATGGCTTGCTGATTATGAAAATACCGGCTTGTTTGTAAAAACAGATGCTGATGGAGGCCATCAGCTACCTGTTTACAGGAAGCGTTTTAAAAAGGCTGATGTAGTTACGTTAGGCGAAAACAAAGGCAGGTTCATGTACACCGTGGTAGTACTGCCCGTTACTTCGCTACAACCTGCTACCGATCTTCGTAAAACCATAAGTTATAAGGCGGAGACGGCTGAGATAAAAGGCGATGGCTTAAAAGCCGACACGCTGAACGGAAAAAAAGTAATTAAATTTAACAGCGTGGCAAGCGGCAGTGTGGCATTCGCGTTAACACCGGGTGTTGCCGATCTGTACGCCTTGCGCATAAAATATTATAACCAGAGCAATCAAACTTTTACGGCAAAAATGCAATTACTGGCCGCCGATGGTACGGTGATGAAGGAAGAAGAGCTGAGTTTTAAACCGGTTGCCAAAAATAAATCGGGCACGGTTGCAACCAATACGGGCACAAGTATCAACGCGGGTAATTATAAGCTGGTAATCACGGGCATTAAGGCTGATGGTTTGGCTGTTTCGGGTATCGAAATGCAATAAAATATTAACATGAAAAAAAGTATCAGCCTGCTGTTTTTGTTACTGCCCTTCGGCGCTTTTGCGCAAAGCCTGAAGGTTTTAAACCTGCAATGCGAGTACAAAACCAATCCGTGGGGTATCGAATCGCTTAAGCCAAAGCTAAGCTGGCAAATACAAAGCGATACCCGTAACACCATGCAAACCGCTTACAGGGTTTTGGTTGCCGGTGACGTGGCTAAACTGGCAAGCAACAATGCTGATATCTGGGATTCGGGCAAGGTACTTTCAAACGCGTCGCTACAGGTTTCGTGCATTGGTAAACCTATGCAGGCAGCCAAAACTTATTACTGGAAGGTAATGGTTTGGGACAACCATGGTAAAGCGTCGGCATGGAGCAATACCGCCAGCTGGCAAATGGGCTTGCTTACAAAAAGAGACTGGAACGGTGCCGACTGGATTGCTTATGACAGATTACCCGATTCTTCGGCTATTGTGCCGTTTTATCATGGTAAAGGACCAAAAAAACTGGGAGTGGCCAATGATGTTTTGCCTTTAATGCGCAAGGCTTTCAATGTTGAGGCCAAATTGAAAAAAGCCACGCTTTATTTGTGCGGGTTAGGTCATTTTGAGCTGAACCTGAACGGTAAGAAAGTGGACGATCATTTCCTTGATCCCGGGTGGACAAAATATGATAAACAGGCACTATATGTGCCTTTTGATGTAACTAAGCAGCTTACCGCCGGAAAAAATACCATAGGCGTAATGCTGGGCAACGGGTTTTACTATATCCCGCGCGACAGGCGTTACCGCAAGCTTACCGGTGCTTTTGGCTATCCTAAAATGATCTGTCGTTTAATATTGGAGTATGACAATGGAAAGATAGACAATGTGGTGAGTGATGGTTCATGGAAAACCGCACCCTCGCCGGTTACTTTCAGCAGTATTTATGGAGGTGAGGATTATAATGCCAATTTGGAACAACCGGGCTGGGATACCAACAACTTTGATGATTCTAAATGGCGCAATGTGGTCAAGGTTGACGGCATACCCGGGCTGAGCGCGCAAATGGCGGAGCCTTTGAAGATCATGCAGGTGTTGAAGCCTCGAAGTAAAAAGCAACTGGCTAATGGTGCATGGATCTATGATTTGGGCCAGAACTTTTCAGGAACCCCGCAAATTACTGTGCAAGGTAAAAAGGGGGATACCATTCGTATTATCCCTGCCGAATTGCTGAATGAGGACGGCAGCGCAAATCAGAAAGCCTCGGGTAGTCCGCATTATTATGATTACGTGTTGAAGGGCGATGGTGTTGAAACCTGGCATCCCTTGTTTACTTATTACGGTTTCAGGTATTTGCAGGTGCAGGGTGCTGTTCCGCAAGATGAAACCAATGCCCAACAACAGCCTGTAATTGTTGATATCAAAGGATTGCACACCCGTAACTCAGCTGAAACGGTGGGAAGCTTTGTCAGCTCAAATGAGCTGTTTAACAAAACGTTTAAACTGATTGACTGGGCCATGAAAAGCAATATGGCCAGCGTGTTTACCGATTGTCCTCACCGCGAAAAATTGGGCTGGTTGGAGGAAGCACATCTGGTTGGCAGTTCCCTGCATTACAATTATGACATCGTAGGTCTGGCACGTAAGTGTATCAACGATATGCGTATCTCCCAAACAGAAGATGGGTTAATCCCTGAGATCTCACCCGAATATGTAAAGTTTGACGAGCCTTTTCGCGATTCGCCTGAGTGGGGGAGCAACGCGGTGATCCTGCCATGGTATGTGTACCAGTGGTACGGCGATAAAGAGGTGCTTGCGCAGAACTATGATATGATCAAGCGTTACCTGGCCTATCTCGATAAAAAATCAAAAAATCATTTGCTGTATCAGGGGTTGGGCGATTGGTATGATCTTGGTCCAAATCCTCCCGGCGTTTCGCAGTTAACACCACAAGGAATTACGGCAACTTCGCTGTATTATTATGACCTTGATATAGCCGGAAAAATAGCTACGCTGCTTGGCAAAAACGATGATGCCGCATCTTACAGGAAACTGGCTGATGAAGTAAAACAGGCCTATAACAAAACGTTTTTTAATACTGACACTAAACAATACGGCACAGGCAGTCAGGCGGCCAACGCTATGTCGGTTTATACCGGTTTGGTTGAGCCACAATATAAAGCAGCTGTAGTGAATAATATCGTAAAAGATATCCGCGGCAGAGGGAATGCCCTTACCGCAGGGGACATCGGTTATCGCTACCTGTTACGGGTTTTGGATGATGAAGGCCGCTCGGATGTGATCTATGATATGAACAGTCGTGCCGATGTGCCGGGCTATGGTTATCAACTGGCTCACGGTGCCACTGCCTTAACCGAATCGTGGGCGGCATTGCCTTCGGTATCCAACAACCATTTTATGTTGGGGCACCTGATGGAGTGGTTTTACAGCGGCCTGGCCGGGATCCGTCCGGCAGATGATGCCATCGCATTTAATAAAATCGAGATCAGGCCCGAAACTGTGGGCAATGTAACCTGGACTAAGGCTAATTATAAATCGCCCTATGGCAATATTTCAAGCAGTTGGGAGAAGGGGCGGGGGCAGTTTAAACTGGAGGTAAGTATCCCGGCAAATACTACTGCAAGTATCTTTCTGCCCGTAAAAAATAATGCGACTATAATGGTCGACGGGCAAAATATCAAAACCCGTCATGATATCAAATTTGTAGGTTATCACGATGGGAAGGCAGAGATCAAGGCTGGTTCAGGCAACTATACATTCATCGCCAAATTAAAACTAAAATGAGACACATTTTTAAATCATCTGCACTCCTTATCTGCACTTTGTTACTACTTAGGGCACATGCCCAGGAAGTACCCGAAAAGGTGATGAAAGATATTTACGAGCAGGTTAAAACGCCTTACAAATATGGCCTGGTGATAGCTCCGGAAGATAATAGCCAGAAGGCTGATTGCCCTACGGTTTTTCGCCAGGGTGACAGCTGGTATATGAGCTATATTATTTTTAACGGTCGCGGTTATGAAACCTGGCTGGCCGATAGTAGGGACCTGCTGCACTGGAAAACACGGGGCCGCATCCTTTCATTTTCGGATGATACTACCAAATGGGACAATAACCAAAAAGCCGGTTATGTCGGTTTGCAGGATTATAAATGGGGCGGCTCGTACAAATTGCAGCAGTATAATGGCAAATATTGGTTATCGTATTTTGGCGGGCAAAGCAAAGGCTATGAGAAAGGTTTGCTATCCGTAAGTGTGGCTTCTACCGATAAAGATCCGGGTACGGTTCACGAGTGGCAGGGATTAGATCACCCGGTATTGTCAAGTATTGATAAAGATGTAAGCTGGTGGGATAACCACACGCAATACAAACAAACCGTGATCTGGGATAAAAAGAAGCTAACCGGTCACCCGTTCATTATGTACTACAACGCCAATGGCGACAGCGTTAATAAAAAGCGAGGAGCGGAGCGCATTGGCATGGCTGTGTCTGATGATATGCTGCACTGGAAACGCTTCGGTAAAGACCCGGTATTGAATCACGGCGACGGTATTACCGGCGACCCGTACATTCAGCAAATAGGAAATGTATATGTCATGTTTTATTTCGGCGCTTTCTGGAAAACCGGCGACTCAGGCGTGTTTAACCGCTTTGCCTGCTCGTATGACCTGGTGCACTGGACTGATTGGACAGGGGAGAAGCTCATTCAATCGTCCGAACCTTATGATAACATGTTTGCCCATAAATCGTGTGTGGTAAAATATAAAGGCGTGGTTTATCACTTTTATTGCGCCGTAAACAAAGCCGATCAGCGTGGTATAGCGGTAGCTGTATCAAAAGATCTGGGTAAAAGCGAACTGAACTTTGTTGCGGCGCCTTTAAAGAAAAGCAAAACGAAATGAGGTTCCGTTATCTATATACACTGTGTTTAACGCTTTTCGTGGCTGGTTTTGCATCTGCTCAAAACGTGCGCAAAACAGAAAGTTTTAACTCCAACTGGAAGTTTTTTTTAGGTGACGATTCGACGGCGAACAATGTAAAATATGATGATAGCCGCTGGCGAAAGCTTGATTTGCCGCATGACTGGAGCATTGAAGGTAAATTCGACAGTAAAAACCCTACTACACAGGCTGAAGGCGGATTGCCAGCCGGCATTGGCTGGTATCGTAAAAGCTTTTTGATCCCTGCATCATCAAAAACAAAAACTATTCTCATTGATTTTGACGGCGTTTTTCATAACAGCGAAGTTTGGATAAACGGCCATTATTTAGCCAAACGGCCTAACGGCTATATCTCGTTCAGGTATGATTTAACGCCTTACCTTAAATTCGGTACACAACAAAATGTGATTGCCGTTCGGGTAGATAACAGCGATCAGCCCAACTCACGCTGGTATACAGGTTCGGGCATTTACCGCAATGTTTGGCTAACCACTGCCAATAAAATCCATCTGCCGCAATGGTCGTCATTTATAACCACGCCGCAGGTTGATCATCAAAAAGCAGAGATTTATATTCGTACGGTTTTGCCGGTTTCTGTTAACTCAAAGTTTAAGCTTAAAGCTTCTGTTTTGGATGATAATGGCAAGATTGTTGGATCTGTCACTACCACCGTAAAGGACACTATAATTCAGCAAAGCATTCAGGTAAACAATCCTCAATTATGGTCGATAAATCACCCTTATCTGTATAAAGTAAAGCTGCAGTTGTTAGCGGCTGATAAGGTTATCGACGATTACACAACTACTACCGGGATCCGTTATTTCAACTTCGATGCAGACAAAGGATTTAGCCTGAATGGTGAGCCGATGAAAATTCATGGCGTATGCCTGCACCATGACCAGGGGGCTTTGGGCACGGCTGTTAATACCCGTGCAATTGAGCGGCAATTGCAGATCTTAAAAGATATGGGCTGTAATGCTATCCGCACCTCGCATAATCCGCCCGCACCCGAGTTGCTTGACCTGTGTGATAAAATGGGTTTCCTGGTAATGGACGAGGCTTTTGATATGTGGAAGAAGAAAAAAAGCAAACATGATTATCACGAGGATTGGGACGAGTGGCACGTAAAGGACCTGCAAGACCAGGTTTTGCGCGACCGGAACCATCCGTCCGTTTTTGCCTGGAGTATTGGTAACGAAATAAGGGAACAGTTTGATAGTACAGGTGTAAGTATTGGTCGCGAGCTGGTTAAAATTGTAAAGCAACTGGATAATACCAGGCCGGTTACATCGGCACTGAGCGATGCCGATCCTAAAAAGAATTTCATTTATCAGTCGGGCGCGCTTGACCTAATTGGCTTAAATTATCACCAGGAGGTTTATGCAGATTTTAAGAAAAACTACCCCGGTCAAAAGTTTATCGGTACCGAAAATATGTCGGCCCTGGCAACAAGGGGGCATTATGATATGCCGTCGGATAGTATCAGACGCTGGCCCAAAGATGGCAAAACACCTTTGAAGGATGGCAATGCTGATTTGACGGTATCAGCCTACGATAATGTTTCAGCCTATTGGGGCTCAACGCACGAGGAAACCTGGAAGATCATCAAAAAGTATGATTTTCTTTCAGGGCTTTTTGTGTGGACAGGCTTTGATTACATCGGCGAACCAACCCCGTACTTATGGCCGGCCCGCAGTTCGTACTTTGGCATTGTTGATTTGGCCGGTTTTCCGAAAGATATTTATTACATGTACCAAAGCGAGTGGACAAATAAGCCGGTTTTACATCTTTTACCGCACTGGAACTGGAAACCCGGACAAATGATTGATGTATGGGCTTATTACAACAATGCCGATGAAGTAGAAGCATTTCTGAATGGCAAGTCGATAGGTGTGAGGAAAAAAAATGGCGAAGATCTGCATGTGATGTGGCGTGTGAAATATGAACCGGGAGTTTTGAAAGCGGTATCGCGCCGTAATGGTGAAGTGGTGTTGGCAACGGAAGTGGTTACAGCGGGCGAGCCTTATAAAATACAGCTAAAAGCAGATCGGGATAAAATTAAAGCCGATGGTAAAGATCTTTCGTACATTACCGTATCTGTTTTGGATAAAAACAACGTTCCGGTGCCCGATGCTAATCAGTTGGTGAAATTTAAAGTAACCGGGCAGGGAATACTAAAAGGTGTGGATAACGGTTCACAAACAGATCTGGAACCTTTTGTATCTGATCAGCATCACCTGTTTAATGGTTTGGGATTGGCTATTATTCAATCTAAAGCTGTTGCCGGGGAAATTACCATTACTGCTACGGCTGGTGGACTGAAACCGGCTCACTTAATTATTGAAAGTAACCGTATCGCTTTTAAATTACAATTACAAAAATAAAAAGTGAATATGAAGTCCTTAAAAATAGTTTCAGGTGTAGTTTTTATAATTATAGGAGTTCTTTTCTTTATCTTTTTAAGAATGCTGAATGACCCGGAAATTGAAGGTGAATCTGGAAGGATCGGTTTAGATACATATTTCATTTCCCTTATCCCCATAACAATAGGTCTGATTATTTTATTCTTTAAAAAAAAGTGAAAAAAATTGCAGCCGCCGCTTGGCTCCGGCTGAGTGGCAGCTATCAAGCGGCCTCTGGCCGCCGTAAACAAGTGTGGTGTATACCGGCCGGAGGCCGGAGAATAGTTGCCACTCAGCCGGAGCCAAGCGGCGGCGTTTTTTGTTTGTATATTTATTTGTTGGTGATAATATCCTACAATAGCAGGCGAAAATATTACAGTAAAGGCTAACAGCAGTACGTTACATTTGTTATGCAATTTATAAACCATAACATTAAATTTACTGTACTACCCGATTAACGCATGAAAGTGTTGCCCGTGTTAGATTTTACCATTATAGGTATTTACCTTATAGCTATGGTGCTGGTGGGTTTTTATTTTTCGCGTAAAAATAAAAATGCCGAGCAGTTCACCGTTGCATCTGGTTTAATACCGGGCTGGGCTATCGGTTTATCAATTTATGCTACTTTTTTAAGCAGTAACACCTTTTTAGGGGTACCCGGCAAAGCCTACGGCGGCAACTGGAACGCTTTTGTGTTTAGCTTATCGATGCCATTTGCAGCCTGGATAGCCGTAAAATATTTTATACCATTTTATCGTAATACCGGCAATATTTCAGCCTATACACATTTCGAAAAACGCTTTGGTCCATGGGCCAGGGTTTATGCGGTTATTTGTTTTTTGCTTACGCAGATAGCCCGCATGGGATCTGTATTTTTTGGTATAGCGTTAAGTCTGCAGGCGCTTACCGGTCTGTCTATGAAGTCCATTATGGTGGTAATGGGAATCTCTATTATCCTGTACACAGTATCAGGAGGGATCAAAGCTGTGATCTGGACAGAAGTCGTGCAGGCCATCATCAAGACTTTAGGAGCGCTGCTGATCATTTATTTGGTCGTAAACAGCATCCCCGGCGGCTTTGATAAGATCGTAGAAATTGGCAAAGCTGATCACAAATTCAGTCTGGGTAGTTTTTCATTGAACCTTACCGAACCAACTTTTTGGGTGATCCTGTTCTACGGTTTCTTCATCAATCTAAATAATTTTGGGATGGATCAAAATTATATCCAGCGTTATCATGCGGCTACATCTACTAAGCAGGCTGCCAAATCAGTTTGGCTTTGTGTTGGTATTTATGTGCCGGCATCTTTTCTGTTTTTTGTAATAGGGTCATGCTTATATGCTTACTACAGCCAGCATCCTGATCTGATCTTAAGCCTTAAGCACCAGGTAGCTATCGAGCGCCTGCCTGCAACGGCTTCGGCAACCGATGTTTCGGCATTTATGAACAAATTAACCCCTGCCGATTACGGTGATAAGATCATGCCGCATTTTATGGTTACCAAAATCCCGGCAGGATTGGTTGGTATTATTGTAGCTGCTATTTTATCAGCTGCCATGAGCACCATCAGTTCGGGCATGAACTCATCAGCTACCGTTTTTACCATCGACATTTACAAACGGTACTTTAAGCCGAAACTCAATGATAAAAATACATTGAACGCCCTGCACATTGGTACCGTACTTTTTGGCTTTGCGGGTATGGCCGCCGGGATAGCCATGATAGGGGTAAAAAGCATTCTTGATTTATGGTGGCAGCTTTCGGGGATTTTTGCAGCAGGTATGCTCGGTTTGTTTTTGCTGGGCATTATCAGCAGGCAAACCCGTAACCATGAGGCCATCATTGCCAGTATCATAGGTGTTTTGGTGATCCTTTGGCTTACTTTTCCGTCACTCATTCCCGAGCAATACGCCGTTCTTCGCAGTACGCTCAATACCAACATGATCATTGTTGCGGGTACCCTCGCTATATTTTTAACGGGAATATTTTTAACCAAAACAAGGCAGTTAACAGTTTAATAATCATCAAATGGAACAATCAAAAAAGGGTTTTATCCCGGTAATGTTAACGCCTTTTAAAGATAACGGTGCTATTGATTATGCAGCGCTGACCCGCTTAACCGAAATGTACCTGCGCGCGGGTGCGGCTGGTGTGTTTGCCAATTGCCTGTCGAGCGAAATGTTTGAATTGAGTGGTGAGGAGCGGTTAGCAATTATCAAACACGTGGTTGAAACTGTTGACGGCGCTGTTCCTGTCGTGGCCACCGGTACCTTTGGCGGGCCAATTGAAAAACAAGCCGATTTTATAAAAAAGGTATATGATACAGGTACTTCGGCGGTGATTGCCATTACAAGTTTGCTGGCTGATGCCGATGAACCGGATGCTGTACTTAATGACCGTGTTTTTGAACTGTTCAATCATACTGAAAATATCCCTTTAGGCTTTTACGAATGCCCGGTGCCATACAAAAGGTTATTATCGGCAGAACAGCTTCATCATTTTGCAGCAACAGGCAGGGTAATATATCATAAAGATACCTGCCTTAAAATTGACGTGGTAAAACAGAAATTGGAGGCAAGCAAAGTTAATCCGGCGTTTGGGCTGTATGATGCTTATATGGTTCACGCGGTTGAATCACTTATAGCAGGTTCGGCCGGGTTGTCATGCATTCAGGGAAATTTTTTTCCGGAGCTTATTGTTTGGTTGTGTGATCATTATGCCGATGCATCGCGGCAGCATGAGGTTGCCATGGTGCAGGAATTTTTAACCGAAAACATGGATGTAATGCACAATGTTTACCCGGTTATTGCTAAATATTATCTTACTAAACGTGGGCTTAAAATTACAACCACCACCCGGCGCGATGTTGGTTACTTTTCGCCGGCCATCCGCAATAAAATAGAAGATCTGTACGCTAATTACACTACACTTCAAAGTGAGATCGGTATCTATTAGTCTTAAGTCGAAAGCCTTAAGTTCTAAGTAAGAAGTCATGATTTGACTTAAGACTTTCGACTAAGGACTTGAGACTTAACAAAAATCAAGCAGAAATTGCCTGCTTTTGTCCTTTAATATACCGGCGTTTATACTCAAGCGGAGTCATGCCGGTTACCCTTTTAAAATGACGGTAAAAGTTTGAAATGTTGTTGTAACCACATTCAAAGCACAAAACCTCGGTGGGTAATTTGTCCTCAATCAAAAACCGGCAGGCATGACTGATCCTGATCTCGGTTAAAAAATCAAAATACGTTTTCTTGGTCATCAGTTTAAAATACCGGCAAAAGGAGGTGACACTGAGGTTGCCAATGGCCGCTATTTTTTCCAGGCTGATCTCCTGTTTATAGTTGGCCAGCGTATAGGAGCATACTTTATTAAGGCGGATAGTATCCGATTCGTTTGATTGGTGGAAGTCGCTGTGCGATAATGTTATCGGTTCAAAGTCCTCGTTTTCGGCCAGCACTTTAAGTATCGATAGCAGGATAATGATCCTGTCGAGGTTGGTAGCTTCAGCCGCCTGCCGCATCAGTTTGGCCAGCTCGGTTCTTGCTTCACCCTTAATTACCATACCACTTTTGGCCTTTTCAAAAAGCTTGGGCAACATGAACGCTTCAGGTAAGTTTAACAAATAACGACCAAGGCAGTCGGGCAAAAAATGGATCACGATCACCTCAACATTCAATCCGGATTCGGGCAAAAAATATTCATCCTTGCAGCGCCAGCAGTGTGGTAGGGCCTCTCCCAGCAATGTGATTTCGCCTGGCGAAAAATTGCTGATATTATCACCAATAAACCTAACCCCTTCGCCCTTTATTACGTAGTGTAATTCAAGCTCGGGATGGTAGTGCCAGATACCCCGGAAGGTGGGCAAAATATCATGCCTGATACTGAATGAATTTTGCGGTTTAACCGCAACCTTGAGAAAATGGGGCTTCATTTTGTAAAAATCAATAAAGATTAGCAGGTGAGCGGACAATTAAGTATGCGTCGCGCTGGTTTATATTTTAAAAGTAGTAATTTTTAATCAAACTCAATTTGCACCAATGTAATTTTCTTTTGACAAAAAATTACGTTAACACGAAAAGCGGGTTATGATAAGATTGTATAATAAATAGATAAATACAAATAGGAAAGGCAAAGGCTAACCATTGATATTTGTTAAAGCAACTTGTAAATCAGGCTGCAGGATACCAGGAAATATAAACCAATAAAATTAATTATACTTTTTATCAGGCTTTTAGAACTGACAAGATTTTAACAGTTGATTAATTGTGATATGAACAATTAATTGTGTAAAAAATGGCAGGATACTATATACTTTTTTTAAGGCTTTTATAAAAACTGTAAAGAATTTAACCAATTGAAACAACCATGAAACACTTTAAATACATAGTGATATTGTTATTATCAGTTGCAATCAGTGAGGCTTTCGCGCAGGCACCAGTGGATAACAACTACATAAAAGTTATAACCGAACGTTCAAACAAAATTATTACAGGAGCAGGCATCACCGACTCGGTAAAATTTAAGAAAGTGCGTGATATTGTAGTTGCCCAGTACAGTGATTTGAACACCATTTATGATGCGCGTAAAGCGAAAGTAAATGATATTAAAACCCAGATGCCCGATGATAAAGCAGGTGCCAATGCCAAAATCGCCCTTGTAGATAGTAATGTGGCTAAGCAGGTTAAGGTTTTACATACCTCATATATCAATAAGCTGAATAAGGAATTAAGCGCTGATGAGGTTGATAAAATAAAAGACGGTATGACCTACCGCATTTATCCAATCACTTATACCGCTTACCAGGATGAAATACCTACCCTTACCGGGGAGCAAAAAGACAAAATTAAAGGATGGCTGCTTGAAGCCAGGGAGAATGCTATAGATGCCGAATCGGCAGAGAAAAAACATGCCTGGTTTGGGAAGTTTAAGGGCCGCATTAATAATTACCTATCCGCACAGGGCTACGATATGAAAAAGGAGGGTGAAGAGTGGCAAAAACGGATCAAAGAGCGGCAGGCAGCAAAACAATAATTTTTGAACTAACCTAAATATCCCGGTATCATGAAATAAGCTTTAGCCGGGCAAACCAATTATACTAATTAATTAACCTGATCATGAAAATTAAATTATCAAGTTTATGAGAAAACTTTTCCTCTTACTTTCGGTGTTGCTGTGCTTAGGCAGCGCGCTAAAAGCCCAGGACCGTAATATAACAGGTACGGTTACGGACGAAAAAGGTGCTCCCCTGCCAGGGGTTGCCATCCAGGTAAAGGGCAGTACTACAGGTACTATCACCAATGCCGATGGTAAATATTCAATTAAGGCTACTAATCTGCAGGCCATTGTGGTTGGGGCTAAATTTCTTGGATACAATTACCAGGAAAAAACACTGAAGATTGGCGAAATGAATGCCGACTTTAAAATGGTACCATCACAAAATGCCCTCGATGAGGTTGTGGTAGTAGGTTACGGTACTCAAAAGAAGGTCCACTTAACAGGTGCTGTTGCCGCGGTGGATATGAAAACTATCCAGGATATACCAACCACTAATCTTGCTGCCGCATTACGCGGAACCAATGCTGCGGTAAGTGTTACCGGTGGTATTGCAAGGCCAGGCCAAAGCGGAACCATCACTATCCGTAACCCAGTCTTTCTGGCAAAGAATGGTGGAAGTACAACACCATTGTACATTATTGATGGTGTACAACGTAGTGAAGCAGATTTCAACCTGCTTGATCAAAGTGAGGTGGAGAACATTTCGATATTGAAAGATGCTGCCGCTGCCATATACGGTATTTTAGGCGCGAATGGCGTTATCGTTGTAACAACCAAACGCGGCCAGGCCGGCGGGCCAAAGGTAAGCTTCAGTTCATCAGTAGGTATTGCCGATGCAATTCAGCTTCCTAAAATGATGTCGGGCTTTCAGATGGCTACTTATTTGAATGATATTGAGCAAACCAGGTATAACCACACCATAACACCCGAAGGTTATATCAACGGCGATTTAAGCAATAAAGACTTAAAATATTATACGCCTGATGAGCTTGAGTATTTTAAAGCTAATAACCAAAATTTCCTGGAGCAGGCGTTTAAACCGGCAGTAACCAGCAGGAACGCGCTTAGCATAACCGGCGGTAATGATAAGGTTACCTATTTTGCAGGTGCCAACTATGTTAACCAAAACTCTAACTTTAAAGGGGTAAATACCAACCGCTTCGGCTTCAGGGCCAGTGTTGATGCAAAAGTGGCGAAAGGTTTAAAACTGTCATTGTCATTGAGCGAAGATCTTGCCAAAAGCAAAATTTACTGGTATAAACTATCAAGTACCAGCGAAAGCCCCGATAACGACTTTCTGTCGCTTAACCAGGCACCACCATGGCAAAAATATTTTATCGACGGGCATCCTGTATATTTAGGAACCAGCAATAACGATAACCTTAACTTTTTTGCTGTTCAAAATTCTAACAACTACACAGGTAACAATAACACTGTATTTAATGGTTTAGCCAATTTGAGTTACGAAATTCCGGGTATTAGCGGCTTAACTGCCAATGTTAGCTACAACCGTAATCTTAATAATGCCTTTAACAAGCAATATGGCTCAACGTTTTATTACAACCAATACTCGGGCGAAGGCGACAATAACCATATTCCGGGAGGAACTGTGGTAGGCGTAAAAGCTATTAAAAATGGCGACAGGGTGCGCCTTACCCCTACAATGGCAGATAATTACCAGTTCAACGCCAACCTTACTTACCATAAACGTTTTGGGGCGCATGAAATTACTGCACTGGCTTTGTATGAGCAATATGAGTCATATAGTGAAGGTGTAGCTGCCGAAGCCGACGGAGTAATTGTAGGCGGAAAAGATAACCAAACATTCACCATCGGTGATCAATCGTCAAACCAGGCCACATTGGTGAAGGAATATGGCCGTAAAGCTGTTGCAGGTAGGATAAATTATGCCTACGCCGATAAATACCTGGTTGAATTGGCCATGAGGGCGGATGCCAATACCAACTTTGCACCGGGCCACCAGTGGGGATATTTCCCTTCGGCTTCAGCAGGCTGGGTAGTTTCAAAAGAAAACTTCTTTAAATCAGTAAGCTTTGTTGATCTTTTGAAATTCAGAGGTTCGGTAGGTTTGTTGGGTTCTGATAATACACCGTCATTCTTATACGCGGTTAACTACCAGTTTGGTACCGGCAACAAAGGCGGTGCTGTTTTCGGCGGCAATAGCGACAGGGGCCTCGGCGCACTGCTAAATATCGCTATCCCGAACGCTAATTTAACCTGGGACCATGACCTGAAAACAAACTACGGTTTAGATGCCGCTTTCCTGGGTAACCGCTTATCAGTTTCGGCCGATTATTTCTGGGAGCACCGCTATGATATGCTTGCATCGCTGAACACTTCAGTTCCTGTAACTATAGGCGCAGCGCCATCTGCCGAAAATTATGGTATTGTCAATACTTTCGGATACGAGATCTCTGTAAGCTGGAAAGACAAAATCGGTTCTAATTTTAGCTATAATTTTAGCCCGTTCTTTTCCTGGAGTGATAATAAATACATTAAATACGATATCGCTGCAGCGCAGGTGGGTACCATTCAGGATTTGACCGGTAAATCAAGCGATCAGGGAACACTGGGATACAAATCACTCGGTATTATCCGTACACAAGCCGATGCCGACGCGATCATTGCAGAAAGGGCCGCAGCAGCTGGTGGCGCGCAAAACGTTAAGATTTTTGGTTACGTGCCTTCACCTGGTATGATCAATTACGTTGACAAAAACGGCGACGGTGTTATCAAACAAAACGATCTCAACGACCAGTTTTATTTAGGTAAGAAATCATCAAACCACTACAATCTTGGTCTGAACTTTGGCGGTGCGTATAAAACTTTAAGCTTAAATGTGGTTATGGGAATGAGCTGGGGTGGCAACCAATCAATTGAGAGCGCCGCCATTAAACAAGCCACGGCTAACCAGAACAGGCCTGTATTCTGGGCCGATCACTGGACCCCATCTAATCCAAATGCTAAATATCCCGACCCTTATTACTCGGACGATGTGAGTGCTACAAGTGATTTTTGGTTTGTTAGCCCCTTCACCTGGAATATCTCCAGTGCTAACTTAAGCTATACCCTGCCTGCTTCCATCACCAAAAGGCTCGGCATGTCAAGCATAAGGGCGTATGTGGTAGCTACAAACCCAATCAACTTTGTAAACCCGTTCCCCGAACATTATCGTGATATTTCATCACCATTTGGGGCATATCCCAACTTACGCACAGTATCTTTTGGTTTAAACTTAGGCTTCTAAACTTTGAAAGACATGAAATTATTTAAAACCATATTTGCAGCTTTGATCGTATCAGCCCTGTTTACAAACTGTAAAAAAGTGCTTGATAAGGAAGATCTTACACACAGCACCCCCGGTCAGATTTTTAATGACTCAACGGTGGCTATTTTAAACATCAATTACCTGTATACAGCAAACCAGCCTGGCTGGTTTGGCGATACCGGCGGCGCTATTGGCAGCGGGGGCGACAAATGCGACGAATTTTACAGCGATAACGCATACGTAAAAGGCACGGTTACCATCGAAACTGTTGGTGACATCGGTACCTCGGTGAATATCAGCAATAACTACGGCCGGATCCGTAACATTAACCAAACCCTGCAGGATCTCGACGCCAGCACCTTGCCTGCCTCTACCAAAAACAGGTATAAAGCACAGGCTTATTTTTGGAGGGCTTTCAGGTATTTTGACCTGGTAAGGTTATATGGAGGTGTTCCATTGGTATTAAAACCGCTTGATGCTATTGGTCAGGACGCCAAAAACGCGGCGCTTTTGCCTCGTAACAAAACCTCAGAATGTTTTAAACAAATTGTGAGCGATCTGGACAGCTGCATAAAATATCTGCCCGCCAAATGGAGTGGCAGCGATTACGGTCGTATTTCATCGGCTGCTGCTGCTGCGTTTAAAGGAAGGGTGTTGCTAACGTATGCAAGTCCTCAGTTTAACCCCAGCAATGATGCGGCCCGCTGGCAAACAGCTGCTGATGCCAATGATAAGGCAATGCAGATATTGTCCGCTAATAACTACGGTTTAAACCCTTCGTATGACAATATGTGGTTTACCGAAAACAGCAGCAATCCGGAAGCAATTTTGATAACAGGTTTTAACACATCATCAACCGATCAAAACCAGAATAACAATACCTATGATAACGCGACTCGTCCGGCCTATTTAGGTACTAAAGGCGGCTCCAATCAACCTACATGGGATATTGTAAAATCATACCCGATGCTTGACGGAAAAGCACCAGGTACCTCCTTAAAGTATACATATGATGATGCAAAGTTTTTTGATAACCGCGATCCAAGGTTTAACAAAACTATTGCCTACAACGGTTGTAACTGGCCTATAAACGGCAATAGCTCTTATCGTTTGTGGACTTACTTTTATTACAATAAAGCGGATGGTTCCGGTGTTAAAACCACTGAACCGGCATCAGCAACAGGCTCAGGTTTCTACCTGCGCAAAGCTATTGACCCTAACGTCAGTGTGGCAAATACACCATATGTTGGTACAGATTGGATGGAGATCCGTTATGCCGAAGTTTTATTGAACCAGGCCGAATGTGCCGCCGCGTTAGGTAACGTAACTACCGGTTATACCAATATTGCCGCCATCAGGAAACGCGCGGGTATTGAAGCTGGTGCTGATAACCTGTACGGTTTAGACGCAGGTATGAGCCCTGACCAGATGATCAACGCTATCATGAATGAACGTAAAATTGAATTTGCCTTTGAAGGTAAACGCTATTGGGACCTTCGTCGCCGTAAACTGCTCGAAAGTACATTGAACGGTAAAAAGAGAACGGGGCTTACAGTTACCCTTAATAACAACGCAAGCGGTAAAGATTATCTTACCGGTACAAGAGATGCTTTAGCAGCTGCATCATTGGATGCCCTGTACAGCACATCTTTCACCGTTAAAACTAAAACTATGGATTCTTATAACATTGCGGTTCAGTCGGGCGATTACTTTTTCGGGATCCCTTCGGCGGCATTGTTAAATAATATCAATTTACAGCAAAATAACACCTGGGGTGGGCCGTTTGATCCGCTTCAATAATAAATTAATTGAACGATGGGTGCCTGCTAACCATTTAACAAAAGAAGATTACGAATACAGATATGAAAAAACACACAGCTTTATTTTTAGTAGCAGCGGCATTGGGTTTAGCTAAACCGGCTTTTGCCCAATACCCGGAAATACCAGAAAAGGTTAAAGCAGAGAGTGAGGCTTTGATGAAAGAGGCTACCCGTCGTTCAGATTCAGCATGGGCGGTTGCCCTGCCCATTATCCAGGCCGATCAAAGGCGAGGCAAGGTATATGTACCATGGGCCGCGCGTCCAACCGACCTGCCGCAGGCTAAGATCCCGGCATTCCCGGGTGCCGAGGGCGGTGGCAAATTTACTTTTGGGGGCCGCGGTGGTAAGGTATATGTAGTTACCAGTTTAGCAGATAGCGGTCCCGGCACTTTGCGCGAGGCCTGCGAAAAAGGCGGCGCGCGTATTGTGGTATTTAATGTTGCGGGCATTATCCGCATCAAAACACCGATTATCGTGAGGGCTCCGTATATTACTATTGAAGGCCAAACTGCTCCGGGTGATGGCGTTTGTATTGCAGGCGAATCATTTTGGGTGAATACACATGATGTTGTGATCCGTTATATGCGTTTCCGCCGCGGCGAAACCAATGTTGGCCGCCGTGATGATGCTTTGGGTGGCAACCCGGTGGGCAACATCATTGCCGATCACGTATCTGCAAGCTGGGGCCTGGACGAAAACTTTTCCATGTACCGTCACATGTTTGATCCGGGGGATGGCTCGAAAGAAGAAAAGCTGGGTACCGTGAACATCACCATCCAGAACTGTATCTACTCAGAATCATTGGATTACTGGAACCATGCTTTCGGTTCAACAACAGGCGGCGAAAACAGTTCATTAATGCGTAACCTTTGGGCAGATAACACTGGTCGTAACCCATCTGTTGGCTGGAATGGCGTATACAACTTTGTAAACAATGTGGTATTTAACTGGCATCACCGTTCAATGGACGGCGGCGATTATACCACCAATTACAACGTGATCAATAACTACTTTAAACCTGGTCCGGTTACACCTAAAGATGAGCCGGTTGGTCACCGTATCCTGAAACCGGAATCGGGCAGGAGCAAGCTGAAGGAAAAAGTATTTGGTCGTGTTTATGCATCAGGTAATATTATGGAAGGTTATCCCGAAGTAACTAAAGATGCGTGGAACGGTGGCATCCAGGTTGAAGGCCCTGGTGGCAAAGAATTGCCTGACGCCGGCCAATACAAGGATTACATGAAATCGGATGTTCCGTTCCCGATGCCTCCGATGACTATCCTATCGGCAAAGGATGCCTTTAAATTTGTTATCGCTAATGCCGGCGCAACACTGCCAAAACGCGATCCGGTTGATGTGCGCATCACCGAACAGGTACGTACAGGTAAGATCACTTACAAAGAAATGAACACCGATACTGCTTACCAGTTTAAAGTGCGTAAATTACCTAAAGACTCGTACAAACTGGGTATCATCACTGCTCCATGGCAGGTTGGTGGTTATCCTGAATATAAAGGCACGCCTTACAAAGATTCGGACAATGATGGCTTGCCCGACAATTGGGAACTGGCTCATGGCTTAAACCCTAAAGATGGTAAAGATTCGGCCCTGCCTGCAAAAAATGGTGGCGGTTATACCAATATCGAAGTATATTTAAATACAGTAGCCGCTAAAGGCGAAAAGAAATTGGCTTCGTTAAAATAATAAAGACACTATAATGCGGGGATTGAGGTTTATAAGGATTTATTTTTGGGTTGGTTTAATGACTGGGGGGATGTTTATGCATTCCCCCTTATTTGCACAGGATAAGAAAAAAGCCCCTAAACCCCAACCGCCTGTTGCTGCCGATAAAAACGGCAAGCTAAATTATGTGGTTGCTCCCAACGGCGACCGCATTCCTGATTTTTCATATTGCGGATATATGGCTTCCGAAAAGCCTATCCCTTTTGTGCCTGTAAAAGTTGTAGTGCCCATAAAAGCGGGGGATGCTACACTGAGGATCCAGGCTGCCTTAGATTACGTAGCTGGTTTACCTGCCGATAACGATGGCTTTCGCGGAGCGGTATTGCTTAACAAAGGGGTATATCAGGTTAATGGTAGCCTCAAAATTAACGCATCCGGCGTTGTTTTACGCGGAAGCGGAATGGGCGTCAACGGCACCACGCTATTTGCAGCCGGGACCGACAGGGAAACCTTTATCCATGTTACCGGAAAAAACGACCGGCAAACATCTAAAGAAATTAAAATTACCGACGCCTATGTGCCGGTAAATGCCAACACTTTACATATTGCAGATGGCACAAATATTAAAACCGGAGATCTGGTTTTGATCCATCGCCCGAGCACACAAGCCTGGATCAGTGCCATCAAAACCGATCATTTTGGTGGCGATTTAACCGCCCTGGCCTGGAAACCCGGCGAACGGGATATTTACTGGGACCGCAAGGTAACAGCAATAGATGGCAATACCATAACCCTTGACGCACCTTTAACAACAGCATTGGATACTGCATACGGCGGTGGTTTGATAGCCTCTTACCAATGGCCCGGCAGAATTGTGCAAGTGGGGGTCGAAAACTTAAAACTGCAATCAGCTTACGATGCTTCAAACGCAAAAGATGAAGCCCACCGCTGGATGGCTATCACAATGGAAAATGTTAGCGATGCCTGGGTACGCCAGGTAACCTTTGAGCATTTTGCAGGTTCGACAGTATTTGTTGGTGTTACCGGAAACCGGGTAACGGTTGAGGATTGTAAATCGCTTGCTCCGGTTTCAGAAATAGGGGGACAGCGCCGTAATACGTTTCTTACTATGGGGGGGCAAAACCTTTTTCAACGTTTATACTCCGAACAGGGTTTTCATGATTTTGCTACCGGGTATTGCGCGCCGGGGCCAAACGCTTTTGTGCAATGTATGTCGGTAGGTTCGCTGGGTTTTAGCGGAGGTATTGATAGCTGGGCCTCGGGCGTTTTATTTGATATCGCAAACATAGATGGTCAACCCCTGAGCTATATGAACCGTGGACAGGACGGACAAGGCGCCGGATGGAGCGCCGCCAACAGCCTGTTCTGGAATTGTACCGCAGCTCGTGTGGATTGCTATCAGCCGCCAACGGCTCAAAACTGGGCTTTTGGTACCTGGGCGCAATTTGCAGGTGATGGCTACTGGAGTACATCAAACAGCACCATAAGCCCAAGAAGTTTTTATTACACGCAGTTAGCTAACCGCTTAAATAAAGATGTAAGCAAACAAGCCGATATCCTGTACCCGGCCACCGAACCATCAAGCAGCCCGACAGTTGAGCAGGCAGCCGAACTGATGGCAGCGGCCCGTAAACCTGCACTTACCATCAGTAACTGGATTGATCAGTCGCCTAAAAGAAATTCGATTAACATTGAATCGGCAGGTGCCAAAACTATTGATGAAATAGGATATAAACGCCCGGCTGTTGCTACATTGGCACCCAAAATGAGTGTTACCAACGGCTGGCTCACCCGTGGTAACATCGTTTTAACAGGCAAGCATTTTGAAACCCCGTGGTGGAACGGCACTGTTCATCCCGATTATACTGAAAAGGAAGCTAAACCCGCCATCTCCCGTTGGGTACCCGGCCAAACCGGCACAGGGTTAACGGATGATCTTAACGCGGTAACCGATTGGATGCGGAAAGATAATATCGTGGTATTTGAACACAACTATGGCTTATGGTATGATCGCCGCCGCGATGATCACGAGCGTATCCGCCGGATGGACGGCGATGTTTGGGCTCCGTTTTATGAACTGCCTTTTGCCCGGAGCGGAAAAGAACTGGCCTACGACGGCTTAAGCAAATACGACCTGACTAAATACAATACCTGGTACTGGAACCGCCTGAAACAATTTGCTGACTTGGCCGATGAGAAAGGTTTTGTATTGGTTCACCAAAATTATTTTCAGCACAATATTATTGAGGCTGGGGCGCACTATACCGATTTTCCATGGCGCACGGCAAATAATATTAATGGCACCGGTTTCCCGGAGCCTGTACCTTATGCCGGCGACAAACGCCAGTTTATGGCTGAGCAGTTTTATGACGAAACCGACCCGGCAAGGCGCAAGCTTCACATTGCCTACATCAATAAATGTATGGACAACTTTGCAGGTAATACCGGGGTGATCCAGCAGATTGGAGCGGAGTTTACCGGTCCGCTGCATTTCATGAAATTTTGGGTAGAAACCATTAAACAATGGGAAACCACACATAAAAAGAAACAGATTATCGCTTTAAGCGCTACAAAAGATGTGCAGGATGCTATCCTGTCCAATCCGGCAACAGCTTCGGTCATCAATGTTATAGATATTCGTTATTGGTATTACCAGGCCAACGGAACGGCCTATGAACCCATTGGCGGCCAAAGCCTAGCCCCGCGCCAGCAAGCCCGCATCTTTAAACCCAAGGCTTCATCATTTGAGCAGGTTTATCGTGCGGTACATGAGTACCGTACCAAATACCCGGATAAAGCTGTGCTTTATTCTGCTGATGGTTATGATCATTTTGGCTGGGCGATATTTATTGCAGGCGGATCATTGCCGGTCCTTCCTGCCAATACCAATAAAGCTTTTTTAGCCGATGCGAGCGGTATGAAACCTGCCGAGCTGCCGGGTTCGCCTAAAGATCAATGGGCGTTAGCTTCATCAAAAGGGTATATCGTTTATAGTAATGGCGGTGGGATTCACCTTGATTTATCGGCCGGTGTTAGTTACAAAGCGCAATGGATCGACCCTAAAACCGGCGAGCTTTTACCCGGTGCTGAAACGATAAAAGGTGCTGCAAATACAGAAATTAAAGGACAGGGGAATGGGGCTGCAATTTTGTGGCTGAGCAGGAATTGAAAGGTTAGGAAAAAATAAAAGCGGAGGGCTTGCACGATTCCCCTCTCGAGAGGGGCGGAGGGGTGTATTTAACAAAGCGGTAATAAACGCGGACGAAACACACCCCTGCCAACGCTCAGCCAAACGCGCCCCCTCTCAAGAGGGGAGCTCGAAAAAATAGAGGGATTAAAGAAGAAAGGGCCAGTGCGATTCCCCTCTTGAGAGGGGCGGAGGGGTGTGTTTAACAAAGCGATAATGAACGCCGAAGAAACACACCCCTGCCAACGCTCAACCTAACGCGCCCCCTCTCAAGAGGGGAACTTGATAAATTTATAATTATGCTTAAAAAATCTACCATATTAATTGCCATTGCTTTATTGCTTTTTTCATTCAAAAGCAACGATGTAATGCCTCGTTTAAGCATATCCGCTAACCACCGCTATTTTATGGCTGGTGATAAGCCATTTTTTTGGCTGGGTGATACAGGATGGCTGCTGTTCTCTAAACTGAAAAGAGAAGAGGCCGAGCAATACCTTGATGTCCGTGCCAAACAGGGTTTTAACGTGATACAGGTAATGGTGGTGCATAGCATCAAAGAAACCAATGCCTATGGCGATTCTGCCCTAAGCAATAAGAATATCACATTGCCAAAAACAACTCCCGGCAATACCTTTGGCAAGGGAAACGAATACGATTATTGGGATCATATCGACTGGATCATCACCAAAGCTGCCGAAAAAGGATTATATGTTGCCTTGGTTCCTGTTTGGGGATCGGTAGTTAAGGAAAGCCATATTGGTGCTGATAAAGCAAAAGCTTATGCCGGATTTTTGGCCAAAAGATACCGCGATCACCCCAATGTGATCTGGATGAATGGCGGCGACATTGCCGGTTCAGATTCATTAAAAACCTGGAATGCTATTGGTAACACTTTACATGAACTGGACGGAAAACATCTGATAACTTATCACCCTCGTGGCCGTACGCAATCATCAAAATGGTTTCATAACGAGAATTGGTTAGATTTCAATTGTT
Organism: Mucilaginibacter sp. SG538B; assembly: GCF_013376065.1. Lineage (NCBI taxonomy): Bacteria > Pseudomonadati > Bacteroidota > Sphingobacteriia > Sphingobacteriales > Sphingobacteriaceae > Mucilaginibacter > Mucilaginibacter sp. SG538B. The sequence goes on from NZ_JABMJI010000001.1 coordinate 693,034, forward strand.
TCCAATCGGGTCATCGTACTTACGCGCAGGATACCTCCAAAAAAGATTTAAAATACGGCGAAGATAACTGGCGTTATGTTGAAACAGATTACAACCTGTCACCCATAAAACCAACTCTTGATGCCGAGCCATCGTACGAAAAGATCCCTTACGGCCTGCATGATACCAAGCTACCCCGCTGGACAGCAGCCGATGTAAGGCGTTATGGTTACTGGTCGGTTTTTGCCGGGGCCTGCGGGTATACCTATGGCGATAATGATGTGATGCAAATGCACAAACCGACTGATAAGAACAGCGCTTATGGTTCCAAAGGATATTGGTATAATTCAATTAATGATCCGGGAGCTAAGCAGATGGTTTATCTGAAAAAACTGATGCTTTCTCGTCCATATCTTGACCGTGTACCGGATCAATCGCTGATCGCCGGTAATAATGGCGAAAAGTATAACAGGCTAATAGCTGCCCGCGGTAAAAATTATGCTTTTGTTTATACCTATACCGGCCGTGAGATTAATATCAATGCTGGTAAACTGGAAGGCACAAAACTGAAAGCATCATGGTTTAACCCGCGCAACGGGCAAACTACGGCTATCGGCATCTTCGCGAAAGCTAAAACAATAAAATTTAAGCCACCCGGCAAAATATCAAACGGTAACGACTGGGTGCTCATTATCGATGCGATATAAATGAAAAGGGCGATTAAACATATCATCTTACTATTTGCCGTTGCATTGATGTTTTCGTGCAAGGCCAGTAAAAGCGTGTACCTTTTTACCTCGTTTCATGAGCCTGCTAATGAGGGTTTGCGTTTTTTATACAGTAATGATGCCTATCACTGGAATGCCATCGATCATATTTTCATTAAACCGGAGGTTGGCGATGCCAAGATCATGCGCGACCCATCCATAGCCCAGGGCCCCGATGGAGTTTACCATTTGGTGTGGACAACCGGCTGGAAAAACGACAAAGGCATAGGCTATGCCAGCTCGAGCGATCTGATCCATTGGTCGGCCGAAGAGCATATTGAGGTGATGGCTAATGAGCCCACCGCGGTGAATGCCTGGGCACCGGAGTTGTTTTATGACGAGGATAACAAATATTTCATCATTGTTTGGGCTTCAACCGTACCATTCCGCTTTCCGAAGGGACACGAGGATGAAAATAACAATCACCGACTGTATTACACCACAACTAAAGATTTTAAAACTTTCAGCCCCTCACAGCTTTTCCTTGATCCGGGTTTTAGCGTAATTGATGCTGAGATCGTAAAGCGGGCCAAAAATGATTATGCACTGGTGATGAAGGATAATACCCGGCCTAACCGTAATATCCTCGTGGCCTTTAGTAATAATCCTCTGGGGCCTTATAGCAATTATACTCCGCGATTTACCGAGCCTTTTAGTGAAGGCCCCAGCATGACCAAAGCCGGTGATAACTGGCTGATTTATTATGATTCGTACCGTTTAAAAAGATATGGCGCCATGCGTACAACCGATTTTAAAACTTTTACCGACCTGGCCGATAGCGTGAGCGTGCCTGTAGGGCATAAGCACGGTACCATTTTTAAAGTCACCCAAAAACAGCTTAGGCAGCTTTTACAGGCAGCCGGGCAAAGCAAAGCAGCTAAACATGAATAAGTTCATCATCATATTGTTTTTTTTATCGATGGCCGCGATAGCCAGTGCGCAGGATACCGTGCATTACAGTGGCAATACTTTAGCCAATGTCGATTACCATCACGGGCAATTAAGCCCGGTGATAGGCGTGCACAGTCAGCAGATCTTCAGGGCTAACCGTGAACATCCGGAACTGGCCGATGGGTTTGGTTTTACCTACAACCATGCGCCCATGCTGGCCTACTGGAACAATACTTTTTATGTAGAATACCTGAGCGACAAGGTAGGCGAAAGCGTGCCACCGGGACAAACCCTGCTCATAACCTCAAAAGGTGGTGAAGCATGGTCAAAACCAACGGTAGTTTTTCCTCAGTATAAAATTCCTGATGGAACTACCAAAGAGGGGCACCCAGGCGTGGCGAAAGACCTGTATTCGGTGATGCACCAGCGTATGGGTTTTTATACGTCGAAATCAAAACGCCTGCTGGTGCTTGGTTTCTATGGGATTTGCCTGGATGGTCATGATGACCCGAATGATGGCTTGGGTATTGGCCGCGTAGTGCGCGAGATATTGCCAAACGGCAAATTTGGGTCGATCTATTTTATCCATTACAATCCAAAATGGAACGAAAAGAATACCTCGTATCCTTTTTATAAAACAAGTAAGGACAAAGGTTTTGTACAAGCTTGCGATGAGTTGATGGCCAACCCGCTGATGATGATGCAATGGGTTGAGGAAACCGACAGGAAAGATCCGCTAATTCCGCTGCATAAGGATTATAAAGCATTTAACTTTTATCACCTGCCAGACGGTCGGGTGGTTGGGCTTTGGAAATACGCGCTTACCGCTATCAGTACTGATAATGGCAAAACCTGGCCAACAAATGCCGCCCGCGCACCGCGTTTTGTAACCGCCAACGCCAAAATCTGGGGACAACGCACATCCGACGGTAAATATGCCACGGTTTACAACCCTTCGGAATTTCGCTGGCCGCTGGCCTTATCGGTTAGTAAGGACGGATTAGATTATACCAACCTGCTGTTAGTTAACGGCGAGATCACCACTATGCGTTACGGCGGCGCTTATAAATCATACGGGCCACAATATACACGTGGCATTGAAGAGGGTAACGGAATCCCTCCGGATGGTAAACTTTGGGTAACCTATAGCATGAACAAAGAGGATATCTGGGTATCATCTATCCCGGTGCCGGTTACCGAAAAGGCGAACGCGCATGCCAATGAGGTCTTTAACGAACTGCCAGTTGGTAAGGAATTGGAAAAATGGAATACTTACAGCCCGCAATGGGCTCCTGCCGCTATCGACAAGTCACCTGATGGCGAACGAGCCCTAACCCTAAAAGATAGCGACCCATTTGACTTTGCCAAAGCAGAACGGGTTGTCCCCGTTTCAAAAAAACTGATGACCGATTTCACTATCACAGCCGGGCAAAATAATACAGGTACACTGGATATCGAATTTCAGGATGAAAAAGGCACGGCTGCTATCAGGCTTACGCTTGATTCTGCAGGGCAATTCAGGACCAAGGCCGGCTATCGCAACAAAAACTTCATGAAGTATGAAGCCGGTACGCAATATCATATAGTGATTAAGCTGAATACCGATACCCGCTTTTATACTGTGAATGTAAACGGCAAGGATGTGCTTACAGGCCTGTTTTTTGCCCCGGTGCTAAGCGTAAACCGGGTAGTGTTCCGTACCGGGGATATCCGAAGGTTTCCGGATGCAGATACGCCTACCGATCAGGATTTCGACCGGCCAAATGCCGGAGAAGCAGCGAAGCAAGCCGTGTTCTACATCAAATCATTTAAAACAAGCAATTATTAATGTTACGCTTAATAAAATATTGTTGGTTGACGATCTGCCTGCTTAGCCCCGGACTTGCAGGGGCGCAGGTTGTTTTGCCTAAAATATTGGGCAACAATATGGTATTGCAGCGTAATGCTCCCGTGCCCGTTTGGGGAACAGCCTCGCCGGGCGAAAAGGTAACAGTAAAGTTTGCTAAACAAACAAAGGCAACTACGGCCGATGCGGCGGGTAAATGGATGGTAAAGCTCGACGCGATGCCCGCATCAGCCAAACCATCAACATTAACTATAAAAGGTACCAACACTATTCAACTGCAAAATATATTGGTAGGCGAGGTGTGGCTTTGCTCAGGCCAGTCGAACATGCAGTACGAAATGCGCAAAAACAGCAAAGTGAAAAAGCCGGATACCAGCACTTCAAACTCGCCTGTTGATGAACTTGACCGCGCGCATAACCCGCAGATCAAGATTTTCCTGGTTACGCAGAAAAATATGTTGAAGCCCGATTCTACCCATTCGGGATGGAGTGTGGCCGAAGATTCGGCTTTGAGGGCTTTTTCTGCGGCAGGGTATTTCTTTGCTAAAAACCTGCAGAATGATTTGAAAGTGCCGGTAGGTATTATTTCATCGGCGGTGAGCGGCAGCAGGATTGAGCCCTGGGTATCACAGGAGGGTTTTGATGCCATTCCGTATTTTAAGGCCAACAACATTAAAATTGAGGGTGATCCCGGTAAGTTCTACGCCAAAATGATTGAGCCGGTTGCCCCCTTTGCGCTGAAGGGCTTTTTATGGTACCAGGGCGAAAGCAATTGCTTTTTAGGCGAAACCATCAGTTATACCTATAAAATGGAGGCGCTCATCAACAACTGGCGTAAGCTATGGGGCGATAAAACGCTGCCATTCTATTACGTGCAGATAGCGCCTTATTATTACACCCAGGGAAAAGGGCCGGTAACTTATACGCCATTTACAGAACCCGAATTGCGCGACGCCCAGGCCGCTGCATTGCAGATCCCACATACGGGGATGATTATCACTACCGATCTGAATGATGACCTTAAAAACATCCACCCGCCATTTAAATGGGAGATAGGCAGGAGGCTTGAATTACAGGCACTTGCCAATACCTACAAAAAGCCGGTAGTTTTTTCGGGCCCGATGTACAAAAGCATGAAAATAAACGGCGACAAGATCATCCTTGAGTTTGATCACGTGGGTGTCGGCTTGGTAAGTCACGACGGTAAACCGCTCACCGATTTCACCATTGCTGGTGCCGATGGAAATTTTGTAACCGCCACCGCCATAATAAAAGGAAATACGGTTGAGGTATCGGCCCAATCGGTTGCCAAACCTGTAGCCGCGCGCTTTGCCTGGTCGGAGTCGGCTCAGCCTAATTTTTATAATAAGGAGGGGTTACCTGCCGCGCCATTTCGCACGAATAACCCTTTGAAATTTACTTTAACTGCTAACTGAATATATAAATGAGATCTGCCTGCTTTAAAATATGGATTGCTTTGCTGTTTGTCATCAACTGGTCGGTAAGCCGTGCCCAGGAAACACAAAAGCTGTTCCTGTCGGGTACAGGGAGCGACCATACCGTAAACTGGCAGTTTTATTGTACAGCGGGCAACAATTCAGGCAAGTGGACAACGATCCCGGTGCCTTCAAACTGGGAATTTCAGGGTTTTGGAAAATACAACTACGGTCTTGCTAAGGATAGTTTAAGAGGCAAGGAACAAGGGCTTTATAAGTATGAGTTTAATGTGCCGGCGTCATGGCGGGGCAAAGCCATAAACATTGTTTTTGATGGCTCGATGACCGACACAGAGGTGAAGCTAAACGGTAAATCGGCCGGGCCAATTCACCAGGGATCATTTTATCGTTTTAAATATGATGTAAGTGCGTTGCTTAACTACGGCAAATCCAATCTGCTTGAGGTTACGGTATCCAAACACTCCACCAATGCATCGGTAAACGCGGCCGAACGTAAAGGTGATTTCTGGATCTTCGGTGGAATTTTCAGGCCGGTGTTTTTAGAAGCTGCCCCTAAAACGCACATCAGTTACTATGCCGTTGACGCTAAAGCTAATGGTAATTTAAAAGCGCAACTAAAACTGGTATCTGTAAAAAGCGGCACAGTAACAGGGCAGGTGTATACCTTGGCGGGGCAAAAATTTGGTGCTCCTTTCTCTATAAAAGTTAATGCGGGTGACACTGTTGCCAATATCAGCACACATATTGCTTCGCCGAAATTATGGTCGCCAGAGTTTCCTAACCTGTATAATGTGGTGTTTACGCTGAATGAAAGTGGTAAGCCCGTTCATGCTGTAAAACAACGGATTGGCTTCCGTACGGTTGAGTTGAGGGAGCATGATGGCATTTATGTAAACAACGCAAAAATCAAATTTAAAGGCGTAAATCGTCACTCGTTTTGGCCAACCACAGGCAGGGCGTTAAATAAAAAAGTAAGTATCGGGGATGTTCAGTTGATGAAGGATATGAACATGAATGCGGTACGGATGTCGCATTATCCGCCCGATGATCATTTCCTGGACGTATGCGATTCATTGGGCCTTTTTGTATTGGACGAGCTTACCGGATGGCACCATGCCTATGATGATGTGGTTGGTTCAAAATTGGCTAAGGAAATGATCGAAAAAGATATCAATCATCCGTCCATCGTGCTGTGGGACAATGGTAATGAGGGTGGGTTTAATTTTAACCTCGATCATTGGTTTGATGAACTCGATATTCAAAAACGCCCGCTAATCCATCCATGGGGGATTTTCAGAGGAACAAATACCCAGCATTATATCAATTATGACTACGGTACCAATACAGGTATAAACGGTCACGATATATTTTTTCCGACCGAGTTTTTACACGGCTTGTACGATGGCGGCGCGGGTGCCGGATTGGATGATTTCTGGAAACAAATGTGGCATACACCAATTTCGGCAGGTGGTTTTATCTGGGATTTTGCCGATGAAGCTGTGGTGCGTACCGATAAAAACGGAGAATTGGACAGCGATGGCGATCATGGTCCCGATGGTATTGTTGGCCCTTACCATGAAAAAGAAGGCAGTTATTATACCATTAAGGAAATCTGGAGCCCGGTTTATCTCGAACCCCGCGAAATAACTCCGGCATTCAATGGAACATTACGTTTAGAGAATAGATATTCCTATACAAATCTTAAACAATGCACATTCAGCTATAAACTGGCAACACTTAATGGAGCCAGTTCAGTAAATAAAACAGGTACTATTGCTTCACCAGATGTTGCGCCGGGGCAGTATGGAAACCTGCAGCTACAATTACCTAAAGATTGGCAGAATTTCGATGTGCTTTATGTATCTGCCCTTGACGTAAACAAGCATGAACTGTTTACCTGGAGCTTCCCGGTGAGCAATCATGATAAGATCACTAAGCGCATCATTACCAAAACCGGCGGAAGCAAGGCTGTAATTGCTGAAACAGATTCGCTGTACAAGGTGAAAACCAGTAACGGGATCGAGCTGGCGTTTAACCGCAATTCGGGCATATTGGTTAGTGTGAAAAACGCCAAGGGCGATATCCCTTTTAACAATGGTCCTGTGTTAGTTGAAGGGCAGGATCAAACAGGTTTTGAAAAGCTCAGCTATCATTACGAAGGCGATAACCTCGTGGTTGAAGCCGTATTCCCGCCCAAAAAATCCGAGCCTTTGTTGAGGTGGACGATCTACCCATCGGGCTGGGTGCAGCTTGATGTTAAATACTGGCCAATTGGTGAGGATGCCACATTAATGGGCGTTAATTTTTCCTTCCCCGAAAAAGATATCAAAGGTGTTACCTACATGGGCGATGGTCCTTACAGGGTATGGAAAAACCGTACGAAAGGTACATCATTGGGGGTTTGGGATAAAACCTACAACAATACCATAACTGGGCAGGGTAAAGTTGTTTACCCGGAGTTTAAAGGCTATTACTCCAACCTGTACTGGATGAAATTGCAAACCACCGGGCAGCCGGTAACCATTGTTTGCAACAGCCGCGATGTCTTTATGCGCCTGTTTACACCTGCAAATCCGGCAAAGGTTTACAACACAGCTCCGGCCTTCCCATCGGGCGATATCTCGTTTATGCATGGCATAACGCCGATAGGCACCAAATCGCAAAAGCCTGAAAAACTGGGTCCGGGCGGGCAAAAAAACCAATATTTTAATTACGACAGGAATATAGAAGACGCGCTTTCGCTGAACCTGTATTTCGACTTTTCGGGTAAATAATCAATGAGAAGGTTCGCACATATCAGTTTGGCTGTGGCAGTTATGTTAACCTGCCTGGGCAACTGCTATGCGGATGCGCATATCGGCCTGCAAAACCTAAAATGTGAAATGTTGAATAATCCTTTAGGCATCGGCACCGGTAAGCCCCGGCTTAGCTGGCAGATCACCAGCGACACGCGGAATACCAACCAGGTGGCCTATCAAATTTTAGTGGCCTCATCTCCCGAAAAGCTAACGGAAGGGCAGGGGGATCTGTGGGACTCGCATCGAATAAAGTCTGCTGAATCTATCATGATCAACTATGCGGGCAAAGTGTTGAGCAGCCGTGCTGCATGTTACTGGAAAGTCAGGGTCTGGACAAACAATGGAGCAAGTGCCTGGAGCCAACCAGCTAAATGGAGCGTAGGGCTTTTGAACCCTACTGACTGGAAAGCTAAGTGGATTGGTTGCGATCGTGGTTTTGCCTGGGATAGCATCTCCAAGTTCTCTCGTCTTTCGGCCCGGTATTACCGTCGCGGGTTTAGTTTAAATAAAGGGATCAAACGCGCCACTGCTTATATAGTTGGTTTGGGACATTACGAGCTGTATGTGAATGGGAAAGCCATCGGCGACCAGGTTTTGGCCGAAGCACCTACCGACTATACCCAATCGGTTAAGTACAATACTTTTGATGTTACGGGTTATCTGAAACGAGGCGATAATGCCATCGGAACGGTATTGGGCAACGGCCGTTATTTTACCATGCGGCCAAAATATAAGCCTAAAAAGATCAAAGAATTTGGGTTTCCTAAAATGCTGCTGCAACTGGAGGTGGAATATACTGACGGGACAAAGCAAACCATCATAAGCGATGACAACTGGCATTTTACTGCCGATGGCCCCATCCGCACCAATAACGAGTATGATGGCGAAGAATATGATGCCACTAAAGGGTTTCCGGGATGGAACAGCGTGGGTTTTGATGACAGCCAATGGCTTAAAGCCGAACTGGTGCCGGCTCCCGGTGGCAAGCTTGACGCGCAGATGAACGAGCCGATCAGGGTGATGGATATCATCAAACCTATTAATATAACTCAGCTTAAAAAAGATGTATGGATCCTGGATCTGGGGCAAAATATGGCGGGTTGGGTACAGATGCGTGTAAAAGGAAACCGGGGCGATAAAGTAACCCTTCGTTATGCGGAAACACTGCAACCCAACAATGAACTTTATGTTGCAAATCTTCGTGATGCCAAAGTAACCGATGTATATACACTTAAAGGTGGGGCAGAAGAAACCTGGCATCCGGTATTTGTATATCACGGTTTCAGGTATGTGGAGATTAGCGGTTATCCCGGTAAGCCCGAGTTGGCCGATTTTGAAGGACAGGTAGTTTACGATGCCTTGCCGACCATAGGTCGTTTTGAAACATCTAACGCTATCGTCAATGAGATCTATCACAATGCATATTGGGGCATCCTGAGCAATTACAAAGGTATGCCTGTAGATTGCCCTCAACGTAACGAACGCATGCCCTGGCTGGGCGACAGGGCGGTAGGTTCGCTTGGCGAGAGCTTTGTATTTGCCAACGGTAATTTCTATGCTAAATGGCTGGATGATATAGCGCAATCGCAAAAGCCGGATGGTGCCATCCCTGATGTGGCGCCTGCTTACTGGAATTATTACAGCGATAACATGACCTGGCCCGGAACTTATATCTTGGTGGCCGATATGCTTTACCGCCAGTTTGCCGATAAAGCGCCCATTGAAAAGCATTACACCTCCATGAAAAAATGGATGGATTACATGCGGGTTAAGTACATGAAAAATAACATCGTCACCAAAGATAAATATGGCGACTGGTGTGTACCCCCCGAATCGTTAGAGCTGATCCACGCCAAAGATTCATCATTGAATACTAACGGACAGCTGATAGCTACAGCTTATTACTATCACTTGTCCGGCTTGATGAAAAAGTTTGCGACAATGTTGCATAAACCTGCTGATGCACAGTTTTTTGCCAGTACGAAGCAAAATGTAGCCAGGGCGTTTAACGATAAGTATTTTAATAAAGCCACATCTAAATACAGCAACAATACGGTTACCGCCAACCTGCTGCCATTGTATTTCGGGATCACGCCAACAGCCAATAAACAGGCAGTATTTAAAAATATTGTGGCTAAGATCAACGAAGCCCATGATCATATCAGTACCGGCGTAATAGGCACGCAGTGGCTCATGCGCGGCCTTACCGAATTTGGCAGACCCGATCTGGCCTGGAAAATTGCCTCTAACACCACCTACCCAAGCTGGGGCTATATGGCCGAAAGGGGGGCAACCACTATCTGGGAGCTATGGAACGGCGATACCGCCAACCCGGCCATGAATTCACGCAACCACATCATGTTGCTTGGCGATCTGATTGCCTGGTTTTATCAGGACATAGCCGGGATAAAAACGGTAAATGCCGGTTTTAAACAAGTGGTTATGCAGCCTTCAATTATTAATGGTTTAGATAGTGTTAATACCTCATACCAAACGGCTTATGGTATTGTGAAAAGCAGTTATACCCATACTAAGGGAAGTTTTAACTGGCATGTTACTGTGCCGCCAAATAGTTCGGCATTGGTTTATGTGCCGGCAAAAAATATGAATGAAGTAACTGAGGGCGGGAAAAAAATATCAGCCATGAAAGATATTAAACCAGTGAAAATAGACAATGGGAGAGCGGTGCTTAGCATTGGTTCGGGGGACTATGATTTTGAAGTAAAATATTAACGTAGTATTGATATGAAAAAATTAAATAGAGCGGGTGCTATGCTGATAGTTTTACTATCGCTGTCATGCACGTTGAAAGCCCAGGGACAACAGGCAACTAAAGCAGCTCCATCTCCCGAAGCACTGGCCAAAGCCGATGCTGAAGTGGATAAGAAAGCCTCGGATTGGGTTGCCTCCTTGTCGCTTACGGACACAGCAAAGGCTACCCGGGTGAAAAATGTAATTGCAACCCACCTCAAAGCCATCCGCGACTGGAATAACAGTCATTCGTATGAGTCAGTACCGGCAGGTATTGATCCGGCTACCGGCAAAGCTTTGAGTACTATGGACAGGCAGATTATCATTAATTCGTCGCTGCCAAAATCGGTACATGAAAACCTCATGGCTGGTTTGCGTAACGACCTTACCGAAGAACAGGTTGAAGCCGTACTTGATAAATACACCATTGGTAAGGTAGCCTTTACACTGGCCGGTTATAAAGCGATTGTACCGGATCTGACAACTGTTGAAGAAGCAGCGATCCTCGCTAACCTGAAGCAGGCCCGCGAACAGGCTGTCGATTTTAAGAATATCAAACAGGTATCGGCCATTTTTGAAATCTACAAAACCAAAAACGAGCAATACCTCAACAGCAACGGCCGTAACTGGCACAAACTATACGGCGATTATACCAAAGCGATCATCGCGAAAAAGGCAGCTGATAAAGCGGCAAAAGATAAGGTTGCTACTCAAAAATAATATTATGAAGCTAAAGAAAATCTTGTTCACCGGTGCGGTAAGCTGTTTATGCATGGTCAATACCTATGCCCAGAACCCATGGCGCAAGGGGATTGTGAAGGACGAGTTTATATATGAAAAAGCACCTTACCCCGAATGTCACGCAGCAACCATCGCCGAAACACCAACCGGTATTGTAGCCTCATGGTTTGGCGGCACCAAAGAGCGCAACCCCGACGTATGTATCTGGGTTAGCCGGTTTGTTAACGGCAAGTGGACCGAGGGTATTAATGTAGCCAATGGCATTCAAAACGATACCCTACGCTATGCCTGCTGGAACCCGGTATTGTACCAGGTGCCTAAAGGCGAATTACAGCTTTACTACAAAATAGGCCCAAGCCCGGCAAAATGGAAAGGCTTTGTAAAAACATCCAAAGATGGCGGCATCACCTGGTCGGAGCAAAGGGCTTTGCCCGATGGCTTTTTAGGGCCGATTAAAAATAAACCGGTGTTGTTGAAAAACGGTACGCTGTTAAGTCCGGTGAGTACCGAAGGCAAAGCATGGCAGGTGCATTTTGAGGCCACCAAAGATTTCGGTAAAAACTGGACAATGATAGGCCCTATCAGCGATGGCAAGGATATGAAAGCTATACAACCGAGTATTTTAACTTATAAAGATGGCCGGCTGCAGGCACTTTGCCGCAGTCAGAACAGGGCGATATTGAGCACATGGTCCAAAGATGGGGGACAAACATGGTCGCCTTTGGAAAAGACCAGTCTGCCAAATAATAATTCCGGTACCGACGCGGTAACCTTGAAAGATGGCAGGCAGTTATTGGTTTATAACCACGTTTTGCCGCCGGGAAACCTGGCTAAAGGTGCCCGCACGCCATTAAATGTCGCTGTATCTAAAGATGGTATTACCTGGTACGCAGCGTCGATCCTGGAGGATTCACCAATCAGCCAGTATTCTTACCCATCGGTGATTCAAGCTTCGGATGGTATGGTGCATGTAGTTTACACCTGGCGCAGGCAAAAGATAAAACATGTTGTTATTGATCCGTCGAAATTGGAAATGAAGGAAATAAAGGATGGTATTTGGCCAAAGGTGGATGGTTATACGCCGCCGGTACCGGTTGGGGAGACTAAGGATTTGTAAGGTGGAGGAAATGGCAGCAAATTAACGGGGTGTCATGCTGAGGCTCTCGAAGCATGGTGGGCAGGGCCTTTACGCGCGACCCTTCGACAGGCTCAGGGTGACAGCTCCGTATGAACAGTGAATTTGCATGGCGTGTACATCAGGGTCCTCTGCAAGAGACCCTGATGGGACGTGATAATACGGTAAAATGTAGAGACGCATCACATGCGTCTCCTTTAGGATAAGCGAATATGACTGGCACACGGGAGACGCATGTGATGCGTCTCTACAAAAAAATAAAAAAATGAAAAAACTGATCTACACACTACTAACCTGCCTCACAGCGATGAGTTTTGCCGCGCATGCGCAGCAAACTACCGATGCCATGTACAGGAAAACCCTGAAGGAGGTGCTTGATGAAGTGCAGGACAAATATCATGTAAAGATCAGATACACTACCGCCCAGGTTGAGGGCAAATGGGTTAATTATGCCCAATGGCGCTTCCGGCCCAATGTGGATACCACACTTGCCAACATCCTTACCCCGCTCGATTTGAAGGTGAATAAAGAGGCTCCCGGCAGGTATAAATTAAAAGAGTATGAATACTTCCGCTGGTCGGTAAGCGATGGCTGGAAGGAACTTGACAGGATAGCCGCTCAATATCACGACCGTGATACCTGGGAGCAACGCGAAGCGATATTAAAACCTCAGCTTTATAAAGCTTTGGAGTTGTCACCTCTGCCTGCAAAGCCTGCTTCCAAACCCATCATTACCCCTAAAAGAACTTTTGATGGTTACACGGTTGAGAATATCGCTATTGAAATTTTGCCCGGATTATACATTAATGGTTCGCTGTATAAGCCATCCAAAATAAAAGGGAAGATCCCGGTGATTTTAAGTCCGGACGGGCACTGGGAACATCAGCGTTACCGTGCTGATTGCCAGATCCGTTGCGCATCGCTGGCGCGGATGGGGGCGATGGCTTACAGTTATGATCTTTTTGCCTGGGGCGAATCATTGCTGCAATTTAAGGATGAAGACCATCGCCGCAGCCTGGCACAGACCATCCAGGCGCTTGGCGCCATCCGGATATTGGATTATGTGCTTTCACTTAAAGAAACCGACCCGGAACGCGTTGGCATTAGCGGCGGCTCGGGAGGCGGAAGCCATACCGTTTTAATGACTGCCCTGGATGACCGGATCAAACTTAGCGCTCCGGTGGTGTCGGTGTCATCTTATTTTTATGGAGGATGTCCTTGCGAAAGCGGCATGCCTATCCATCAATGCGGCAACGGAACAGATAATGTAGAACTGGCAGCTATGGCAGCTCCAAGGCCTCAACTCCTGATCTCCGACGGGCAGGACTGGACTGCAAATATGCCCAAGCATGATTTTCCTTACCTACAAAAGATCTATGGCTATTATGGGGTTACAAACAAAGTAGAGAATGTACACTTGCCCAATGAAGGCCATGATTTCGGGCCGTCAAAAAGGGCTGCGTTGTATGCTTTCGTAGCTAGAAATTTTCACTTGGATCTTAATAAAATTAAAGACAGTAGCGGCAATTTCGATGATAATAAAGTCACCATTGAAAAAGAACCTGCCATGTATGTATTTGGGAATAAAGGCGAAAAGCTCCCCGCCAATGCCATCAAAGGTTTTGATCAGTTACAGAAAGTATTTTCGCAGGCAACAAAGAATAAGTTATGAAATACAGGTTGATATTAAGTTTATGGATAGCGATAATGGTATGCACCTTCTGTATTCCTGCAATGGCTCAAACCTCATTAAAGCAGCGCTATAAAGTAGCGGTAGTTGATTTGATGATCCTTAAACGGCAAAAGTTGAGTGCATTTCAACTGGCTAAGGAGATTGGTGCTGATGGTGTTGAAGTAGATATGGGCGGCCTCGGCGACCGCGAAACATTTGATAATCAACTGGCGAAGGATTCGATCAGAAATGTATTCCTGAACAAGGCAAAAGAACTGAACCTGGAAATCCCATCCATGGGCATGACCGGTTTTTTCGCCCAATCATTTGCCGAACGGCCAACAGCGGTGAAAGCTGTTACCGACTGTATCAACACCATGAAGCAAATGGGGGTTAAAGTTGGCTTTTTGCCAATGGGCATCAAAGGCGACCTGGTGAAGTTTCCAGAACTGCGCCCGGCTATTGTTTCCCGCCTGAAAGAGGTTGGCAAAATAGCCGAAAAGGCAGGAGTTGTAATAGGCATTGAAACAGCGCTGGATGCCAAAGGCGAGTTGCAGCTATTGAAAGATATAGGCTCGCCTGCCATCAAAAGCTATTTCAATTTTGAAAACGCCATCAGGAACGGCCGCGATCTGGATAGCGAGCTGAAAATTTTGGGTAAAAAATACATCATTCAGATCCATTGTACCAACGATGATGGCACTTGGCTGCAAAACGACCCTAAAATCAACATGGAGCATGTAAAAGCCACTTTAGATAAAATGGGCTGGACAGGCTGGTTAGTGATTGAACGCTCTCGCGATGCCAAAGACCCACGTAACGTGAAGTGGAATTTCAGCGCGAATACCACCTATGTAAAATCAATATTTCAGGCTAAGTAATTAACGTAAATGAATATCCGCTGCATAGTTGTTTTGTTAATGCTGTTAAATGTTAGTTTGACAGGTAGCCTCTTTGCGGCCGAAATCTGGGTATCGCCTAAAGGCTCCGATACAAATACCGGCACCCGCGAACAGCCGATGGCAACTGTAGCCATGGCCATCAGGAAAGCCCGTGAACTGAGACGGCTAAATGATCCATCAATAAAAGGTGGCATTTATATCAAAGTGGCGGCTGGAGTTTATACGTTAGATGAACCGTTATTTATCCGCCCTGAAGATTCTGGTACTGCCGATAGCCCAACCATTATTGAGGGAGGCGGCATTGGTAAAACTATTTTAAGCGGCGGTATTAAAGTAAACGGCTGGAATAAAGTTGATTATGCAGTCCCCGGTTTGCCGGCGGAAGCCAAGGGCAAGGTATGGGTCGCCGATGCCCCGGTTATTGGGGATGAACCTTCGCAGTTCAGGCAGCTATGGGTTAATAATGAAAAGGCAGTCCGCGCCAGGGATACCGAAGCACCGTTTATGAACCGCATCCTTTCCTGGGATCATAAAACGCAAACTTGTGTGATTCCATGGTCGGCGTCGGCGGACACATCTCACCTTGAAGGTATGGAGATGTTTATCCACCAGTGGTGGGCTATTGCTATTTTACGGGTTAAGACTGTTAAGGTAATGGGCGATAGCGCGCGCTTGTCATTTTATCAGCCCGAAAGCCGCATCCAGTCAGAACACCCCTGGCCCGCACCCTGGATCTCCAAAAAAACGGGAAACTCGGCGTTTTATCTCAACAATGCTATCAGCTTTTTGAATAAACCCGGTGAGTGGTATCATGATCGCAGGACTAACAAGGTTTACTACATCCCCCGCAAGGGCGAAGATCTGCAAATGGCCACGGTAATCGTTCCGCAATTGGAAACCCTCGTTAAAATGCAGGGTACCCTTGATAACCCCGTTAATTATATCAGCTTTAAGAATATCGGCTTTGAACACAGCAGCTGGTTACGGCCATCCAAAGAGGGCCTGGTGCCGCATCAGGCCGGGATGTATATGCTGGATGCTTACAAGCTGAAAATTCCCGGTACGCCCGATAAAAAAGGATTGGAAAACCAGGCATGGGTTGGGAGGCCAAAGGCAGCGGTTGAGGTGGCTTATGCTTCACATATTACCTTCGACGGTTGCGGTTTTGAGCATATGGCTTCAACCGGACTGGATTTTCAGCGCGGCACACATAATGATATAATTAAAGGCAGCCTGTTTAAAGATATTGGCGGCACCGCGATACTTGACGGTGTATACTCCGACGAGGCACAGGAAGTGCACCTGCCTTATAACCCAGGCGATAAACGGGAGATCTGCACCAATGATACCATCGCCAATAATTTAATCACCAATGCTACTAATGAAGACTGGGGCTGTGTCGGCATCGGCGCGGGTTATGTTAGGGGTATCAGCATAACGCATAACGAGGTTTGCGATGTAAACTACACCGGCATCAGTATGGGCTGGGGATGGACTAAGACTATTAACGCCATGAGCGATAACCGCATCATAGCCAATAAAATCCACCATTACGCCCGCAATATGTACGATGTGGCGGCCATCTACACACTATCTGCACAGCCCGGTTCGGTTATCAGTGATAATTATGTGGATAGCATTTACAAAGCACCTTACGCGCATGATCCACAGCATTGGTTTTACCTGTATACCGACGAAGGTTCGTCATACATCACCATAAAAAACAACTGGTGCCCGGCAGATAAATTCCTGAAGAATGCTAATGGACCCGGTAATGTTTGGGAAAATAACGGTCCGCAGGTTGATGCTGCTGTAAAGAATGCCGCGGGGTTGGAAGCGACTTATAATTACCTGTTTCAATACCGTAAGGTAAATCAGGATAATTGGCCCATCAATCATAAAACAGAATGAAAGTATTAAGAGCATATATCGTATGGTTTACAATGGTCTTGTTGTTGCCTGCATTGAATATAAAGGCAGCTTCAAATCCTTATACTATTGTTGAAGTGACTGGTCCGCAGGGTAAGCACCTCAACTACGCTCCGTTGTTGAATATCGCCCGCAAGCAGGGGCTGCCGGCTTCGGCCGTTTACCATTGGGATAACCATCTCATAGTTTATGGCAAGCATTTAAACACAGCATCCATCAAAAAAAACGCCCAGGCAGCCTACCCCTCATGCCAGGTTACGGTTTATAGTAATCCATTTTATGATTTTGACCGCAGGCTTCGTTGCGGTGGTAAGGGCATTGCCAAACAATGGGACAACATTATCCTAACAGCAAACCTTGTTGCTGATGAGCGCATGCAACACGAATACATCGATTATCACGCCACGCAGTTTAAAAATTGGCCCGAGGTCTCCAATGGTTTTTGTAATGCAGGTTTTCAGCAATTACTGGTGTTCAGGAATGGGCGCCGATTGATGCTGGTGATCAGTATCCCGAAAGGAAAAAAGCTTGAGGACCTCAATCCTAAAACCATCGAAAATAATCCGCGGGTAAATGATTGGAACAGGTTGATGAAGAAATACCAGGAAGGTGTGCCCGGCACCCGGAAAGGTGAGGTTTGGGTGTTTTTTAAACAGGTAACGGACAATAGCGACACTAAACGATCATTATAAAAATGAAAATAGGAATATTAGGATTAGGCGAAGGGCGCAGTACCATGTCGGCAGTATTGAAAAGTGAAAAGCTTGAACTAAAAATGGTATGCGATATGAATATTGAAATGTGCAAACACCGCGCGGAGGAGTTTAACTTTCATCAATACACCACCAGCTACCAGGACATGCTCGATGATGCCGAAATAGATATCATTGCCATTTACACACCCGATCACTTGCATGCCGAACATGTTAAACAGGCTCTGCTGCATGGTAAACATGTAGTATGTACCAAACCATTTATCGATGATTTGAGCAAAGCTGCCGAGCTGCTTGAATTGGTTGAGCAAAGCGGCAAAAAAGTATTTGTAGGTCAGAGTTCGCGCTTTTTTGAACCGATGAAAAAGCAGCGTAAAGATTATGAGGCAGGTTTGATAGGGGATTTGATCACGGTTGAGGCTTATTACCATGCCGATCATCGTTGGTTTTTAGAGAAGCCATGGTCATTACAACAAGCTTTTAAATGGCTGTACGGTGGCTTAAGTCACCCGGTTGATTTTATTCGCTGGTATTTGCCGGAGATTGAAGAGGTAATGGGCTACGGTATGCTGAGCGCTAACGGCGCCAAAGGTGGTTTGAAGAATCCGGATACCATGCATTTTATTTTCAAAGCTAAGGACGGCCGCATTGCCCGGGTAAGTGGTTGTTATACCGGTCCGGTGCAACCCGTTACCCGCGACAGCGAAATGAGTTGCATTTTACGCGGTACCGAGGGTTGCAGTCAGGGCGATTATATGGACCTGCGCTATGCCATCACCGATAATACCGGCGAAGAACGGATCATTACCTGGGAGCATAAGCTGAAACACTACTTCAGGTTTGAGGGCAAAAGCCACCACGCCGGGGAGTATCAAAATTACCTCGAATACTTTGCGGATAGCATCACCGAAGGCTATACCGCTTACCCTGATATTAAGGAAGGGATAGGCACTATTGCCCTGCTTCAGGCTATGGACAGATCATTGCAAACTGGTAAGCCTGTAAAGGTTGATGACATTCTTACTGAGTTTAATTTAACGGTAAATGAGTT
Organism: Mucilaginibacter sp. SG538B; assembly: GCF_013376065.1. NCBI lineage: Bacteria > Pseudomonadati > Bacteroidota > Sphingobacteriia > Sphingobacteriales > Sphingobacteriaceae > Mucilaginibacter > Mucilaginibacter sp. SG538B. Next base: position 711,666 of record NZ_JABMJI010000001.1, read on the forward strand.
AAGCGCATGATATTAGGCATGAGCAATATCGTATCGCGCCTTACGCTGCTGGATTACTCGGTGGTGGCTGTGTACCTGATTGTCTTGATGATAATCGGGTTTCGCGCCAGCTTTAGTAATAAAAACAAAACAGACGAAACGCTTTTCCTCGCCAATAAATCATTGGGTTGGGCGAGCATTGGCTTCAATATGTGGGGCACCAATGTGGGACCTTCCATGTTGCTGGCCTTTGCCAGTATAGGTTACAGCACGGGCATAGTTGCCGTTAATTTCGACTGGTATGCTTTTGTTTTTCTGATGCTGCTGGCATTGGTATTTGCGCCAAAATATATTGCTGCAAAAGTATCAACCATGCCCGAGTTTATGGGGAACCGTTACGGAGATTCAACCCGTAATATCCTGGCCTGGTATGCCCTCATCAAAATGCTGATCTCCTGGCTTTCATTGGGCCTGTTTGCAGGCGGCTTTTTAGTGAGGCAGATATTGGGTATTCCCATGTGGCAATCGGTTATTGTGCTGGTATCTTTCGCGGGTTTATTCGCGTTTACCGGTGGCCTAAAAGCTATTGCCAAAGTAAACGTTTTCCAGATGCTGCTGCTTATCGGCGTATCATTAACGCTGACTGTTTTGGGCGTAAGCAAAGCAGGTGGGTTGTCGGCAGTTTTTCATCAAACGCCCGCAAATTACTGGAACCTTATCCATCCGGCCAGCGATGTTAAATATCCATGGTATGCAATTTTGCTGGGCTACCCGGTATCGGCTGTCGCTTTTTTCTGTACAGATCAGGCTATGGTGCAATCGGTATTGGGTGCTAAAAACCTGGAGCAGGGGCAACTTGGTGTTAACTTTATTGGGTGGCTCAAAATATTATCGCTGCCCTTGTTTATCCTCACCGGAATTTTGTGTTTTATCCTGTTCCCGCATCTGAGCGATCCGGCATTAGCTTACATGACTATGGTTACCAATCTTTTCCCTCCGGGGATGAACGGGCTGGTTATTGTAGTGTTGATTGCCGTTCTGATAGGTACCGTCGGCTCTTCGCTCAACTCACTGAGTACGGTGTTCACCATGGACATTTATGCTGAAAAGATCAATCCTAATGCTACTAACAAAGACCTCATCAGGGTAGGGCGCTACACGGTAATTGGTGGATGCCTGTTTGCCATAGGCATGGCGCTGGCTATCGACAGTATCAAAGGGCTTAATTTGTTCGACGTATTTCAATCGGTATTGGGCTTTATTGCGCCGCCGCTGGCTGTAGTTTTCCTCCTTACTGTTTATTGGAAACGCACTACCCGCAAAGCGGTAAATATCATCCTTTCGGCAGGTTCGGCTTTTAGTTTGGGGACTGGTGTGGTGTACCTGTGGGTATTACCGCCCGATAAGTATAGCTTTTGGCCGCATTACCTGATGCTGTCGTTTTTCATATTTGTGTTCCTGGCGGCATCTGCCGTGTTTATTTCGCTGCTTGATAAAACACCTGCCGTTTACGTTGCAACGGAATCTGAAATGGAACACACTTTAAAGTCTACTAAACGCGTGAAGATTGCCTGGGGACTCCTCACTATAATTATGATCGCTTTATACCTCATTTTCAACGGACATTAAAATGCATAAAATATCTACCCATGTAAAATTTAACAGGCTTCATGTTTTCATCATGTTGTTAAGCTTCATGTTTTTGGCTGATATGGCAAAAGCGCAAAAGGCTACCTGGATCTGGTATCCCGGCGATTATGAAGTGTGGCTGAGCAACCGGATGCAAAACCGACGCACCGAGCGAGGTGCTTTCTTTCCGCCATTCTGGAAACTGGACAGCCATTATGTACTGGTTGATTTTCATAAGGATTTTATGCTTGCCAATCCAGAAACCGTTGAACTGGCTGTTGAAGGGCAATACAATGTAAAGCTTGATGGTAAGGCATTGGCGGGGTACCCTAAAAATATCCATGTGCCGGCTGGCAGGCACAGGCTTAGTCTCAAAGTCTATAACCAGGCTGCTGCCCCTTCTATATTTGTTAAGGGGCAGCAACTGGTGTCAGATACTTCATGGCTGGTAACTTATGAGGACAAGGAATGGATTGACGAATCGGGGAAAACCTCAGATATCTCGGCCACAAAATATGTAAATGCCGGCAACTGGAATTTTGACTCGGCAGATAAGCTGCCCTCAGCATTCCGCCTACCCACAGAGGAACATAAGCCGGAAAAAACCGAGCGGAAGGAACATTCCATTTTGGTTGATTTTGGAAAAGAAACATTTGGTTACGCCAAGCTTATCGGCTTAAAAGGCAAGGGCAATATTAAACTCTGCTACGGTGAATCAAAAGAAGAAGCTTTATCCCTAAGCGCTTGCGAACTGTTGGATAGCGTTTATATTGATCAGCCGCAAAAAACTGATTATACCATGGAGGGTTCGCGTGCTTTCCGTTATATCAATGTATTGTTTGATGATCATGTTAATGCCGATGATGTTTCGATGCTTTACGAATATTCGCCGGTTGAGCAGCGTGGCGGTTTCAAATGTTCCGATGAACTGGTTAATAAGATCTGGGATGTTTCGGCTTATACCCTGCACCTGAATACCCGCGAGTTTTTTATCGACGGCATCAAGCGTGACAGGTGGATCTGGTCGGGCGATGCTTATCAAAGTTATTTGATGAATTATTACCTGTACTTTGATTCGCCAACGGTTACCCGCACCTTGTATGCGTTGCGTGGTAAAGACCCCGTAACCAGCCATATCAATACCATTATGGATTACACTTTTTACTGGTTCATGGGTATTTATGATTACTACCAGTACACCGGTGATAAGAGTTTCATTAAACAGATGTATCCCCGCATGCAAAGCCTGATGAGCTACTGCCTGCAACGCCGCGATAAAAATGGCCTGATGGAAGGCCTCCCCGGCGATTGGGTATTTATTGACTGGGCCGATAAACTCAGCAAAAAAGGAGAGGTAAGCTTTGAACAGTTGCTACTTTGCCGCAGCCTCGAAACCATGGCCCTTTGCGCCAATATCATGGATGACAAAGCAGGCAATGAGCAGTACCAGAAACTGTCGGCCGACTTGAAATCAAAGATCTTCTCCCTGTATTGGAATAGTGATAAACACGCTTTTGTGCACAGCCTGGTTGATGGCAAGCAAAGCGATAATGTAACCCGCTATACTAATATGTTCTCGATATTTTTTAACTACCTCAATCCCGGCCAGCAGCAGGAAATAAAAAAATATGTACTGCTGAATGATAACATCCAGAAGATAACTACGCCCTACATGCGCTTTTACGAACTGGAAGCCCTTTGCGCCATGGGTGAGCAAAGCTATGTGCTTAAAGAAATGAAGGACTACTGGGGAGGCATGCTCAATTTGGGCGCTACCTCATTTTGGGAAGAATACAATCCATCCAAAACGGGTGCCGACCGCTATGCCATGTACGGACGTCCGTTTGGTAAAAGCCTTTGCCATGCTTGGGGCGCCAGCCCGATATACCTGTTGGGTAAATATTATCTCGGCGTAAAACCAACTGCGCCGGGCTATCAGCAATATGTGATCGAGCCTAAATTGGGTGGTCTGCAATGGATGGAAGGCAGCGTGCCAACTGTTGATGGGGATATCAAGGTATCATGCAGTACCAAACAAATTAAAGTGAGCAGCAATACCGGAACTGGCCTGTTGCGATTTACCAGCACCTCCAAACCGGTTTGTAAGGAGGGTGAAATAACCGCTAAAGGAAACGGAACCTATGAACTTACCATCCAAAAACAAAAACAGTACACCATAAACTATAGCGCAAAAAAATGATGAAACGGCTCTTATCTATCCTGCTTTTAACAGCATTTTCATCAACAGGGCTTTACGCGCAACTGGTTGATAAAACGCCCGTGCCCATCCCTAACGTGCCTACGGTTTATGATGCCGAACCTTGGGAAAATCCTTTGGTTGATGGCATAAACCGGGATGCGGCACGCGCTACGGCATATTCATACAGCAGTATCAAAGATGCATTGGCTGGCGATAGGGAAAAATCAGGCAGGATGTTGTCCCTGAATGGTTATTGGGATTTTAGCTACGCTGCTAAACCGGCCGATGCGCCGAAAGATTTTTATAAAAGCCGGGTAAGCGGTTGGAAAAAGATCATCGTTCCCTCAAGCATTGAGATGCAGGGTTATGATAAACCCATTTATAAAAGTGCGGTTTACCCGTTCCGCCCGGTTAACCCGCCTCATGTGCCGCAGGATTATAATGGCGTTGGCAGTTATCAGCGTACGTTTACCCTGCCAGCCAACTGGAAGGACATGAACCTTACCCTGCATTTTGGCGGGATAAGCTCTGGTTTTAAGGTTTGGCTCAACGGTATGTTTTTGGGTTATGGGGAGGACAGCTTTTTACCATCGGAGTTTAATATTACCCCATACCTGCAGGCTGGCGAAAACGTGGTATCGGTACAGGTGATCCGCTGGAGCGATGGTTATTTTTTGGAAGATCAGGACCAGTGGCGTATGAGCGGGATCCACCGCGAGGTAATGCTTTTGGCTGAACCTAAATTGCGGATAGCCGATTTTCAATGGCAGGCCAAACTGGATAAGCAATACAAAGATGCCGTTTTCAGCATCCGCCCACGGATCGAAAACCTCACAGGCAAGGCTGTGCCCGGATATAAAATTGAAGCAAGGCTTTTCGATAAAAACAACAACGAAGTATTACAAAAACCGTTGGAGCGGAGCGTTGAAAGTATCATCAACGAAATCTACCCGCGATTGGATAACGTAAAATTCGGCTTGCTCGAAACCACCCTGAAAAACCCGGAAAAATGGAGCGATGAAAAGCCTAACCTGTACACACTTACTTTATCATTAGTCGACAGCGTGGGCCAAACCGTGGAGGTTAAAAGTTGCAAAGTGGGGATCAGGAGTATTGAATTTAGCAAAGAAGACAGCAAGCTGCTGATCAATGGTAAAGTAACCTACCTGTACGGCGTAAACCGGCCCGATCATGATCCCGCAAAAGGAAAAGCATTATCGCGCGAAGATATTCTCAACGACGTGCGCACCATTAAACGTTTCAATTTTAACTGCATCCGCACCAGTCATTACCCGATGGATCCGTATTTGTATGATCTGTGCGATGAGTATGGCATATTCGTTATCGACGAAGCCAATCTTGAAACCCATGGTTTGGGTTCAAAGCTTAGTAATGACCCCATGTGGACCGGCGCTTACCTCGACAGGGCTACCCGCATGGTAATGCGTGATAAAAACCACCCGAGTGTGATTATCTGGAGTTTGGGTAACGAGGCCGGCAGAGGGCCAAACCATGCGGCAATGGCCGGTTGGATTCATGATTTTGATATCACCCGTCCGGTTCATTATGAGCCGGCGCAAGGCACACCACAGGCCGAAGGTTATGTCGACCCAACCGATCCGCGCTATCCAAAAACTAATGATCATTCGCACAGGTTACAGAATCCTATAGATCAGCCTTATGTAGATATTGTAAGCCGGATGTACCCCGGCATTTATACAGCTCCCTTGCTGGCCAATCAGCAGAATGGCGATAACCGCCCGATATTTTTTGTAGAGTATTCGCACGCGATGGGCAACTCCAATGGAAACCTAAAGGAGTTTTGGGATCAATGGCGATCGACCAAAAGGGTTATTGGAGGGGCTATATGGGAGTTTAAAGACCAGGGACTATTAAAACATGATTCGACAGGTAAGGCATACTATGCCTATGGCGGTGATTATGGCGAACGCTATTTTGATAATTTTACCATCAAAGGTATCGTAGCATCCGACGGTCGCCCGAAACCTGCCATTTACGAATGCAAGCATGTTTTTCAACCTGCGGTTTGTGAACTGGTTGATGCCGATAAAGCAACTATCCACATCAAAAACTGGCATAGCGTAGCTTCACTGGGCGATTATGACGTTACCCTGCAATTAAGAGAAGACGGAGAGATCATCCTGAAAAAACAAATTCCCCGTATCAAACTTGCAGCCGGGCACGATACAACCATCAGCATTAAACAATACCTGCCTGGTTTAAAACCCAATCACGAATACCTGGCCGATATTCATTTTGCCCTTGCCGAAGATGAGCCCTGGGCCAGCAAAGGCTATGAAATAGCAAGCGACCAAATTCAGCTAACCCAGCCTAAAACATCAACTACAAATGTGGATGCCAAGCATTATCCGGAAACCAAACTATCCGAAGATGACAAGGCTTACCACATCAGCGGAAAAGATTTTGAGATAGGCATCAGCAAAACAAATGGCGCTTTAACCTCGTACGTGTACAAAGGTAATCAGCAGGTATTTGCTCCTCTATTGCCTCACTTTACCCGCCCGGTTACAGATAACGATCATCGTGGCTGGAAAATGGAAAAGAAACTTGCAGCATGGTTTAAAGCGTCACCTGTTTTGAAAAAACTCTCGAGTCAAAAAACTGAAGATGGTGCGGTTGTAATTACAAGCCTTTATTCAATGCTTAACGATAGCGCTTCGGTGCAAGTGAACTACACTATTCGGGGCGATGGTTTACTGAATGTTGCTTATGCTCTTGATGTTAAACCGGGTTTGCCAAACCTGCCTAAGGTTGGCATGCAAATGGGCATTGCGCAGGCCGATAGCAATATCAGCTATTATGGCCGGGGCCCCTATGAAAACTATATCGACAGGCGTGCAGGTTCGGAGGCAGGTATCTATTCACAAACCATCAGCCAATTCATGGAACCTTATGTAGTTCCGCAGGAAAACGGTAACCGCACCGATGTCCGGTGGATGCTGCTGCACCATAAAACTGGGGGCTTGCTGATCACCGCGGATAGCCTGCTGAGCATGAGTGCCTGGCCTTATACAGAAGAAAACATTCAAAAGGCGAAGCACACCAACAAGTTAAAAGATGCCGGTTTTATCCTGTTGAATATCGATCTGGTACAGATGGGCGTAGGAGGTAACGATAGCTGGTCGGAAGTGGCAGAGCCGTTGGAGCAATACCGGATCCCGGCCAAAAATTATAGCTATAGTTTTTACCTGAAACCTTACGAAGGTAAACCGGATGCGGCAAGTAATACCGCATATCAGATCAAATTTAACAGGAAGCCATGAGGAAATACGTTTTTATATTTTGCTTTTGCTGCCTGTTTTTACCGGGGATAGCTCAACAGCGTAAAGCATCGCCCTTAGACGATGGTTTGAAGCAGGCATTTTTGCATCCGCCCGAATCGGCAAAACCATGGGTGTTTTGGTACTGGATGCAGGGTGCTGTAAGCAGGGAGGGCATCACTTCTGATCTGCAGGCTATGAAGCAGGCCGGAATAGCGGGTGCTTATTTAATGCCCATCAAAGGCCCGGCTAATCCGCCGTTTATTACCCCATCAATTAATCAGTTAAGCCCGGAGTGGTGGGCAATGGTAAAATTTACCATGCAGGAAGCGGATAGGATAGGCCTAAAACTGGCCATACACGATAGCGATGGTTTTGCACTGGCTGGTGGCCCCTGGATAACACCGGAGCTTTCCATGCAGAAAGTGGTATGGTCAAAAATTGAGGTTGAAGGCGGCAAAGCCTATCATGATACTTTGCCTGTTCCAAAGCACTATAAAAGCTATTATAAAGACATTGAAATATTGGCTTATCCTTCGTTGCCCGGCGAGGGACAGAGTAGCTACGACGAGCATCCGAAGGTAACTGCCAGCTTGCCTAATACCGACGTACAATATCTCACTGAAAAAGGAAATATCAAAAACTTTACCAGCAACGACCATTGCTGGCTGCAACTTGAATTTGAAAAGCCCTTTACCTGTCGCTCTCTTGTTATTCATAATTCGGCAAGTAATTATCAGTCGCAAAGGTTGTTGCTTGAGGTAAGCGATGATGGTAAAAATTATCGATCGTTAGGCAGGTTGGAGCCTCCACGTCATGGCTGGCAGGATGGAGATGCCGAGATCACAAATGCCATCGCCCCAACAACGGCAAAATATTTCAGGTTTACTTATAATAAAGAAGGTTCGGAGCCAGGAGCTGAGGATTTAGATTTTGCCAAATGGAAGCCGACGCTGAAATTGTCGGGCATTGAGTTGTTGGGCGAGTCCCGGATCCATCAATATGAAAGTAAAACCGGCGAGGTATGGCGTCTAAGTAAACAAACCACAGATGCCCAATTACCGGCTAATCTTTGTGTAGATAAAAAGAAGGTAATCAACCTTACTGATAAATTAGGAGTAGATGGTAAACTTAACTGGCAGGCTCCCGCAGGTAAATGGACTATCATTCGTATCGGTCACACTTCTACCGGGCATACCAATGCTACCGGTGGTGGTGGCATCGGTTTGGAGTGTGACAAGTTTAATCCCCAAGCTGCCAAAATACAGTTTGATAATTGGTTTGGTGAGGCTGTAAAGCAGGTTGGCCCGGATTTGGCTAAACGGGTGTTAAAGATATTTCACATAGATAGCTGGGAATGCGGGAGCCAGAATTGGTCGCCGGTTTTTGCTGCTGAATTTCAGAAGCGGAGGGGATATGACCTGCTGCCATATCTGCCGCTAATGGCCGGTGTGCCGATGGAGAGCGCGGAAAAATCCGAAAAAATACTGGCAGATGTAAGGCAAACTGTAGCCGAGTTATTGGTAGATAATTTCTACGGTACCATGGCTAAGCTGGCGCACGAAAAAGGTTGCACATTTACTGCCGAAAGCGTTGCCCCAACCATGATGAGCGATGGCATGCTGCATTACCAAAAGGCTGATATTCCGATGGGGGAATTTTGGTTCAGGAGCCCTACGCATGATAAGCCCAATGATATGCTGGATGCCATTTCGGGCGGGCACATCTACGGTAAAAATATTATCCAGGCCGAGGCTTTTACAGAGTTGCGGTTATTATGGGACGAGCACCCCGGAATGCTTAAAACAGCTGCCGACCGCAATTTTGCCCTTGGCATCAATCGTTATGTTTTTCACGTAAATGTGCATAACCCCTGGCTTGACCGTAAGCCGGGTATGACACTGGATGGTATCGGCCTATTTTTTCAGCGAGATCAAACCTGGTGGAAGCCGGGCAAGGCCTGGTTTGATTATATCAGTCGTTGCCAGGCTATGCTGCAACAAGGGCATCCGGTTGCCGATATCGCTGTTTTTACAGGCGAAGAAACACCACGCCGCGCAATTTTGCCCGACAGGTTGGTTAATACCCTTCCCGGTATCTTCGGCACCGAACGTGTGAAGCAGGAAAAGGAGCGCTTAGCCAACAAAGGTGTACCGATCATCAATTCGGTTGAAGATGCAAGCCACTCGGCAAATATGGTGCTGCCCGAAAACTGGATAGACCCGCTGAGGGGATATAACTATGATTCATTTAATAAAGATGCCCTTTTGCGCCTGGCTACCGTTAAAAACGGCAGGATTATTTTGCCCGGCGGAGCAAGTTATGCCATGCTGATAATACCGGGTGTAAGCCAGATGTCGCCTCAGCCATGGCAGTTATCGGCAGAAGTGATAAAAAAGCTTCTGCAATTGGTAAATGATGGTGCTACCGTTTTATTGGGCGATCAGCGGATGAAAGCTGTTTTATCCAAAGGCTCTTCAGGAAAGTTACTCATAGGGCCATATCAAAAAGATACGTTTGATGAGGTAGGCCTCTCCCGCGATCTGATAGCTACGGATTCAGCTAATCAAACGGCAAAAGATATTGCATGGACACATCGTAGCGCTGATGGCTTTGATATTTATTTCATTTCAAATCAACAGGCTTTAAACCGAACCATCAAACTGTCATTGAGAGTAACAGATCGAGTTCCTGAACTATGGGATCCTTTAACAGGGGAGATAAAACAGTTGGGCAATGTGAACAAGTCCGGTCGTACAAATATCAGTCTTGATTTAGCTGCCAATGGATCTGCTTTTATCGTTTTTAGAAAAGCTTCTTCAATTGCAAAAAGCGCTGAAGATAAACAGGGGCACTTTAAAAGTATTCAAACTTTTACAAACTGGCAGGTACAGTTCGACCCTAAATTTGGCGGCCCTGTGAAATCAGTAATGTTCGATAAAGGTGATGATTGGTCGCGCAACGCCAACGATAGTATAAAGTACTATTCAGGAACAGCGGTCTACAATCATACCTTTCAGTTTACCGGAAAAACTGGGAGCAAAACCTATCTTGATCTGGGCAATGTTGCCAACCTGGCCGAAGTGTATTTGAATGGTATCAACTGCGGCACAGCCTGGACATTTCCGTATCGGGTAGATCTCAGCAAAGCCATCAAATCAGGCGAAAATAAACTGGTAATCAAAGTAACCAACACCTGGGCCAACCGCCTGATGGGGGATCATGCCCTGCCCGAAAGTAAACGTATTACATGGACAAATGCGCCTTACCGTTTGGAAGGGCGCTCATTGTTGCCGGCCGGCTTGTTAAGCCCCGTGAAGTTGCTCACTTATATCCCTTAATGATATGAATAAGATTTTTAAATATATTGGAATAGCATTGTTGTTAAGCTGCACATTAAAACTATCTGCACAAAACAAAGCCCTGGTAAACACCAGTAAAAGCAGTTACGCCAAACTAAGCAGCCTTGATATGGGCGCAGTACAGTGGACAGGCGGCTTTTGGGCCGACAGGTTCAAAGTTTGCCGTGATACCATGATCCCTAACCTGTGGCGGGTTTATACCGATCCAAAGATCAGTCATGCCTACCGCAACTTTGAAATAGCCGCCGGTTTAGACACCGGTTCGCACGAAGGCCCGCCATTTCATGATGGTGATTTTTACAAACTGTTTGAGGCTGTGGCCAGCATGTATGCTAATACACACGATCCTAAGCTGGATGCGCTAATGGATAAAACGATAGCCGTTATTGCCAAAGCGCAGCGCTCGGATGGCTATATCCACACGCCAACCCTTATTGAAGAACGGAAGAACAGCGGCAAGGAAAAAGCTTTTAACGATCGCCTTAATTTTGAAACGTATAACCTTGGTCACCTGATGACCGCCGCCTGCGTTCATTACCGGGTTACAGGCAAAACTACTTTGTTGAAAGTGGCTGTTAAGGCAACCGACTATCTCTATAAGTTTTATAAAACGGCCTCGCCCGAGTTGGCGCGAAATGCCATTTGCCCCTCGCATTATATGGGCGTAGTGGAGATGTACCGCACTACCCGAGATCCCAAATACCTGGAGCTGGCCAAAAACCTGATCGATATCCGGGGTTTGATGAAGGATGGTACAGACGACAACCAGGACAGGACACCTTTCCGGCAGCAAACACAGGCGACGGGGCACGCGGTGAGGGCCAATTATCTTTTCGCCGGTGCTGCCGATGTGTATGCCGAAACAGGTGATACAACCCTGATGCATATTTTAAACATAATGTGGAACGATGTGGTTAACCGCAAAATGTACATTACCGGTGGTTGCGGGGCCTTGTATGACGGTGTTTCGCCGGATGGTACTTCTTACAATCCTAACGAGGTGCAAAAGGTACATCAGGCTTATGGGCGGGATTACCAATTGCCAAGTTTTACAGCGCACAACGAAACTTGCGCCAACATAGGCAATGTACTCTGGAACTGGCGCATGCTGCAGGTAACCGGCGACGCCAAATATGCCGATGTGATGGAACTGGCGCTATACAACAGCGTGCTTTCGGGGATTAGTCTTAACGGGCGTAATTTTTTATACACCAATCCGTTGGCTTATTCGGATAGTTTGCCCTTTAAGCAGCGTTGGTCTAAGGATAGGATAGGGTATATCAAACTTTCTAACTGTTGTCCGCCCAATGTGGTGCGAACCATTGCTGAGGTAAGCGATTATGCCTACGGTACATCTGATAAAGGGCTATGGTTTAACCTGTACGGCAGCAACACCATCACAGCCAAATTGAAAGATGGCACCCCGGTAAAAATGACTCAAACTACAAATTACCCCTGGGATGGGAAGATCCATATCAGGTTTGATGAAGTACCGGGCAATAAAGCATTCTCGGTATTTTTGAGGATCCCTGGCTGGTGTAAGGGCGCAAGTATCAAACTCGAAGGTCAGCCGGTGCCGCAGTTAGATACTACGCCTGGAACTTATACGCAAGTTAACGCCGTTTGGCGAAAAGGAATGACAATTGATCTCGACCTGCCAATGCCGGTTACTATGATGGAAGCAAACCCGCTGGTTGAGGAAACCCGCAACCAGGTAGCGGTAAAACGCGGCCCGGTGGTTTATTGCCTCGAATCGGCAGATTTGGCTAAAGGGCAAAAGGTTTTCAGTGTAGCGATATCCGCTAACAATCAACTTAAACCCGAAATGATCCGGATAGATAACAGCGAGATCATGAGCCTAATAGGTAAAGCTGATCTTCGCGATGAAAATAATTGGAGTAACCAGCTTTATAAAGAAATATCGGCACCCAAACAAAACGCTATTGATATCAGGTTGATCCCATATTATGCCTGGGGTAACCGTGGGCATGTGGACATGGAAACATGGATGCCGCTGGATAGGTGATTTTGAGGTTAAAGGCGACAGGCGAAAGGTTGCAATAGAAAATGCCGCCGCTCGGCTCCAGCCGGGTGGCAACTATTACACGGCCTCTGGCCGCCGTAGCGTAAGGGTAAAAGCTATTTTTAATCAAAGTTTAACCCCAGCGGCCGGAGGCCGCCCTGATAATAGCCACTCGGCTGGAGCTGAGCGGCGGCGTGGGTGTGGTGCATAATTTTTATTGCCTCAACATCACCACAACATCCTTCTTCCTCTCCTCCGGCAAAACTTTCAACTCAACTACTTTCCCATCCTTCAGCGTAGCCTCAACAGTGGTATTATAAGGCGCATGAAGTTTAAAATGCACATCCCAGTCCTTTGGCCAGGCGGGGAATAACAGGATCTTTTTATCATCTACCTGCATCAGCATTTCCTGCAGACCGATCATGCCTGAGCCACCCCAGTTATGGTCGGGTGTCCAGTCGAAACCCGGCCCCCAAAATGCCGGGAAACGCCTGCCCGAGTTTTTGAGTTTGAAGGTGGTTAGTTTGGCTGCCTCACCGGTAAGACCTAAGCGGGCCGCAAAAATATTGTCCTGTTTCCAGCCTATACCGCTCCTGAATTTGGCTACAAGGGTGTCCAGTTTCCAGGTGTTCAAAGCTATATCCAATCCGGGTTTGCCCAAGCCGAAGATCCCCCATGGAAACACCGGGTAAAATTGGGTGTTTTCCTCGTTGTTAACCCGCTCCCATGATTTTGCCGGGGTAAGGGTTTTATGACCATCAACCTCGCCAAACGAAATAGGAGGGATGCGTTTCAGCAAGCTTTCCAGTTTAATGCGCTCTTCTTTATTTATATAGCTATCCGGCAAGGCCAGCATCCGCTTGGTGATGGTTTGCAGGGCAGCGATGGTTGAGTTGGAGTTATAGGCCATTTTGAAAGTCTCGGCAGATGAGCCGGGATAGAGCACAAGGTGCCCCTTGCCGTCCAATGCTTTGGCGCTGCGCTTGCGGGAGAGGTATTGGTAATGCTCGTCGAAAAAGGTTAAGCAGCTTTCAATAAAAGGAATATATTGGTGGATGTCATCGCCTTTATACCGTTCCGTTTCCAGCATCATGAGGCAAAACTCAAATACCGTGTCCCAAGTATATTCAAGCCAGGCGTTGTACTCAAGCCCTTTGTCAAAATCGGCAGGACGCTTCCAGGTATACTCGGCGCTGTTGGGCAGACCGAAATTTTCCACCTGTTCGGTAAAGCAGGCCCCATTGTGTCCCCAATAAACCTTGCTGCGTAGCTCGGCATTTTTAAGGGAACGGAGATAAAAGTCAAATTCCGGTTTCATCATATCAATATCGCCGCTTTTGAGCATCGGGAAATAAACCAGCCGCTGGTTTTGGGCAGTCATCAGGCCACCGCCCCAGTTGCGGAAATCGGGCGTAAAAGCATATTGAGGATTGACGAATACGGGATCGTAGGTAAACAACCCGCCGTTAAATTTAGTGGGTGCCTGCCCGTAAGCATTGCAGCCCAGCATATACCTGAAAAGCTGATAGTTTTTACCGGTTTGCCAGGCTGTGGTATCATTGTCGGGCTTAGCTGTATTGATGTAAACAAAACTTCTATCCCAATACTGTTTCCACCAGTCGGCTGTTTTTTGCCACGCGGTTTTGTTATTGCTTTCAGCTTCTTTAACTACCTTTTCAAGGCTTTGCTGCCATTCATTTACAGATGTAGTTTGTTGGGTATTGAGATAGATCTCGATATCCTGGTTGGTTGCCGGTTTAATGCTCTCCAGTTTCCAGCCTTCAAAATCGGTGTTGAGGTATTGGCCTTTGGTATTCCCGGCTGCTTTCAGGTTTTTGCCTTGCATCAACCCGCCAAAGGTTAAGTTTTTAAGCGGATTGTACATCTGATCCTTAACCCCATCCATCCCCTGTTGCTTTACCGTAACATCAAATATGGTGGAATCAAGGTTGTGGTGGCAGAATTGAATGGCATTGCCTTTAAACGCGATATTATCCTTCAGCGTTTTTACATCATTGCGCGGGGCAAATTTCCATGAGCCTTCATTTTTTTCGAGACCTTTCACTTCCCGGTCACGATAACGCCAGTTTTCAAAAATAGCTTCGGTTTTAATGGCTTTATTGCTGCTGATGTTAAGGTGGATCACCGGGCGGTAAACATCAACCCAAAGCTTTATTTCAGCTTTTAAATCGCCGTTTTTTCCGTTGATGAGTACCGACCCATTTTGAAGTTTGAGCTCCTGTTTAAAATCGTTGCCATCAAAAGGATTGGGCGATAGTTTAATCCTTACCCGGCCGGGTTTGAGCATGGCATTATTTTCGTCAAAGGTGCCACTCCGGGCGATATAAAAAAGCAGCTCGCCTTTTTCAACCCATACATTCAGCCCTATATCGCCGCCTCCGCAGGGCATCGACTGGCCTGAGTTTTGGCTTTGGCTGCTCCACACTTCATTGTATTGTTCGATGCTTTTGTTTTGAGCTAACGCGATATTACAGTACAGGAAGCAGAGCAGCAGGAGTTTTTTCATAATTACCAGTCGTCGGTTCTGAATGAGGAAACGGGGAGCCCGTTAGTGCCGAACAGATCGCCTACAACAAAATCTTTAAAGGCGTATCGTACAGCCACAGGTTCTTTTACCAAAGGTGAAGATACAATAATTACACTGCCCGATATCATGGCTTGGGCGGGATAGAACATTTTGTCTTTACCGGCTATCTCAAAATTTTGAATGGGCTTGTTGAATGAGGTCAATCCATTTTCTGCATGTTCAAACTTGATGGTAGCCCGGTTGCCGTCAACCGTCATTTCTTTATATAACGGACTCGCATAATCAAAGCCTTTAATGCCGTAGGTTTGAGCTAACGCCAGGTAAGCCAACCTTGTGCCGATAGGTTCTTTGCGCGGAGGATGGATGAGTGCCTGCTCGCCTACATCAAGCGAAACGGCCATACCGCTGTTAGGTATCGTTTTTAGTGATTTCCGTTGAGCATCGCGCAGATAGGCTGAATTGTATTTACCTCCGCTATTGTAAGGTGGAAGCTGTGGATAATCATACGGGGCTATCTGCACATAATAAAAAGGGAAATCACCTTGATGCCAAAGCTCGCGCCAGCGTTTTACCAGGGTCGGGAATAGCTTCTCATACTGATCGGGACGGTCGTAGTTCGATTCACCCTGGTACCAGATGCAGCCTTTAATGCCGTAACCAATTACCGGGTTCAGCATACCATTGAACAGGGTAGTAGGCGTGCGTGATACAGCTTTGATGGAGTCTGTTTTGGCCGGGATTTTGATCTCGGGAAAATCTTTCAACCCATCGGGATCCATCCAGGCTTCGGCACTTGACCCTGCGTAACAATCGCTGATTAAACCTATAGGTACATGAAGTACCTCATTTAATAATCTGCCGAAATAATAACCTGTAGCACTAAAGTTGGAGACAAATTCGGGGGAGGCGACATGCCATTCTGATGGTTTGCTATTGTCCTGTACTTCGGTTACTGATGAGTGGGGAACGGTGTAAATATGGATGTTGGCGTTAGATGATTTAAGTATAGCATCAACAGAACCGCTTATTGGTTGGCTTTTATACCCCTTCATAGGGATCTCCATATTTGATTGCCCGGTGCAAAGCCAAACTTCGCCAATAAGCACGTTGTTTAGTTTGATGGTATTACCATCGCTGATAGTAACGGTGTACGGGCCGCCGTAAACCGGGGTGCTTACTTTAACAAGCCATTTGCCATTGGCATTTACTTTAGCTTTGTAACTCTTTTTGTTCCATGAGGTGTTAACGGTAACCGTTGAGCCTGCCTTGTCCCAGCCCCAGATTGGCGCCTCGCTTTGTTGCTGCAACACCATGTTATCGGTAAAAATGGATGCCGATTTTACCTGAGCCTGCAACGATATAAACACGAACAAACCCAGGCCCAACGCCAGTAATTTTTTCATTGCTGTAAATTATTTAGTGAGCTTTCCGGCGCGCTTGGCCTCAAGCCATCCGCTGAAAAGGAGGTTTTTATTCAACTCAGGTTTAGGGAAAAACAAGCTGGCCACATAGCCTAATATGATTACCACCAGGTGACTATACACCCCGAGCATGTATTTATGCTGATTGAAATTGTACCTGCCTAAATCAAGCAAGATGTGTTTGTCCGTACCCAAACCAATTTTAGTTGATGTTAAAAAAGCATAGCCCGTAAACAGGATGCAGGCAATAATGCCGATGTTCACCCCCTGGCGATTGGCCCGGCTGCTGAACAGCCCCAATAAAAAGATCCCCGCAATACCGCCCGAAAATATAGCGTACAAAGTAAATACAATGCCTAATGCACCTTCGTCGCCCGCAAGCAGGTAAAGGGTAGCTATGCCCATCGCGCCAAATCCGGCCAGTACTACTATCCATCGTCCTGCTTTTAGGTATTCTTTATCCGATTTATTGGGCCTGAATTTTTTGTAGTAGTCTTCTACGCCAATGGCCGAAAGGCAATTCAGATCAGCGCCGAGGCTGGAGATAGCCGCTGAAATTAACGCCGCCAATATCAATCCTACAACACCGGTAGGCAGTTTGCTCATAATGAAATAGGGGAAAACAGCATCTGCCTTAATACCCGCCGGTAATGGGTTTTGCTGATAATAGGCAAATAACGCGGTGCCGATAAACATGAATAATGCCCATAGCGGTACGGTGAGTGCTACACCTAATATCGATGCCCTGATAGCCGCCTTATCGGTTTTAGCCGTAAGGTAACGTTGCACCATGGTTTGATCAGTACCGTATTTCTGGATGGCGTAAAATACCCCATTTATAGCCATCACGATAAATGTGAGTTTCTTGAAATTCCAGGAGTAGGGGCCGAAGTTGTTTTTATGGTTTACGCTGGCGATATGCCAAAGCTCGTGAAAGCCACCTTTTATCGAATAGATGAGAATGATGAATGATGCAATGCCGCCGCCTATCAATAAAAAGCCCTGTACAACATCGGCCCAGATCACGGCCTCAATGCCGCCAATAAGCGTGATAACGATGATCACAAAGCCTATCACCCAGATAATGGCGAATGTGTTGGTGTTGGTCATGTTGGATAGTGCCAGTGCCAGCAGAAAAAACACAGTACCCATTTTTGAAAAATGGGTTAATACAAAACTGATAGAGCTGTAAAAACGCGCAAACAAACCAAAGCGTTTTTCAAAGTACTCGTAGGTGCTTACGCCTATAACCTCGCGGTAAAGGGGGACGATAAACCATACCATCAACAGCAATACAATAGGTACCATTAAACCCTGAACAAGCAGGATCCAGTTAGAGGCAAAGCCCTCACCCGGGTAGGCTAAAAAGGTTACACTGCTGATGAGTGTTGCCATTAACGACATGCCTATTGCCCATGCCGGGATGGAACCGCGTGATACGAAATATTTTTTGGTTGAATTTTGTCCTTTTGAAAACTTAAGACCGATGGTTAATGAAATGGCCAGTGCCAGGGCTATGATGATATAATCTGCCAGGTGCAGGGTTTCATGTTTCATATGCAGGTATAATTATTGGTTGCCCAAACGGGGGCAGGCCAGGGGTAGCTGCCGGGTTTTAAAGTTAAACATAATTGGTTATTGCCCGCTATGCGCATATGAATAACTCCCGGAGCTATTAGTTTTGAGGGATATAATTTTTTGATGTTTAAACGTTCAAGTATGGCCCAGGCCGTTGCGCCGCCCTCAATCAGCAATTCGTGAAGATCCGTGTGGTCAATAACCTGTTTTACAATAGCGGCCATTTTGTGGCTCAGCAATATCGGGTCTACCTTTATATCCTTTATAAAATCGGGATTTATGGCGATGATGGCATTGTTGCCTGCTACAACGCTCGATGCTACATGACTGGCAAAAAGGCCATGCACATTATCGCCGCTGGTTTCGGCACAAATGGTGGCCGCAGGTACATAGTGTACCGGGATATTATTGTGTTTACCATCAAGAAGATTCAGCTTACCCTGGTAAAAGGTGCTGCCAAATACAAACAGCCGCCTGCCTGTGGTTTCCGGGTCAGGGGTTTCGATCTTTTGCGGTGATGTTAAGTATTCAAGTAGCGTGGTAAACAAATTTGCTGAACCCGCCAAAAGCGTATTGTTATCTGTTTGGCTGATCCAGTATTTAAGGTCATTTTCATTTTCAGCTGCTCCTATAATAATTCCCGTAGATGGAAATTTGTCTTCTTTTTTTATTAATGAGATACTTTGATCAGCTCTCAATAATTCAACAATATTTGAGCTTAAGGCGGGGAAGGTTGGGTCGTTGGCGAAATCACTCAGGTGAATAGGTTGGCCATTGTAGTGAAATGTATCGCCTATGACTTTTTTTGAATGGTGAGGATTGCCGGGCACAATCAGAGCTCTTTTTAAACCTGATGCCGTCAACTGGCTTTGCAGTTCCTCAATAATGTTCCCCCGTAAAACGGAATCTATCTTCTTGAAAAGAAACCGGGGTTTTAACCGCTGTAATCGGATGGTAAGATCATGAACAATATTCTTCGCTTCATTTACAGCCAGTGAACGGGTATCGGTAGCGATAACAAGCAGGTCGGCATCGCAGTATTCATCAACAGTAGTGCTCACCTCGGTTCTTAACCCGTGGTTAAGACCTATGCCCGCCAGCTCGGCGGCTCCTGTTAAATCATCTGCAATTACAGCGATCATATACTTATACTTTTATCCGGTTTTTGCTCAACTGTACCGCCGATTCAATTGCCAGTATCATAGCATCGCTGCTGGCCACGCCTTTGCCTGCAATTTCAAAGGCTGTCCCATGATCAACCGAGGTGCGGATAATAGGCAGTCCCATAGTGATGTTAACGCCTTTCACGCTGTCCATTTGCTGCTTTTCGGCGTTCCATTTAAAACCGGTAAGCTTAAAGGGGATGTGGCCCTGGTCGTGGTACATAGCTACCACACCACCATAATACCCGGTTGATGCTTTGGAAAATAAAGTATCGGCAGGTACAGGACCTTCTGCATCGTAACCTAATTTTATTGCTTCCTGAACAGCAGGGAGGATCTCAAAATCATCTTCGGTACCAAACAAACCTGAGTCACCTGCATGGGGGTTAAGTCCGGCTACACCTATCTTCAGGTTTTTTTCTCCAAGGGAAATAAGGCCATCCTGTAAAAGTTCGATTACTTCAATAATGCGGTCTTTCTTAACCAGATCACAGGCCTGCCTTAGTGATACGTGGGTGGATACATGGATCACCTTCATGTTATGCTCAACTAGTAGCATGGCATATTTTTTTGTACCGGTATAATGGGCATAAATTTCGGTATGTCCGGCAAAATGATGCCCGGCTTCGTTAATTGATTTTTTGTTGATAGGCCCGGTTACCGTTGCGTCAACCTCTCCGTCAAGAGCCAGTTCAATCGCTTTTTTTACTGCTTCAAATGAGGCATTGCCTGCCATTGCCGATATCTCACCAAACCGCAACTGTTCCATATCCACATTTTGCAGATCAAATACATCAGGCTTGCCAAACTCAAAGTTTGCGTTGCGGATATCTTTTATCGAATTGATGCGCGCATCGAAGCCCAACCGCTTTACGATGTCAAAAAAAACACCGGTATCACCAATGATTACGGGACGACAGATCTCATACAGCCTTTCTGTCAATAATGCTTTAACGGCTATTTCAGGGCCAATACTGGCCGGATCGCCCATGGTTATGGCTATGATCGGTTTTTCGGCTGTCATTGGTAAATCGGTAAGCTAAGATTTTCAACATTAAGCATACGCTGTAGTTTTCTTTGCAGGTCTTCAGCTTCGGCTTCAGTAACTTGCAATAAAGGCGGCATCATGTAAGTACGGCACAATCCTGCGCTTTGCATTAGTGATTTTAATGCTGCCAACGACTCGCCCAGCAGGCGTTTGCCCTGGTAAATATCACCGATAAGGTTGGAATGCCTTTGTAGTTGCAGCGCGGCGGCTTCGTCGTTATTGTCGGCAGCAACTATCATTTTGTAATAAATATCCGGGAACAGGTTTCCTGTACTTGGCACCAGGCCGTCGCTGCCGGTAAAAAGCGCGTGGGCAGATTGCGCACCCCAACCTAAAAAGTGGCTGAAATCTTGTCTGTGCGCCCATAACTTCAGCGAATCCTTTAAACGCTCGTGATTTCGTTCCGAATCTTTGGTGCCAACAATATTTTCGTGGTGGCTTAGTTCATCAAGAAGGTTCAGGTTTATCGATACATTGGTTGTAGCGGGGATGTTGTAAACTATCAGCGGGATAGGTACTTCGTTTGCCAGCGTTTCAAAGTACGTTTTGATTTCGTATTCGGTTAAGGTAAAATAGGCTGGTAAATGGGCTACCGCAACGTCAATGCCTTCATCGGCGCAACGTTTGGCCAAGTCAATTGAATCACCCAGGCAGTTTGATGAGATACCGGCATACAGCAGTCGGCCGGGCTGCCTTATTGAGGCAGCAAGTTTAATGAAATCAAGCTTAAGCTCGTATGATAGCGAAGCTGATTCACCTGTAGTACCCAATATGAAAGGCACACCGCCGTAGTTGAAAATATTGTCGAATATTTTTTCAACCGCTTCGTGGTCAAGTTTGTAGTTATTGGTAAGTGGCGTAATTGATGGCACTACCAGGCCATTATATTTCTTTTTTAGTTTCATTAGTATGTTTTAATAAGCAGCCTCGTAAATGCTAACAGCGTCATCTATATTTATTGGGCGCGGATTGTTTTTAAGCAAGCGCGTAATTTTCATGGCATCGGCGGCCATTTGGGGTATGGTGTTTTTATCTATGTCTATTTCTTTCAAGCTTGCGGGGATTCCGCAGTCCTTAATCAGCTGCCTGATCTTTTCAACACCGGCATGAGCCGTTTCAAAATCGTTGATGCTGCTGTTACAACCCAATGCACGGGCAACGGCAGCATATCGCTCAGGTGCTGCCGGAATGTTGTATTCCATTACAAACGGCAGTAACAACGCGTTTGATAAACCATGGGCAATATGGTACATGCTGCCTAACGGATAGGAGAGCGCATGTACGCCTGCAGTGTTAACCGGCCCTAAACAAAAGCCACCCATTAAACTGCCAATAGCCAATTGTGTACGGGCATCTTCATCAGTGCCGTCATTTACTGCTTTAACCAGGTTATCAGCTATAAGCCTGATCCCTTCAAGCGCATACATATCAATAAAAGGATGTGCGTATAGATTGGTATAAGCTTCAAGGCAATGGGTTAATGCATCAAGACCTGTGGCCGCAGTAACCTCTGTTGGGAGACTTATCATCAATGCCGGATCAATGATCACCACATCCGGAACCAGGTGAGGGCTTATAATGCCTTTCTTCTGGTTATCCGCATCATCTATCAATATAGCGTTGGGTGATGCTTCGCTGCCTGTACCCGCTGTTGTAGGTACACAAATGAGTTTTTTATTGCGATTTTTAAGCAAACCGATTCCTGTTATATCTGCCAATGTTTGATTATTGTCAATCTGCGCAGCTATGAGCTTAGCCACATCAAGCACACTGCCGCCGCCAATGCCTATGATCACATCGGCTTCAGTATGTTTTACAGATGCAAGCAAATCTCCAAAATCCTTGAACGAAGGCTCCCGTACTATGGAGGTATCAACACGAGCGTTAATCCCTGCTTCTTTAAATTGAGCCAAAAGTGGTTTAAGTTTATTTAATAGCGGACTGATGGTAATAATTAAAGCTGATTTATACCCGCCGCTGATAACATCACCGGTTAATTTAAAAAGCGAGTTTTTGCCAACAATTACCTGGCCCGGAAACCGGATAGTGATGTCGCGATAAGGATGTACAGTTTGCGGCATATACTTATATATTAATAATAGCTGGCCCTGGTTAATTGGTTTTGATATAAAACAAAGATGGATAATGCCGCCTCCCATTTTTATCCAACCGTTATCCAATTATTATACGATATTATCAAAAGGGATATCTGCCGGTAAGTTATTATGATATGATCTGCCTGTAATTTGCTTTAACAGGTAGTTGGAGTAGTAAATAATCGCTAAAATATAAGGAGACGGGGCATGACAGTTCGGCAACTAAAGGCCGGTAACTTAGCAAAAAGTTGAATATAAGGATAAAGGGCCCAGTTTATAAAGGTCGTTTATCTTTTAATGCTTATATTCATCGGTGGTCAAACCGCCATCTCCTAATTATAAATCATCCGGCTAAACTCCGGTATTTTTTAATATTTCTGTTAACCAATTAAATACATATCTCCATGAAAGTAGTAAAAACGTTAGGACAATTTATTATAGAGAAACAAGCAGATTTCCCTTTTGCCAAAGGCGAACTGTCAAGGCTTTTGCGGGATATAGGCATTGCCGCTAAAATTGTTAACCGCGAGATTAGTAAAGCAGGACTTATCGATATCATAGGCGAAACCGATTCTGTGAACTCCCATGGTGAACGTCAGAAAAAGATGGATGTTTATGCCAATGAACAATTCATTTCGGCATTGCGCAGTGGTGGTGAATGCTGCGTTGTGGCTTCTGAAGAGAATGATGAACATATCCTGATAGAATCGGAGATCTCAAAACATGCCAAATATATTGTGGCGATTGACCCGCTTGATGGCTCATCAAATATTGATGTGAATGTAAGTGTGGGCACCATATTTTCTATCTATCGCCGTAAATCAACCGAAGGTGCAGCTAAACTGGAAGATGTATTGCAAAAAGGTACTGAGCAGGTAGCGGCCGGTTATGTAATTTACGGCTCATCAACAATGCTGGTTTATACAACTGGCAAAGGAGTCAACGGCTTTACACTTGATCCATCAATAGGCGAGTTTTGCCTGTCGCACGCTGATATTAAAATGCCTAAGGATGGCTATATTTATTCTATTAATGAGGGGTATTATACCCATTTCCCTTTAGGCGTAAAAAAATATATTAAATATTGCCAGGTTGAAGATATCGCTACCAACCGTCCGTACACTTCAAGGTACACAGGTTCAATGATTGCGGATATCCATCGCAACGTGATTAAAGGCGGAATCTTTTTATATCCAACTACCGCGCAATATCCAAATGGCAAACTAAGACTGGTTTATGAATGCAATCCGATGGCCTTTATTATTGAGCAGGCGGGTGGTTTAGCGTCTACAGGTTATGAGCGGATCCTTGATTTGGATGTTAATGAACTTCACCAGCGCTCGGCTATTTTTATCGGTTCAGAAAATATGGTTAAGCGGGCCGAAGATTTTATGCTGGCCTTTTCTTCGCAACAGTCAGCCATAACCCAACATAAACAGGTTATTTAGTTAGCAAAGAGCTTCTGTTTACAGTTTGGTTATTATCGGGCTGATAAATGAAGTTATTTTATGCGCTTTGATATAAAAATTAGGTAAGACTAATTTTTTTTATTTGTTTTATATATTGTTTACAATATGCCAAAGCGAATGAAGGTGTTGTTTTTACTGTCTCTTTTGTTAATGCCGGTAGTGGTTTTTGCCCAGCATGGTTCCCTCAGGGGAAAGCTTACCGCGGGTAGTGAACCGCTTTCTTTTGCTACCGTTGCCCTTTTCGGAACTTCTATTGGGGGTACAACAAATGATAAGGGTTATTACCATTTGAAAAACGTTCCGGCAGGTACATACACGGTTGTGTTTTCTAATGTCGGGTATGTAACCGGGCGTTACAATGTAAGCGTAAAACCGGAGGAAGCTACCGTATTGAATGGTAATCTCCAGGAAAGCAGTTCTAAATTGAATGAAGTAACTGTGACTGGAGTATCCAGGAAAACAGAATTAAGAAGTAATCCCATACCTATCGCGGTAATGACCCGGAAAGAGATGGATCAGAATGTAAATAACAACATTATTGATGCTATAGTTAAAGGGGTGCCGGGGGTTAATGCGGTTACTACCGGACCTAATATCTCCAAGCCATTTATCAGGGGATTGGGCTACAATCGAGTTTTAACTTTGTATGATGGTGTGCGACAGGAAGGACAGCAATGGGGCGATGAACACGGTATTGAGATAGACCAGTACGGTATTGGTCGCGCAGAAGTAGTGAAAGGACCGGCAAGTTTAACCTACGGCTCGGATGCACTGGCGGGAGTGATCAACATGATCCCTTATCTGCCGGCTGGCGAAAACAATGTTTTGAAAGGTGACTATACTGCCGATTACCATACCAACAATGGAATGATCGGTACCTCATTGGGTTTATCTTATAAGAAGAACGACTGGCGGTACGCCTTCCGGGCAACTGCGAAAGCAGCGCATGATTATCATAATAGTGTTGATGGTTATGTGTATAACACAGGTTTCCGGGAGTTCAATTTATCGGGTATGGCCAGGGTTGATAAAAATTGGGGGTACTCGCAAATTGCTGCAACTGTTTACGACAACCGACAGGAGATTCCCGATGGCAGCAGGGACTCGCTTACAAGGCAGTTTACTAAGCAAGTAGCCGAAAGTAGTACCGACAATATTAGGAACAGGCCAATTGTAAGTGATGGCGAGTTAAGATCATACAGTATAACTCCGCTGCACCAGCGTATTCAGCATTACCGGATTTATTCGCATAATGAATTTAAATTGGGCGAAGGTAGTAGCATCAACGCTTCGCTTGGTTTACAAAAAAGCATCCGCAGGGAATATAACCACCCTACATTGCCTGATCAGCCGGGTTTGTATGTGATGCTCAATACTCTTAATTACGATTTTAAATATAACCTGCCGGCTATTGCAGGTATAGAAAGTAGCCTCGGCTTAAATGGTATGTACCAGGCCAACCGCAGCAAGGCTGCGACAGATTTTCCGATCCCGGATTATAACCTGTTTGATGCCGGGGCTTTTCTGTTCGCCAAAAAGACTATTGGGAAAGTTGATATCTCGGGTGGCATCAGGTATGATAACAGGCACATCCGCTGGAACGATTTTTATGTGGGGCCAAACTCCAAAAACGGGTTTGAGCAGCATGTGAAATTACCGGATACCGCAAGCGCCCATTTACAGTTTCCGGCTTTTAGACATGTTTACCAGGGTGTTTCGGGTAGTTTGGGAATAACCTATAATATCAGCGAACGCTTATTGTTTAAAGCCAACATCGCGCGCGGATACCGTGCCCCTAATATCACCGAGATAGGTTCAAACGGGCTCGACCCGGGTGCACATATCGTGTATTTAGGCAACCGCAGCTTCAACCCTGAATTTAGTTTACAGGAAGATCTGGGCTTCATCGCCTACCTGAAAGATGTTGACTTGATCGCCGAGTTATTCAATAATCATATCAACAATTACATTTACCAGGCTAAACTTACTGATGCCAATGGCAATCCTGTGGTGATTGTACCGGGTAACAGCACTTATCAATACCAGCAAAGCAGTGCCCGCTTGTATGGGGCCGAGTTTACGCTAAATGTGCATCCCCAAAATGTTAAATGGCTGGCTTTTAACAACAGCCTGGCTTATGTAACGGGAATCAACGGCAATAAACAGCTTATTGATGAATCTAACGGCGCAGCTAAATATCTGCCATTTATCCCGCCACTGCATATCCGGTCGGAGTTTAAGGCCAGTTTGCAGAAAGCGTATGGTGCTTTTTCGAAGATTTACTTTAAGGCTGAAATGGATGCTTACACCACGCAGAACCGATTTTATGCTTTGGATAATACGGAGACGGCTACACCCGGCTACGCCTTGTTTAATATTGGAGCAGGCGTTACTATCAAAAATAAATCGGACAAACCTGTTTGCGAATTTTTTTTACAGGTGGATAATTTGTTTGATAAAGCCTATCAATCTAATCTTAACCGTTTAAAGTATTTTGAGTATTACCGGTCGTCGCCAAATGGCAATCTCGGCATTTACAATATCGGGCGAAATATCAGTTTTAAAGCTGTTTTCCCTTTTTGATTTATTTTCGATAAAATATGGCTTTTTTTGTTTTTATTGCCCTGAGATTCTGTACATCGTGTGAGTGTCCAATGATGATGTCAAAATTTATCGGTGGACATGCTTAAAACTCAACAATCATAAAAACATCTAAAGTAAATGATATATAAAACAAAGGTTTTCATTTGTATGCTATTGTGTGGCATATGCGGTGAAACGGTCAGCGGTAGGGCACAACTTCATGTACCGGCTTCTTATGCTTTAATTAAACGTGTGGTACCCGGTTATGCACAAAATTTTATTGTTCAATCGCTTCCTGAAAATGAGGCCAAAGATGTTTTTGAAGTAGAAGGTGCCAAAGGTAAAATTGTACTGAGGGGCAATAATGGTATCGCGGTAGCATCGGCCTTATATTATTACCTTACCGAATACGCACATTGCCAAATTACATGGAACGGTACAAATCTGAACCTTCCTGTAAAGTTGCCCATACCAGCTCAAAAGGTTCATAAAACTACACCATACCAGTATCGGTACTATCTTAACTATTGCACCTATAGTTACAGTATGAGCTGGTGGGACTGGAAACGGTGGGAAAAAGAAATTGACTGGATGGCCCTGCACGGAATCAATATGCCGCTGGCGATAACCGGGCAGGAGTATGTATGGGATAAAGTTTATAAAGGGATGGGCTTTAGCAATAAAGATATGCAGGACTTTTTTACCGGACCAGCATATTTTGGCTGGTTTTATATGGGCAATATCGATAAATGGGACGGCCCGCTGCCCTCAAGCTGGATAACCGGCCACAGGGATTTGCAGCTCAAAATATTGCACCGCGAACGCGAACTGGGTATAAAACCGGTACTGCCCGCATTTACAGGGCACGTGCCGGCATCGTTTAAAAAACATTTCCCCAACGCTAAGCTAAAGCAAACCAACTGGAACAACGGCTTTGCCGATACATATATCCTGGATTCGGAAGACCCGCTATTTGCGGAGATCGGAAAGAAATTTATACAGGAACAAACCAGGGTTTATGGTACCGATCATTTGTACTCTGCCGATACTTTTAACGAGAATGAGCCGCCATCAAACGATCCTAAATTTCTTTCGGAACTAAGCGCGAGAGTTTATGACGGTATGAAAGGGGCTGATCCGAAAGCTGTTTGGGTAATGCAGGGCTGGTTATTTTTTAGCGACCGCAAATTCTGGCAAAACGAACAGATCAAAGCGCTACTGAATGCTGTACCTGATGATCATATGATCGTACTTGACCTCAATACCGATTATGAACCGATATGGAAACGGACTGAAGCATTTTACGGCAAACCCTGGATCTGGAACATGCTGCATAACTACGGCGGGAACAATAGTTTGTTTGGCAGGATAGAGGCAGTAGCTACGCAGCCGGCGCAGGCCCTTAATGATCCTAAATCGGGGAAAATGGTGGGGATTGGCTTAACCATGGAAGCTATTGAACAAACCCCTGTACTTTATGAGTTAATGACGCAACATACCTGGCAAAACAAATCCATTGATCTTGATCAATGGCTGCCGGAGTATTTATTTAACCGCTATGGCGTAAAAAGCCAGGATGCGCTTGATGCCTGGCAAACACTTAGAACTACCGTTTTTAACGGCAAGGATATTCGTGACGGTGCCGAATCGATCATTACCGGCCGGCCAACGCTTGATTCGGCTGCTATATGGACACGTACCCGTTTAAACTACAACCGGAAAGATCTGCTGCCCGCCTGGGATAAAATAATCGCCGCCATCCCAGCATGTAAACAAAGCAGTGGTTTTAACTACGATCTGGTAGATGTAACCCGGCAGATATTAGCTAATTACGGCAGGCCGCTGCAGCTAAAATGGATCAAAGCCTACAAGGATAAGGATGAAAAGGCTTTTGACAAGTATACGGCCGAATACCTTAACCTGATAACCGATATGGACAGGTTGCTTGCCACTCGTAAAGATTTTATGCTGGGCCCCTGGATAGCCGATGCCCGGAACTGGGGAACAAATCCGAACGAAAAAGCGCTTTATGAAAAAAATGCCCGTAACCTGGTGACTCTTTGGGGCGATGCTGATAGTCCATTGCATGAATACTCGTGCAGGCAGTGGAGCGGTTTGCTCAATGACTTTTATAAAGTACGCTGGCAAAAATTCTTTGATTTATTGAAGGGATCATTTAAAACAGGTAAAGAACCCGATTTTAAACAATTTGATAAATCGATAAGCAACTGGGAATGGCAATGGGTTAATTCATCCAAAACTTATCCCGTTGCTCCTGCCGGCAGTAGCACCATTGTTGCAAAGCAGCTTTATGAAAAATACAGAACAAACATGGGTAACGATCTTAAGTAATGGATACATCGACAGCTAAATCTGCAACTACCGTGGCAAAGCCCGCAAGGTTATTATCGTTAGACGCCCTTCGTGGGTTTGATATGTTTTGGATCATGAGTGGGGAAGGGGTAGTGCATGCGCTTGCTAAAGCTACCGGCTGGCCGCTGTTGGTATGGATGTCGGGACAGCTACATCATACCGAATGGAATGGGATCACCTTTTATGATATGATCTTTCCATTGTTTTTGTTTATTGCCGGGGTTTCCATGCCTTATTCAATGGGCAACAAAGTTGCTAAACATGGGGTAGCTCACCCATATCTGTTGCCGTCCTCAGCCAAAGGCGAAATTTATCGCTCCATGATCAGGCGTACCATTATCCTGTTGTTTTTAGGGGTGGTTGTTAACGGCTTGTTTAAGTTTAACGGTTTAGAGAATACACGCTTTGCGAGTGTGCTTGGACGTATCGGCCTGGCCTGGTTTTTTGCGGGTGTAATTTATCTGAATTTTGGTACCCGGGGGCAAATTTTATGGTTTGGCATTTTACTGTTGGGCTATTGGGCTGCCATGGAACTGATCCCCGTACCTGGTTACGGGGCAGGGGTTTTAACCATGAACGGCAGCCTGGAATCTTACATCGACCGTTTATTACTTCCCGGTCGCCTGCATGATAAGGTGCATGACCCTGAAGGTATCTTATCTACCATTCCCGCTATTGGTACCGCCATGCTGGGGATTTTTACAGGCCAGTTCCTGAAGCTGGAATCTGCAAAATGGCCAATGTGGAAAAAGGGTGTTTGTTTATTAGCAGCCGGTATTTTATTTATCGGGTTAGGGATGCTTTGGAATCTTGCTTTCCCCATCAATAAACGTTTATGGACAAGTTCGTTTGTAATGTTTGTAGGTGGATGGAGCCTGATTTTCCTGTCTGTATTTTACCTCGTGATTGACGTTGCCGGATACAAAAAATGGGCATTCCCTTTTGTGCTCATCGGGGTAAACTCTATCCTGATCTACCTGGCATCTGAAGGGATGGTTGATTTTCAGCATACAGCTAATTTTTTGTTCGGGGGAATAATAAGTCATCTTGCTCAAAGCTGGCAACCGGTGTGGGCCGCTATATCTATTGTATTTGTACAGCTTGCTTTGTTGTACTTTTTATACCGAAATAAGATTTTCCTGAAAATATAAACTAAGAAGCTGTTTGAATGTAGAGACACATAATTGCGTCTCCCGCATGCAAGGTCAAAGTAGTTTGAATTCTTTCAACGGCTCTCGTAGGTTTAAATTTTCCCTTAAAGATGCATTGTTGTTTAATCTGCAATGCGTGTTGTTTTGCTCCTCTGGGGCAAAGGATATTTCTATAATTTTTTATGCTACAAACCTTTTGCACCTCTGGTGCACTTGTCCTTAAGAACATCTCAATTAATATCATTTGTCAAATTATAAAAATCCCCCTCTGGTGCACCTGTCCTTAAGTACATTTCAATTAGTATCGTTTATCAGTTTATAAAAATCCCCCAGAAGGGGAAAAGGGTTGTAGTAGACAATTTTCAACCTCTTATCCGAACCCCAGAGGGGTTCAACTTACGCTGGTTACTCAATTAGCTATAGCCATTTGACTATTAATTTGTAAGCTAACTTGAGTCTGCGAGTGACGAAATCAGAAAAATAATTAAGATAAAATCGTATTAAATTAGTTAATTGTTAAAATAACACTTAATATTGAATTGTTTTTACCTTTATTATGACCAGGCGCATACTTTTCTTGTTTACACTTGTTTTGATTGGCACAGCTTCACGCGCGCAAAAACAAATGATCCCAAATCCAATAACCAGGGGATACTTCGCCGATCCTACTATTGTGAAAGATAAAGGCCGCTATTTCATTTATACCACAATAGATCCCTGGGGCGATAAAGAACTGGCCGTGCTGGAAACTGCCGACTTTATAAAATTCACGCGCCATCATATCAACTGGCCAACCAAACAGGCCTGTACCAGCCCAACCTCGCTCAACGAAATGGTTTGGGCACCATCTGTAGTAAAAGGAAAGGACAATAAATTTTACATGTATGTAGCTGTAGGCGGCGAGGTTTGGGGAGGCGTGAGCAATACGCCCCTTGGACCCTGGGAAAACTTAAAGACCGATAATACGCCCATGGTAAAATCCACAGATTATTCGCAGGTGCATAATATCGACCCGGATTGCTTTATTGATACCGATGGCAGCGTTTATTTGTATTGGGGATCGGGATATAAATGGATCAACGGGCACTGCATGGCTGTAAAGCTAAAGGATGACATGGTTTCGTTTGATGGAGCGCCTAAAGACATCACCACGCCTCATTTTTTTGAAGGTACACATATGGTTAAACGCAATCAAACCTATTACCTTATGTTTTCAGAAGGTAAAGCCATTGATGCCACTTACCAGGTGGGTTATGCCAAAGGAAACAGTCCGCTTGGGCCTTTTCAGGAGAATGAGCACCGGGTTATATTAAGTACTTCTGCCGACAGTACCGTAATTGGCCCCGGCCATCATACCACATTTTCAGAAAAAGGACAGCGCTATATTTTATATCACCGCATTTTTCCGCAAAAGGAATCATTTGTATTAAGGCAGTTGTGTCTTGACAGTTTAAATTTTGACGCGGATGGTAATATCAAAAAAGTAAGCACAAAAGGAGTACAAAAGTTCAATTAACCTTATAACCTGTTATGATAAAAAAAATAGGCCGTGCCGCGTTGTTATTAATACCGGCATTTAGCTGGTTTGGCGCTTTGGCGCAACAAAAAGCCGATGTCACAAAACCTAAGAAGATCAGTCCTGACCTTTTCGGGATCTTTTTTGAGGATTTAAGTTATGCCGCCGATGGAGGCCTTTATGCCGAACTTATCCAGAACCGCTCATTTGAATATAACCCGGCCGATAACCGCGACTGGAATTCGATGACCGCCTGGAAATACCAAACAGATGGGTTTGGTTATGGTACCATTTCTGTAGAAACGGCTGCCCCGGTACATCCCAATAACCCGCACTACATTTTACTTGATATTCAGGATGAAGGGCAAAAAGGAGTGGGGCTCGAAAATTCAGGGTTTGATGGGATCCCTGTAAAGGCGGGTAAAAACTATGATTTTTCCGTTTTTTTAAATGTGATTTCAGATCAGTCTTTACCCGTAAAGGTCGCTCTGGTTGACCGCAAGGGTAAAGAATTAGGCTCTTCTTCATTTACGACATCTGATAAAGGCTGGAAAAAATATGCGGAACAAATTCATGTGAATTTTGATAATGATAGTGCCAAACTGGTATTATTGATTAAAGCGAAAGGAAAGATCGGGATAGATATGGTATCATTGTTCCCGGAGGAAACTTTTAAGAATCATAAAAATGGATTACGGGCAGACCTGGCGCAGGTTATTGCCGATATAAAACCAAAGTTTATGCGTTTTCCCGGTGGCTGCCTTACCCATGGTGATGGCGTCGCCAACATTTACCGTTGGAAAAATACCATAGGACCGGTTGAACAAAGGGTAGAGCAACGTAATATCTGGAACTATCATCAAACAGCAGGTTTAGGTTATTTTGAATATTTTCAGTTTTGTGAGGATATCGGTGCAAAGCCTGTTCCTGTACTTGCGGCAGGAGTGAGCTGTCAAAACTCTGGCGGTACATGGAGAATAGGTTCTACAGGGCAAAAAGGTATCCCGATGGAAGAAATGAAAGCTTATGTACAGGATGTACTCGATCTGGTAGAATATGCTAACGGGCCCATTACATCTACATGGGGCGCAAAACGTGCTGCAGCAGGGCACCCGGCACCTTTTAACCTGGAGTACCTCGGCATCGGTAATGAAGATAAGATCACCGGCGTATTTGAAGAACGGTTTAGGATGATCTATGATGCAGTGCACAAAGCCCATCCCGAAATTAAAATCATCGGTACGGTTGGGCCAAGTCCGAAGGGCGAAGATTTTGATAAAGGCTGGAAATTGGCCGATCAGCTTTCGGTTGGTATTGTTGATGAGCATTATTATGAAAAGCCGCAATGGTTTTTAAAAAATACCCAGCGTTATGATGCATACAACAGGCTCAGGTCAAAAGTTTATATAGGAGAATATGCTTCCTGGGGTAATACCTTGTTTAATGCCTTATCAGAAGCGGTTTATATGACCAGTTTAGAACGTAACGGAGACGTGGTTAGAATGGCGTCATATGCACCGCTTATTGCCCGGATAGGCCATACTTCATGGAACCCCAATTTGATATATTTTAATGGTAGCAAGGTTTTCCCAACGGTAAACTATTATGTTCAGCAGCAGTTTGCTGCCAATTCGGGTAATGAGTATTTACCGGATGTAATAAAATTGAAAGGCGAAAAAGCGGCTCTTGACACCACGGCAGGTGTTTCAACCGTGCGCGACTCTGTGACTGGGGATCTGATCCTGAAAATTGCCAATGCCGGTAATGCTCCTGTTTCGGGAGAGGCAGATCTGTCAAAAATTGGTCAGCTACCCAAATCGGCAACAGTCACTGTTATTACAGGCAATCCGGACGTGAAGAATTCTGCCGATAATTCGCAAGCCATCGTCCCACAATCATCAGTAATAAAATTGCAAAAGAAGTGGGCTTTCACCGTACCTGCCTATTCATTGACGGTTGTCAGAATTAGCGGCAGAGAGATAGAAAAGCACAAATAATTATCCTGAATATTCGAAAAAAACAAACCAATTATACATGAAAAAAATAGTTTTACTGGGCGTTTTGGTCAGCTTTTACACGGCGGTCATGGCACAATCGCAGCAAAAATTCAGCGCCTACCTGTTTACTTATTTCACAGGGAGCAAAGGTGGCGAAGAAATTCGTTTTGCTTTGAGTAACGATGGTTATCATTTCCGTGCGCTGAATAACAATCGCCCGGTTTTGAATTCGGCCGATATCAGCGCTACCGGCGGTGTTCGCGATCCGCATATCATGCGTGCTGCCGACGGTAAAACATTTTATATGGTTGCCACAGACATGAACACCGAAAAATATGGCTGGGGACCGGATTATTCCATGGTATTGCTCAAATCAACCGACTTGGTACACTGGAGTTCGAAAACAATTGATATCACCAAACTTTATGAAAAATTTGCGGGTGTGAACAGGGTATGGGCACCGCAAACCATTTATGATCCGCAGAAGAAACAGTATATGATCTACTGGTCGATGCGTTTTGGCGAAGAGGCAGACAAGATCTATTATGCTTATGCCAATAAAGATTTTACAGGCCTTACAACCGAGCCTAAACAGCTTTTCTTTAAGCCGGATGGCGGTGCCTGTATAGACGGGGATATTGTTTATAAAAACAATAAATACTACCTGTTTTTCAAAACAGAGGGATCAGGTGCAGGTATAAAAATAGCCGTATCGAATAAGCTAACTTCTGGCTATGTATTGCGTGATAAATACGTACAGCAAACCAAAGACCCGGTAGAAGGGGCGGGTACTTTTAAATTAAACGATGGCAGCGGTTATATTTTGATGTATGATATGTATACCCAAGGTAAATACCAGTTTACCAGGACGACCGATCTTGAAAATTTCAAACTGATTGACGATGAGGTATCCATGAATTTCCATCCGCGCCACGGTACGGTGATGCCAATAACTTCAAAGGAAGCCGCTGCACTGACTGCTAAATGGGAAACGCCGGAAGATGTCATACTTTCACCGATAAACAAGCAAATTAAAACCATCAATATCGTTTTAGATTCGGCGAGCCATAAAGTTCGCCTGCCTGTAAAGCCGGGTACGAGTTTAAAATTATTTAATCCACGATTTACCTTGTTTCCCGGCGTTACTGTCAGCCCGTTGAAACCGCAGGATTTTACGAAGGGGCCGGTTAAATATTCGGTAACGATAAACGGTAAAAAAGCACAGGTTTTTGAAGTTACCGCCCAGGAAACCCATAACCCGGCTATAGCAGGATATTATGCCGATCCGGAGATCCTGTACGCCGAAAAAACAGGCAAGTTTTATATCTATCCAACCAGCGACGGCTTTGATGGCTGGTCGGGCAAGTATTTCAAGGCTTTTTCTTCGGATGATATGGTTAACTGGAAAGATGAGGGCAAAATTCTTGATTTGCCGCAGGATGTAAGCTGGGCGAAGAAGAATGCCTGGGCACCCTGTATTATCGAAAAAAAGATTGGTGACGATTATAAATACTTCTACTATTTCGCTGCTGCACAAAAGATAGGGGTTGCAACGGCAAATGATCCGGCGGGTCCGTTTACAGATTCAGGTAAACCATTGGTGGCGCAATTGCCCGAAGGTGTTAAAGGCGGACAGCAGATTGACGCCGATGTTTTTGCCGATCCGCAAACAGGTAAAAACTATTTGTACTGGGGCAATGGCTATATGGCAGTGGCCGAGTTAAACGATGATATGATTTCATTAAAACCGGGTACTACCAAAATCCTTACTCCTTACTCGCATTATAACGAAGGCACCTATGTGTTTTATCGCAATGGAATTTATTACTTCATGTGGTCTGAAAATGATACCCGGAGTCCTAATTATAGTGTGCATTACGGCACTGCAAAATCTCCGCTGGGGCCAATAGAGATTCCTCAGCAAAACACGGTTATTGCCAAAGATGCAGCAAAAGGTATTTACGGTACCGGCCATAACTCGGTGAT
Source organism: Mucilaginibacter sp. SG538B (assembly GCF_013376065.1). Lineage (NCBI taxonomy): Bacteria > Pseudomonadati > Bacteroidota > Sphingobacteriia > Sphingobacteriales > Sphingobacteriaceae > Mucilaginibacter > Mucilaginibacter sp. SG538B. The sequence continues at coordinate 747,090 of NZ_JABMJI010000001.1, forward strand.
CCAGATCCCTGGTACAGATGAATGGTATATTGTTTATCACAGGTTCAACTATCCCAAAGGGATTACCATGGGGGATGCCGCAGGATACAACCGTGAGGTATGTATTGATAAAATGGAATTTGATGGCAATGGATTGATCAAACAGATACCCCCTACACATGAAGGTATAAAACCTGTACAGGTTAAAAAGTAACCTCGGTTTATATAAATAATGGTATAGCTGCTATGTGAACGTATTGAAGGTTCACATGGCAGCTTTTGTTTTATATAAAATTAAACACGTATTAGCTTTAAGCTTTGCGCCTTCCGCTTTAAGCTACTAAAAATATGTTCCGTTTTTTACAATTTGACGACTTCGTTGTATCCTATATTTGTAATCATGGTTTTCAAAGAGATGCTTCCGGAGCCAAGGCTGCAGCCTTACATCAAGTGCTTCTATCTGTATGAATCTGATTCGGACAGAAGCTACGATGATATTGTGTTCCCGAGCGGTACCATGGAGGTAATCTTTAACCTCGGTGCCGGAAATTGGAAATCAAAGAAAGGTGATACATTTTTTACCACTCCTCCAGTTGAACTTTGGGGCCAGATCACTAAACCTTTGCCCATTCAATCTGTAGGGCGCAATATTATGCTCGGCTTCCGTTTTTACCCGCATTCGGCTGCTTACTTTTTTGATGAAAATGTATCAGAATTTAACAACGAAATTGTTGATGCCACGCACGTATTCGGACCTAAATTAAGAACGCTTTATTTAAAATTATTGGAGACCGCCGACCTGAATGCGAAGGTGGCCATGATTGAAGATTATTTGCGGAGCCGTTTATCGGCAACCGAAAAAAAGCATTCGAAGATCAAATTTATCGGGGATATTGTCAGTAGTCTTAAAAAGAATTACAGCAACGATAATATCCTGTCTATTTCCAGCCGTTATAACATTTCCTCACGGCACCTTAATACCCTTTTTTCGCAGTATACAGGTTTACCGCCAAAATTATTTTACAAAATAAACCGCTTTCAGCATAGCCTTAACCTGGTTAGCGCTAATGAAGAAAAGCTAACGAATGTAGCCTACAGCGCCGGTTATTTTGACCAGGCACATTTTATAAAGGAATTTAAGCTTTTTACAGGTTTTACACCTAACTCATTTGCTGCTCAGGCGTCGCCTATAAACCAGGCGTTAGCGGGCAGTTAATACTCTTCCGTTTTATACAATTTTGGGCTATTCGAGCCACATAGTTTTGCTGATATAAAAAAAACAACAAAATGAAATCAGCAAAAACACCACAGGAGGTGCACGCGGTACTTGCAGCCGCTTTTAACACCAAAGATGTAAATGTAGTTATGAATGTGTATGATGCCAACGGTATTATTTTTCCCGAGCCGGGAAAAGAAGTATCAGGCAAGGCTCAATTTGAACAGGCCGTTAAAAGCATCTGTGCGGTTCCGGGAGTAATGGAAATCAAAACCGTTTACTGTCTGCAATCGGGCGATGTAGCGGTAGGCCGGTCGGAGTGGAGCGTCACCGACAATGGCAAAACACAGATTGCCGCAAAAGGGATAGAGTTAATGAAACAACAACCCGACGGCAGCTGGAAAATTGTCATCGATCATGCATTCGGAGCTGAGGCTAATCTCGTAGCCTGATTTTCTCTATCTGAAACAAAAAATGACCGGATTTATCCGGCCATTTTTTGTTTCACCTTTCACTAATCTCTTCCGTTTTATACAATTTTTAGAAAAGCGCCCAGCCTAATTTTGAGAATAAAATAAAAACAAGAACATGAAAAATAGATTCAATGAATTTTTAGCCCTGCATCATCAAACCGAACCTTTACAAGTTGGCAATGTATGGAATGCACAAAGCGCCCAGGTTTATGATAAATTAAATTTTAAAGCAATCGGCACATCAAGCGCGGCTGTTGCCAGCTCATTAGGCTTTGCAGATGGCGAAGAGATGAGTTTTGAGGATTACCTTTTTGTTGTTAAACGCATAGCTGCAACAACATCAGCCATGCTAACAGTCGACCTTGAAGGTGGTTATGGTGAAACACCGGAGGCTATCTGCAGTAACATCACAAAACTATATAATATTGGTGTTGTGGGTATCAATATAGAGGATTCGATAGTGGTGAATGGCCAGCGAAGTATTGTTGGTGCCGAAGGCTTTGCCACAAAACTTAAACAGATAACTGCATTGTTAACCGCCACAGGGGTAGAGGTATTTATAAATGTAAGGACCGATTCCTTTCTGCTTGGTTTATCTAACGCACTGGAAGACGCTTTGACCCGTACTAAACTTTACCAGGGTGCAGGTGTGCATGGTTTGTTTTTTCCGTGCATTACCCAAATAGCAGATATTGAAAAAATAACGGCCTTATCGCGCCTCCCGGTTAGCGTAATGTGTATGCCTGGCCTTCCGGATTTTAAAGCGTTGCAAAATGCGGGCATTAAAAGGATTAGCGCAGGCCCATTTTTGAATATGAACATCTACCGGTCACTGGAAAATTTGATCGAAAAAATAACAGCCGAAAATAGCTTTGCAGCCCTTTTTAACGGGACTGCCAGTTAACAGGCGAATAAAAGTGCTAAATAATTAAAAACCTAATTGCCTTGTTTTACCTTATTATAAGGTAGTTTAATAATCTACAAAATAAGTTTAGGTTAAAGTCCCGGCAGCGAACGTTAGGGACTTTTTGTTGTTATGGAATTTATCTTCAAAAAGTTTCAGCTACTCCAATCAGTAAACAAATTCTGTAAATAAGCCTGCAGAATTTTAAAGTGTTAATTCATTTTATTGCAATAATTATATAAAGTCTATGGTTTTAGTAGAATTTATATATATTTGCATCGTCAAATCGGTTCTTTGAATATTTTAATTATCAAGAAAGACTGAGGGAAAGGCCCTGTGATGTCTTAGCAACCTGTAAGCCCACTGTTATAAAGGTGCTAATTCCTGTCTGCCCAAAATAGGGTAGAAAAGATAATGTAATACGCTATGGCCTTGTATAGTGCAAGGTGTTGTATACTTCTTTTCCCTCTTCATTTTTCTTGCTAATTAAAATATTGAAAATATCACCGGGATGATATTACGGTTTAACCTGTATAGCAATGAACATTAAACAATTACTTTTTACCTGTTTGCTTTTCATAACAACATTGCCGGCTGTTGCGCAGATCACCAAGGCAATTGATCCGACAGCTGACGACCGCGGTTATATCATAAAAACCGGTGATCTTGCTCCTGCCGATTTTGAGCTCGTATTGACCAATGGTACAAAAACTTCTTTAACGAAGTTGCATGGTAAGGTGGTTATCCTGCAGTTTACCGCAAGCTGGTGCAGCGTATACAGAGAAGAAATGCCGCATTTGGAAAAAGAGATCTGGCAGGCTTATAAAGATAAAGGCCTTGTGTTAATAGGCGTTGACCGCGATGAACCGCTCAACAAAGTAAAAAGTTTTCACCAGGTCATGAATATAAGCTATCCGTTGGCACTCGATCCTGGTGCTGAGATTTTTGGCCGGTTTGCCAGCAAAAAGAGCGGTGTTACCCGCAATGTGGTTATCGGTCGGGATGGGAAAATTGTTTACCTCACCCGCTTGTACGATAAACAGGAATTTGCGTCCATGTTAAAAGCTGTGGACGCTTTGGTAAACAACAAAACAGCGTCCATCAATTAAAAAGAATCTATCAGTACTTATTTAATACCCGTTTTATGAAAACAGAATCTACTTTTTTACACAAGAAAACTTTCGTTTCGGAAAGCCAGTCAATCTGCAAATCCTTCTGTCTCAATATGCAAAGCATGCATTGTTGCTGTTAATCATTTACAGCATGCATGGTGTTTAAATGCGGGCTTGCTGCAGTTTGTCTTAGCTTAATAATTACCATCCCCTAATCAATTCTTTACAGTTACGATAGGCTTATGAGCCGGGCAAATTATGCCCGCTAAGGCGATAGCCATGTCTTTTGTACCGGTAAAGGCATCAAAAATTAATCTCAATTATTAATTATCATGTTAAAAATTTACAAGCTATTACTGGCAATTATATTGCCTTTTATTCTCGTCCAGACGGTTGCGGGGCAATCCGTTAAAATAAGCGGGGAGGTAACCGCCAAATCCGATGGGTTGCCGTTGCCGGGTGTCAGCGTATCTGTTAAAGGTAAAACCACGGGCGCACAAACCAATGTTGATGGTAAGTTTATCATCAACGCCAATGTTAATGATGTGCTTAGGGTTAGCTACATTGGCTTTACAACCCAGGAGATCCCGATTACGCAAGGAATAACTACCTTAAACGTGGTTTTGGTTGAAGCACCAAATTCTCTGAATGAGGTAGTGATAACGGCCCTCAATATCTCAAAGGATAAAAAATCGCTGGGATATGCGGTACAAGGGCTTAAATCGAAAGATATTTCTGAGGCAAAGGAAACCAACTTTGTAAACGCGCTGGCCGGTAAAATTGCCGGTGTGCAGGTTACCAACAGCCAGGGCGATATGGGTTCATCACGTATCGTTATCCGTGGTGAAACTTCTATCACTAAAGATAATCAGCCTTTGTTTGTAGTTGACGGGGTTATTGTTGATAATACCCAGTTTTTAGGATCTGGTGGTTCAAGGGATTTCGCTAATGCCCTCTCTGATCTCAATTCTGAAGACATAGAGTCGCTAAGCGTGTTAAAAGGCCCGAATGCTGCAGCCTTATACGGTTCACGCGCGGCAGCAGGCGTTATCCTTATTCGTACCAAAACAGGTAAAGGAGCAAAAGGGCTTGGGGTTACCATTAACTCTAATACCAGCTTTTCAAATGTGCAGGTATTACCCAAATATCAAAATGAATACGGCCAGGGTTCAAATGGTAAATTCAGTTATGTTGACGGTAAGGGCGGTGGCGTTAACGATGGTGTTGACGAAAGCTGGGGGCCTGCATTGGATGGCTCATTGATCCCGCAGTTTTATTCCAATGGACAGGCTGTGCCATTTATCGCCCATCCCGATAACGTAAAAGACTTTTTTAGGACTGGCGTGACGCTTAATAATGGTATAGCATTAGCGGGCAGTAACGAAAAGAGTGATTTCCGGGTATCTTACAATAACCTGCATCAAACCGGTATTGTCCCAAATACATCGCAGGGACGTAACTCATTCGCTTTAAATTCAAGCTACCGTTTCAATCCTAAATTAACAGTAAATACCACTGTTAATTATATTAAAGATGATGCTGATAACCTGCCGGGCGCTTATGGAAAACGCGCAACCAGTACCATGCTGCAGTTTACCTGGTTTGGGCGCCAGGTTGATATCAACAAGCTTAAAAACTACAAGGATGCCAATGGAAACACTTTTAACTGGAATAACAGTTACTATAGCAACCCATACTGGCTGGCTTATGAAAACACGGTTGGTCAGCACAAAAATCACCTGATCGGAAGCGTTGAATTGAATTATAAGATCATCGATGGCCTATCGGCAAACTTCCGTACCGGTACCGATTATTATAATGACCGCCGTAAAATCAAGGTTGCTTATGGCACTAATGGAACACCGTTTGGCTCATATGAGGAAGATGCTTACAGCGTAAATGAAAATAATACGGAAGGCAGGTTGCAGTATACCAAAAAACTAAACAATGATTTTTCGCTTGATGCATTTGTTGGTGGTAATATCTCGGTAAAAACACTCGAACAAAATGATCAGTTAGCACCTAAACTTGCAATTCCGGGACTATATAACATGGGTAATTCGCGTGATCCACTGGTTTCAACAAACTTTTATTCTAAACTTAAAACTAACAGTGTGTTCGGATCGGCACAGGTTGGGTTCAGGAATTATGCCTTCGTTAACGTAACGGCACGTAATGATTGGTCTTCATCATTGCCAATTGATAACATGTCATACTTTTATCCCTCAGTAAACGGAAGCTTAATACTATCCGAAGCGCTGGGCATTAAAAGCGATGTGCTTACCTATGCTAAATTAAGAGGTGGCTGGTCTAAAGTGGGTAAGGCTACCGATCCTTACCAGTTAAGGAATGTATTTGCCTCATCAATCCTTTTCAATGCTAATCCACAGCAAAGTTTACCGGCTACAGATGCCAATAACACACTGAAACCAGAAAGTACAACATCGGCAGAGGCTGGCTTTGAATTAGGCTTTTTTCAGGACAGGTTACATCTGGATGTAAGTGCATACAATACCAATAGTACCAATCAGATACTTGCGGTTCAGGTTAGTTCGGCCACGGGTTTTGGTCAAAAAATCATCAATGGGGGGCGCCTTAATAATAAAGGTCTTGAGATACAATTGGGGATAACGCCAATTAAATCAAAGGAGTTTACCTGGGATATCACTACTAACTATTCGTTAAACCGCAGTAAGGTTGCTTCGCTTGATGCCGAAGGCCGTTTGCAAAGTCTGCCAATTGGGTCTGACCGAACTGTACAGGTAACCGCGGCACTTGGCCAACCTTATGGCGCACTTTATGGTACAGCTTATACGCGTAACGCTTCCGGGCAAATCGTTATCGATGCTAACGGTACACCTGTATTCAACACAACCAAACGTTACCTTGGCAAATTCACTCCAAATTGGTTAGGAAGCATCAATAACAGCTTTACCTACAAAGGCATTAACCTGAGTTTCCTGGTTGACGCGCGTTTCGGTGGATCCATCTACTCAAACACCAACCGTACTGGTACCTATACCGGCGTACTGGCCTCTACCTTACCGGGGCGCGGTGCTGCTAATGGTGGTTTAAGCTATTACTATCCGGATAATAAAACAACAAATCCGGCGGTGCAGGTAACCGGCGCAGCTCCGGCGGGTGTAACCGTTTATAATGATGGGATGATTTTTAAAGGGGTTAAGGCCGATGGTTCTCCGAATACCACCATTATCCCCGCGCAATCATACTACAAAGGCTTTACCAATATTGACGAAGCATTTGTTTATGATGCCTCATATATCAAGCTTCGTGAAGTAAAGCTGGGATACTCTTTACCGGCTAAATGGGTGAATAAAATAGGTTTTCAGGGCGCTACATTTTCGGTAGTTGGCCGTAACCTTTGGATCATTCATAAAAACGCGCCGAACATCGATCCGGAGACAGCCTTTAACGCAGGCAATGGCCAGGGCCTGGAAGATCTCACTCTGCCAACCGTACGTAACATCGGTTTTAACGTAAACCTTAAATTTTAAACATCATGAAACTTAAATATATCAGCATATTATCCGGCGTGGTCTTATTATCGATAACATCATGCAAAAAGGAACTTGCCAGGATCAATCAAAACCCTAACGGCTCACAAACAGCACAGCCCAACTACCTGTTGACTGCTGCCACCAAAGCCACTTCTGATACTTATTGGGGAGTTGCCAATAACATGGATGCCAGCTTACTTTTTGTTCAATACTGGTCTAAAATTCAGTATACTGACCCAGACCGGTATATTTATGCCAGTACCGCCTTTGAAGAACTCTGGAGTACGGGCTATTCAAAAAGCATTGTAAATCTCAATGAGATCATTAAAATTGGCGATGCTCAGGGTAATACTAACTATAAAGGTGTCGCACTGGTGCTACGTTCGTGGACATTCAGTTTATTAACAGAGGCTTATGGGAATATTCCTTACAAGCAGGCCACCAATATCGATCAGTATCTTACCCCGGCTTATGATACTCAGAAGGACGTTTATTTTGCTTTGCTGGATGACTTGAAAGCAGCTCAAACAGCGCTCGATCCTTCGGGCAAAGCCATAGCGGGCGATGTGATCTACAGCAATAATATTGCTTCTTGGAAAAAATTTGCCAATTCCTTAAGGTTTCGTATCGCCTTGCGTATTGCCGACAGAGAGCCGGCAAAAGCTAAGCAAGTATTGGACGATATCAAGGCCGAAGGCGGTTCATACATCAGTTCGAATGCTGAAACAGCACAATTCACTTATGTCGACTCGCCTAACCAAAATCCCGTGAGCAACCTATTTGATACGCGCGATGATTACCGTATCAGCAAAACAATAGTTGATAAGCTGTTTGCACTTAATGATCCACGCTTATCTATATACGCAGCCAAAACGCAGGACCCCACACCTCAAACTTATGTTGGCTTGCCAAACGGTTTGTTGGTGGGCGATGCCAGCAATTACGGCTTCACCAAAACTTCTAAACCAGGCACTTATTTTCGTGCACCACATGCCCCTGCTGTAATATTAAGCTATGCCGAAAGCTTGTTTGATAGGGCTGAAGCTGCCGCTCGCGGTTTTACTACCGAAGATGCCGCTTCATTATACAGTCAGGCGATTACTGCTGCATTGACACAATACAGTATTGCTTCCGCTGATATCGCTACTTATATAGCGCAACCGGCAGTGCAATATGATGCCTCTAATTATAAAAAATCAATTGGCGAGCAAAAATGGTTAGCCTTGTTTGGCCAGGGATTGGAAGGCTGGACCGAATGGCGCAGGCTTGATTATCCGCAATTACAACCTGCAGTCGCCGGCACCCTGAATGGTAAAATACCTGTAAGGTTTATTTATCCGGGAACCGAACAATCGCTCAACAAAACTAACTACCAATCGGCGGTGGCAGCACAGGGAGCTGATGCGCTTACCACCAAGCTTTGGTTTGATGTAAATTAGATACGGGTATAATTTATATAATAAAACCGCGAACGGATTTCTTTAAAAGGAAATCCGTTTTTTATTGAAAATAAAACTGAAATTTGCAATATGACCTTGTTACAGGATTAATAAAAAAATAATACAAAATTCCGGAGATCGGCGTTTCTCATCAGGAAGTTAACAACAAATTATAGCGAGTGAAGATAGAAGAAACCGTGATTTTGGTTGATCGCGATGATCAGGAAATAGGTACTATGGAAAAAATGGAAGCGCATCTTCAGGGGAGCCTGCACCGTGCCTTTTCAGTTTTTATTTTTAATAAAAAAGGAGAGCTGCTATTACAGCAACGCGCCGAAGGCAAATACCACTCGGGTGGTAAATGGACAAACACTTGCTGCAGTCATCCAAGGCCAGGAGAACCCACACTTGCAGCAGCACATCGCAGGTTACAGGAAGAGATGGGAATGGCCGCCGAACTTAACTTTGTATTTTCTTTTGTTTACTGTGCAGCTATCCAGGACGACCTGGTTGAAAATGAATACGATCATGTGTTTTTTGGCATCACTGATGCTTTGCCGATCCCTGACCATGACGAGGTCTCCTCATTTAAATACATAACGATGGCCCGGCTGGCAGTCGACCTGAAAGAAAACCCGGGCGATTATACCAGGTGGCTCGCCATATGCTTCGACGAGGTAATGAATCATTATCAGCAATTACAGATCGCTGATGGGCTGTGATCGTCGTCGTAAATAACGCCGGACTGATAATTTGCTATGTAGCCCGAATAAGCAAATCTTCCCTTATTGTAACGGGTATTTTACATTTTTGTAATATTATTGTTTACTTTACAATTAATTAGGTAGCTTTAATCTTCCAATTATTTGTGTAATTCACAGCCTGCAACTTGTTAATGAAAAAGGGATCCTTCTGCTGCATTGTTCTTTGTTTGATCATTTCCTCGGCCCATGCCCAGTCGCCCATCAAAAATAAGATCCTCAATTATTCTTTAAAAAATGGTCTTTCTTTTGGTATTGTAAATAGCATTACACAGGATGATAAGGGTTTTATGTGGTTTGCCACCAATGATGGGCTCAATCGTTTTGACGGTACAACTTTTAAGATTTTTAAATCGCGCCTGGGCGATTCAACTGCGCTGGCCAGTAACTATGTACAAAAGGTTTTGTGCGATGTTCATGGCAGTATCTGGGTGTCGTCAAGAAACGGCCTCAGCAAATTTGATAGCCGTACAGAAAAGTTTATCCATTATAAATTCACCTCTAACAAGGCCGTCAAAAACGATATCAGTAATATCATCCAAAGCCATGATGGTAATTTATGGATCACATCTTATGGGCAGGGATTTTCTTATTTCAATACCAAGTCAGTAAAGGTTGTTAATTACACCCAAGCCAATTTGTCCCGGCTGTCAAGTAACAGGGTGCTCTGTTTGTACGAAGATTCAAGGGGCCTGGTATGGGTGGGTACACAGGAAGGCAGCATCAATGTTTTTAGTCATAAGGATGGTGTAATAGCCAACCTTGCGGGCATAGGCCCTCCAATAGCCAACCTGCCGGGTACCCGGATCAATGATATTTTTGAAGATCATTTTCACAACATGTGGATAGCAACCGGAAGCGGGCTCGGCTACTACAACAGGCAATCAAATAAATTTACCTTGCTGCAAACCGGTCAGCAGGGTATTAAAAGTAAACGATACATATCAGTTATTGAAGATAGCGATAAGCAATTGCTTGTAGGTCTGCAGGATGGTGGGCTGTTTAAAGTTAACATCGGTACAAGCCCCAACTACAACATTAATAACTTTTTTCTTCAGCCGGTAACCGGCGATGACGGGTATTACCTTACACAGCGCTCTGTTCAAACGCTTTATATAGATAAGGATAAAAATGTTTGGGTAGGTACCTATGGCGATGGCATTTACATGGTGAGCAGCATTAAGGAGAAATTTTCAAAGATTGCTAAAAAGCGATATGGGGCCAGCGGCGAAAGTTTGGTAAGGTTTTATGGCCTGTGCCAGGATCGCGACGGCTTTTTATGGCTGGGCACTGATGGCGAGGGGATTTACAAAACCAGCCACAATGGCACCCTTATAAAGCAATACAAAGCAGATGGGCAGCCCGGCAGCATTACCGACAATGCCATTTTATTCGGCTATACCGATCAGGATGGTGATTTATGGTTTGGTACTTATGCAAAGGGGCTTTTGCAATATAACAAGAAAACGGATTCGTTTGTCAACTACGTACACAGCCAGGCAAATAACAAAAGCCTAGGGGGTAACGACGTACGGGTTATCTACCAGGACAAGCATAAAAATTTATGGATTGGCACCAATGGCGGCGGCTTGTGCCTGTTTAATGCCGTTACAAAGTCTTTCACCAACTATACACCAGCGAATAGCGGCCTTACTTCATACGATGTAAGATCAATTGCCGAAGACAGTAATGGTAATTTATGGGTTGGTACTTATGGCGGGGGACTTGATTTTTATAACGCCGGACAAAAGAAATTCAGCAGGTATTTTAAACCTGTTGATGAAAAAAACAATTTACCCGGCCAAGTGATATTTTCACTTCATCCCGACAAACAACACAGGTTATGGATAGGAACCGAGGGCGATGGATTAATTTCATACGATCTTCAAAACCGGGTTTTTAAAAAGTTTAATGAAACTAATGGTCTCGCTAATAATACGGTATCGGCCATTACCGAATCATCCGATGGTTCATTATGGCTAAGTACCAATAAAGGCTTATCAAACCTTGATGTACAGAATAACAAGATCTTAAATTATGATCAGTCGGATGGGTTACAGGCCGGGCAGTTTAACGCGGGGTCAGTTTTGTTTGATTCTGCTAATAGATTGATGTATTTTGGGGGAACAGAAGGGCTTAACTTTTTTGACCCTGAAAAAGTAAATCAAAGCGATTATAAACCAAAAGTTATTATAACAGGTTTGCAGATTTTTGGTAAGCAGGTTGAAGTTGGCGGGCTTGACAAGGACCGCACCGTATTGCCCGAAGCCATTAACCAGGCAAGGCAGATCACATTACAGCCTGATCAGTCGGTGTTTTCTATCCAGTACGCCTCGTTGAATTATACTTACCCGGATAAGGGGGGCTTTGCTTATAAACTGGATGGTCTTGATAAAACCTGGAACTATGTTGGCGATCAGCGGCTTGCAACTTACCGCTACCTTGAACCCGGGGAATATACGTTCAGGGTAAAAGCATCCAACCAGGATGGCTTGTGGTTTGATAATTATGCCACCTTACAGGTTAAGATCCTGCCGCCCTGGTATAAAACCTGGTGGGCTTATTTAATTTATATAGCGGCAGCAGGGGTTGTAACTTATTACTATATACTTTACAGAAACCGCCAAACCAGGCTTAAATACGAGGTTAAAGTAGCCCAGCTTTCGGCCGAAAAAGATAAGGAGCTTAACGAGCGTAAACTTTCTTTTTTTACCAATATTTCGCATGAGTTCCGCACGCCGCTAACGCTGATCATTAATCCGGTAAAGGATATGTTATTTGGTAAAGGAGAGGCTACCGACTACTCGGGGAACCTGCACCTGATTTACAGGAATGCGCGCCGTTTGTTAAGCTTGGTTGACCAGCTTTTACTGTTCAGGAAAGCCGAAAGCGATACCGATAAGCTTAAAATAGTAAGGCTCAATATCGTATCGCTTTGTCATGAGGTGTTTTTATGTTTTAATCACCAGGCACGTACCAAACATATTCAGTTTGATTTTGTAAGTCAAAGGGATGCGATAGAGATTTATGCCGACAGGGAAAAAATGGAAATAGCCCTGTTTAACCTCATCTCGAATGCGTTGAAGTTTACACCGGAGTATGGCATAGTAACTTGTACAATAGCCGATTTTAACGATAAAATTACCATCGAGATAAAGGATAGCGGCTGTGGAATAGCCGAGGGTACCGGCGATCAGTTATTCGGCAAGTTTTACCAGTTGCAAAATTCGGCGCCAATGGCAGGCGGGTTTGGCATTGGGCTATACCTGGTTAAAGCGTTTATTGAAAACCATAAAGGCAGCATCGGTTATACCAGCCAGCAGGGGCAGGGCACGGTGTTTCATGTATCGTTGTTAAAAGGCAGGGAGCATTTTGGGCAGCAGTTTGTGTTTGAAGACGTTGCCGAAACTTCGGTGTTCCTGGATGAGCTAATGGAGAATAAGGGTGAATTAGCCGCCGTTGAGGCTGAAAACGCCGTCGCAGCCAAAAATTCTGAGGCTTTAAGCTCCGATACCAAAACCATGCTGCTGATTGATGACAATCAACAGATCCGTACTTACCTTAAACAAATTTTTACAGGCGAATTTGAGGTTTTTGAAGCCGATAATGGTACAGATGGACTTGAACTTGCTTATCACCTGGTGCCCGATATTGTAATAAGCGACGTAATGATGCAGGGGTTAAGCGGTATTGAGGTATGTAGCCGTATTAAGGAAGATCCTGTGCTGAACCACATCCCCGTGATATTGCTTACCGCCAGTTCCTCGCCCGAAATAAAGCTTAAAGGTATTGAAGGGGGGGCGGATGATTATATCAGCAAGCCTTTTGAAAAAGAGATCCTGGTGGCCCGTGTTAACGGGATCCTGAAAAGCAGGAACAACCTGCAGAAGTATTTCTATAATGAAATAACCCTTAACAAATCAAATGATCTCAAGATTTCGCAGGAGTACAAGGAATTTTTAGAAAAATGTTTGCAGATAGTTGAGCAGCACTTAACCGACCCGGATTTCAGCATCAAAACACTGGCTGCCGAAATAGGCATGAGCCACTCTAACTTATACAAGCGGATCAAATCTATTTCCGGGCAATCTGCAAATAGTTTTATCCGTTTTATCCGCTTGCGTAAGGCGGCCGAGATCTTGCTGACAACCGATAGCACAGTTTACGAAACGGCCTATAAAGTGGGCTTAAATGACCTCAAATACTTTAGAGAACAATTCAACAAGCTGTTCGGTATAAATCCGTCCGATTACATTAAGAAATATCGTAAGCCATTTCACAACAATTACAACGTGAACCGGGATGTGATTAAGGAGAATTAATCGTGTTTATCGGTTGGTTGATTCACCTGGTTCATACCTCGCCGGACCAACTTCCCTTCGGCTTCAGTTTCACAGCTAAGCTAAGAGTGGTTTTTGTGGCCCTTCTTTACAAAGTGATGAGCGGACGACAAGCGCAGCAATGTTTGGGGGCTAAATACTACAACTTATTTTTGTCCCCCTGCCAGTATTGATTTACCCCCTCTTTAAAAAGCGCCCAAAATGCTGTTTTTAAGCGCTTTTTTATGAAATACCCCCTGTCTTATTCAGAATTTACCCCTCACTCATTTTTGCTTTAAAACGCAATTTAGCCCTACCAATAACCAAGGTTTAAACCAAACTTTTGTACCGTGTATAAATAATAAGGTCAAAATGGGGCGGTAGTTTATCGATGCCGAATCCACTTTCTTGTTTTTATGCACCTCGCTTTGCAAGGTTTGAGCCGATTAAAAAACCAATTTTTTAAAACCATATGAAACTAAATTTACATGTAAAGGATTCTCCCCATCGGAAAAGATCACCCCGCTTTTTCGTAGTTGCGGCCGGCATGGCCGTTGCTTGTTTCGCTACAGTCCAAATGCCGGTAATGGCTTTTGCGGGTACCATTAATGAACAGCGCTTACCTGATGCCAGAATAACGGGCCAGGTTACCGACGAAAAAGGCCAGACCCTGCCAGGTGTAAGCGTTGCCTTAAAAGGCACATCAACCGGGGTTGTTACCGATGTTAACGGTAAGTTCAGCCTTAACGTGCCCAGTGCTTCATCAGGCATTTTAGTGTTTAGCTATATTGGCTACAACACGCAGGAAATTATCCTTAACGGGCAAGCTACTCTTAACGTTCAATTACAGGCCGATTCTAAATCATTGAACGAGGTTGTGGTTGTAGGTTACGGTACACAGAAAAAAGCCACTTTAACGGGTTCAATTTCGCAGGTTAAAGGCTCTGAGCTGGTAAAAAGCCCTCAGCCAAATCTTTCAAACGGTATTGCCGGTCGTTTTTCGGGGGTAGTGGTTAATAACCGCAGCGGTGAACCTGGTTATGATGGTTCAGGTATTACTGTACGTGGTTTGGCCACCAGCGGCAGCAACGATGTATTAATTGTTGTTGACGGTATTCCGGCTCAGATAGGCGGTTTGGAAAGGCTTGATCCTAATGACATTGAAAGCATGTCGGTACTAAAAGACGCTTCAGCTGCAATTTATGGTAACCGTGCTGCTAACGGTGTTATCCTCATTACTACAAAACGCGGTAAAACCGGTAAACCAACTATCAACTATAGTTTCAACCAGGGCTTCAGTTCGCCAACCCGCTTGCCAAAAATGGCCGACGCGGCAACTTATGCCCAGATCATGAACGAGATTAATTACGACTCGAACCCGGCCGGCGGTTTAAACCAATCGTATACTGCCGAGCAGATCCAAAAGTTTAGGGATGGTTCTGACCCGTTAAATTATCCAAATACCGATTGGGAAAAGCAAACGCTTAAAGGTTCGGCTTTGCAAAACCAGCATAGCCTTTCTATTGCCGGTGGTAGTGATGATATCAAATACTTTGTATCATTAGGTACGCTTTACCAGGATGGTATTTATAAAAATGGTGCGACCAAATATCACCAATATAATTTCCGCTCAAATATTGATGCTAACGTTACTAAACGCTTAAAAGTAGGTTTATCACTTTCGGGCCGTGAAGAAGACAGGCAATTTCCGATAACCGGTGCGGGCGATCTGTTCCGTTCTGTTTACCGTGCTAAACCTATTGTAGCCGCTTATTATCCAAATGGCTTGCCAACTACAGGTATCGAAAATAATAACCCGGCAGTACAGGTAACGAGTCTTGGTGGTAATGCCAACAATCCTAAACAGGTTTTTAACGGTATTTTAAAAGGTAGCTACGCTATCCCTGGTATTGAAGGTTTATCAGTTGATGGTTTCTTTTCTGTTGATAAATCGTATAACTTGAATAAAAACTTCAGTAAGCCGTATGTTCTGTATAGCTATGTTCAGAGTTCAAATACTTATAATAAGGTTACAGTAGGCGGCAATAACAATGCGGCAACTTTATTCGAGTCGCAAAGGAACGATATTTTGCTTACCTCGAATATTAAATTAAACTACGCGCATAAGTTTGGTTTGCATGATGTGAGCGCTTTTGTTGGTTATGAACAAAGCAAAAACCACATCGAGTACTTTGATGCTACACGTTTTAACTACCTGTCATCGCAATTGCCTGATCTGTCGCAAGGCGGAAGCGCAGCTACCGATTACCTTAATTCGGGCTGGAGCTCAAATTACAATCGAGCCAGCTATATCAGCCGTTTAACATACGCTTATGATGAAAAGTATTTGTTTGAAGGCCAGTTACGCGCTGATGGTACATCAATTTTTCCGGGCGCAAAACAATGGGGCTATTTTCCTTCTGCTTCGGTAGGTTGGAGAATTACTAAAGAAGATTGGTTTAAAAACAGTGTAGGATTTTTTGATGATCTGAAAATCAGGGCTTCTTATGGTTCGTTAGGTAATGACGCTGTTGGCCCGTTCCAGTATTTTAATAACTATACTTTAGTTCCCAATGGTTTTGTGGCAAGCAATCCGGGTAGCGGCTCGAACGTTATTCAGCCAAACATTAATCTTGTTAAATTGGCAAACCCCGGCATTACATGGGAATCCTCTAAAAAGCTCGATATCGGTATCAATGCCACTTTTTTGCATAATTTTACAGTGGAGGCCATCTATTTCCAGCAAAGAAGGCGTAATGTACTTACAGCCAGGAATGCGTCGATTCCCGGATCATCAGGTATAGTTAACCCTTATGGCTCAGATCCTCTGGTGCCACTTGAAAATATAGGTAAGTTTAACAGTGATGGTTTTGAGGCAACTTTAGGTTATAACCATACCGGCCATGAATTTACGTGGGGTGTAAGCGGTAATATTACTTATGCCAAAAGCAAAATTGTTTTCATTGATGAGGCACCCGGTGCTTTATCTTATCAGCGCCAAACAGGTTTACCGATAGGTACGTCATTACTTTACAACGCGATAGGTATATTCCGTACCCAGGCCGAGCTTGATGCAACGCCGCACGTAACCGGCGCTAAAGTTGGCGACTTGATATACCGTGATGTTAATAATGACAAGCAAATAAATGCCGATGACCAAACCCGTAGCAAATACGGCAATATCCCGCAAATTACTTATGGCTTTAGTTTAAACGCAGCATACAAAAACTTCGATCTTTCGGTACTATTTGCAGGCCAGGCGCAGGTTAGCCAGTATGTATTGCCCGAAGCAGGTAGTGTAGGTAACTTTTACAGCAGCTGGGCCGATAACAGGTTTAGCCCCTCAAACACCAATGGAACTTATCCACGTGTAACAGACCGAGCATCGAACGCTATCAGTGGTGGTTTATATAACAATACTTTTTGGCTTAATGATGCTTCTTTCCTTCGGTTAAAGAATGTGCAATTAGGCTATAATTTCAATGCGCCGTTCCTGTCAAAACTTAAAATAGGTGGTTTAAGGGTTTACGCAAGTGCGTTCAACTTATTCACCATTACCAAAGTGAAGGATTACGATCCTGAAGGAACCAGTGGCAGCGGTCAGTTTTATCCGCAACAGCGAATTATAAACTTAGGTGCTAACGTGAAATTTTAATCAAGAAGACGATAATGAAACTACAATATAAAACTCCGCTTTTATTTTTAATGATGGGCGGTATGCTGGGCATCACAGCATGTAAAAAGAATTTACTTGATGTAACCCCTACGGATAGGATCGCATCATCGGCCATTGCTTCGGATACCGCGGTGTATGAAGCTTATGTTACCAACCGTTATATCGGTGCTAAATTGCAAGATAAAGAGGGCGATGGCTCAAACCCAGGCTTCGGCCGTGGCTTCGAATATAGCATGTGGAGCTCACTTACAGACGAATCGATCTATAACAATGATGATGCTACCTGGCTGATACAAAGGGGCCAGCTTGCTCCCGAAAATTTAGGTGGCGCAGGTGTGCTTTGGGGACGTAGTTATCGCAGCATCCGCGAGGTTAATTCGGCATTAGCGCTTTTGCCAAACATGCCGTTCAGTGCCGGGCACAAAATGCATCTTGAAGGCGAGCTGAAATTTATCAGGGCTTTCCGTTATCAGGATCTGATCCGTAATTACGGCGGAGTTGTTTTAGTGGGCGATAAGGTAACCAACCTTAATGATAACCTACAGGACCCTTCACTATTCAAGCGTGCCTCCATTAAAGAGTGTATCGATTACGTATCTGCTCAGCTTGATGATGCCGCTGCTAAGTTGCCGCTAAACAACGATGGTAGCTGGCTGTTAGGCCGTGCTACAAAAGGTGCGGCGCTGGCTTTAAAGTCAAGACTAAAATTATATGCTGCAAGCCCATTATATGCTGCAGGTACCTGGGCCGATGCGGTTACCGCCGCACAGGCAGTTATCAGTTTGAATAAATATGGTATCTACACTGGTGGCTATAATAATCTGTTTTTAGTTAACGAAACCAACGAAACCATTTTTGAACGTTTATATACTAAAAATGCAAACCATACGCACCTTGAAATAGCCAACGGGCCGAACGGCTATGGCGGCTGGGCAGGTAATACACCGCTGCAAAATTTGGTTGATGATTACGAAATGGATAATGGTAAAGCTATTACCGATCCAACATCAGGTTATGATCCGACACACCCTTATGATCACCGCGACCCAAGGTTTGCAGCTACTGTATTATACAATGGTGCGATGTACAGGGGCCGGGCTATTGAATCTTTTATTCCAGGTGGTAAGGATAGCAAAGACGGAGCAGATAACTGGAATACTACCAAAACAGGTTATTACCTCAAAAAATATATGAATGATGCATATCCGCTTCAAAATCCGTGGGGTAACGCGGGCTTCCAGCCATGGATCTATTTCCGTTATGCTGAGATCCTGTTGAACTTTGCTGAAGCGGCTAACGAAGCTTACGGACCGGATGTGATCCCTTCGGGTTCAACCTTATCTGCACGTACAGCGATTAATCTGATCCGTTCTCGTCCAAGTGTTAATATGCCGGCTTTGGCTTCAGGTATGTCGCAATCACAGATGCGTGATGCCGTACGTTACGAGCGTCGTGTTGAGCTGGCATTTGAAGAACACCGTTTTTACGATGTACGCCGCTGGAAAATTGCTGACGTTACCGAAAATAAACCGGCGGGTGGGGTGATCATCACCAAAAACGCTGATGGCAGCTTTGCTTATACACCAAAAGTAGCCTTGGATGGCCGTTCTTTTGCAACCAAACATTACTGGTTGCCGATACCAAGGGCCGAGATCCAGGCGTCTGGTGGCCAATTGCAACAAAACGCTGGTTACTAATAAAATATTCCGGGGGAAGAGCTTCTTTCTTCCCCCTTTTTTCTCCCAATTCTAACCTATAACAAATTATGAAGAACTTAAGTATTGCATTATTAGCGATGTGTTGTTTGGCGGCCGGGTGTAAAAAGGATATCGTATCAGTAAAAAAATCATCAAACCAGGATGAAGTAAAAACAGGAGATAAAACAGTAACTACAGATTCAACACCGGCAAGCGCGCTGAAAGGCGTGAACTGGGCTGCCGATGGTGATAACTTTAGTGATGGAATACTGGTATTAAGCGGCTTAACATCCGCCGATAGTTACGCCACGGTATCGGCTAAAGCAGATGCTGTATTAACAGGGATCCAAGCCAATACAGGTGCAAACACGGTAAGGCTGCCAGTAAATTATTCAACCGTATCACAAACCTGGTGGAACTCCTACACCGGGGTTATTGATAAAGCATTGAGTAAAGGAATGAATGTGATATTGGGCTACTGGGAAGCCAAATCATCCGAAGATGGGAAGATAGATAATACCACCGAATTTTGGTCGATGTGGCAAACCATTGTTACCAAATATGGCAGCAATGCCCACGTGTACTTTGAAATTTTTAACGAGCCACATGGGTATACTTTAACCGACTGGACAACCATCTGTGCCCAGTGGTTAAGTAACTATCCTTCTGTTCCGCAGGGAAGGATTTTGATCAGCGGTACGTCCTATTCGCAGGATATAACCGGGGTAGGGGCCGACAGCCGTTTTTCGGGTTGTTTATTGTCGATACATGATTATACTTTTTTTAGCAACGGCACACTGACAACCGCTTTGCAATGGGAAAATCGCTTAAAAGGCAATATCGGTGCCTATAGTAGCCGCGCGGTACTTACCGAGTTCGGTATCCCGATGACAGGTGGTAAAAATTACACCGGCGCTATTGGCGGTGACCAGGAAATTGCGTACCTGCAGGGATTAACCAACCAGGCACGTGCCTACGGCATGGGCGCGGTTTACTGGCCAGGCGTACGTACGGGCGATAGCTATGCTATTCAACAACTAAACGGGACTGGCACCGGCCTTACTGTATCAACCACAAATGCATCGGGGTTAAGTCGCATTAAATATGCCTGGGGCGTAGGTGCCGGTGGTACCGATACATTTTATACCGGTGCATACTACAGGTTTTTAAATGTTAACAGCGGCCAGGCGCTTGATGTTAATGGCGGCTCAACCACCAACGGCGCCGGCATCATACAATGGCCTCAAAACGGGGGCAATAACCAGCAATGGGTTATTGCTGCCAATGGCGGTGGCTATTACAAAATAACTAACCGCAACAGCACGCAGGCGCTTGATGTTAATATGAGTTCAACAGCCAATGGCGCGGGCATTATACAATGGCCGTGGAACGGCGGCAACAACCAGCAATGGCAGCTTACTGCTACCAGCGATGGCATTTATAAAGTACTTAACCGTAACAGCGGGCTTGCGCTTGATGTTAACGGCGCATCAACCACAAATGGTGCAGGCATCATTCAGTGGCCTTATGGCGGCGCTACTAACCAGCAATGGCAAATAGTGCAACAATAATATTGCAATAAAACAGCGCTAAACAGTGCTGTTTTATTTGTTGATTTAAACACGATGATAATAAAAACTACTATAAAAAAAATACTGCTGGCTGCGGCCGTTTTGGGGATTAATATTCCTTTTGTAAGCGGCCAGGGCAAAGAGGTAACTATTGATATCAATTTTTCAAAAACGCACCAAACCATTAGCAATTTTGGTGCTTCGGATGCGTGGGCTTGCCAGTTTGTGGGTAACTGGCCTGATGATAAGCGCAATAAAATTGCCGACCTGCTTTTTAGCCGGGATACTTATGCCGATGGCTCGCCTAAAGGCATAGGCTTGTCGTTATGGAGGTTTAACATTGGTGCGGGCAGTGCCCAGCAGGGAAACGAAAGTGGCATTAAAGACGAGTGGCGCCGTGCTGAATCGTTTTTAAACGGCGATGGCAGCTATAACTGGCAAAACCAGGTCGGGCAGGTTTGGTTCCTGAAAGCCGCCAAACAACGCGGAGTTAAACAATTTTTAGGTTTTAATAATAGTCCGCCGGTGCAGTTTACCATTAATGGAAAAGCGTACGCCAGTGGAGGCAAAGTTAATATAGCACCCGATAAATATGATGCTTATGCCGTGTTCCTGGCTAAAGTTGTAAAGGGAGTTGAGCAGGTAAGTAAAGTAAAATTTGATTACATAAGCCCGGTAAACGAACCCCAGTGGGATTGGAGCGATGGCGGTCAGGAAGGTGCCCCATATAATAATGCCGAGGTAGCAGGATTGATACGGGCCATCAATAAAGAATTCGTAAGTAATAAGATTAGCTCAAAGATTTTGGTTGGCGAGGCCGGGAGTATCAACTATTTATTTACTAAAGGTGATAAGCCGGGTAAAGGCAGTCAGATAACCGATTTTTTTAAACCGGGATCGGCCAATTACGTAGGCGACCTGCCTTCGGTAGCCAAAACTATCGTGGCGCACAGCTATTTCACTACGTCGCCAATGGCATCGTCAGTAAAAGCTCGCAGGGCATTGGCCGATAGTGTTGCGACTATTAATGGTCTTGATTTCTGGCAATCGGAGTATTGCATCTTAGGCGATAATGTGGGTGAGATAGACGGTAACAAGCGTGATCTGGGTATTGATGCCGCGCTATATTTAGCATCGGTGATCCATACAGATCTTACAGCGGCCAACGCGTCGGCCTGGCAATGGTGGACAGCCATTTCGGCCTATGATTATAAGGATGGCCTCATCTACATCGACAAAAATAAAACCGACGGCAATTTTTACGGCAGTAAAATGCTTTGGGCCATGGGTAACTACAGCAGATTTGTTAAACCCGGAGCTGTGAGGGTTGATGCCGAAGTTTCATCAGTAGCCGAGGGAAAACCCTTGCTGGTATCGGCATTTAAAAATGGAAAAAACTTAACCGTGGTTGTAGTTAACCAGGGTGCCAATGAGGTAAGCGCGACATTCCATATAGATAATGCTAAAGTTCAGTTTACATCATCCTATTTAACATCGCAGGTTAATGAGCTTAAAGCCGGTAAAATAACCGGTGATAAGAATGTTGTTCCGGCACGTTCTATTGTCACGTTTACAGGTGTCATCAAATAGCATTTTATCTCTCTATCATCAAATGAAAAATAAAAAACATCTGCTTCTTTTTGTACTTGGCATGTTAATGCTGCCTGGCCTACTTAAGGCCCAGGGCATTGGCAAACCGGTTTTATTTAATGCGGCATGGTCTTTCCACAAGGGCGATATCAGCACGGGGATCAGCGGGATCGCTTCCGAAACGCAATGGAGAACTGTCGATCTGCCGCATGACTGGAGTATTGAAGGTCCTTTTAGCGACGAATGGGCAAGTGCTACCGGTTATTTGCCCGGGGGGATTGGCTGGTACAAAAAGAGCTTCGCCGGTAATAATGCATGGAAGGGGAAGCAGGTTTATATTTACTTTGATGGCGTATATAAAGATAGCGAGGTATGGGTCAACGGGCATTATTTAGGTAAACGTCCAAACGGTTTTATTTCGTTTCAGTATGAGCTGACCAAGTATCTAAATTTAACTGGAAAAAATACGATAGCTGTAAGGGCAGATCATAGCGAATTTGCTGATTCGAGGTGGTATACCGGTTCTGGTATCTATCGTAATGTATACCTCATCGTTAAAGACCAGGTACACATAGCCCCCTGGGATGTGGCCTTTTCCACGCCCGATGTTTCGGCAGCTAAAGCTACAGCAAAAATTAAGGTGAGTGTTACCAACAGCGACAAAGTTGATGCTTCTGTATTAGTGAAAGTAAACCTGCTTGATGGGAAAGGAAAAGCGGCTATTGCCCTCCAAAAACAAATAAAAGCAAAACCGGGAGTACACGAGGTTGAGTTTGAGAAAGAATTATCGTCCCCCAAACTATGGGATACCGAAAAGCCCGAGCTCTATAAATTACAGGTTTCACTTAGCCGCAATGGTAAAGCATTTGACGAGGTAACGCAATCTGTAGGGATCCGCAGTATCCGTTTTGACAAGGATAAAGGTTTCTTTTTGAATGACAAAAGCACCAAGCTCAAAGGCGTATGTATCCATGATGATGCCGGTGCCCTGGGTGTAGCTGTTCCACAGGAGGTTTGGGTACGCAGGTTGAAATTATTAAAGGATGCGGGAGTAAACTCACTCAGGTTAAGCCATAACCCTCATGCAGATTATTTATACGATTTGTGCGATAAGATGGGCTTTTTAGTAATGGACGAAGCTTTTGATGAATGGGAGGTAGGAAAAAACAAATGGGTAGCAGGCTGGAATGTTGGTACGCCATCCAAAAACGGATACCACGAATATTTTAAAGAATGGGCAGACCGGGATGTAGCTGATATGGTACTGCGAGCGCGTAACCATCCATCTATCATTATGTGGAGCATTGGTAACGAAATAGATTACCCCAACGACCCATATACCCATGAGGTGTTAAACACGGGCAGCAACCCGCAGATCTATGGTAAGGGTTACCTGCCTGATCATCCAGCGGCAAGCGGGCTAACACCGATAGCCAAACAACTGGTTAAAGCAGTAAAAGCCGTTGATCAAACCCGCCCGGTAACGGCCGCGCTGGCCGGTGTGGTGATGTCGAACGAAGTTGGCTACCCTGATGTATTGGATGTTGTGGGCTATAATTACCAGGAATACCGGTACCCCGAAGATCATAAAAAATATCCCAACCGTATCATTTACGGCAGTGAGAACGGTATGCAAAAACAAGCCTGGAACGCTGTTGACAGTAACGAATATATTTCGGCCCAATACCTGTGGACTGGTATAGATTACCTGGGTGAGGCCGGTAAATGGCCGCAGCGTAGCAATGGAGCAGGACTTATTGACCTGGCCGGTTTTAAAAAGCCGGAATATTTCTTCAGGCAAAGTCTTTGGTCGGACAAGCCCATGGCTTATATAGGCGCACGCCCTATAGCCGGGACTGACGACAGAGGGATCTGGAGCCACCGTACTGCCGAGCCTGTTTGGAATTGGCAATCTGGCAGTAAAGTAAAAGTTGATTGCTTTACCAATTGCCAGGAAACAGAATTGTTCCTGAACGGCAAATCCCTTGGCAAACAAACACGCAGCACCGCAAGAGGGCAGGTTCCATCATGGCAGGTTGACTATGAGCCCGGCGAGCTGGTTGTTAAAGGTTACAACAACGGTATTGAAGTATGCATTAACAATATAAAAACAGCTGGCGATGCTTATCAACTTAAAGCGGCAGCTGATAATACCCTGTTTAGCCATAACACAAAAGGTTTGAGCCAAATTGAGGTTTACATTGCCGATAAAAACGGTAACCCTGTATTTACTGCTACCGATGAGATAACAGTAACAATTAACGGTGCGGCTAAACTATTAGGCCTTGAAAGCGGCAGCAACAGCAGCCATGAAAGCTATCAATCAAACAAACGTAAAGCATTGCATGGGCGCTTATTGGCCTATGTACAAGCTACAGGTAAACCTGGGGTGATATACGTTCAGTTTAGTGCCAGTAACCTTAAATCATCAACTATACCATTAACCGTAAAATAGTCAACCCCCTTATACAAATAAAAACTAAAACCCTGCATTTTTTCAATTTATGAAACTTATAAAACTACTGTTCCTCTTTGTTATCCTGTTTGCATCAGCAAAGCTGCAGGCGCAAAATGCCAAGCATACTTTTGCTCTTGGCGATACTACATTTCTGCTTGATGGTAAACCGCTGCAGATCATTTCAGGCGAAATGCACTATACCCGTGTTCCGCGCGAGGCCTGGCGCCAGCGCATGAAAATGGCCAAAGCAATGGGTTTAAATACCATTGGTACCTATGTTTTCTGGAATGTTCACGAGCCACAAAAAGGGCATTATGATTTTACAGGCAATCATGATATTGCTGAGTTTGTTAAAATAGCAAAGGAGGAAGGCCTTTGGGTGATACTGCGCCCAAGCCCATACGTTTGCGCCGAATGGGAGTTTGGCGGCTACCCATACTGGCTTGAAAAAGAGCAGGGCTTAGTGGTGCGAAGCAAGGAGCCTAAATACCTGGAAGCTTATAAAAAATATCTTACCCAGGTAGGTAAGCAATTGTCGCTACTGTTGGTGAACCACGGCGGCAATATTTTAATGGTACAGATAGAGAATGAATACGGCTCGTACGGCAGCGATAAAGATTACCTGGCCCTTAACCGCAAAATGTTTATAGACGCCGGTTTTGATGGCCAGCTTTACACCTGCGATCCTGAACCGGCTATAAAGGATGGTCATTTACCGGGCTTGCTGCCTGCTATAAACGGCGTTGATGATGTGGCAAAAGTTAAAAAATTGATTGGCGAAAATTATAATGGCAAGGGCCCTTATTTTATTGCCGAATGGTACCCGGCCTGGTTCGACTGGTGGGGAACTGCGCATCATACTGTACCGGCGGCTAAATTTATACCAAAGCTTGATTCGGTATTGGCAGCAGGTATCTCCATTAACATGTATATGTTTCATGGCGGTACAACACGCGGCTTCATGAACGGTGCAAACTATAATGATCAAAATCCATATGAACCGCAAATCAGTAGTTATGATTATGATGCCCCGCTTGATGAGGCAGGTAACGCTACCGATAAGTTCATGAAGTTTAGAGAGGTGATTAGTAAACATCTTCCGGCAGGCGTAACCCTGCCCGAAGTTCCGGCTGCTAAACCTGCTATGGGTCTGCCGGCGATTAAATTTACCAAATCAACCAGTTTGTTTAATGTGTTGCCGCTCGCGAAGACCAACAGTACTCCGCTTACTTTTGAAAACCTGAACCAGGCATACGGTTTTGTATTGTATCGTACAACCATTAACGGCGGCAAATCTGGTCTGCTTAAACTTAAAGACCTGCGTGATTATGGCATGATCTTCGTAAATGGTAAACGTGTAGGAATACTCGACAGGCGCAAATACCAGGACAGCTTGATGATCAGCTTACCAAAAGGAAAGGTGACACTGGATATTTTGGTTGAAAACCTTGGCCGCATCAATTTTGGGCCTTATCTGCTTAAAAACAAAAAGGGTATTACCGAAAAAGTACTTTTTGCCGGTACTGAGCTAAAAAACTGGAAAATGTATTCACTGCCTTTTGATGATATTAATAAAGTGAATACAAATCCGGCAATTAAAAAGGTTGCAGCTAACAACACACCGCAATTGAAAAAAGCAGTTTTCAAGGTTGATAAATTGGCCGATACCTATCTCGATATGAGTACATGGGGCAAGGGTATTGTTTGGCTCAACGGACACAACTTAGGCCGCTATTGGAATTGCGGTCCTCAGCAAACCCTGTATGTGCCGGTTGAATGGCTCAAAAAAGGTAACAATGAAATTACCGTACTTGAACTGATAAAACCATCAGAAAATACATTGAATGCTATTGATCACCCTATTCTGGATGTTTTAGGGAAATAGGGCCAGGGTAGTCAATTAAAAGGAGGGGGCTGTTACTTTAAAGAAAAAGTAGCAGCTCCCTCTTTTTTATATTACAATTTAGCTAATCAGCTTTAGCATGCTTTAACAGGTGTATACCAATGAGGTATGGCATTATAAAAGGAATGGCGGGTATAGCAACAAGAAAACCGGCGGTGCCGAATGGCTCGGGCCAGTAGGATGGTAATAAAACCAGCACCATGCCGATTAAACCGAAGATGATATAATACCGGCAGGCAACCGGATTAAAAAGCCCGGTGACTTTAAGGGAGACAGCAAAAAATACGGTGCCAAGGTACATCAGTAATACTTCGGCTATACTGATCACATAAAATAAACTTTTTATTGGCCCATGCAAGTCAGGGCGTTTTGTGCCGCCTAATTTTATGAAAACCCTGAATGCGTCTGTGAAGTAATATCCCCAAAATGCCATATTAATAATAAAGAGCGGCACTGCAAGATTGATCGCTGCCGAGGCCATTACCGAATATAGATTTTCGCCTGCCGCCTGTAATTTTACCTTCAATAATGCAGAACCAAGTGCAAACAAAATACCGCCTGCAATGAGTATAGTATACCGGATCTGCTGCTCTGCAGCGGAATTAACCCAACCTTGCAAGGTTGCAGGAGGTGGCCCCATCCCCGCGAAAATGGAAAAGAATAGCCAGGGCATAAACAACATTAAAGCTGTAACTACCTGGTGTTTTGTTTCCCGGTTATCACTACTAAAGTTGCGCGCACCCAGGTTCCATACCGCGGTTATCATGAAACAGGCGTTAACAATCCAAACCGGTAAATAAGTCTTATAGCTTATATGGCCCACGCCAAAGGCAATAGCCATAACTACTAATGGCACCAGGCATAAGTAAACCAGGCTCAGTTTCTGTTTAAAAGTAAGCGACTTCATAATCGTTAGTTAAACGGGTAGTTAAAATTTTTTATAAACATCAAGCGGGGGGCCCACCCGCTCAAAGCCATGTTGCTTTCTGAATGCATCAAGCTCGGCTTCGGATTTACCTTTCATCAAACCATCGCTCAGTGCCTGGAAACAAGCTTCCATTTTACCGGCCGGCTGAAACGTGGTAATCATTTTGGCAGGCGTATCATCGCCTATTTTCGTAAACGCATGCGGAACGCCCCTTGGGCCAAATACACTGTCGCCTGGTTTGGTATGAAATAGCTGATCGCCTACTTTTATTTGAAATTCACCTTCCAAAATATACCACCATTCGTCCTGTTCATAATGTACATGCAGGTTAGGCCCGCCTTTTTTAACCCGGGTTGATTCATAAACATACATATCACCATCAGTATCCCTGGTTGAAACTTTGGTATAGAAAGTATCACCATCAAATAAGTGCATTGGATTTTCAGCGCGATCAGCTCCTGCATTAGCTTTATAGCCTTTCTTTTCCCTGGTTTTGAACAGGTTATCGGCAACTCCATCAAATGGAATGGCTAAAAATGTGGCAGCGCCCATCAAAGCGCGTACAAATGTATTCCGTTTCATATCAGATTGTTTTGATTATAAACATGCTTCAGAAGGTATACAAAGAAAGATCAGCGGGAGTGAAAATACTTTTGGATTTGTTGCAAATACTTTCTGGTTCGTAACATTTTAAACCTGTGTGTCGGGCAGTCGGTTGTATTTGCTATGCCTTGTTGCGCTTTAGGCAATTAGCCGGGGTGGAAAAACCAAAGCGAGTCATTGAAATGGCAGCGGGATCAAAAAAAATAAAGCGGGTACATGGAAAACCAGGCCCGCTTTATCTAAAAACATTTTTAACAGGGATTAAGCTGCTGCGTTTTTCTTTTCAGTAACTTCTTTACGGATATCCGTAGCTAATACTTTTAATTGTTGCATAGCATTACGCAACCTTGTACCGGCAGCTTTGTTGCCTTTTTCATAAAAGCTTGCCGCATCAGCTTCAGCTGCTGCGATTACTTCTTTCACTTTTTCGAAATTTATCATTTTTTTATTTTTTAAGGCCGCAAATGTAGGGAATATAAGTTTATAGGTAAAATGGGCTTTTTTATACTTAAAGTATTCCGTTGCGGTGTAATTAAAATAGTAAAGCCTTTCGCATAAACGGAAAGGCTTTACTGTTATTATGGATAACATGAGGTTATTTAACCGCCCATTCATGGATCCCGGTTGAATTGTCAACCGGCAACTGAATTTCCATCCGTAAGGCTGTAGTAGCAACCGGCTCAAAAGTAACTACGTTAAAGCTATCTTTACTTATGGCGTAGGGTGTGGTGTTTTTTACAGGAACCCACTGCCCGTCTTTTTTATACAGGATCTTGTATGATACCGGGATGCGGCAGCCACCCCATGGGCCGTCATCATACCAGTAAACTTTTGATTCACTAACGGTGTGTTCAGTATCAAAATCATACTGCACAAACTCATTGGTGTTTTTTGCAGGCCACCAGTGCAGGTATGGGTAGTTGGTATCTTTGGAATCGGCGGGTTCATACTGGTCTTTTATTGCAGCAAACATCCTTACGTTTTTTAACGACGCGCTTACTTTGCTGGTGCTGGCAATGGTAGGTGCCGGTTTTGGCCGCACTGCCGAAGTTTCATAAGGGATCCAAACGGTCATTTCGCTCGGACCGCGATTGGCCCAGGCATAGTAGGGGATAGCCTTCACCATTTGGTCGGTTTGTAAAATGCTGTCGGTTTTTAGTTGGCGTTTGGCGCTTTTTCCTTCGGCACTGATTACATCGACGCCATTGAGCAGGTCGGCATGATAGTTGGCATCGGCAATGGCATTTTTATCAATCAATATGTTTTGTACCAGGCTGTCCTTGTTATCAGGGCCTTCAAGACAATAAACAATTGGGCCGCGCTCAAAAGCAAATCTGCCACGGTCGTCTTTAACCTGTTGATTGGCCAATACCTTTTCGGTTTCCATCGGTAATAAAAGTGAAACCTTATCGCCTTTTTTCCAGGTGCGTTTTAATATGGCGTAGCCTTTTTCTGTTTCAAATGATTTTGCCTGCCCGTTGATCATCAGGGTAAGCGGGAATGACTTTTTTTCCATGAAGGTATACAGGTCACCCGGTACTGGTTGTTGCTTCGCCCAGCCCGGGATACGCACCCTTAATGTAAATTCACCGGCTTTATCGGGGTTAACGGTAATGTCAACCCTACCTTTCCATGGGTAATCCGTTTGCTGTACAATGTTTACATTACCCTCAGCAAGTTTGATGTTACTTGAGTTGCTCATAAACAGGTTAACGTACAGGTCGTTTTTGTTTTTGGCATACACATAACCCGGTAATGAAGGTAAAAAGCGGGTCATGTTGCTGATACAGCAGGCACAACTGATCCATGCGCTGCGCTGATGCTGGAACATAGAAGCCAGCGGGTTGGGGTAAAAGAACCTGTTACCGCTTAGCGATACGCCTGACAACAGACCGTTATAAAGGGTTCTTTCCAGTACGTCAATGTATTTTGAATCGCCATGCAGCAAAAACATCCTGTTGTTCCAGTAAACGTTGCCAATGGCCGCACAGGTTTCTGCATAGGCCGACATATTAGGCAATTGATATGCTTCGCCAAAAGCTTCACCTGCCCCGGTTGCACCGATGCCGCCGGTGATGTATAATTTCTTGGTTACCACATCGCTCCAGATATCATCTATGGCTGCCAAATATTTGGTATTACCTGTCAATGCAGCAATATCGGCCATGCCGGTGTACATGTAAGCAGCCCGTACCGCGTGCCCTTCGGCTTCATGCTGGTCAACTACCTTTTTATCGGCCTGGTTGTAAGCATCTCCTTTTGGTCCGCGTACATCTAAAAAGAATTTAGCCAGGTCAAGGTATTGTTTGTTGCCGGTAACCCGGTACATTTTTGAAAGACCGATCTCCACTATCTGATGCCCCGGATACTCCTCAATTTTGCCCGGCCCGAAGGTTTTAACCAGTAGGTCAGCATTTTTTATGGCAATATTGAGCAGTGTGCGTTTACCGGTTGCCTGGTAATGTGCTACAGCGGCTTCGTAAAGGTGGCCCGCGTTATATAGTTCGTGGCTAAGGTCCTCTTCCTTTTCCCAGCGTTTGGAACCTATCCACTCATGAGGCTTTTTAGCGTTAACTGTCCTGAAAGTATACAGGTACCCATCCGGCTCCTGGGCCGCGCCGATAATGGAGATGAGGCTATCAATGGATTTATCAAGCTGCGGGTTCCTTTTATTCTGCATAGAATAGGATGCACCTTCAATGGCCTTATATACGTCTGTATCATCAAACGGAAATTCACTTAACTTGTCACCATCCAGTTTTTTTGCCGCACGTAAAAAGTTATCCATACGCCCATTGGCTTTGCATTGCGCCAGTACATACGGAATGGTAACGGTGGCATTTACTTCCATCTTGGGCTGCCAGAAGTTGTCGTTCACGTGTACGCTGGTAAAGGCAACCGGTTGGATGGGGTAATCTTTTTGCTGTGCCAATACCGGGCTTGTAAGTGCTGCCCATGAAAGGGCAAGCACACCGGCGGCTTTTTGTTTATTGATCATGATATTCAAGTTCTTTTACTTTTAAAATTAGTTTTTAACCATCCGGCTGCCGTAAACCGGGCCTGCACTGTTTTCTTTTTGCGGCAGCAGTTTTACAGTTACTTTTTGTTTGCCTTTTGTCAGTTCAATAGGCAAGTTGTAGCTGATATCGTAAAAACGGCTCTCTTTATATTGGTTCAAATCTTCAGAAGCCAATTTCACGCCATCAATTAGGATATCAAATTTTCTGCCGCGGTTGTCCATGCCCCAGTAGCTGTTAATCAGCGTATTTTGTGCATTGGCGTCAACTTTCATTTCGTATTGCAGAAAGCCTCCGTTCTCTGTCGACCGCCATTTCTTTTGGTGATCTTCGCCGGTAGTGGCGTTTTCACTGCTGAAGTTATGATCGCGCTCGGGCTGCATTTCGCCTACACGTAAAATGTCCATGGTGCGGGCTTCTAACTCCTGTTGTTTTTTCCTTTGCTCGTCATACGCTTTTTGCTGCACAATCCAGGCCTGTGGTGTAAATACGTCCCAGTAAACAGAATAGTATTGATTTTGGGTTTGATTAAAAGGGATTAGTGTAACTTCTTCAGGTTTTGAAATATTCACCGTACGGAAGCTCAATTGTTTCTTGTCAACCATTTGCAGCCATTGGTTAGGGTCAGTTTCGCTGGTTACAAAAACCGGAACACCTTTCAACGGATCGGGCTCTGTATTGCCTAAAACACCAGCCAATAATACCGGGCCGTAAAATACCGCGCGCCTGTTGGCATTGTCGGGCATGGCTTCGGTATAAAGCTTTTCGGGTGTTGTAAATTCAATTTTATCGTTGTTGCTCCATTTGCGGTTTAGCACAATATATCCCTGGTCATCAGTGGCAGCATTTTGAGTTTTCCCGTTAATGCTGATGGTTGGGTTGGCAGTCCATTTTGGTTTACGGATGCGGATAGCCATCATAAGCGGCTTTTTAGTGTTTACCGTAAATGAAATATGATCATCATTAGGGAAACTGCTTTGCTGCTTCACCGATAAACCTTTTGATGCCCAGTTAAGTACTGAGGGGATAAACAGGTTTACATATAAGCTGCCATCGGCACCTTTAAAATAGATACTT
This sequence comes from Mucilaginibacter sp. SG538B, assembly GCF_013376065.1. Classification (NCBI taxonomy): domain Bacteria; kingdom Pseudomonadati; phylum Bacteroidota; class Sphingobacteriia; order Sphingobacteriales; family Sphingobacteriaceae; genus Mucilaginibacter; species Mucilaginibacter sp. SG538B. The sequence goes on from NZ_JABMJI010000001.1 coordinate 779,331, forward strand.
TCATTGTATTTAACATGGTTTTCCATGCCCGAACCAACGCAGCAGGTAAAATCATCAAACGGAGTGCTGTAATGCTTGGTGCCACCCATACGCAGTGGTACAAAGTAACACATCATTCCATCAGTGTGGTTTTGCGAGGAGAGGATGTGGTTATATAGCGCTTTCTCGTAGTAATCCATCAGCATGGCCGAAGGCTCAACCGCAAACAAATGCCGGGTTAATTTCAGCATGTTGTAGGTATTGCAGGTTTCAGTAGTGTTTTCTGTTAGTTTATCATTAAGCTTGTCTGCGTCGCTTAGGTATTCATAATTGCTGTTACCTCCTGTTGCATAGGAATGGTGGTTAACAATGGTTTCCCAAAAAAAATCGGCTATGGCCTTATCTTTTTTATCGCCGGTAAGCTCATATCTGCGTGCACTGGCTATTATCTTAGGGATCTGGGTGTTGGAATGTTTGCCGGGCAGTATATCCTGTTTTTGTGATAGCGGATCGAGAATCTTTTTATCATAAAACTTATATGACAGTTCGAGGTATTTTTTATCACCAGTAACAGCATACAGGTTAGCAAGCGTTTCGGCCATACCTCCGTATTCGCACAATAACATCTTTTGAAGCTTTTCGTCATCAAGGGTTTTGATGGTTTCCCCTGTCCAGTTGGCCATACCTTTGCATACTTTTAAGGCTTCGGCATTATTGCAATATAAATAGGCATCAAGTAAACCGGCCATAATTTTATGCACAGTATACCATGGCGACCAGCCACCGTTTAAATCGAAGCCACGGGAGCGGATCTCGCCTTTGGCAACCTCGGCCCAGATGGTGTCTTCTTTGGGGATTGCGCCCACGTAACCTGTTTTACGGGCTACCTGGCATTCGGCAAGTTCTTTGACTATATAATTTACGCGCTTTAAAAATTCAGGGTCGCGGGTTGATGCGTAGTGCATGGAAATGGCCGACAGGTAATGTCCTAATGTATGCCCTGCCAAACCTGATGACTCCCAGCCTTCATACATCTTACCTTTAGGTTTAAGGCCCGAGTGTGAACGGAAAGCCGAAAGTAATCTGTCAGGCTCTATAGATAGCAGATATTTAACATCAGCATCCATTGCCGTTTTAAAAGGGCTTTCCAATAATTGAACGTCCTTTAAATTAAAAGAATAGGCTTTAACCGGAACTACCGGTTTTATCTTTACCCGGGTATCGTTCAATTCGGGTACGTAGGATTGTGCCTGGATAGTTTGTGCCCCTGCTAAGCAGGCTACGAGGCATAAGTTCAATTTAAACCACTTTTTTATTAGCATGATATGTTTGTGTAACGGTAAGAATAACTTTCAACTAAATTAGTGTGCTTTGCACAATTATTTTGAATAATATTTTGCAGTTGATAGCAGGATTTTATCCGTTTTTTTAACGTGCAGGTTATTTACAGTGAGTTTATTAACGATATTGCGAATTAACTATCAATATATTAACGTTTTAACTGGTTTTTATATAAATATAATATCAAATTAATGCTATTGTAACAGTAATGTTAAGATACGGGCAGTATTGGCAAATTTCATAAAAAAACAAGGGGCGGCTCGCAGATAGTTTTACGTGTCTGAAATACAGCATGTAATATATAGTTTTTAACCCCAAAATTTAATTTATGAAGTTTAAACAATTACTAAAGAGGTTCATTTTGCCTTTACTAAGTGTGTTTGTGTTTTGTTACAGCACCTACGCGCAAACAGTAACATTAAAAGGAAAGGTAACCGACGAGAAGGGCGAGCCCATAGTTGGCGCTTCCGTTAAAATAAAAAATACAAGCGCCGGCTCTGTTACCAACGGTAGTGGTATGTTTAGCCTTAACTATACCGGACAGGGTACACTTATGGTAACCGCTATTGGTTTTGCAACCCAGGAAATTAAGTTAACAGGACAAGCTCAGGTTAATGTAGCTTTAGCTGAGGATAATAAACAGCTGAACGAAGTTGTTGTTACCGCTCTGGGGATAAAACGCGACAAAAGGATCTTAACTTACAGCTCCCAGGAGGTAAAAGCCGAATCGATTGTGCAATCAAAAGAGCCCAACCTGGTAAATGCTCTTGCCGGTAAGGTATCAGGCGTGCAGGTTACAAGCTCATCGGGTACGCCGGGTAGCTCCGCAAGGATCGTGATCAGAGGCGCAACTTCATTTTATGGCGAAAATGGACCCCTAATGGTTATTGACGGGGTTCCTGTTGATAATGCTGAAACAGGTAACCTTAACTCCGGTCCGGGCACAAATAGACTGGCTGATATTGATCCCTCTATTATTGCCAGTATGAACGTGTTGAAAGGTGCTGCAGCAACGGCCCTTTATGGTTCAAAGGGTGCGAATGGTGTTGTTATTATTACCACTAAAAACGGCGCTTTGAATCAAAAGCCGCTTATCACTTTTTCGTCCGACTTTTCTTTTGAAAACCCGTTGTTGCCTCAAATTCAAAATAAGTATTCGCAAGGTACAAACGGTATTTATTATGATGGTGTAAATCAAAAAACAAGTACATCATGGGGTGCGCGCATGGACACCCTGAAAATAAATGGGCAACCCGCGAAAGTTTATAACCAGTCTGATCTGTTTTTTAAAACCGGCCACACGTATAATAATACTGTTAACATCGGCGGTGGCGGTAACAATTCTACTTACCTGGTTTCGTACTCTAATTTTAACCAGCAAGGTACCGTGCCAACAACTAAATTTTTGCGTAATACATTCTTCGCTAAATACAGTGCACAAGTGCTTAAAAACCTGACTACTACATTTCAGCTAAATTACTCCAATTCACAAAATGACAGGTTGCCGGAAGGTTATGCGCTGGAAAGCCCGGTTTGGACAATTTTTACAGCGCCGGTTTCATACAACCTGCAGCCTTATTTAAATCCGGATGGTACACAGCGGTTGTATCGTTTCTCCAGAAACAACCCTTATTGGGTATTGGATAACATCACAAATCACTCTGGTGTTAACAGGTTTTTACCAACTTTTACTGCCGATTATAAACCGTTTTCATGGTTAACTATTACTGAAAGGTTTGGCGCCGATGTTTATAGTGAAATGGACAGGTACCATGAATCAACCCAGTCGGTGTCGAACCCCAACGGCAGGTTGGTTGATCAGAACCTTACTTACCGCCAGTACAATAATGATTTATTAATCAGTGCTAACAAGCAGTTTGGCAATTTCAATGTAGATGTTGTGCTGGGTAATAACCTGATCTCTACCTATGGTGAAAGTACATACGCAAATGGTGTTGGCTTAACTGTACCCGGTTTGTATAATATGGCTTCCGCATCAACAGTTAATTATAGTGAAGGCTCATCATTGCAGCGCAAAGTGGGTTTCTATCTGCAATCAAATATCGAATATAAACGCTTCCTGCTATTGTCATTAACCGGACGGTACGATGGTAACTCTGTACTTTCGATAGACCACAGCTTTTATCCATATGGTTCTGCCGCCGGTAGCTTCATATTCTCGGAGTTTTTTAGCCCCGAATTTTCAAAGGTCATGAACCTGGGTAAGGTAAGGGTTTCATATGGTACTGTGGGTAATGACGGCAACATTGGCGCGTATGGTTTGTTAACGCCTTATAACAAAGCAACTATCCGGAACCTCTCTTTCCCTTATAACCAGCAGGCTGGTTTTTTAATCAACGATGTACTGGGCAATCCTAATCTTAAAAACGAGCGTATCAACGAGTTTGAAGCAGGGTTTGAGGCGGGTTTCTTTAATAACAGGATCAGTCTTGAGGCTTCATTCTACAATAAAAAAACAAATGGTGGTATCATACCTACTGTGGCGCTTCCGCCCTCAACAGGGTATTCTGCAACTAGTGTAAACTCTGCAGTAATGCGTAACAGGGGTATTGAAGTATTGTTAAATGTAAACCCAATAAAAAGCCGCGATTTTAACTGGGACCTTACTTTAAATTTTACTCGTAACAGGAATAAGGTGTTATCTATTTATAAAGACCTGTCATTGATTAGCAATGGCTTCACTAATGTGATAGTTGGGCAGCCCTATGGTGTTATTTATGGCACCCGTTACGCCCGTAACGCCGCGGGTAAGTTATTGATTGACGATTCGGGTTTGCCATATGCAGATGATAATCAGGGCATAGTAGGCAATATTAACCCTAACTGGCTTGGTGGTATCAATAACAACTTTAGGTATAAACAATTCAACTTCAGTTTCTTCTTTGATATCAAACGTGGTGGCGATATCCAAAATAATGTTGATGGTTATGGCTATTTCTATGGCACGCCAAAAGTTACTGAAAACCGTGGTTTAAGAGTAGTTGATGGTGTAAATGCAACTACCGGGCAACCAAACACAGTAGCAGTTAACGGTCAGGCGTATTATCAGCGCGCAAACGGTGTACTGGAGTCTGTTATCCAGGATGGCAGCTATGTTAAACTGCGTAATGTGAGTTTGGGTTACACGTTAAAACCATCATGGTTAAGCAAAAGTCCTTTCAAATCGGCAACATTTAGTGTAACGGGCCGCAACCTATGGATCCATGCACCGCACTTTACCGGCGGCGACCCGGAAGTTAGCTCATTTGGTTCATCAAATGGTTCACAGGGGATCTATTCATTCTCAACCCCAACCTCAAAATCAGTTGATTTTAGCTTGAAAGTTACCCTATAATTTAAATCACTAATAAGAAATTGTCATGAAAAATAAATATATCACGTTAATAACATGCGCGTTGGTAAGCTTTACGGGCTGTAAAAAATACATTGATGTAAATCACGATCCCAACAGACCTATAGATGTTAAAGAATCACTGATCCTGGCCCCGGTTGAAGCTGCCATATCACAAAATATCACTGCCGGCGGTAACCTTCCGATAGTGTTACAGCAATACCTGCAGGTCATAGCCTTAAACCAGGTGCCACCAAATTTTGGCACATACCTCATGTACCACCAGGATATGGATACCGATTGGTATAACTTTTATACGCAGGTAATGAACAACCTGGTTCTGCTAAATAAAAAAGCCGAGGCCGATGGTAATGCGAATTACGCAGCCATATCAAAGATCTTGCTGGCTTATACACTTGGCTCGGCTACTGATGTTTGGGGCGATGTTCCCTTTTCAAAAGGTTTTCAGGGTATCGCCAACGTTACACCAACCTATGACAGCCAGGAATCTGTTTATGGGCAAATACAAACCCTGCTTGATAATGCCATTGCCGATATTGCCAAAAATAGCATCACGGTGCCATCGGGCGATGATTTCTATTATACCGGTGATATGGGCAAATGGAAAAAGGCGGCTTATACGCTAAAGGCACGTTATTACATGCACCTTACTAAAGCACCCGGTCATACGGCAGCAGCACAGGCGCAGTTGGCACTCACTGCCCTTCAAAATGGCATGGCAAGTAATGACGATGATATGAAAATGCCTTTCGCCGGCGGGGCCGGAGCCGAAAACCCATGGCAGCAAAACTTTTTGCCTGGTTCAACGCTGGTATTGGCATCAACATTTGTTGACGGTTTTGAAGCCAGGAAAGACCCGCGCAAATCAAAAATGGTAGCGCCTGCAATTGAAACCGGGTTGTATACCGGACGGGTGATCGGCTCGGACGACATTGGCAGCTTAGAGTCGTACTCATTAGGAGGCATTTTTTATGCAAGTACGAGCTCAAATAACTATATTGTTACTTATTCGGAAGCGCTATTTTTAAAAGCCGAAGCTACGTTTATAATATCCGGGGCTACTGCTGCGCAGCCGGTATATATGCTGGCTGTTAAATCGCATATGTCAAAATTGGGTATTGCTGATGCCGTTGCGGATAATTATTTAACTTCAAGGGGAACGCTTACCAGCGCCAACGCCATGAAGCTTATTATTGAGGAAAAGGTTGTTGCTAATTTCCTGTCGATGGAGAACTATACCGATTGGAGGCGTACAGGCTTCCCTGCATTAACCAAGGTTAAGAATGCGCTGTCGGATATTCCGCGCAGGGTGTTGTATCCTCAGTCGGAAATGACTTCAAACCCGCAGCCGCAGCAAAACGCTAAGCTTACCGACAGGGTTTGGTGGGATGCGCAATAGGCGTTATTTAGCAGGCGCATTGCCGGTAAGTAACATTATAGGTTAAAATACGGTTAGTGTCTGCTAAATTGTTAAATAAACATATTTAATACTATTTTTAGTTTTGTGAAAAATAATATACAATGATAACTTTTGATTGGAAAGGCGTACTCCCTGCAGTAACTACTAAATTTACAGATAATGACGAACTTGATTTTGAAGCTTTTGATATAAACCTGAATGCCCAGCTTGAGGCCGGTGTTGACGGATTTATATTAGGCGGCTCATTAGGCGAAGCAAGCGTTTTAAGCGATGATGAAAAATTCGCGCTGCTTACCCATACTGTTGAGTTTGTAAAAGGAAAAGTACCTGTTGTACTGAACATTGCCGAGCAAACTACCAAAGCTGCTGTTGCATATGCACAAAAAGCGTTTGATAAAGGTGCGGATGGCCTGATGTTATTGCCGCCAATGCGTTATAATAGTGAAGCCCGCGAAACGGTGGCTTACCTTACTACTATTGCAAAAAGTACCGAATTGCCAATCATGATCTACAATAACCCTGTTGATTATAAGGTTGAGGTTACTTTAGATATGTTTGAACAGCTTGCTGCTTATGATAATATCCAGGCAGTAAAAGAATCAACCCGTGATATATCAAACGTTACCCGCATGATCAACCGTTTTGGTGAAAGGTTCAAGATCTTTACCGGTGTTGATCCGCTGGCTATGGAAAGCCTTGTGATGGGTGCAGATGGCTGGGTTGCCGGTTTGGTTGATGCCTTCCCTAAAGAAACCGTGGCTATTTACCGTTTGGTTAAAGCAAAACGTTACGACGAGGCTTTGGCTATTTACCGTTGGTTTTTGCCGGTACTTGAGCTGGATATCCATCCTAAATTGGTACAATACATTAAACTGGCTGAGGTTGCAACCGGTATAGGTACCGAAAATGTACGTGCGCCACGCTTACCATTAATTGGTGCTGAGCGCGAAAAAGTTCAGAAAATCATAAACGACGCGCTTGTTGCAAGGCCAGAATTGCCTGTAGGCAGCTGGGGTAAATTGACTGAGGTAGCGTTATAATAACATATGGCAAGTAAAACTTTCTTTTGTGTTGATGCCCATACCTGCGGCAATCCGGTAAGGCTGGTTGCAGGCGGTGGTCCTGCGCTTAAAGGCGACAACATGAGCCAGAAACGTCAGCACTTTTTAAAAGAGTATGATTGGATCAGGACCGGCCTGATGTTTGAACCCCGCGGTCATGATATGATGTCGGGAAGTATCCTGTATCCACCACATGACCCGGAAAACGATGTTGCTGTTTTGTTTATCGAAACCAGCGGTTGTTTACCCATGTGCGGTCATGGAACCATCGGCACCATAACAATAGCCATTGAGGAAGGGTTGATCCAGCCTAAAACTCCGGGTATTGTGCGCATGGAAGCTCCTGCCGGTCTTGTATTGATCGAGTATAAACAGGAGGGCAAAAAAGTAACCTCTGTAAAGTTAAGGAATGTTGCCGCATATCTTGCCGCGACTGATTTAGAGGTTGAATGTCCTGACCTTGGCACACTTACTATCGACGTTTCATATGGCGGTAACTATTACGCCATTGTTGATCCTCAGCCTAATTTTAAGGGGATAGAGAATTACACAGCAGGTCAGCTGATAGCCTGGAGCCAGGTGTTGCGCAAACGGATTAACGAAAAGTACCAGTTTGTACACCCACAGGATCCTACAATTAATACCTGTACACATATCCTTTGGGCGGGTGCTACACTATCTGAAGATGCTACTGCACGTAACGCCGTGTTTTACGGTGATAAAGCTATCGACAGGTCGCCTTGCGGAACCGGTACTTCGGCCCGTATGGCGCAGTGGTTTGCCAAAGGTAAGTTGAAAGTGGGTGAGTCTTTTGTTCACGAAAGTATCATCGGCAGTAAATTTACAGGCAGGGTTGAGGATCTGGTTAAGATCAATGATATCGACGCCATTATTCCAAGCGTTGAGGGTTGGGCTAAAGTTTACGGTTACAACACCATCAAGATAGACGATGATGATCCATATGCTCACGGTTTCCAGGTAATTTGAAGTAGTAAATAAAAGGTTCATGTTCCCTCAGGGTCTCTCGTAGAGGGCCCTGAGGTTTCCGCATTCTAAATATCTAATAAATGCTCGGAACGGCGAATCTGCATGGCGTATGCATCAGGGTCCTCTGCGAGAGACCCTGATGGGACGTTTAAAAAAGAATTATTAACAAGCTTTCGGCTTTCCGCCCTAAGCTTTCAGCTTAAAATAAAAATGGCAAAAGTGCTGATAATAGGAGGTGGGATAGTAGGGCTTAGTTCGGCTTATTATTTACAAAAAGCCGGGCATGAGGTTACTGTGCTGGATAAAGGTGATATGACCGATAGCTGCTCATATGGCAATGCGGGCATGATAGTGCCAAGCCATTTTATCCCGCTGGCAACGCCGGGGATGGTTTCGCAGGGGATTAAATGGATGTTTAACAGCAAAAGCCCGTTTTACGTAAAGCCATCCTTAAACCCCGAACTGATTTCATGGGGACTAAAATTTTTAAAGAAAGCGAATGCCGCGCACGTTGAAAAATCGGCTGTTCCTTTAACGGAGCTTTCCCTGCTCAGTAAAAAGCTTTATGAAGATCTGAGCAAAGAGCCAGGCTTTGATTTTGACCTGGTTGAAAAAGGTATCCTGATGTTTTACAAAACCGAAAAGGCAGGCGAAGAAGAGGCGCACATGGCCGAAAAAGGCAGGGAATTAGGTTTGGATATGGCGGTGCTTAGTGTTGATGATTGTAAAAGGCTACAGCCAAAGCTTGAGCTTGACGTGTTGGGCGCGGTACATTACCGTTGCGATGCACACCTTTCGCCAAATAAGCTGATGGCCGCATTGATCAGGTACCTGAAAGCTGCCGGTGTAAAATTGCTTACCAATAAAGAGGTTACAAAAATTGAAACTAAAGGCGGTAAAGTGAGCAGGGTATTGGCAGGCAATGAAGAGTTTACTGCTGATGAATACATTATTGCTGGTGGTTCATGGTCGCCGGCTATTGGCAGATTGTTAGGTTTAAAAATCTTGCTGATGCCGGGTAAAGGATATTCATTCAATGTAAAAGATGATAGCGACACCATGCACATCCCTGCATTGCTGGCCGAAGCAAGGGTTGCCATTACGCCAATGAATGGTGGTTTACGCTATGGTGGTACTATGGAGCTTGACAAGATCAACGATCGTATCAACATGAACCGTGTAAAAGGTATTGTAGAATCCGTGCCAAAATACTTCCCGGGTTTAAAACCTGCTGTTCCTGAACAAAAGGATATCTGGTTCGGCTTCCGGCCTTCATCTGCAGACGGATTGCCATACATCGGCAGGAGCAAACAATATAGCAACCTTACCGTGGCTACCGGTCATGGTATGATGGGGCTTAGTCTGGGCGCAGCAACCGGTTTGTTGGCAAGTGAAATTATATCGGGCAAACCAACCTCTATTGATATTAAAGAATTTGCTCCTGAAAGATCTTAATTTAAACAATTGACTACCCTTCCGGCATGCCGGAAAACGGAACCGCTCATTCACCCCTGATGAACGGTTTTTTTGCGTTAACAGGAGTTTGTTTTATTACCTGCATCATAAAAAACAGGTTGAAAATGGGTTTTCTGCGTAAAATGCATGGTAAGTGTAAAATATACAATAGTTGTATTCTGTACAATTAAAAATATTTTATTCGGCCAAATAGTGGCTGTGGTGCCTATAATTTTGATTTTAATTGTTTATATAACATTTAATTTACTTCATGTTTGTTGGATAAAGAAGGGTTTTTCGGTCAATTTAGGCACCTGTATCAACCATAAATTATCAAATATTGCCCGTATTTTATCCTTTTAACTTCAATTGTTGGCAAATTAAGTTAAGTAATTGTAAATTCAACAAGTGATAATCAAGTAGCAGATGAAAGTTTTACAATTTACTATCCCGGTTCCGCACGATAAAAGTGTGATTGCAGAAAAGGTTTGTTTGCCTTATCATTACCCATACCTGCATCGTCATAAAGAAATTCAGCTTACCTGGATCCAGCAGGGTGAGGGGACTTTGATTGCAGGAAATAATATGCATGATTACTCTGCAGGCGATTTGTTTTTAATAGGCGCCAACCTGCCGCATGTGTTTAAAAGTAACCCCGAATATTTTGCGCCCAATGCCAACAAGCAGATAGAGGCGCTTACAATATTTTTTAACCCGGAAGGGGCTTTGGCACCGCTGTTTAATTTACCTGAGCTTAAACCGAGCCTCATATTTATGCAGCAGCATCAACAGGGTTTTAAATTACCGCATTCTGTTGTTGACAAAATATCGCAGATCATGATCGCATTGCAAAAAGCTTCCGGCCCCGACCAGTTGATCCAGTTTTTTCATCTGCTTAAAGGGCTTACCAATATCAAAAGCAAATTGGATCCTTTATCAACCTATGGCAACCTGCCGGGGATAACCGAAAATGAAGGGATCAGGATTGGTAATATCTATAATTACATTATGCAGCACTATAGTGAGCCTATTACGCTTGAGGACGTTGCTAAGGTGGCCTATATGACGCCGGAGTCGTTTTGCAGATATTTCAAAAAGCATACCGGTCATACTTTTATTTCGTTCCTGAACGAGATCAGGATCAACGAGGCCTGCAAAAAATTGATTGCCCATAAATTTGAAAGTATTAACACCGTAGCTTACAAGTGCGGTTTCAAGAGTATTACTAACTTTAACCGGGTATTCAAATGCGTAATAGGTAATTCGCCACGTGGCTATCTCGACTCATACAACAACAATCTGATAAGCCTGAACAGGGCTGCAAGCTAATAGCTACTTTAATTTTCTTACCTCAAACCAAAATATATCGTGCTAATTAATACTAAAACAACCATAAAAGGTTTGGCTCTTTACGCCCTTACTATTGGTACCCTAACCGTTAAAGCGCAGACCGCTCCTGCCGGCAATTTGTATGAGCAAAGCAGCGAAGTAGCGGGTACCACTATCAGATACGGGCAGGATATGAACGCTATCCATGACTTTTATTCGCCGTATAACGTTAATGATCGTGCCGAAGAACAATACAAACAGGATGTCATTAACTCGCCAGAACAACGTAAAAGATTAATTGAGGTTGACAATGATTATCTGAAACAGCTGGAGCAAACCGACTTTAATGCCCTGAGTATTTACGGCAAGGTTGATTATATCCTGTTGAAGAAACGCATCAACTTTGATCTGAAAGATCTGAAGAAAGAAGAAGGCCTGTATAGCCAGGCTGCTAAATACATTTCATTTGCCGATGAGATTTACGCGCTTGAACAAAAGCGCCGCCGCGGAACGTTTGTTGATGGCGAAAAAGTTGCTGGCGACCTGAACAAGATCCTGAAAGAACTTAAAGCAGATACGACGGCATATCGTAAGCTTCCGTCGGTAGATATGCCTGTAGCAAAAGTTACCAAAGCTGCATTAGTTGGTTTAAAAGGTCGTTTAAAGGACTTTTTTGGGTTCTATAATAAATACGACCCTTCATTTACCTGGTGGGTACCTGAACCTTATAAAGCCCTTGATAATGCGCTGAACAGGTACAGTGAGCTGGCTATAAGCAAAGGAAAGTTGAACACCAGCCAGAAAAGCGATAGCAGCGGTATAAAAGGTGTGCCCATCGGCAGGGAAGAGTTGATCAATCAGCTGCAAGCCGAAATGATCCCTTACACGCCCGAAGAGCTTATCAAGCTTGCCAACAAAGAGTTTGCCTGGTGCGATAAGGAAATGCTGAAGGCATCGCAGGAAATGGGTTTTGGCAGCGACTGGAAAAAAGCGTTGGAGAAAGTAAAAAACAGCTACGTGCCGGTAGGTCATCAGCCCGAACTGATTGTTAAATTATATAACGATGCGCTAAGCTTTATCAAAGAGCGCGACCTGATCACGATACCGCCACTGGCCGAGGAAACCTGGGGCATGGTAATGATGTCGCCGCAAAGGCAATTGGTTAACCCATTTTTTACCGGTGGCAAGGAAATCAGCATCTCGTACCCAACCAATACCATGCAGTATGAAGACCGACTGATGAGCATGCGCGGCAACAACCCTTACTTTTCAAGGGGGACGGTGCAGCACGAATTGATTCCCGGTCATAACCTGCAATATTTTATGAACAGCCGTTACAAAGCTTATCGTCAGGATTTCGGTACCCCATTCGCGGTTGAAGGCTGGGCTTTGTACTGGGAACTTTTACTCTACGATAAAGGCTTTGCCAAAACACCTGAAGAACGTGTAGGTATGCTGTTCTGGCGTATGCACCGTTGCGCCCGCATCATATTTTCACTTAACTATCATTTAGGTAACTGGACTCCACAGCAATGTATCGACTTTTTGGTTGACCGTGTAGGTCATGAAAAAGCCAACGCCGAGGGTGAAGTTAGACGCTCATTTGAGGGAGGCTATAGTCCGCTTTACCAGGTGGCATACCTGTTAGGTGGTTTGCAGTTGACAGAATTGAGGAAAGAACTGGTTGACAGTGGAAAAATGACCTATAAGCAATTCCACGATGCCGCCATCAAAGAAAACCTGATCCCGGTTGAAATGCTTAGGGCAACGTTAACCAATCAGGCATTAACTAAAGATTTTATAACAAGCTGGAAGTTCTATGATTTCGGGAGTAAGTAACTGTTGTTAAGTTAATAGTACTAAGTCTTAAGTGAAAAGTTAAGTTCATCCTTTTTGACTTAGAACTTAAGACTTTCGACTAATGACTATCCGTCATTACATGATTAATATGGCACTAAATAAAATCTAATATTAAATAGCACTGAAAAGCAAAGCTATCTGCTTTAAGCTTTTATATAAAACATTTTTATGGAGAACAGCACTTCTTTTAAGCCTTCGTTGCGGTTGATGGATGCCACCATGCTGGTGGCGGGCAGTATGATTGGCTCCGGTATTTTTATTGTGAGCGCGGATATTACCCGCAATGTGGGCAGCGCAGGCTGGCTGCTGTTTGTGTGGCTAATCACCGGTTTTATGACCCTTACTGCTGCCTTAAGTTATGGCGAACTGAGCGCCATGTTTCCAAGGGCGGGAGGCCAATATGTTTACCTGAAGGAAGCTTACAGTCCTTTGGTGGGCTTTTTATACGGATGGAGCTTTTTTACAGTAATACAAACGGCTACCATAGCGGCCGTGGGCGTGGCCTTCGCTAAGTTTACAGCTTACCTCATCCCCCAATTAAGTGAAAGCCTTGTTGCTATTGATCTGGGTTTCGTTACCATATCGCCGGCGCAACTGCTTTCAATTTTGGTGATCGTGTTTTTAACTTACATCAACACACGCGGCGTAAACAGCGGCAAAATTGTGCAGACTATTTTCACCATGGCCAAGCTGCTGAGCTTGCTGGGTTTAATTGTTTTTGGCTTATTTGCTTTAAAAACTTCGGTATGGAATGAGAATTGGAAAAACGCCTGGAGTATGCACCATCTCAGCAGTGATGGTACGATAGCATCTTATACTACTATTGCGGCTTTAGGCGCGATAGCATCGGCTATGGTTGGCTCCATATTCAGCAGCGATTCCTGGAATAACGTAACTTTTATTGCCGGTGAGATTAAAAACCCTAAAAGGAATATCGGTTTAAGTCTGGCGCTGGGTACCTTGATCGTGACGGTGATTTACATATTAACCAATGTAATGTATACCGGCGTACTTTCCCTGCATGATATTGCCAGTGCCGATAAAGATAGGGTGGGTGTAGTTGCATCACAGCATATTTTTGGCAGTTCGGGCACGGTGATCATTGCTTTGCTCATCATGGTATCAACCTTTGGCTGTAATAACGGGCTTATCATGTCGGGTGCGAGGGTTTATTATTCGATGGCTAAAGACAGGCTCTTCTTTAAAAAAGTAGGAACGCTGAATAAAAATTCGGTACCGGGTTTTGGTTTGTGGTTGCAATGTGTGTTTGCATGTCTTTGGAGCCTGAGTGGTAAATATGGCGATCTACTGGATATGATCTCGTTTGTGGTAGTAGTTTTTTATGTGCTTACCATCATCGGGATCTTTATCCTCCGCAAAAAAATGCCCAATGCCGAGCGACCTTATAAAGCCTTTGGTTACCCGGTACTGCCGGTTATTTATATCATTATGGGCATTGCTTTTTGTCTGTTACTTATTAAATATAAACCTGCTTATACTTACCCAGGTTTGATCATTACTTTAACAGGCATCCCGGTATATTACCTGATAGGCGGCAGCAAGCAACGCAAGGTTGCTGAACTCCCGGTTGAAAGTTTATAGACCGGGGACATTCCATTATCTCAATTCATGAAAAAGATCTTATTGCTGCTATGGCTTATGACTATCGCCATAGCAGCTTTCGCTCAAAACGAAAATTTTATAAAGCTGAGCACTGCAAAATTCTCTACCGGGAATGATGCTGCCTGGAAAGACGCAGCTTTCAACGATACGCAGTGGAAAAGCATCAAAGTTGGCGATGTATGGCAGGAGCAGGGCTACCCGGATTATCATGGCTTTGCCTGGTACCGCATCCATGTACTTATTCCATCGTCATTAAAAAAGCAAGCAGTTTGGGGCGATAGCTTGCGGGTATTTCTTGCACATGTTAATGACGTTGATGAAACTTATTTTAACGGCAAACTCATCGGTAAAACAGGCGCTTTTCCTGAAGATAGGGCAGGTTATATAAGCAAATGGCCTGCCGTGCGCAATTATTGCGTAGCCGCAAATGATCCGGCCATTAAATGGGACGCGGAAAATATCATCGCCATAAAAGTGTATGATGGCGGTGGCTCGGGCGGTATTTTTATGGGAAGCCCTTATATTGATATGTTGGAGAAATTTGACGGCATCGTTTTTACCCAAACCGATATCAGCTTTCTATCCAACGCGCAGTCTGTCCGGAAATTAACTGTAGGCAATAGCTTTAAAAGTAATATCAGTGGTAAGTTTCATTACAGGATAGTTGACGAAGTGACCGAAAAGACAATCGCCGAAAAAACAATCGCTGCTAACCTTCCATCCCTGGGCAAAGAAACTTATACGCTTACCTTCCCGCACCGGGAAGGCATTAAACTGCTTTACGAATTTACCGAAACAGCATCGGGCGAGACCAAATCATTTTCGGAGATAGCGCCGTATTTGCTTACTCCTAAAGCATCGTTTAAACCGATGATCAACGGAGCAGTGGTTTTAGGAGTTCATCCCGGTTCACCTGTACTTTACAAAATTGCAGCAAGCGGGCAAAAGCCGCTGAAATATGCGGTTAAGAATTTGCCAGATGGTTTAGTCCTTGATCATAAAACAGGCATTATAACAGGGGAAGCTCCTAAAGCGGGAGATTACAAAATATCTGTTTCCGTTAGTAATACTTTAGGAAAAGATGAAAGAGTCCTTACCATTAAGTCGGGTAAGCTATTAGCGCTTACGCCGCCCATGGGCTGGAACAGTTGGAATTGCTGGGGATTAAACGTAAGCGACGAAAAAGTAAGGCTTTCGGCCAAAGCCATGGTTGATAAAGGCCTCACCGATTACGGCTGGAATTATATTAACGTGGATGATGGCTGGCAGGCACCCGCAAGGCAACAAGATGGAGAAATAGCAGCGAACGAAAAGTTTCCGGACATGAAAGCCCTTGGTGCGCACCTGCATCAGCAAGGATTAAAGTTTGGTATTTATTCATCGCCGGGGGCTAAGACCTGTGGCGGATACCTGGGCTCGTTAGGGCATGAAGGGCAGGATGCAGCTACCTATTTTAACTGGGGCGTTGATTATTTGAAGTACGACCTGTGCAGCTATTCCGACCAAACGGCAGGCGACACAACGCTGTTCGCCCAGCAAAAGCCATACATGGTCATGCGCTATGAACTGGCAAAGCAACCACGGGATATTATTTACAGCATTTGCCAGTACGGTATCAAAGATGTTTGGAAGTGGGGCGCAAAAATGAATGGTAACCTGTGGCGCACAACCGAAGATATAACCGATACCTGGGAAAGTTTGTATGGGATCGGTTTCAGCCAAACCAATAATGCCGCCTATGCCGGCCCCGGAGGCTGGAACGACCCGGATATGCTTATTTTAGGCAGGGTAGGCTGGGGCGAAAATCTTCACCAAACCAATCTAACGCTTTATGAGCAATACACACATATGAGCTTATGGAGCCTTTTATCGGCCCCGCTGCTTATCGGTTGTGATATGGATAAGCTTGATGATTTTACCCTCAACCTGTTAAAAAACCGTGAAGTAATTGCGATTGATCAGGATGTAGCAGGCAAGCAGGCCGAGCGGATGATCAATGATAAGCAAATCCAGGTTTGGGTTAAACAATTGGCAGGTGGCAGTAAAGCGATAGGGATTTTTAATCTTGGTGAAAAATACGCGAAGTATAATCTGCAGTTTAAAAGTATAAAACTGGGTAAGGCCAAAACAGTACGTGATATCTGGCAGCAAAAAGATCTGGCAAAAAATGCCTCTTCGGTTTCCTGTAACATCCCGCCGCATGGGGTAAGGTTTTATAAATTGATGTAAACAAGACTGTTATTTGCCTGTTGGGTATAAGATATCTTGACCGTTTTTTAATCTGTTTTAAGATTGCGCTGTTTAAATAAGATAAAATCCTGCTATAACTGGTTAGGAATCTTCAGTGCGTATCATAAAAGGTTAAATATATTTGCTCTTGCATATTAATGGCGTAAGCCGTTCATTTTTTATCAAAATATCTGCTATGGCTAACAACTTTAAAGAGGAAAGCACCGAAGAAATAAATATCATTATGCAGCAATCGCAAAGCGCGTTTGAGGCTTACCAAAAAACAAGCGCCGAACAAAAGGCCCTGTTTTTAGAAGCTATTGCTGATGAAATAGAAGCAGTAGGCGATGCCCTGTTGCATAAAGCAGCTGAAGAAACTAACCTTCCTTTACCCCGTTTAACCGGCGAGCGTGCCCGTACCACCGGTCAGCTGCGCATGTTTGCAGGGATGCTGCGCGAAGGCAGCTGGGTTGAGGCCAGTATCGATACCGCTTTGCCCGACAGGAAACCGTTACCTCGCCCGGATCTCCGCAAAATGCTTGTTCCACTGGGGCCGGTAGTTGTTTTTGGCGCAAGCAATTTCCCATTTGCGTATTCAACCGCAGGTGGCGATACTGCAAGTGCTTTGGGTGCAGGCTGTTCGGTAGTAGTAAAAGCACACCCTGCCCATGCCGAAACTTCTGAAATGGTTTATCAGGCTATCAAAAAAGCTATTGTAAGTAGCAATATGCCTGAGCATGTTTTTCAACATGTACATGGTACATCCTTTGAAAGCGGTAAAGCATTGGTTCAGGCAGATGATACCGCTGCAGTTGGCTTCACCGGTTCAACTGTTGGCGGTTTAGCCCTGCTGCAATATTCGTCTGAGCGTAAAAAGCCTATCCCTGTATTTTCAGAAATGGGCAGTATCAACCCGGTTATATTTTTACCGGATACTTTAAACAAAAACGCAGCCGACCTGGCTGCACAATATGCAGGTTCCATTACTTTAGGTGTTGGTCAGTTTTGTACCAATCCGGGCTTAATGCTTGCTATTGAAGGTGAAGGCCTTGATAATTTCTATAAACTTTTGGGTAATGGTATTGAAGCTATTAAACCGGCCAAAATGTTGCATGCCGGCATCCATTCGGCTTATGAAAAAAAGAGCCACGCAGCTTTGGAGCAAAGTGGCGTAAGCAGCGTTGTTAAATCAGCTACCGAAGCTGTTGACATTGAAGCTCAACCAACCATCGCCCTGGTAAGTGCCGAAACTTTCCTTGAAAACCACCTGTTACATGAAGAGGTGTTTGGCCCATACTCATTAATGGTAAGCTGTAAAGACGAGCAGGAACTAATCAAAGTTTTAAAATCGGTATCGGGACAACTCACTACTACAGTAATGGGTACCGACGAGGATTTTGCGGGCCATTCCAACCTGTTGCAATTATTGCCGACCATAGCAGGCAGGGTATTGTTCAACGGTGTGCCGACTGGTGTTGAGGTTTGTGCCAGTATGGTGCATGGCGGCCCGTTTCCGGCCACTACCGATAGTCGTTTTACAGCGGTAGGTGTTAATGCAGCTAAACGCTGGGTACGCCCGGTTTGCTACCAAAACTGCCCGGATGCTTTGTTGCCTTTAGCTTTGCAACAGGCCAATCCAGCAAATATTTGGCGTTTGTTTGACGGCGAATGGAAGAAATAGTGAGCCGTTAATCATCATCAGATAATCAAATATAAATTATACTTGCACATGCCGGTTCCTCAACAGAGCCGGCATGTTTAATTTTGCATTATGAAACTTCAACTTTTTGATCAGCAGGTTTACGTACAGCGCCGCAATGTTTTAAAACAGAGTATGGGCGCCAACGGTATCATCGTTTTGTTAGGGAACGAGGATAGCAGCATGAACTATAAAGACAATAGCTACCTGTTTAGGCAGGATAGCAGTTTTTTATATTATTTCGGACTTGATGTAGCAGGTTTGGCAGCTATCATTGACACCGATACCGGTGAGGAAGTGATATTTGGAAACGACCTTACCATTGATGATATCGTTTGGACAGGCACCTTACCATCTGTAAGTGAGATGGCCGAGCTGGTTGGCGTTTCGCAAACAAGGCCTTATGCCGATGTAAAGCATTATATCCACAAGGCGGTAACCGGTAGCCGCCAGGTTCATATCCTGCCGCCTTATCGCCCCGAAAATAAAATCAAACTGGCCGATTGGTTAAACACCAGTCTGGAAGATGTGGCTGGTGGCGTTTCATTGCAACTGGTAAAAGCGGTTATAGCCCAAAGGGTTATCAAAACTCCGTTGGAGGTTGCCGAGATAGAGAAAGCCGTATCCATAAGCGTTGATATGGAACTGGCGGTAATGAAATATGCCCGTCCGGGTATCAGGGAATACGAACTGGTAGCCAAAGCGCATGAAGTGGCCATTGCCAATGATTCGCGCTTAGGTTATCCGGCAATCATCACCAAACATGGTCAAACACTGCACACGCGCTATTACGGCAATATCCTGGAAGAGGGCGATATGGTACTGAGCGATATCGGCGCCGAAAACGCCATGCACTACGGCGGTGATTTGACCCGTACCTTCCCGGTAGGCAAGCAGTTTAGCACCCGTCAAAGGGAGTTGTATGATGTGGTTTTGAACTCGATGGATCATGCTATTAGTATGCTGAAACCCGGCGTACGCTACAAAGATGTACACCTGCAAGCCTGCCAGAAACTGGCCGAAGGCCTGAAAGCGGTAAACCTGATGAAAGGTGACCCGGCCGAGGCGGTTGCAGCCGGAGCACACGCCATGTTTTTTCAATGCGGCTTAGGCCACATGCTGGGCATGGATACCCATGATATGGAAGATTTAGGTGAGCAATATGTTGGCTATACCGATGCCTTGAAAAAAGAAACTGCTGTCTTCGGTCTAAAATCATTGAGGTTAGGCCGCGAACTGGAAGCTGGTTATGTGCTTACTGTTGAGCCGGGTATCTATATTATTCCGGAACTGATAGACCGCTGGCAGGCCGAAAAGAAATTCGCTGAGTTTATTAATTACGATGTGTTGAATACCTATCGTGATTTCGGCGGCATCCGTATCGAGGATAACTTTTTAATAACCGATACAGGTAGCCAGTTATTAGGTAAATATTTGCCTAAAACTCGTCAGGAGATTGAGGCTTTGAGAGGATAGCGGATAAATAAGAGTGATATGGCGCATAGTTGACTCACCCGGTCTGCGCTATGCTGGACCAACCCTCTCTTCGCCTTTGGCGGAAAGAGGGTAAAGGAAAGAAGAGTAAAACCCCCTCTTTACGCTTGCGTAGAGAGGGGTGACGAGCGCAGCGAAGTCAGGGTGAGTCGATACGGCGTTTAATTCTTTACTCGCGTCCAATCATGGGTTATTGTTCTAAAGAGATGATTTTTTAAATCCTTTGTTCGTTTAATTTCTTGAGCTAACGGCCACTTAGCTTTAACTGAATAGTGGATTCATACGTAACCCTGTATCTTGTTTAATTAATTGATTATTAGTTGTTTATATATTAAAAATTGAATTTCTGTTAACCCTGTTAACCCCCTCGACTGCCTTGCCGCTCTGGCGTAGACACTTCCTGATTTTATAATTCAAGCGAAGCACGCTTGGACTTGCGTGAAATTTCATAAGACATTTGCCAGGCAAGTCGGCCCGTATCAAAAAGATGCGGGCCGATTTGTTAAATGCCTGCTATGATGTGTTAATTTATGTAAATATAAACTGGTGGTGTTAGGTAACTTTACGCAACACTATAACTTATGACAAGATACCACCAATATTTACTGTTAACAGTTTTTTTAGCAGCTGCAGGTCAATCAGCCAAGGCCCAGCAAAAAGCTACTCCGTATTACCCCACTCACGCAGAAGTGCTGCAAAATTATAAAACAGCCGATGCCCTTGATTCAGCCTTAAAGAAGATTCCGATTATCACCGGCGTCAGGCCCAACTGGCAGGCTGGGGGGAATGAATTCTGGTACGGTAAAAAAACTGCTAACAACCAAACAGCTTATATTTTGGTTGATCCTGAAAAGGGAACAAAGAAAACCATTTTTGAAAGCAGTCAGTTAAGTAATGAGGTAAGCAAAGCAACAGGCAAACCTGTGAAAGATGGCGGCTTCCGTATTGAAGATATGTTTTTTAGTGCCGATAAAAAGCAGGCAACATTTAAAACAGGCGGTACCTGGCTCAAGTGTGATTTGGGCACATTGCAATGCATTAAAACTATCGATACGGTACATCAAAGTTATGATAACGAGAAACCACTACAGGAACGCCATTACCGTTGGGAAGGTGTTAGCGCCGATTCTGTATCGCCCGACAAACAATGGGCTGCTTTTGTAAAAGGCGGAAACATCATCATTAAATCGTTAAAAAACTCAACGGAGATCAAGTTAACCACCGATGGTAATTTAGATAAACCTTACGGCGAGCTTACATGGTCGCCGGATAGTAAGCACATTGTTGGTTATCGCATTGACCCTAAGAAAACAAAAGAAGTTTATTACTTGCTTAGTTCGGTACCCGGTACCACGCGGGCGGTATTGAAATCACATGAGTATGATCAGCCGGGCGATGAATTTACCTCGTATCAGCAATATATATTTAACATCGCTGATAAAAGCGCGATAAAAACCGATGCTGAAAAGATCGACTTTTTTGGTGCGCCGCGATTGCATTGGCACGATGGCGACAGCCGTTATTTTACCTATGAAAAAGCAGATCGGGGCCACCAGCGTTTCAGGGTTATTGAGGTAGATGTTACCACCGATAAAACCCGAAACATCATTGATGAAAAAACAAACACTTTTATTTACGAGCAAAGAATCTTTACTTATTACGCCTCCAAAACGCATGAGATAGTGTGGATCACCGAGAAAGATGGATGGCGTCATATTTACCTGGTTGATGAATTGAGTGGTAAAGAAAAATTGGTGACCAAAGGCGATTGGGTAATACGCGATATTGATAGCGTTGATGTTAAGAAAAGGCAGATCTGGTTTAAAGGAAGCGGTAAAAATACCGGTGAAGACCCTTACTTCATGCACTATTACCGTATTGGCTTTGATGGTAAAAATCTTGTTGACCTTACGCCCGAAAAAGGCAACCATAGCCTAAGCTTTTCGCCCGATAGAAAATATTACATCGATACGTATTCGGAAGTTAATATAGCTCCCCGCATTGTAATAAAAAACACAGCCGACCTGAAAACGGTTATGGAGCTTGAACATGCCGATTTGACCGGTCTTTTGGCCACAGGTGTTAAACTTCCTGAAGTGTTTGTCGCCAAGGCGAGGGATGGCAAAACCGATATCTGGGGCGTGGTATATCGTCCGGCCAATATGGATCCCAATAAAAGCTACCCGGTAATTGAAAATATTTATGCCGGCCCGCAGGACTCATTTGTGCCTAAAAGTTTTTCCGCTGTGAATGAGATGCAAAGCATAGCCCAACTGGGTTTTATTGTGGTACAAATGGATGGCATGGGTACGGCCAACCGCTCAAAGGCTTTTCATGATGTATGCTGGCATAACCTCGCTGATGCCGGTTTCGCCGACCGTATTTTATGGATGCAGGCGCTTGCTGCTAAATATCCGCAGGTTGATATCAGCAGGATAGGCGTTTACGGCACATCTGCAGGCGGGCAAAATTCGGCAGGGGCATTGCTGTTCCACCCTGAATTTTATAAAGCTGCGGTATCTGCCTGTGGCTGTCATGATAATCGAATAGATAAACAATGGTGGAACGAGCAGTGGATGGGCTACCCTGTTGGGCCGCATTATGAGCAGCAATCAAACATCACTAACGCCGGTAAATTGCAGGGCGATTTGATGCTGATAGTAGGTGAAGCTGATAATAATGTTCCGCCTGAGTCAACCTTCCGTTTTGCGGATGCGTTGATCAAAAACAATAAAATGTTCGACCTGCTGGTGGTGCCGGGCATGGGTCATAGCGATGGCGGCCCTTACGGCCGTAAAAAGAAACGCGACTTTTTTGTAAAGCACCTGCTTAATACAGAGCCGCCTGCAAGAAACACCGATGAGTTAGCACATAATTAATTTTGCTGGGTAGGTAACACAATGCGAAAATTTCAGTTGATAGTTTTCTTTTCCTTGTGTCTGGCTGTTTTAAACAGTTCTGCACAGCAACAATCGGCAACAGAGCCGGGTAATGGCAATCCCATTATTCCCGGCTACTTTGCCGACCCAACCGTTCGCAAGTTTGGCGATACCTACTACATTTATGCTACCACCGATGGCAACGGCGGCGGGCACGGCCCATCACAGGTTTGGACATCCAAAGATTTTGTGAACTGGACCATGCATGATATGAACTGGCCAACCTCCAATTACTATTGGGCCCCGGATGTTATCAATGGTAACGATGGCAAGTATTACATGTACTACTGCCAGCCGGTTGACATTTATGGCGCATCGTCAGCAAGCCCTACCGGGCCGTGGACGCCCTTACTGC
Organism: Mucilaginibacter sp. SG538B; assembly: GCF_013376065.1. NCBI lineage: Bacteria > Pseudomonadati > Bacteroidota > Sphingobacteriia > Sphingobacteriales > Sphingobacteriaceae > Mucilaginibacter > Mucilaginibacter sp. SG538B. The sequence continues at coordinate 802,475 of NZ_JABMJI010000001.1, forward strand.
CCGATGGCAAATCAATGATCCCCAATTACTTTATCCCCGGGGTGATTACGCTGGATGGACAAACCTTTAAAGATGATGACGGAAAGATCTATATGTTTTGGGGTACCTGGGGCATCTATCCTGATCATGGTTGCGGCGTAGGTTTGTTAAACCCGGATATGCACACCTTTGCCAAAACGGCAAAGATTCCCAATACTATTGCCAAAGATTTTTTTGAAGCGCCTTTTATGTTTAAACGCAAGGGCATCTACTACTTTACCTATTCATCCGGTCTTTGTGAGGATTCTACTTATCGGGTACAATACGCCATTAGCAAAACCGGGCCGATGGGGCCATTTGAGTTCGGCAAAAACAGCCCAGTGCTGAGTACCAATGCTGATGGAACTATTCACGGACCGGGCCATGAGTCGGTAGTGCAGGTTGGGGATGATTTTTATATGGTGTATCATCGCCATAATAACCCGCACTCCAACGGGGGCTATCACCGGCAGGTTTGCGCGGATAAGATCGTGTTTGATGCCGAAGGCAATATTGAAAAGATTGTTCCTACCCATCTTGGAGTTGGGCTATTAGGAAAAAGTACCATTAATGCTCCCAACGAAGCTTATCAAAAAAAGGTGACAGCTTCATCTTTTTACAACGAGAATTATAAACCCTTATTTGCGGTTGATAACAATAACGGCACCTTATGGAAGCCCGCGGATAACAGTCGCCAGCCGGCATGGTTAACTATTGATCTGGGCTCGGTGAAAACAGTACAGCAGGTATTAACTCAATTTGAATATGCAACATGGTACTATCAATACCTGGTAGAATCATCGGTAGATGGTAAAACCTGGAAGTTGTTTGCCGACAGGAGGGAGAACAAACAGCATGGTTCGCCGATGGTAGATTTAGGAAATGCCCAGGCCCGCTTTATCCGCTTAACAATTACCGGGACGGAATATCCGGGGTTATACAAAGCAATTTGGAACGTGAAAATTTACGGCGAACGGGTAGTAACCGGAGACGTTACTTCTGCCGATAAAAAAGAAATATCAAAAGCGGTAGCTCCAAAGGAGAGAGAAGGCTTATTGGTAAACCTAAATGCCGATAATTTTCAGGCCGGCGAAGCAGTATCTCAGTGGGCTAATAAAGGTGTGTTGGGTGGTAATTTTACTGCAACTGGTAAACCTCCGGTTATCGATATTATTGCGGGAAAAAAAGCTTTGGTGTTTAATGGTACGCAATCACTCGAATCAACGGTGACCGTACCCCGTTCACTTGCGGGTAATAACAGCTATACTGTATCGTATGAGGTTTACACCGACCAGATCGAAGACGAAAACCCGGTATTAAGCTGGACAAACGGCGAATCGGATCATCGCACCGCTACTTTTGGCTACGGAAGCAATAAAACAGCCGGTGCCGTACAACATTTTGGCGTTTCTGACTTTCAATACAAAAGCATGCCTGCCGCCGGAAAATGGCATCAGGTGGTTGTTACTTTTGATGGCTCATTTGAAAAGCTATTTGTGGATGGCGAGCTGAACAATACAGAAAACAAGATGCTGTTTTTGCAGTTGGCAGATAAGTTCATTATTGGTGCTAAAACAAACCGCTCGGCCTATTTTTCGGGCGGTATTTCATCAGTTAAAATTTACAATCGACCGCTTGCAGATAGTGTGATAAAGCGATGGGCTTTACATCCTGCAAAGTCAGATATCGCTGTTTACCTCGATGCTTGCAAACTAAATTACGGGCCGCTTCAAAAATGGACAAATAACGGTGATGCAGGCGGAGCTTTCCAAGCTGCTGGTGGGCAAGGCGCAGAAGTAAGAGATATAAAAGGGAAAATAGCAGTTAGCTTTAATGGCAAAGGCCGGCTTGTTTTTAATAATGGTGTTGCTGTCAATAGTAAAGAAAGTTACAGCATAGCATTAAGTATTTACCAAAAGGGATCAACGCAAAAGGGTTCGATATTGAAATTACAATCTTCAACGGAGGTTCTTGTCCCTGCCGGTAAATATTTAAACGCAGGCCAATGGCATTACGTCATAAAAACTATTAGCGGAAATGCCGCTAAATTATATGTAGATGGTGCCTTGATTTCAGCAAAGGCAAATACAGGCAGGCTTGCCGGTGATCTTGTACTGGGCGATGGTTTTAATGGTGCAGTATCTAATCTCGTGTTTTTTAAACATGGTTTATCACCAGCCGAAATTAAGCAGTTATGCCTCGGCTGGAAACAGAACTATCATGCGCCTGTAGCGGGTTCACTTGCGTTCAAAACTATTCCGAAGGCTGTGACGCCCGGTATGGTTGAAATGGAGGCGCCGGAATATGCTTCTGTAAAATCAAATCTTCAGTATGATTTTATTAACGAGGCAGACAGCAGCAAATCAAGCGGTTGGCAGGCCGATCCGCATTATGTGAGTTATGGGCTTGCAGCCGGTAAAAATTATAGCTACTCTTTTAAAGTTAAAGACAATTATGGTAATGTAAGCCCAAAAACCGCGGCATTGCCTGTAAGTACAACTTCGACCTTATTTAATGTTGTTGCGGATGGGTTTGCATTCAACAATGACTTTGTAACTAATGGCACAACCGGCACTATGTGGGATGGTTTGATAGGTGGAGATAAGCCGGAGAATAAAGTATTTACCGGTGACAGCGTGTTAACCCTGGAATCAAAAGGCTCTAACTGGGACGGTAACCTGCCTTATGGACCATTTTTATACCGTAATGTTTTGGGCGATTTTGTGGCCGAGGTGGAAGTAACTGAAGTAAGTGGTCTTAAGGAAAAAAAGATAGCCGGTAACAGTGATATGGGCTTGATGGTACATAAAGCAAAACAACCCGGTACTGAAGGCAGCGAAAACCTCATTCAGAACAGTATTTTCCCGGCCTGGAATTGCGGCAACATGCTCACCAATTTTAAAGCCGGCGACCGGATGCAAACCAATACCCAAACCGGCTGGAATTATAACCGTTATCTGCAGATCCAAAAATCGGGTGATGTGTTTTACATCAGGAGCAGTAGTGACGGCATACATTGGACTGATCTGCCCGGAAGTCCGGTATTAAGGCCTGATTTAAACGGTGCTGATCTGCAAATCGGCCTTTACCATAGCACCTACGGGCCATACCGTTCATATGTTAAATTCTCTAATTTTAAGCTCATCAGCAGGAAATAAATATGTGATCCACTGTTTGGAGCTCTGAAACTAAGCAAGTAAGCCATGTTTAATTAAAAACATGGCTTACCAACAGCGCTATAATCTTGATTGTTTAGTGGATAGGCAGGACTCTGACAAATGTACCAGACGCATTAAAAATTAAAGCGTATTTGGTATTGTTTGATGTAATCAACACAACGTAACCTTGCAGGGTTCCGCCGGGGCTTTCAGAAAATGCTTTATCAAATACGTAGCCCGGATAAGTAGCAGTAAGATAAGTGGTAATAGCAGCCGGTAAGTTAGCTTCAGCTACTACAGCATGTTTTAAATCGTGTTTTTCTATCTGAATACGTTTTACAAGTTTGCCTGCCGCGGTTACCGTTGTTGAGTAAAGTACCCCGTTCTGGCTTATCAAAATGTATACGTTATCAGGTGCGATAGAGGCATGCAACAAAGTATCTGTTGGATAGGTTGTTGAAAAATAGCTGCTTACAGCAGCAGGAAGGGCCGAAATAGCAATGGTATCGCGGTGTTTACTGTCACGATTATCAAAGAATCCGCCTAAGTGCCATCCTGGTCCTTTAAGGTCAACACCTTCGCGTTGCTCAAGGATGCTTACAAACGTACCAGCAGCAGTGAATTTGAGGCCAACCAAAGCGCTGTTATATTTGATAACTACAATGTAGTTGATAACTGTTTTAGTACTATCAGTAATGGAGTATGCTTTTTTGAATGTATAACCGCTGTAATTAGCTGTAAGGTAAGTGCCGATAGCTGTAGGTAATGTGCTAAAAGCAACGGAGTCTTTGGTATCATGCTTGCCATAGCAGCCAACCATATAAACGCTGTCGGTAGTAGTTCCGGACGACGCAAGGCTAATAGCGATGGCGCCGGTTGATGTGACGGCTGATGACGAAACGCTGCCGGCCGAAGCTGATTTTGAAGCGTTTTCCTTTTTACATGATGCCAGGCCGATTATTGTGCCGACCATCAATAGTGAGGCGTAAAATGATTTCATTTTCATAGAATTAATTTAAATTGATAATTAGCGCTGCCTTTTTTCGGACAGGTTTAATTAAAATTAATTTGGAAAATCGGGCCGTCGGGAAATGTGTCGACAAATGAGTGATTTAAATCGACGTATGAAGAATATGTTTTTTGTTGTAGAGACGCATCACATGCGTCTTGCGCATGAAGGTATTTAATGCGCAAATTTGCTGTCGGAGACGCATGTGATGCGTCTCTACGAAAAATTTAAACCGGGCTAATTACATCTGGCTAAGCCATCGGTGCTGGAAGCATCAGCAGGTTTGATGATCAGCGCTTTTTCAAAAAAAGGTTTTGCTTCCGATTTTTTTCCAGCCATAAGCATCGACCAGGCCAGCATATGGTTGCCGTCATAATCAAAAGGATAAAGCGTTACTACTACCCTGAAAAGCTTAATAGCGGGTTCGTATTGCTTACGGTTATAATAAATTACGCCGGCCCAATAATTGGCCTGTGTGTTTTGAGGGTCTATTTTCAGGATAGCAAGATATTGTTCCAGCACTTTATCCCAGTTTTGCAAAAAGGAGAGCGGCTTTATATAGCCAAACTTAGCCTCAATAGCGCCGGGCTTCAGGTTAACTGCTTTTTGATAATAGGTTTGCGAAGCAGTGTAGTTTTTATTGAGGTAATGAAGCCAACCCAGCCTGATGGCTATCTCATAATTATTTTCCGAATAGTAGGGGTAAATATCGGCAATGGCAGCAACGTAGTTTTTGTTTAATTCATTGGTATAACTGTTGTGAAAAGCTTTTTGAAGCACCACATTTGTCTGTGCCTGCAATTGTGCTGCAAATACAAATAAAAAAATGGGAATAAAGGTCTTCTTTAAAATTTCCATGTTATACCTAACGTAACAGAGTTTTGGTTATAGTTAACAGCACGGTAAATGTCTGTTTTCTTTTCATAAAAGTAATTTAAATTCAATAAGGCATGGTTACCTAACTGATAAAAAACGCTTTCACCGCATTTAAATTTTGTAGGATCGATGGCGTTATACACATAAAGCCCGTCTGCATCCAGGTAATCATCCTGGTTGCCAAAAGTAGCGGCTGTTTCCAGCCACGTTTTGTTTAACACTTTAAATCCCACCGACTGGCTATAAATGAAATGCGTTACTCCGCTTAAATTCAGTACCGATGCCCTGCTTGTGGTGTATAAATTCAAGTTTCCCAGTGGATAAAAATCCACTTTGGCATCATATTGTTTTAAGGTTTTATTAATGAGTTTGCCCAAATTAACATCGCCCTGCAAATCAATGTAGCGGGTATCATATTTTATTCCTAACAGCCCAAGGTTACTTTGGTAAATATTGCTCCGGTAGCTGGTGTGTAAATAATGGTACGCGCCAAGTAAATTGATGTTTTTAGTCAAAGAATATTTCGCTTTAGCATAATATTCAAACTGGCGGTCGGTTTTGCCTGTTTGGTTAATGTAATCAATATAGCCCGATCTGAATATATTCTGTTTGAAAAACATAAATGATTGATCCAACTGCAAACGCCACGATAATCTTAAACCGATACCCGCGCGTTCAAAAAAGCCGTTGTCGCGTTCGTGGTTATTCGGCAATTTTATGCCGCTTTCTAAAACCGCATCAGTTAAACCAAAGGGTGATAACTTGATAGCACGCAGGGTTGCTGTGTCTAAATGCGATGCATTGTAAAACGCGGTGTTATTGTTGTTGATATAGGTGTTGCAGTAGTAAGCATACAAATATGCAGTGACATTTTGGGGCTCTTTAAGTAAAACCCGGTTAAACTGATAGATGGCCGCTTTATAGTTACCGGTAAGCATATAAGCATACCCGGCCTTAAAGCGCAAGGTAGGAGAGTCTACACTTTTAGCAACCGATTGATTTACAAACCTGATAAGTTGTTTCCAGTTGCCGGCATTGTACAATTGTTCGGCGGTACTATCGGCCGTGGCAAGTTTATTATCTTGTGCACGGGTTACAAGAGCAGCAAATAGCAAGGCAAAAAGTATGGTTAATTTTCTGTACTCCATTGTGCTTCAATATGCTGACCGTTTGTATTTATAATGAGGGCTTGCAGGCTGCTATGATCTACAAAAATGGTTGCCTCTGTAAGGGACAATGTTCTACCTGCAATTTCCTGGTATTGTTTGGATACAATGTTTAACCCTGTTTTTTTTAACTGTATCCCGCTTTTATATTTTATGCTGATGAACCGGTAAAAAGGCGCAATAAAATCCTGCAGCCAAAGCAATGTTTTGTTATGGGTAAGCGGTACCGGGAACTCATCATTAGCCGGGCTATACCCGGCATCGTTAAAAATAACTTTATATGCGGCAAGGTAAAAATAGTGGAGGAGCGACGTTTTATCGCCATAAAAGCTGGTGAAGTAAAACATAGTTCCATTGTTAATAAAATAAGCAACGGCACCTGTTGTTTTGCAGTAGATGTATGACTGTCCTAATTCATCTTTAAAAACTTCCCATTCTTCGGTTGAGCCGTTTCCGTTAACTAATTTAGATACGAAGCCCGGTTGCAGGTCGAATGCTTTTTTGAGTGGCGTATTGATTTCGGGGTTGCTTATTAATTCGTTTTCATTTGGGATATTGTAGCTTACAAAGATGGTTTGATCAGCTTTTTTGGTAAAATAATAGGCGAGCGGATAAGGCAGTGTTTTAGATCCTATATAAGGCGTAGCCTGCAACTGGAAATGCAAATGCGGCTCGGGCGACCGACCCGAATTACCGCAGAAACCCAGCAGATCACCTTGTTTTACGATATCGCCGGGTTTAACTTTTACAGAGTTTTTTTTGAGGTGCGAGAGTTTGGAATAAAGCCCTTCGGCGTGGCGTATCACTACGGTGTTCCCCCAGTTTTCCTTCAGGTTTTCCTCGCCTATGTCGTTATCTTCTACATGGTTTACAACCTGTTCTACAATGCCGTCGCCGCAGGCCAGTACCGGCTTATTGAAACAATAAAAATGTTCAGGAAGGGTACCGGGATGCTGAAATGTTTTTTGTTCATCATCCGTAATCACAAAATCAAGCGCCTGGCCCCATTCGCCTTTGTGGGTAATGCTACCATTATAACCCTGCGAAACCGTCCAATAGCCCATAAACGGCAAATTGAGCCTCATGTATTTCAGATCGTTCAGCCTGTTTTGCAGGTTTAAAACATGATAAAGATTTTTTTCGGGCGAGTAATGCTGTGCTATGGTTAACTGCAATTTGGGGTGATGACCGGTTAGCTTTAAAAAATAAAGCAGGCTGATATTAAGCACACAAAACGGTAACGAAAATATAGGCAACGCATGCAGGGCCATGAGTGTGGTAAGGGCATTAATGAGTATGAAACCCAAGGGGATGCAAAGAATTGCCAGCAGGTAAGAGCGTAACGATGGGATGGTGAAAAAGCTGCTGATGGCCATTGAAGCCATCATTAAATTGGCACCAAGGTGGTAATAGCTGATACCCTCTGGGTAGGTATTTGTGATGTTGTTAAACCCGCAGGCCGTTAAAAAGCTAATGATAAGCAGGCTGAATGCAATGCGCGAATGCACAAGTATCCCTATAGCAATAAGCATTCCGGTTATGATATTATGCTGAAATAGAATTGCGCTCAATGAACGGAAAAATAAGCTCATCAGTTTTGGTAACGTTGTGGCAAGATAACCTTCGGCGCCGGCCAGGTTACCCGGGCCAGTGTAAATTTCTTCGAGCAGGGAGCTGCTTTTTTGTGATAATCCAGTGTTGAAGATGCTGTTGGATGCCAGCAGTACAAGCCAGAAAACCAGGATAAATGGCAGTGAAAGTATAGGTAAACCCGGTTTACTCATGCGCTTTGACATAATAATAGTAGCAAGCACTACAAGGCAACAGGCAACCGCCAGCCAGGTCACAAACATGACGTTAACCTGGAAAAAAGTACCAAATGCTATCCCTAATAATAAACAGTTAAAGCTGTAGATTCCGGCCAGGTAATCTTCGTTATCCTGTTTTAACAGTTTTATTATCAGCAAAGAGAAAATGACACAACTCAACCCTGCAAAGCCAGACACCGGGTTGAAGAAAGATACCAGCAGCAAAATAATCCCCAATACCCGGTTCTGCGAAAAAAACAGCACTGAATAAGAATTGATAATGGTTTTTATAAATGCCGGAATTTGCTTCACTTGTTGTTATTTAAATGAGCGGGTACTAACTCTGGTTCGGCAGTATATTCCAATGTTTCGTTTTGGCGAATGAGGTGGGTGCGCAACTTTTCATCTATCAAAACAACAGCAGGCCTCAGGGTAATGAACTGCATCCATTGGGTCATGTTATAAGCGCCAACCTTGTGTACTACAACCTGGTCGCCGGGATTTAGCAGTGGCAGGTTAATGCTTTCCCTGATCACATCAATGTTCATGCAAAGCGGCCCATATATCACCATGTTTTCGGTATGTGCAGCAAAATCCTGAGCAGGGCTTACCTGGTGTTCATACCAAAAAGATGTGAACAGGATATTGACCCCAAAATCAACAATGGTGGCGCCTTTGCCATTGGCTAAACGTTTGTTGGCAATAACAGTGCCCAGCAGGTAACCGGCATCATCTATTAAAACGCGCCCGCTTTCCAATATCAGCAGCGGCAGGTCATCATTGGCAAAGCCAAAATTGAGCAAAGCCGAAGTTATGACTTCAGCAAAGTCGTCAACCGTCGGCACGGTATCATTCCCCGGCAGGTAAGCACCTTTTAGTGTATTAGTTGAGGGGAAACCGCCTCCCAGGTCAAGATATTCTATTTTATGATTAAGTTCGGTCTGGCAGCGAACAGCCAGTTCGGCCAGTTTATTAGCTGCTATACCATAAGCATCGGCAGAGAGCATATAGGTACCGATATGGCAATGCAGGCCCACCAATTGCAGACTTCCCGAGCCTGTGATCTTTGTAACCGCCGACCAGGCTTCTCCATTTTCATAGTTAAAACCAAAGCGGTCCCAAAGTGGGTAAACGCCGGTATCCATATTTATACGGATGGCCACACGTGGCTTATTGGCCATGTTTTTACTTAAGGTAAGCAGCAGGTTAAGCTCATCAAAATGATCAATATGGATCAGCGAATCATGCTCGATGGCCAACTGCAGATCGTTGAGAGATTTGCCCGGTCCGTTAAAAATGATCTTGTTGCCCGGTACGCCATTGCCCAATGCTTTACGGTATTCAAAGCCCGAAACAACCTCCGCCCAACTGCCTTCCTGGTGAAAAATCTGACAAACAGCATTGAGGTAATTGGTTTTATAGCTCCATGCAAATTGTACCTTTGGGTAGCGGGTGCTAAAAGCGCGGTATGCTGCCCGGTAGTTTTTGCGGATTTGTTTTTCGGACAATACAAACACCGGCGAACCGTAGTTTTCGATCAGGCTTTTAACCGAAACGCCATCGATGCTTTTAACGGGCTGCACACCGGTGCGGGAGCCGAATTTATTAAGGGCACCGGCCTGTAGTTTTTTTATATATGGTTTCTCGTATGGCAGCTTTTCCATCGTTATAAATTATAATTCGCCAAACGCCGAGATCTGCTGAAAATCGGCGATGTCGGCAATATGGTCCCACGAATAGCGGACAAACAGTTTGCCGGCCTGGTAATCGGCATAGGGCTCAACGGTTTCACCCATCGCTATTTTGGCCAATGCCGCAGGCTGGTTTTGGCCGGCGGCGGCAGTTAAATAAACCCATGCCGGAAACCGGGGGTTAATTTCCAATATGTATAAATGTCCGTCGGCATTGCTCATGACCTCCATTTCGTAACCGCCTTTCCAGTTGCTTACGCGGGCAAAGTTGTCGGCCAGTTGGGTAAGCTTATCATCTTTAATGGTAACGCCCGCCCAGGCCTTCCCTTTATCGGTAATATAAAGCTTGCGCATAGCCACCAAGCCGATGTTGTTGCCATTACCGTCGCCAAGTGCCGCAATGTTGATTTCGTTGCCCTTAATGTATTGCTGAGCTATTACCGGTATGCCCCAGGCTGCATATAATTGATGAAAGGCTTTCAATGCCTGATCCATCGTATATACAACATAAGCATCATAAAACTTACCTTTTATTACCATAGGAAAGTTGAACTCATCAGCCGCTTTTTTAATATCGTCGGTAGTGTAAAGCTTATGATCGGCAGGCACATAAAAGCCATTTTTTGTGCCGAAATTTTTTAGGTTCACCTTATCTCTTAACGCCAGTTGCTGGTGTGTTGGGAGATAAGTTGCTATGCCCATTTGCTGCAATTGAGGCGCTATCTTTATAAAATTGAACAGCTCCGAATCAAAGTTGGGGATAATGAGATCAAGTTTGTCCTGTTCGTTGATATATGTCAAACGTTCAACGAGGGCTGCCGTACCTTCGGTTGGATAGGGGACCTGGTAAGTTTTATTTACCCACCCCCGCAGATAAATCCCGGGCTCCAGCGACTCATACGATAGGCCAATTATGCGCAAGCCATCTCCAAAACACTCTTTTAAAGAACGGATGACCGCCATCCCAGGACCCGGATTGTCATTGGCATTAAGCCCGGTGACGGCAATACATAAATTAGCGTACTTGTTTGGCATCATCCTTAAATTTCGAGCAGGTTTGCTTCTTTTAGCTGCAGCATCCAATTATCCCAATCCAAGTTAAGCTGGCTTTCGCTCACTTCATACCTGCTCAGAATATCCTGCTTGATATCATCTTCGGTTTTGCCGCTTTTCATAGCCTCAAGCAGTTTTGCCGCCATACCGTTACCGGAAAATGAATCGCCGGTGGCAGGGTTAAAAATAAACCCGTTTTCGCTGGTGGCTATGTTGCTCTTGAGTTTCATTTTATAAGTGCAGAGTTGTTTAATTAATAAAAGCTAAACTTAGCAGGTTTATATGAGTTTACAAAACCAGCTTCAGGATGCCATCAGGTATTCTATCCTTGATGCAAGCACTTCCATATCCAGCGGTTTTACAAACAAGGCATCGCATTTATAGGAGTCGGCCTGTGCTTTTTTTGTTTTAAAAGCGGTTACAATAATGATAGGTACGTTGCATAGCTGCTTATCATCCTTAAAGTCCCGGCAAACCAGTTCACAATCGTTATCTACCAACAAATAATCCAAAATGATCAAATCCGGATTAATCATTTTAGCTTTATCATATATAGCATTGGGGTCAAAAGTTAAATGCACATTAAAATCGCCATAGTACATAATGTCATCAATTACCGATAACATCCGGCTGTTTTTATCAAGTACTAAGATGGTTTTTTTATCGCCTGCTGTTTTCATGACTTAAGGATTAGTGCCAATTTTAATAATATAAAGTTGAGGCTATTTAAGGGGCTATAAAATAATGTGTCGTTCAACGCCTTTAATGTGCCGATGAATTGATTATTTGTGCCAGTTTTTGATAAAATCGGTATAGTTTGTACCTACAGGAAGCTCTACGTCGGTTAGTTTTACCTTGCGGTTGTGGATAGACCTGATCAGATCGCGCGCTACCACGAAGCTGCGGTGAATACGGATAAACTTTGATGCAGGCAGTTTTTCAATTGCACTTTTCAGGGGCATAAGCGTTAGTATGGGTTTGGCTACGCCCAGCATATGGATCTTGATGTAATCCTGCATGCTTTCAATATATTCAATGTCTTTAATGTTGATCTTGATCAGTCTGTATTCTGAATGCACATACAGGAAATCGCTTTCATTCGGGGTATCGGTATGCTTGTACTGGTAATAGCCAATTGCCTTTTGAACCGCTGTGTCAAAGCGCAGGTTATTGATCGGTTTCAGCAGGTAATCAACCGCCTCCAGTTCGTAACCTTCATATGCATAATTTTTGTAGGCAGTGGTAAAAATGATCATTGGTTTATCAGTCAATGATTTTACCAGGTCGATACCTGTAATATCAGGCATGTTAATATCTATGAACAGCACATCTACCTTGTTCATTTTCAGGTATTCCCCGCCCGATATAGCATCCTCAAAAGTATTGACCAATGTTAACGCGGGATAGCCAGCTACATATTTTTCAATTATCTGAAGGGCCAGTGGCTCATCATCAATAGCTACACATTTTAACTGCATAATAGATAGTTTTAAGCGTTAATCTCCAGTTCGACAGTGAAATTGCCATCGGCCGAGCTGATGTCAAGCCGGTGTTTGTTAGGGTAAATATGTTGCAGGCGCTGACGGTTATTGGCAATGCCAATCCCTTTCCGTTCGGTGGCAGGTCGTTTTTCGAAAATGGTATTTTTGCAGATGAACAGCATTTGGTTGCCGTTTACCCTTAAGCAAATATTGATAACTGATGGCTGATGTTTACTTACGCCGTACTTAAAAACATTTTCAATAAAGGTCATCAGTATCAGGGGCGGAATTTTTTGATTGTCTATCTTGCCCGAAACTTCAAAATCAAGCTTTGTTTTTTTGCCGAGTCGCAGGCGTTGCAGATCGATATAATCGTTGATACAATCAACTTCGTTTTGCAGCAAAACAAAATCCTCCGTTACCTCATCGGTTACGTAGCGCATGATATTAGAGAGTTTCATGATACTTTCGGAAGTATGCTCGCTATTGGTAACCGATAAGGCATAAATATTATTCAGCGTATTGAACAGAAAATGAGGATTGATCTGGGCTTTAAGAAAAGAGAGTTCGGCATGGGCTTTTTCGGCCTCGGCGCGGGTAACCATCTGCTCGGTAAGTTGCCATTTTTGAACCGTGGCAATGGCAACGCTCAGTCCCATCACAATGATAAAAATAAATAAGCCTACCATATCAATATTACCTGATTGGTGAATGAAAATAATGCGGTTGGCGGGTTTAAGGCTGGGGTCCTGCATCCGCAGGTCCTCGTGTGGCAACGGGCCAAAAGGCATGTTTTGCTGATCAGGTGCTGAGCTGTCAATACCTGTAGGCACAATTTGCGGCCCTATAGGCTGCGGATTGGGGGCAGTTGTTGCTACAGGTTTATTCCCTTTAATGAGATTGTGAAGAAGCAGGTTATCAAAAGGCTGCAAAAAGTAAACACAGCCTGAAAGCAGTAACACAATAAATCCATACCAGATATATCTTTTACGGAACACGAATTTTGGCACCAGGTACCAGGCGTTCAGGTAAAACATAAATATATAAGTAAGGCAAAACAGCCAGTAGTAAGGCGAAAACAGTACTGTATAGGTGGCGGCGCTGCTTTGCTGCGTGCGGTTCATGAACAATAACGGGAACCCTAAAAACACAAGCCAGCCTGCAGCATGAATGAAAAAAGTGGTTGCTTTTGAGCGGATCATTTTATTTTAAGATTCTTTTATTCATCAATGCCGAAGCTACTGGCCAGCACATATTTTAGCATCTAATTTAAAAAAAGCACCTGTACATTGCACAGGTGCTTCATCTTATACGAAAAAAACTATAATTCAGTGTCCCTGCTTCTGAATTATAAATCAAAGGTGAAGATGAGCGGTTGGTTTTATCAACCATGTGTCGGTGAATTGGGAAATTGTATAGATGAACGGAGGGAAGCGGCACGTTTTACCGAAAAATAGGGATGAGTGGATTATACAAGAAAGCCCCCTTGCACTCGCTGCTTGGGGGCTGTCACCTAAACCTTATCACTGATCAAATTATTATTTGACGGTGTAAAAGTAATCGCGCGGCCTTAATTTGAAATTTTGTACCGACGAATTGCGGGATTGAATGGATGGAAGAGGCTTTGCAAGCTTTTTGTATCTGAAAACACTGTTAGTTTGATATCGAAATATGGTTTAGAACATGAATTCCTTACCGGCTTCGATACTACTAATTCTTGTTATTTGGTATATTTATGCTTAGTAGTTTAATTTTAATGTGCAAATGAAATTTGACGTTGTAAAAGTACAGGAGATAGATATTGAATCGCATCGCCGGTTATTTCTTGCAGAAGCAAAATTTCAATTTGTGTATAACAAATGTCATGGTGCAGGTTGGGTAGACACTTATCTTTTTAAGGATAACGACATCCCCATTGGTTATGGTTCGGTATGGGGAAAAGATAAACGCGAGGAAAGGGATACCATATGTGAGTTCTTTTTAGATAAACCTTTCAGAAAGCATGCCAGGCAGATCTTTGAGCTATTTATAAAAGCCTCGGGTGCCGGCTTCGTAGAATGCCAAACCAATGATATCTTACTTGCGGGTATGGCGTTTGAACTAACAAAAAACATCAATGCCGAGGCTATTCTGTTCGAAACGGCTTTTGAAACGGCATTTGCAATAGATGATGCGCAGTTTGTAAAAAGTAAAAATGCAGACGAATGGAATGCTTACAGTATACAAAAAGATGGTGAAGTTATTGCTACAGGTGGTTTTATCTTGAATTATAATTTCCCTTATATCGATATTTACTATGAAGTAAAGGAAGATTTAAGAAGACAAGGATATGGCGTTTTCCTTATGCAGGAGTTGAAAAAGGAAGCCTACCGGTTAAATAGGGTTCCTGCAGCCCGGTGCAACGTCAATAATCACGCTTCTAAGGCACTTCTTCTGAAAGCCGGCATGCGGGTGTGCGGCTACATTATAATGGGTGAAATAATCAATGAATTATTTATAAGCCCGGTTACTTTTTGAATTACATTGTTACCTTAAGCTTATTGCGCACAATCACGATATAAACGAATATGAAGCTGCTTCTCACTTCTGCCGGTATAAGCAATATGAGCATTCAAAATGCGCTCATTGAACTACTGGGCAAGCCAATTGCTGAATCGAATGCCCTTTTTGTCCCTACGGCGATATATGCCATTCCTAATGGCGGCGACATAGTACGAAGAGTAATTCGAGGATCGTTAGGCGATCCTTTTTGCGAATTAGGCTGGAAATCGCTGGGGTTGCTGGAGCTAACGGTGCTGCCAAGCATCAAACAAGAACTTTGGGTTAATATGCTCAATGAAACTGATGCCTTGTTGGTAGGTGGAGGCGACTGCCAATATCTGACCTATTGGATGCAGCAATCCGGCCTGGCAGAGCTGTTGCCATCGTTATTGCATAAAATGGTATACGTAGGTTTAAGTGCCGGCAGTATGATCATGACCCGGTTTGGCACAACCTATGGCAACCATGTGTTACCGGCTAACAGTGATAAGTCGCTGAATGTTGTTGATTTTGCTATTCACCCTCATTTAGACTACGAATGGTTCCCTGAGAATTCACTGGCCAATATTGAGAAACTGGCTGCTTCCATACCTGTACCATCATACGCTATTGACGATCAAACCGCCATTAAAGTTGTCGATGGAGTAATTGAGGTTGTTACCGAAGGACATTGGAAATTATTTAATCCCTGATATTTGTTAGCATTATAAGTTAAATACTCATTTGCGGTGCATATCCTGCTTTAAACATATTCACAAAAGAACGGGGAGTTAACACCTGCAGTTTATCCACATGGGGTAATGCTATTCCTTCTTCATATCCCACGGCGCTCCACAAGTGCAACTCGTCATCTTTAAGCAAATATGGCCGCCCCTCATGAATCACAAAAGTTCCGTTTGGCAATGCCCTTATATTTTCGTCATAAGTAACTTTTGACTTATCGACGGTAATTCGCTCGGCCTGTAAAATGTCATCTATTTTGGATACTGGTGTTTTCATATCGAAACCATATTGCGGGTTTCCTTTTAGCCAAAACTGTTTGAACTTTTGATGGTCTTTATACCGGCATTGAAAGCAAGGGCGGTGCCCGGCCGAAAATGCGGTAGCTTCGTCAAGGAAGAATAGTTCCGTCCACCGGTTGGGCTGCATGATTTCCCGATGGCGGCCCCTGAACTCCAAAACGCAAGTTATCCATGCTTTGATTTTAAAGGGGCGTACTATCTCCTTGCACTCGTTATGTATTACGCCGCGGTTACCGAGCCAGGCGCCACGTTCGGGAGTTTTAATGAGTTGGCCAAATGGATTTACGCGGTTCTGCAGCATCGGTTAAAATTACATCAATGTGTTTAAGAAAGTGCATCATGAAATATAATGCCCAGGCTATGGCGCTTACCGCTGTGAACCGGGCTTACTCCATGTTTCATATTTACCCTGTAATAACCTTTGCTGCCTTTTACCGGCCTAAAGTTAGTGGTAAATAAAACCATATCACCCATGTCTGGAGTAAGTACATTAACTTTTGATTGTGCCCGCGGAATTTGCTCGGTGATTACAAATTCGCCGCCGGTATAGTCTCTGTCATGTTGGTCGAGCATGAAAACCATTTGGATGGGGAAATATACTTCGCCGTAAAGGTCCTGGTGCAGGGTGTTAAATCCGCCTTCTGTGTATTGCAATATCAGGGCTGTGGGTTTGGTTTGCCCGGCTTCATGGCTTAACTGTTTCATTTCTTCATGGGTGCCGGGGAATCGTTTGTCAATACCAAGTTCATTCATCCATTTATTGGCGACAGGTACGATGCACGTATAAACGCTCTCCCTTAAATCTGTTATAATAGCAGGAAGCGGGTAATTATAATATTTGTATTCGCCATATCCGAATCTGTAGCGCTCCATGTTGACGGTTTTGCGGTAAGCATCTGCGTCATATTCGCTGATTAATGTATCGCAGTAGCGTTCACCTAAAACCTGTTTAACAATTGCAAAACCGTTGTCATGTAATGTTTTATTAATTTGATCCCAATCAAGATTTTTGATGCGATCTTTAAGTGTTTGTTCCGGTGTCATTTTTGTTATTTTGAATAGTATCAAAACTATCATTAGGAAGATTGGCGGGCAATCCGATTCTTGCGGAATTTATACTGTCGGTTTCATTGAAGAGAAATTATTAAATACATATCATGGAGATTAAACTTAAACGGGTTTACGAACCTTATGCCGAGGCAGATGGCGTTAGAGTTTTGGTGGACCGCCTTTGGCCGCGGGGGATAAAAAAGGAAGACCAACGGATTGACAAGTGGTTTAAAGGTGTAGCACCATCTAACGAGCTAAGAAAATGGTATAACCATGATCCTGAAAAATTTGAAGCCTTTAACCAAAAATACCGCGCCGAAATTGAGGGTGCAAAGGTTTTGGATGAATTGGTAGATTATATCAGGCAGCATAAAACAGTGACGCTGGTGTTTTCTTCAAAAGAGCCGAAATTAAATAATGCGGTAGTTTTAAGCAAGATAATCGAAGAGCATATCGCCTGAAAACTCCGCAAGAATCGGATTGTTGAGCATGGGCGAGGCCGGTACCTTTGTGTTATAAATACTAAAAAACACAATTGAATTATTTAAATATAAGGCTTTATGAAAACTCAACAAGAGATAGATTATACCCGCATAGCCGATGCGATTGGCTTTTTCAGGGAGAATTTTAAGGCACAGCCTAAACTGGATGAAGTTGCGGAACATGTTAATTTAAGTCCCTTCCATTTTCAGCGGATGTTTAAGGATTGGGCGGGGGTAACGCCTAAGCAGTTTCTGCAATATTTAAGTGTAGAACATGCCAAGGAAATATTAAAGCAGGACAACACCAATGTTTTTAATACCGCGCTGGAGACAGGGCTTTCGGGAGGTGGCAGACTGCATGACCTGTTCATTAAGGTAGAAGGTATGACCCCTGGCGAATACCGCAACGGCGGGGCTATGCTGCAGATCAATTATTCATTTGCCGATACGCCTTTTGGTAAGGTGATCGTGGCATCAACGGGCAAAGGTATCTGCCATATGGCTTTTGTTGATGATGGGGAAGAGAAAGCTTTGGAGCAGTTGAAAATAAGTTTCCCAAACGCCGGATACAACCAGTTAGTTGACAGAATCCAGCAAAATGCCTTGTTTATTTTCACACAGGACTGGAGCCGTTTGGACGAGATCAAGCTGCATTTAAAAGGAACCGATTTCCAGATCAAGGTATGGGAAACATTATTGAAAGTACCTGCCGGCGGATTGACCACTTATGCCTCACTTGCCAAAAAATCAGGCAGCGAAAATGCTTACCGCGCAGTCGGCTCAGCGGTAGGTAGTAATCCCGTAGCGTTCCTGATCCCTTGCCACCGGGTAATCAAATCAACCGGCGAAATAGGTCAGTATCATTGGGGCAGTGCCCGTAAAAACGCAATAATAGGCTGGGAAGCAGCGCTAAAGGAGCGGGTTGAATAAGGTTTGTGAGCAAAGGGGATATGTAATTCCCTTCAAGCGTCCGCGCTTACATAGCAACGCTAAAGTAAGCGTGGACGTAAACATAAAAATGAGTATGTCCGGTTTTACAGATCGCTGGAACAACACATCAGTGTGGAGTAAAGTGCCGGGCTCATCAAAAACTGTGTCGGCAATTACCGCATCCCCGAACCTGTTCGCCAGGTGAACCAGCAGGCGAACAAAATAGAATTGCCTGCGAGGAAAATTTTAAGCCACAACCTGCGTTATTTTAGCTCACCTGTCATGATTAGCTGAATGCGTAATACCATAAAAATCACCTGGTATTTTTATAAGTCGATGTTGTTATGGTGCATGACCATCAACATGATCTGCATCTACTATTTGTTTCGCGGAGAGGTTAATATTGTAGAATCATACATTTTTAAAATAATGAGTTATGGTTTAATCATCGGCTTCCGGTATTATAATTACAACTCAACTAAAACCTTCTTCTACTTCCGTAATGCAGGTTACGGGATCGACAGGTTATACCTGTACGCCCTTACGTGCGATGCCCTGGCCTACGGAATACTGTTATCGCTCTTAAAACTGGTAAAATATTGGGTCAGTATATTTTAAAAACCGACAGCGTTCACCTCGAGTTTGATGGACGCAAGATTTTACAAGATATTTATCTCGATTGCCGCCAGGGCGAGGTGGTAGGTTTGCTTGGCCGCAACGGCTGTGGCAAGTCATCGCTGCTGCGGGTTATTTTCGGTAGCCTAAAGCCAACTTACAAGCACGTCAGCATCGACGATAAACACATTTATAAAGGTTATGACGATGGTCGGGTAGCTTATTTGCCCCAGCACAATTATCTGCCGCAAAATATAAAGATCCAAAGCCTTGCTGGTACCATTATCGATCCTCAATTTACTGATGAATTTACCTCATTGTCAATTTACCAGGATCATCATCACAAAAAGCCCGGCCAGCTATCCGGCGGAGAACTCAGGCAATTGGAAACCCTGATGTGTATTTACAGCCGGGCAGATTTTATATTGCTCGATGAGCCATTTACTCATGTTTCGCCGGTGCAGGCGGAAATGTTTAAGGGTATCATTCGTAAATGCGCTAAGGTAAAAGGTATCATTGTTACCGATCATCAGTATTATAATATCCTTGACGTGGCCGATAGAATAGTACTAATTACCGACGGGAGCACCAAAGCCATCAACAACCCTGATGATCTGATCAGGTACCGGTACATCAGTCACATTATTTAATTGTTAGACTGTGTAACTTAAGGCATAAAATGAGGGTCTATTAGGTATAGTATTTAATACGATGCCTAAGGTTTATCTGTTGATCTTTTTTTTAGTTTTCTGTTGCTTCAGTGCGGCGGGCAGCGAGAAAGTGACTATCAATGGCATCACCTTTAAAAATGCAAAGCCCGATCCTGATCCATCGCCCACCGGTGATTTTAAAACTTTAGTCATTCCGATAAAAAGGGCTGGGAACCTAATTCTTATTGAAGCTCAGATCGATACCCTTGAAGGTAATTTTGTGCTGGATACCGGCGCGCCGTACCTGGTTTTAAATGAAACCTATTTTAGGGATCTGCCACACGTAGCTGAGCAGGAATCTGCAGGAATCAACGGGGTTGCCGGCAGCTCTTTTACTACTTATATCCGTAATTTTAACATCCTCGAATTGCACTATCCAAAGCTCCGGGCCGATGTTACCGACCTGTCATCTATAGAAAACGGTAAGCGGATCAAAATATTGGGATTGCTGGGTACCGGGCTATTTTCCGATTTCGCGATTACCGTTGATCTTTTCAGAAATACGTTATACATCCAAAAACTTGATGAGAATGGTAACATCCCCGAAACCGAAAAGGTATTTCACGATCGTTTTATGGTAAGTCCTTTCCGTATGCTCAATGATGTTATTTTAATGAAGGGTACTGTTAACGATAATTCGCTTTGGTTCGCTTTTGACAGCGCCGCCGAAACCAGTTTACTCGACTACCGGCGTTCAAAAAAACTGATCCCCGATATGGAGGTTATCAGCCGCTCAAAAATTATGGGTATCGGCGGTACCTCTATCGAGGTGATCTACACCCGCTTTGATAATTTGGTTGTCGGCGACCGAAAGTACATGAAAAACCGTATTTTAATAACCAATCTCGAAAAAATGGGGAATGCTTATGGCTACAAAATTGATGGTGTTTTAGGGTATGACTTCTTTGTGCGCGGCATATTCACCATCAACTTTGTTAAAAAAGAATTTGAAATGTACATTTACAGTAACCAGTAATATGAAAAGGCGCGGGCGTATAGTTATTGTTTTTTTTGCGATGGTTTGCATGGCCATACATGTAAGAGCGCAAAAGCGCAATAACCTGATCATGGGCAGGGATAATCTCGTTCTGCTTATTGATATGCGCTCATCCAAAACAGAAGTTGATAGCCTGCTCAAAAAAGCCGGGTTAAAAGGTGCAAATGCAGCTGATGTTTTAAAAGGCGATTTTACCGCCCTGAAAAAAGACGGCTGGACAATGGCCGAAAAACAGGGAAATATAATAGAGTTTGACAGGCCGCTTGAGGCCCTTAATCTGAACCCTCAAGTTACTCCTTACCTGATAACTACTAAAATAGATAACAATGATGATGAGTCGCCGGGGTATCCGGCTGATGTTAATTTCGGTATCAATAACTTTGCTAAAGTCACTGTTCATGAATTAGCATCTGGTTTAACCCGTTTCTTTTTGCCCGGCTACGCCCAAAGTAAAAGGGTACTGCTATCAGGCAACTTCAATAACTGGAGCACCCTTAAAGGTATCATGGCCAAAACCGACAGCGGTTGGATTGCCGACATAAAGCTGAAACCCGGCAAATATGAATATAAATTTATTGTGGATGGCCATTGGATCAGCGACCGTTATAATAACCTGGTGAGCGACAATGACGATAATTCGATATACTTTCGTTATAACTACACTTTTAAGCTGAACGGATACACCAATGCGCATAAAATAACACTGGCAGCGAGTTTTAATGATTGGGACGCTAACAATATCGTCCTCGAGAAAAGTCCCAAAGGCTGGCAAAAACAGCTTTACCTGCACGAAGGCACACAGGCGTATCGTTTCCTGGTTGATGGCAAATGGATCACCGATCCAGCTAATCCTAATAAGATCCAGGGCGCTGATGGATATACCAACTCAGTGCTGAACCTTGGCGAAACGGTTGTGTTTAAGCTTGATGGTTATACCAGCGCAAAGAAAGTGTACGTAGGCGGAAGCTTCAATAATTGGGAGCATGGCTTGATCCCGCTTACCAAAACCAAAACGGGCTGGGCATCGTCCTTAATTATTCCGCCGGGCAATTATGGCTATAAGTTTGTTGTGGATGATAACTGGATCACCGACCCCAAAAACCCTCGTAATATGATGGAGGGCGGCGTTGTTAATTCATATATTTCGGTGAAGCCAAATTATACGTTTAAGCTAAGCGGTTTCAATAATGCTAAAAAGGTTCATTTAGCGGGCAGTTTTAACAACTTTGATGATTTTGGTTACACACTTGCTTTTAACGGTAAAGAGTGGACGGTAAGTGTTTACCTGAAGCCAGGCAAGCAACTGTACAAGTTTATTGTGGATGGTAAATGGATGATAGACCCTGGCAATAAACTTTACGAACCTAACCAATATAATTCGGGTAATTCCGTTTTATGGATCGAACAATTATAGAAGCAGGATTGCAAGAATCAAGATACAAGAATAAAGAAGCAAAAAAAATAAAGAAGCTGGATAAGAAAGATCTTGATTCTCATAGTCTTGCATCATGATTCTCGTATTCTCGCATCTTGGTTCTCATATTTTTGCATTTTGACGCTCACCTCGTTATATTAGCTAAAATACCATATCTGTTATGACCATCCCTATATACCAGGCCGACGCATTTACCGATAAGCTTTTTGGCGGTAACCCGGCGGCAATTTGTCCGCTTAATGAATGGTTGCCCGATGTTACCATGCAAATGATAGCCATTGAAAACAACCTTGCCGAAACCGCTTTTTTTGTGAAAAACGACGATGGTTATAAGCTTCGCTGGTTTACGCCCGAGTATGAGATAGATCTTTGCGGGCATGCTACCCTGGCATCTGCTCATATTCTGTTTTCGGAACTGGGCTATGAGGGTGATACCATTCATTTTGAAACTGTAAAAGCCGGAACGCTCACCGTAAAGCGTGATGGCGATAAATATACGATGGATTTTCCATCACGTCCGCCAATCCCCATTGAGGCGCCGAATGGATTAGCCGAAGCGCTTGGCGAAAAGCAACCGGTAGCATTTTTGCGCTCGCGTGATTATTTCATTGTTTATGAAACCGAGCAGGATATCAGGGAGCTTACGCCCGATTTCTTCGCCATGTCAAAAATGGATACGGTAGGGATCATAGCTACCGCACCTGGCGAAACCTCTGATTTTGTTTCCCGCTTTTTTGCGCCCGGCGCAGGCATCCCCGAAGACCCGGTTACCGGATCTGCACATTGTAACCTGATCCCGTATTGGGCAAAACGCCTGGGTAAAGATATGCTTCATGCCTATCAGCTCTCAGCCCGCCGCGGTGAACTTTGGTGCGAGCTTAAAGGTGACCGCGTGTTGATGAGTGGCAAAGCGGTTACTTATTTGAAGGGGGAGATAAGGGTTTAAATTATAAATTGTCATTGCGAATATGTAAAAGTCCGGGCCGCTAAAGGTAAAAGGCAAAAAAGGAGTTGTCACCCTGAGTTGCCGAACGGTCGTGTGCAGGGCCTGCCCACCATACTTCGATGAACTCAGTATGACACCCTTTTTGAGTTGTCATCGGTAGGGACAAAGCAATGACGTTATACAAACCCTGCCAGTAACCTTTTGCCTTTATCCTTTTACCTTTAGCCTTTTTCCTTTCACCTTTTCCTTTCGCCTCAAATCAAAATATACTTTCAAAACTCAATTATTTATAATTACTTTGGAGGTTTGGACTTTGCAAGGTACTTAATAAATTAAATGCAGCTTACCCGTTTAGAAATCAAAGGCTTCAAGAGTTTTGGCGATAAAATAACCATCAATTTTAATGAGGGTGTTACCGCTATTGTAGGGCCTAACGGTTGTGGTAAGTCGAACGTTGTTGACAGTATCCGCTGGGTTTTGGGTGAGCAAAGCACCCGGATGCTCCGTTCGGAGAAAATGGATAACGTTATTTTTAACGGTACCAAAAGCCGTAAATCGGCTAACCTTGCCGAAGTTTCCCTCACTTTTGATAATACAAAAAACGTACTGCCAACCGATTATTCGCAGGTAACACTTACCCGTAAGCTTTACCGCACGGGCGAAAGCGAATACCGACTTAACGATGTACAGTGCCGTTTAAAGGATATTACCGATCTTTTTTTGGATACGGGTATCGGCTCCGACTCCTATTCTATCATCGAGCTCCGGATGATCGACGAGATCATCACCAATAAGGAGGGCTCACGCCGTAACCTGTTTGAGGAAGCATCGGGCATCTCTAAATACAAGCTCCGCAAAAAGCAAACTTTCAGTAAGCTGAAAGAGACAGAGGCCGATTTGGCCCGTGTTGATGACCTGCTGTTTGAGATTGAGAAGAACCTGAAATCACTGGAGAACCAGGCGAAGAAAACTGAACGATACTATCGTCTCAAAGAACAGTATAAAACGCTGAGCATTATGCTGGCTTCGTTCAGGATCGTGGCTTTTAGCGAATCATTGAAAAAGATAGAAGAGCAGGAGCTAAAGCATAAAGCCGAGAAAGGCGATATTATTATCCAGATAGATATTTTGGAAGCAATGCTGCAACAACAAAAGCTGGATAGTATCACCAAAGAAAAGAACCTTTCGGTTCAGCAAAAAACAACCAATGAGTTTGTTTCAAAGATCCGGGCTTACGAAAGCGAAAAGAAGATCAAGAATGAACAGTTGAAGTTTCAACAAGATAAAGAATCGCGTCTGACTGAAGAGTTAGAACGCGATAAAAACCAGTTGAACCACGTTTTATATAACATTAAACGCTTAAACGAGGAAAAGGCCACCGAGGATGAAGCGCTGCAAACCATCCAAAGCAAACTTTCTGATTTAAAAGAAGCCGTTGATGAATTACGTGCACAACAAACCGAAGCCCGTAGTGAGCTCAACGAGCTTAATAATATCAATACCCGCCTGCAAAACCAGGCTTATAAGGCAGAAAAAGACCTGGATATATTGCAAATTCAGCAACAGGCTTTGGAGCAGGAAAGCCAGCGCAATATGGAAGATACCACCAATAAAGAGGTGGAGCTATCGCACTTTAACCAGGTGGTTGCCGAGCTGCAATACCGCAAGGAAACACTCGACGACGAATTTCAGCAGGCTGTTGAGTTTGAAAATAAATTAAAAGAACAAATTGCCGAAACCGATGTTGAGTTGAACTCGGTTAAGGATACCATTATAAAAGAGAGCCGTCGCCTTGATGCCAAGCAAAACGAATACAACCTTACCAAAAGTATGGTTGATAGTTTGGAAGGTTTCCCGGAGTCAATAAGGTTCCTGAAAAAGAATACCGATTGGGCTAAAAATGCACCTTTGTTTAGCGATGTGCTTTTTTGTAAGGAGGAGTTTCGTGTAGCCATTGAAAACTACCTTGAACCGCTCATGAACTATTACGTGGTTGAAAGGTACGACGATGCAGTAAAGGCTATAAGCCTATTGAGCAATTCGGCAAAGGGCAGAGCAAATTTTTTTGTGCTGAATAACTACGCTGATGAATCGCCTGCACAAATCAGCTTCGAAAAGGAGGGGGCTATCCCGGCACTGAGTGTTATTGAGGTTGAAAAACGTTACCTGCCGCTTTGTAATTACCTGCTTAAAGGTGTTTACCTGGTTGATGACGATAAAGAAGGCCAGATCAATAGCGAAACTTTACCGCAGGGCGTTGTGTTAATCGGCAAGAGCGGTAAGTTCAATAAATCAAAACATACCATGGCCGGTGGTTCGGTTGGTTTGTTTGAGGGTAAAAGGATCGGGCGTGCTAAAAACCTGGAGAATTTGGCTAAAGAGATCCGGGGAATAGAGAACCAGGTGGGTTCATTTCGTACGAAGTCTGAAGAATTACAGAATAAGCTTGCAGCTTTACGTTCGTCAACCAAGGCAGCTGAGATTAATGAGCAGCAACAGATCCTGAACCGTTTAAATAACGAGTTGATCACTGTAAAAACGCGCCAGGAGCAATATCAAACTTTTATTGAAAACAGCCTTAACCGTAAAGAAGATATCGCCCGTAAAATTTCCGGGATAAAAGATGAAATGGCTGCCCTACAACCGCAATTGGCCGAGTTAAAAACTCAACGCCAGATCCAAAGCGATTTATTGGCCGATAAGCAGATGGCTTTTAACGAGCTGAACGAATACGTTTCCGTACAGTCAAACGCCTACAATCAGGAAAACATCCGTTTTCATCAGCAACAAAATAAGGTATCGGGTTTAATGAAAGACCTTGACTATCGGGATACCCAGCAGGAAAGCCTTGAAACACGTATAAGGCAAAATAGCAGCGAGCTTGAAAAAGTAAAAGTTGCTATACAGGAAAACCTGAAGCTGGCCGATAACTCCGACGATAACCTGCTCGAAATGTATGAGCAGAAGGAAAACCTGGAAAAGGCCACACAACAAGCCGAACAGGAGTACTATCAATGGCGCGGCCTCATCACCGAAAATGAGAACCAGGTAAGCTCATTGAGGCGCAAAAAAGAGAACAGCGAAGTTATTGAGAATGAGCTGCGCGACGAACGAAATAATTTAAAGATAGACCTGAACGCGCTGAAAGAGCGTCTTTCGGTTGAGTTTAATATAGATATTGAAGACCTGCCGGAAAGCGAAGTGCCCGAAGGAGAAAGCGAACAGGACCTTCGGGAAAAAGCTGAAAAGCTAAAAAAACAATTAGACGATTTTGGCGCCATAAACCCGATGGCGGTAGAGGCTTATAACGAAATGAATGAGCGTTATACTTTTATCCAGGCGCAAAAGAAAGACCTGAGCGAAGCCAAAGCATCGTTGCTGGCTACCATACAGGAGATTGACGATACCGCGAAAGATAAGTTCATGACGGCGTTTATTATGGTGCGCGAAAACTTTATTAAAGTATTCCGCTCGCTGTTTAATGAAGAGGATTCATGCGATCTGATCCTAACAGATCCTGACCATCCACTCGAATCGGATATTGATATCATCGCGAAGCCAAAAGGTAAACGACCATTATCCATCAACCAACTATCGGGAGGGGAAAAAACCCTTACGGCAACGGCTATACTGTTTTCGCTGTACCTGCTAAAGCCTGCACCTTTCTGTATTTTTGATGAGGTTGACGCCCCGCTTGATGATACCAACATTGATAAGTTCAATAACATTATCCGCACCTTCTCCAAAGAGTCGCAATTTATCATTGTATCTCACAACAAACGCACTATTGCCAGTACTGACGTTATCTATGGTGTAACCATGGTTGAGCAGGGAATTTCTCGCGTGGTGCCTGTTGATTTAAGGGAATTGGCTGATTAAAAGCTTAAAGCCTAAGGCGAAAAGCTAAAAGCTGTAGGAATGAATGAACAAGATCGTCATTGCGAGGTACGAAGCAATCCTAAACTATACGGGGCGGACCTGCTAATCGGGGATTGCTTCGTACCTCGCAATGACGTTTTAAGTAGACTTTATCCTCTATTTCCTCTTTTTAGATACTGATGGCGTTTTAAGCATCAGGCCTTTAACCTTACTGCGGTTAAACCTTTGTTCCATCTCGCGTTTTTGATCTGCCGAAAGCACGTTTTTTGATGAGGTAGCTAAGCTTTGCGTGGTTACTGAACCGGTTTTATACTTGCCGGTTGTGATATAACTTAAAGCCTGTGCTAATAACCCTTCTGTAGGGTCGCCGAAGTCTTTGGTCAGGTCGTCGGTAGCGCCGATACCTTTATAAGGATTCTTTCCTGGCGTCATACCGGTATAGTAGTCGCCATTATTCGCCGAGTTTCTGGTAGAGAACATGGGCATATACAACTGGTATTTATTGATGTCAATGCCGTAAAAGCCAACTGGTTTACCGTATGTTGTTGATCCTATTAACTGAACGTCAAGCTCAGGGATAAGGTTATTAATGGTTAATTCACTTGCCGAGGCAGTACCGCTGCCAACAATAAAGAAGATGCGGCTTAAATTAAGCGAACCCTGTTTTTGAAAATTCACAGTTTGGTTGCTCACCGAGAAAAAGCCCTTAGGTATCTCATAGAGGTTTTTAAACAAGGTATAGTTATCGCTGGTGAGCTTATCATTGAAATAAGCGGTATACATTTTAGTGCCGTTTTTTGCAGAAGGCACCAAAAGGTTATCAAAATATTCGGCAGTCTCTACTGATCCACCGCCGTTATATCTTAAATCAATGATGAGGTCAGAAATACCGGTGAAGCTGTTTAAGGCCGCTAATATTTTGGGTTTGGCATTGGCCAGATCTGTGAATGAATTGAAAACCATATAACCTGCAGTTTTGCCCGAACCCACCTCTAATGTTTTATACGTGATAACCGGGTTTATGGTATAATTAGCCGTATTAAGTGTTACATCAACTGTGGTATTATCCGGTTTGGCCAATGTCATGCTGATAGTTTTGCTGTATGCATAGGCTTGTATTACAAACTGGGTATTTGTACCGCCGTCGTCGTACGCGAGGTCGGTGCGTCCATTTATTTTGGTGATCTGATACCCGCGTTTAATACCTGCTTTATCAGCAGGTGAACCAGGGTATACATATTTGATCCTCAGATCTGAGCGGGTAGGGTAGAATACCGAAAATCCGAAGTCGCCGCCATTACCGCTTAATTCGTTTGATACGGATCCATCATCAATAAACGAGTATTTGGCCGTACCGGTATTATCATAATATTCGTATGGTTGAGAGCTTGCCGGATTTATGGCATATTGTGATAAATGGTCAACCTCGCTGCCTAACCCGGTAATGGTGTCGGTACTGACATAGTTACGGGGCTGAAAATTTTTATAGGTTGGAAGCTGGTTGTACCACAAATAGGTTTCCTGCGGATATAAAAAAACAGAATCTCTTATACGGTCAAGTAGCGTACCAGTACTTGGCGGCCCGGAATTGTCATCGTTGTTATTATTACCAGGTTTGTCTTTTTTGCAAGCTGCAAATGAAACCGTTAATATTAACGTTAAAAAGTAAAATATTTTTCTCATTTGTTTGAGTTTAAGTATTTAAACGCCTTGTTAGTAAGTATGTTATAGCCAATGCTATAAAAAATCTTTAACATTAATACTGTCAATACCGCTTGCCTCGGCGCACAGCCTGTCGGTTTCCGAATTTTCAATCATTATTATCTCTTTACGCTGAAGGCCATGTTCCTGAATAAGCAGGTTAATTACATCTGGTTCGGGTTTTGGTACGGTTTCTTCGGTAAAATAGCAGCGGAGATATTTTTCCAGCCCGTGCCATTCGGTTTGTTTAATTTTATTTACCTGTTCCTGAACATTGCCGTTAGTTACAATAAACAATTTTTTGCGGTCGACCACAATATCCTGCATTAAGGTAAGTATATTTTGATATAAAAGCAGTTTTAGCGGTAATTTGGCAGTCAAAAGCAGGTTCTCAAACTTATCGCGGTATTGCTCGGCCACCGGGAACTGCTCCGTCAAACGGTTAAATGCAGTATCCTTCCCTTCAGTTATATACGTATCCGTTAGTACTTTGGTTGCCGCTTTTGCATCCGTTAGCTCAATATATTCAAGCATATTTGCAAACAGGTAATAAGCCTGAAAGTAGTAATCCTTTGCGGGATAAAGCACATCATCTAACTCAAAAATAAAAGCAGTTTTACGTTTATCAATATCCTTATAGTCCATTAATCAATTACGTGTAGTTTTATATCGTATTCATTAAAAAGGGTTTCGGCTTTTAATAAAAGCGCGGCTTCGTCGGGCCTTAATAAATAAACCGAATCCACACCCTTATCAAGGCAAAGCGTTAACATTTCATGGGTATAACTTGCCGAAGCTGGATTGGGCAATAATATCATTTTGCCTGTTTTTACCATAAAATCGGGCAGGTCCATGTGGTCGCCCAAAATAATATTTTTTCCTTCCAGTTTGTTTTTGAGCTGGTAGGCTTGTGCCGTTGTAGCGGCGGTAATTAAAATGCTCATGTTAATGGGCGTTAACAATTAAACCATCCCTCATTGTAACTGTGCGGTCTGACAGGTTTGCAAGATCTTCATTATGAGTAACAATAACAAAGGTTTGCCTGAAATCATTTTTAAGCTTAATAAATAATTCATGAAGCTCGAGCGCGTTGACCGAATCAAGGTTGCCTGAAGGCTCATCGGCAAAAATAAGTGCCGGATTGTTGATTAACGCACGGGCCACAGCTACCCTTTGCTGCTCGCCGCCTGATAGCTGGTTAGGTTTATGGTGCAGCCTGTCTTTCAACCCCAAAAGATCAAGCAACCCAGCCGCTTTTTTTTCTGCTTCAGATTTTGATTTCCCTGCTATAAAGGCCGGGATGCAAACATTTTCAAGAGCGCTGAACTCGGCCAGTAAATGGTGAAACTGGAATATAAAACCAATCTGCCGGTTCCGGAAATCGCTTAGTTGTTTGTTATTTAGTTTGTTTAGTTCAATATCATTAATGGTTAAAGTGCCCGAATCTGGCCGGTCAAGGGTACCTAATATGTTAAGTAATGAGCTTTTTCCGGCACCTGAAGCCCCAACGATGGTTACGATTTCGCCCTTTTGTACCTCAAGGTCAACGCCCTTTAATATTTGTAACTGTCCGTATGATTTATGGATAGATCTGGCTTTAAGCATTTGGCAAAGTTAACGGATTAGCTGGATTTATTTTGTTGGGATTACACCGATTGATTTATGATTTCAGCGCTTTTTACCGTTGATGATTTTTGATTATGTTGACATCCGATTTTTCTGATTTGACGAACATTCTATTAATCTTAAAATCCTGTAAATCCTGATTCTGACAATGAGCTGAATGAAATGATTTAAGGAGGCTCTCAACTGAAAACAAATTCTCCCACTTTCTTTGCGGCGTTGCGCCTTAGCGTGCTTAATATTCAATTCCCTAACTTTTCCGTACTTTGCATTCTTTGTAAATACAATGTTATTTAACCCGATAAGGGCAAATAAACTGAAACAAGCTGTTTACCGTTTCAAACAAAATTGTAGCTTTACCGCAAATTCTTCAAAACATGAATATTCACGAATATCAGGGTAAAGCTATATTAAAAAGCTATGGCGTTAGAGTTCAGGAAGGCATTGTAGCCGATACTGTTGAGCAGGCTGTTGAGGCTGCCCAAAAATTGAAAGAAGACCTGGGCTCAAGCTGGGTAGTGATCAAAGCACAGATCCACGCAGGTGGCCGTGGTAAAGGCGGCGGCGTTAAGCTTGCCAAAAACATCGACCAGGTAAAAGAACATACCGGCAATATTTTAGGTATGCAATTGGTAACTCCGCAAACTGGTCCTGAAGGTAAAAAAGTTAAGAAAGTTTTAGTTGCACAGGATGTTTACTATCCGGGCGAAAGTGAAACTAAAGAGTTTTACATGAGCGTATTGCTTGACCGCGCACGTGGCCGCAACATAATTATGTACAGCACCGAAGGCGGTATGGATATTGAGGAAGTTGCACACTCAACCCCTGAGCTTATATTTAAAGAAGAGATTGATCCTAAAGTTGGTTTACAGGGCTTCCAGACCCGTAAAATAGCCTTTAACCTTGGCCTTGAAGGCGAAGCGTTTAAAGACATGACCAAATTCATTGCTGCTTTATATAAAGCCTAT
Organism: Mucilaginibacter sp. SG538B; assembly: GCF_013376065.1. Taxonomy (NCBI): domain Bacteria; kingdom Pseudomonadati; phylum Bacteroidota; class Sphingobacteriia; order Sphingobacteriales; family Sphingobacteriaceae; genus Mucilaginibacter; species Mucilaginibacter sp. SG538B. Next base: position 833,634 of record NZ_JABMJI010000001.1, read on the forward strand.
GAAGGTACCGACTCATCGCAATTTGAAATTAACCCGGTTTTAAAAACCTCTGACAATAAAATTTTAGCTGTTGACGCTAAGGTAAACCTTGACGATAACGCGCTTTACCGTCATCCGGATTACGCTGCAATGCGTGATACTGATGAGGAAGATCCAACCGAAGTTGAAGCCAGCAAATCAAACCTTAACTATGTGAAGCTTGACGGTAACGTAGGTTGTATGGTTAACGGCGCCGGCTTAGCTATGGCTACTATGGACATCATTAAAATTGCTGGCGGTGAGCCTGCCAACTTCCTTGACGTAGGCGGTACTGCCAACGCGCAAACTGTAAAAGCAGGTTTCAATATCATCCTTTCAGATGCTAATGTAAAAGCCATCCTGATCAACATCTTCGGTGGTATCGTTCGTTGCGATCGTGTTGCGCAAGGTGTAATTGATGCTTACAAAGAGATCGGTAATATCCCGGTGCCAATTATTGTCCGTTTACAGGGCACAAACGCTGCCGAAGCAAAAGAACTGATTGATAACTCAGGTTTGAAAGTTTACTCGGCAATATTGCTGAAAGAAGCTGCAGACCGTGTTAAAGAGGTTTTAGCGCTTTAATTCTTTTTAGAGATTAGAGGCTGGTGATTAGAGATTAGTTGCCAGCCTATAGATAAAAAAGGAGGCTATATCACACATTGATACAGCCTCCTTTTTTATAAGGATACCATGCCCCCAAAAGACTATAAGTCACTCAGGAGGTCAAGTTTTTTTGCATTATATTCTTCCTGCGAGATAAGACCGTTATCAAACAGGGTTTTTAGTTTTTTTAGTTTTTCGGTAAGCTCATCAGGCTTTGGTGCGGCAGGCGGAGGTGTTTCCTGTACAACAGGAGCAGGGGCCGCGACTGGTGCGGGTGGCGTTACCGGTGCAGCAGGTGCTGTATAGCCATTTGGTTGAGAAAACGGCTGAGGCGATGCCGGTGCTACAAAAGCGCGGGCAGGCGAGTTTTCCAGCTGGATAGCACCTGATTCGGCACGTTTTTGCTCCAGGTCGCGCTGACGGCGGGCTTCACGCTCAACTTCCTTACGTTCCTGGGCGTACTGGTATAATTTACGGCCCTGAACTTTAGGCAGGTAGTCAACAGCCATTTCGGCGCCACCGGTGGTTTTTACGCTGAAAATGGAACCGATAATTTCTTCCTTGGTATATACGTCAACGATATCTTTCCAAACAAAATCAACAAACTTGATAGATAGCCCAAGGTTGGCCGGGGTAAAAAACAATACACGTTTGTTGGTAATAGCTATACAATCAGGAAAAAGGTTTACCAGCGGCTTTTTCTGAACGGCAATGTAGATAACCTCTTCGCCTGAAGAAAGTAGATCAACAAGGCGTGAATAAACCTTTTCAACTGTTTTAGGGTCCTGTTCCTCGTTTAAAAATTTCTCAATCATATTTTTAGCATTTATGATGCGCGCAAAAATAACAATTATACCTGTTAAAGAGTCAAGAATCAAATGTTAAGAATCAAGTTTTCCTGAAACGTGATTCCTGACGTCTTGATTCTCAAATGGTATTAAGCAATCAACAAATTACATCCGCGGATGTCTGACTGGTCAAACCGGCCCAATACTTCAAAAGAGCCATCAGGGTAAATCCTGCCCAAATCCTGCGTAGCAATAAACGCGCAGGAATTGATATTGGCCAGGTCAATAACGCTGATGCCGCCTGTTTTACCAGTTTGTAACGTACTGAGCGGATCGTTAGTATCCCGGATGATGATCTTCATCCATGGCGGGCAATTGAAAATGCCGTCGCCTTTGGAGTAAGCTTGTGACAGCAGCTCCGTCATTCCATATTCCGAGTGGATCTGCTTTACACCAAAGCCTTTGCCCAAAATGGCGTGTAACTCCTCGCGAATCATTTCCTTACGACGGCCTTTCATGCCGCCGGTTTCCATTACAACCAGTTCAGGGAAGTTGACCTGGTAGTTTTCAATAAAATCGAGCAGACCGAAAGTAACACCTATTAAAAGCGTAGGTTTCCTGGCATCCTGCTGTTTTTTAAGTTGATGAAACAGCTCGTCATGATTATACAAAAAGAAACCGCTATCCGGGTGATTTGATTGTTTAATGAGATCATCAACCATGTAAATGAGCGATGAACCTTCACGCTCCAGATACGACGGGAGCAGAGCGAGGACGGTAAAATCCCTGATATCACCATAAAAAATATTGAAGGCACGCCGAAAGCTTTCCTCATACCAGGTTATATCGGTAACCCGGTGACTGCTGGTGATCATCCCGGTGGTACCTGAACTCGTAAAGGTTACCTCGACGGGCTTACCGGTACTTAATATAGTATGTGACTTAAAAAACTCGATAGGTAAAAATGGGATCTGGCTGTAAGATGTAATTGATGATGGATCAATTTTTAATCCCTCAATAAACTGCCTGTAAACCGGGTTATGCTGTGCCTGGTAATTGAAAACCTGCAAGGCTGTTTCATTAAATCGTTCATCAGTATCGATAGAAAATACCTGTTGTTTTCCGGGCTTGTCCATTGAGGCAAAGATAAGGAAATGTGCAGATGTGCGGATTTCAGATGTGCAGATTATCTGAACCGGGATTAAACTGATGTTTGGGATTAACGGATTTGCTTTCAAACTATTTATTGGTATCCGGTGAATCCTTCATCCTATAAATCACGGTTCGGATAAATAAACTCCGCAAGTTTCGGGTTGAAACGCTTTGTTTATCGCGCGAACTTTGATCTATCTAAAAAACAATAATCATGAGCACATTTAAAATTGTACCGCTATCAAAATCATTCGCCAAAAAAATAAGGACAACCATGACCGACGATTTTGGAGGCGAAGTGGTTGAACAACTGGCTACCGGGATTGGACCATGCCGGGTTTCACTTAAACCCTTTGAACGTAACGTTGATAAACGCCTGTTGCTAAAACATTCGCCTTTTGAAATCGAAAATGCCTATAACCAGCCGGGACCTATTTTTATTCACGCTGAAGATGTGGAGGAATACAGCGACATTTATCGTTTCCCGCCGGAGATTAAGGCTAATAAAAAGAGTTTCCCGCTGTCGCTTATAGGTTACAGCAAAGCGCAGCAAATGGTTTTAACCCGGCTTGTTGGTGATGCCGATGTTGATGAACTGATCAGCGGAATATTTGCTGAAAATGATAATGTTGAATATTTGCATGCCAGAAATGCCCAGGCATGTTGTTTTATATGCAAAATTGAGCGTGTTTGACTTTCCTATTACATAAAATAAAAAAACAAGTACGTGTTTTGGGGGTTAGTTAAGTATTGAATATATAATTAATAATATTAATCATCCATCCCCATGAAAACATTAAAATTCTTGAGACTCCCGGTTTTGTTAGGTCTCTTTTTTGTAATGATATCGGCAAAACCGGCCGATGACAGCAAACAGACAGAACGCATCCATAATTCGTCAAATGTGTTGAAAGAGTTTGCCAAGATGAAGGAAAGCATCCCGCATCAGCTATTGGAAGAATACGAAGGCATTGTTATCATCCCCAAACTCATCAATGCCGGATTTGGCATTGGCGGTAAACGCGGTAAAGGCGTAGCCATGGTGAAACTGGGTAATGGCAAATGGAGCGATCCGGTGTTTGTTACTTTAACAGGCGGTAGCTTTGGCTTGCAAATCGGCGTACAATCCGTTGATCTGGTGCTGGTGTTCCGCCATAAAGGTGTTTTAACCAAAGTTAAGAATGGTGATTTTACTATCGGCGGAGATATTTCTGCAGCAGCCGGTCCTGTTGGCCGCAGTTCGACTGCAAGTACCGATTATAAGCTGCAGGCCGAGGTTTACTCATACTCACGCAGCCGTGGTTTGTTTGCCGGGATAACTATCAATGGCTCAAACCTGGGCATTGATAAGGATTCAAATGCTGCTTATTATGGAGCCAAAGCCACCTCGCAGGATATTTTTGCGCAGGCAAGCAGCAATACCGAGGCGGTTAAAACATTAAAAGAAACATTGGCCGCGTTTTAAAAACAATGCGCTGATAAACAAAAATACCCGGCTAAGTTCCGGGTATTTTTGTTTTAATGCTTTTGAAATGCCCGTTTAAGCAGTAGTCCGGACAGTGCCGACATTCCACCTACTAAGCCTCCTAAAATGCCGGTTACAGCTAATATATAGCCCCAGCCAGGCAAATGGAATAAGTGCGCTATCCTTGTAGCCATGAGGTGGTCATTGGGTATGCTTTTAAAGAGAGCCAGTACTATCCACACCATCAAAACCGCTATAAAGGCTTGCCAAAAAGAACTTTTTGCTGTTGTGCCAATAAAAAGGGCCGTTAAAAATGATATGACGGCAACTATCCACCAGGGTAAAAAATATCCGCTGGCAAATGAAAGTATAAGTATGATGAAGAACAACATAGTGCTATTATTTACCGGTTAATGTATAAGTTGATTTAATGCGTGGTGACTGTTCACTTACCGATTGCATGAAAAGCAGTTCTTTTAACTTCCCATCATTCCAGGTTTTGAACATATCGTTATAGAAAAAACTGCCGGGATTACCTGATTCGCCGCCGGGAAAAATGCCGTAACCTTTTACTTTGGGGCCCATTTGCACCACCATACGCCATGAAGGGCCATGCCCGTCGTGAAGGGCATTAACTGTTGATGCTGTGCCACCCGATTCAAAATTACCCGAACCAAAAGCCGGTTGGCGTGAAAGGCTCGCTATCTCCATTTTTTTAAATTTACCCCATTGCCAGTTTGCTCCGGGTTTACCACATCTGTCGGTAATTTCCTTTACTGCAGCTGCAAAAGCTTTATTAACGATGTCCGCCGCGGTTTCCTTTGCCGGTGTGCGAATGTCATCAAACCATTTAGAAGTCGGCTCCTTAAGTAACAGTTTTTCCGTACGATCTACTGAAGGAAAGTTCTTCTGTAGGGTCTTATCTGCAAAATCGTCCCCCCACACGGCATTGTACAATTGCGACCACCAGTTGGAAAATACAGTGGCACCTATTGAATTCGGTGTAAAATTTTTGTCCCACTTATTGATTTGATCGTAAGCACTATGTTGTGCAGCATTAAGTTTGGTTGGGTCGATATATTTAAGCAGGGTTGGTAAAATGTCCTGTGCCCGGATACTGTATACATCTGTTTGGAGTTTGCGCATACTATCAACGGTGGCATTGGTCATAACGGAAAGTCTGTCATTAATGCGTTTACCGCGTTCATAGGGTGCAAATGACCAGTTGATATAATAAGGATAAGACGGATCTGTTGACGACTGATTGGCTGAGCTTACAAATCCCCGAGGCGGATTTTTAATGGTGGGATCCTGCTCAAATGGTACCCAACCATGCCAGTCGTCGGCAGGATCGGTTCCATCTAAAATAAATTTCCCCTGGTCTTTGTATTTAAGCGGATATTTACCGTTTGGCGTTATGGCGATATCGTCTTTACTGGCAAAAACAAAATTTGAAGCAGGGGCGCTGAAAAAGGTAAGCGCCTTGCGGTAATCGTTATAGTTTTTGCCTGTATTAAGCAGGTACATAGCCATCAGTTCGTTGGATGATTCGTGCGCTATCCACCTTAAAGAATGCCCAACCGGAACAAAATCAGGGCCATCGGCTTTTTGAGCATTGTTTTGATACACAACCGGGCCATGGTGCGTATAAATTACTGTATCATAAACCGGTTTTTGACCAAGTACTTCAATTTTTTCAACACGGCGGGTAGTTTTATTCCATTTGTTGTTGTACCAGTATTCCTCCATTTTGGTATCCCTGAATTTTTCCTGGTACCAGTCCAATACGTCGGCATCAACATTGGTAATACCCCAGCTAATGTTATTGTTAAAACCTAAAATAACACAGGGCGCACCTGGTAATGATACACCATAAACATTCATACCCGGCGCCGAAAGCTGTACCTGGTACCAGATAGAAGGTAGTGTGAGGTTAAGATGCGGGTCATTAGCTAAAATAGGATACCCGCTTGCTGTTTTACTGCCCGCTACCGCCCAGTTATTGCTGCCAATACCTTCAACACGAGGCTTAGTATTTGTACTATCTGCCATTCCGGCTAAAAAATTAGCAGATGGTTTGGGAATGGGCAATGTTTTAAAATAATCCCATTTTGTCCCTGTAGGGATGATGGGATCTTCGTGCATAGGATAATCGGGAAAAAGATCATTTGTAACGGCCGGGCCAAATTTGCGCAGGATATTGGTCATGGCAAATTCGTTTGAGCCGCCGGCCAATGTTTCCGACATCAGCTTAAGCAAAAAGGCGCAGTTGATAGGTTTCCAGTCTTCGGGGGCATAGTTCAGGAGTTTAAACTCTATAGGATAACTCCTCGGGCTTAGCTGGTGGATATAACTGTTGATGCCATCGGTATAAGCCAGGATCATATTGCGCACCACGGGATCGGCCATCATTGCCTTTATTGTTTTTTCGGCGCCATAAACTATTCCCATGCGGCGGTGATAGCGATCAATATCCAGCACTTTGGGGCCGATAACTTCAGCCAGCCTGCCTGCTGCCTGCCGGGTTTGGATATCCATTTGCCAAAGACGGTCGGTGGCGGTCATGTATCCCTGGGCAAAGTACAGGTCGTGCTCGTTCTGTGCGAAAATGTGCGGGATATGATTCTCATCAAATTTAATGGTAACCTTACCCTGTAAGCCTTTAAGTTTCAGGTCGAGCGTTGGCAAAATGTGCTTGCTCTCGGCATTTTGCCAAAAACCATCAGCAGGGCTCAGGAATTTTCCTAATGGTGGAACGACGCTTATTTTAGTTTGCAGTGCCCAGATGAGCAGTAATGTGAAAAAGATGGATATGAATGCTTTAGTAAACTTCATTGTTTGGGTGATGATGCCCCTAAAGTTAACCATTTAGGCTGCATATTCAAGTCTTGGCTTACGCTTGCGGTAATGTTTTTTAGGTTTAGGAGTTTGAAGTGAGTCTGTCTTAGGTTGTTTCTTTTCCCGGCGAAAATCCCAGGGTGGGGTAGGGTTGGCATCCTGCCATAAACCAAGTTTATCTTCACGGGCCTGTTGCTCAAGAGCAGCCAGTTCGGTGTTTTTGGAATAGGCTTTATACTGCCAGGCGTAGCCGTTTTTCACCAGCGCATAATTTATATTAGTGCCATCAATAAGTACCACCTGCGCAACGGTACGGCCATAGCGGTCATGTTCGTTACCAATTAATTTTACCTCTTTACCAAAACACAGATCAGAAGTGAATTTTTTAGCTGCCTGTCCAAACGCCTGCGATTTTTCAGGGCAGTCAATTTCGGCAAGCCTTACGGTAACCTGCTGGTTATCGCCGGTAAGCAAATCCAAAGTATCACCGTCTTTTATCTTCACAACTTTATAAACACCGGCATCGGATTGTTTGGTATTATTGGGATTACAACCGGCAATTATAAGTAATACGAGGACGAGGAGGGCAGAGTACTTTTTAAATATCATATATTAATGTGCAGATTTTTGATATGCAAATATGGGTATCTGAAACGGGATTAAAGGGTTTATCAGATTTGACAGTAAGAAGATTAACCCGGGTTAAATGAAAAGCATTAAAGGATTTGACCGGCAAAAATCCCGGAATCCGAAATCTCCTCAAATCCCGGTTCTATTTCGCATGCAGGCTCAACGCGTTTCCGTCGGGATCCTTAACAGTGGCAAAGCGACCCCATGGGGTTGTGTCAACATCGCCCACTTCAAGGCCTTTGGCTTTAAGGTCTGCTATATCTTTATCCAGGTTGTCGGTTTTAATTACCAGGCCACGTACACTGCCTGCAGGCATTTCAGGGAACCAGTTTACCAGGGTAATGGAAACAGGCGAGCCGGGAAATGCCATCTGGATCCAGGTTTGTTTTTCAAAGTTAGCTTCAACTAATATTTCAAAACCCATTTTTAGGTAAAACGCTTTGGCTGTTTGCTGGTCGGTTACAGGGATCGAGATAATTTCAATTGCTTTCATATACTTAGCTTTGCTTAATGCTAACGGGTTGGCTTAACCCTGCATTGAATTTCAAATTTATCTTTAAAAATACACAATTAAAAAAATTAACATCGGCATCACGTCGACGTATGCATATCAAATCGGACAGCGGCATTATAATAAAGCCCTTTCAATCTTATAAACCCAATTAAATCCCGTTTCAGATTAAATTGGAACATTAAAGCATTAACTTTGCTGATTATTAACATTGTCTTAATAATTGCCATTATGAGCAAATTTACCATACCTGATAAAGTGTTGTACGTATGCGTAGGCAGCAAATGCGGAAAACGAGGCGGTAAGGACATGTACAAGATCGCAAAATCGTACATTAAACATCATCACGGCCCCGAAGAGTTGGAGGTAATTGAAACCGAATGCACCGACAGGTGTAAGTATGCACCTGTGTGCAGTATCCAGCCCGGCAATACCTGGTTGAAAGAATATCACCCTAAAGAGGTGTTGAAGTTGATGGATCTGATTGAGTGACGTCTTCCAAAGATGCCGTATCATAAGCCCCGGCTTTGTAGGGCTTGGACGGCGCTATTAAAATTCACTAACTTTGCGCCGAATCAAATTACATTACCGGGCCATGGAAAATTCAACGATTCCCCGTATGCCATTGGAAACGTTCGCGGCGGACAACTACCAGCAGCCATTACTCAATGTAGAGCATTACCCGGTTGATTCGCAATACTTTGTCATTCAAAACCGGGACACTTACCCGATTAAGGATTATATATCACCGCACCGTCGTAAATTTTACAAGATCTTCCATATGACCCGGGGCACCGGAGTTTTGACCATCGGCCTTCACCGCTACGAAATGGGGCGGAATGAGATCGCTTTTCTGCACCCCGACGAGATCATGTCCTGGCAAACCACCTCAGCAGAGACAGGCGGACATTTCTGCCTGATTCATCCCAACTACTTCGGGCTCGAAGCCGACCATGTACTTCAGTTGTTCCGGCAGTTCCCGAACTTTGAGACTGATAAGGCGGTGATCCAACTGACCGAAGAACAGTCGGCCACGATCAACGGTTATTTCGAAACCATGCACCGGGAAGACCGCGGTAACAGCGACGATAAAAAGCAGGCGATTTTATTACAGTTGCAGTTGCTGTTGCTCGAAAGCCGGCGCGCTGGCAAGAACCTGATGCGCACGAAGGCTCCGGAAGGTTATAGCTATATCTACCGTTTCTTATCCTTACTGGAATCATCCTTTCAGGTACAGGAACGCGACTCCTACGTCAGGCTTAAAACGGCGGCTGAATTTGCAGACCAACTGCATGTACACCCCAATTATCTGAATTCCCTTGTTCGCAACCAGACAGGAAAGACCCTGCGGGAACACATACAGGATCGTCTGATCCATGAGGCCAAATCCTTACTCGTGCAAACCGACTGGGGTATCAATGAGATCAGCGACGGGTTGGGCTTCTCCGGCCAGGCCGCCTTTACCTCCTTATTCAAAAAAAAGGCCCTTGTCTCCCCTTCAGAATTCCGCAGAAATGCGGCTGTTTCCACTCATATTTGAAACTCACAAATATTCCTGTGATTTGAATAAGTTCCTTCAGGCCCTTCCTACGCAATTTTGTACCATACAATTAATGATCAAGAAAATGAAAACACAGAAAGTATGGTTCGTTACAGGAGCCTCAAAAGGATTAGGTTTAAGTTTGGTAAAACGGTTGTTAACTGAAGGCTACAAGGTAGCGGCTACTTCAAGGGAGGCAGAAGCCTTACGTACCGAGGTGGGTCACAGCGGCGATGATTTTCTTCCGCTGCAGGTGAACCTGACCGACAATAACAGTGTAGCGGAAGCGATTACTGCGATAGTTGCTAAATTCGGCACGATTGACGTAGTTGTGAATAACGCCGGTTACGGGCAGCTCGGCACATTGGAGGAACTAACCGACGACGAAGCCCGCAAAAACTTCGACGTCAACGTATTCGGTTCGCTGAATGTGATCCGTAACGTAATGCCGATATTTCGCGCCAAGGAATCAGGTGCATTCTTTAATATCTCTTCCATAGCCGGTTTCCTGGGCACTTTCCCCGGATGGGGTATATACAACGCCACCAAATTCGCGGTTGCCGGCTTTACCGAAGCGCTTTCGGCTGAAGCAAAATCACTGGGCGTAACTGCAACCATCGTTTATCCCGGCTATTTCAAGACCAATTTTCTGCTGCAAGGCTCATTGCGCACCGCGGCAAACCCGATCAATGACTATAAAGAAGCCCGCGACCTGGAAGTAATCCACAACGAACAGGTCATCGGCAACCAGCCCGGTGACCCTGAAAATGCGGCTTTAGCCTTCATCAAGGTGGCTGAAATGGAAGAGCGCCCGTTGCACTTATTCCTGGGTTCGGATTCATTCGGTATGGCGCAAAACAAGATCGAAGCCGTTCAGAAAGACCTGGCTGCTTTCGAGAGTATCAGCAAATCGACCGATTTCAGAAAATAAGCTTTTTCTGCCCTTATAAAAAGCCGGCCAGCAATCGCCGGCTTTTTTATGTTTTGCAAGATAATGCCGAAGGTATCATATGAAAAGGAAAGAGCCACCAAAACAAAAAAGACCGCATCATTTGATTTATGATACGGCCTGCTTAAAATAAGATGTTAAAAAAAATGCCTTTCGTTTATCGAAAGGCTTTTCGTCTGGAAACCTCTCCTTCTGGAGAGGGCAGGGTGGGGCTTAAGCCTCACTATCATATTTTATCTGACCAACGTGCTTGTCAATCTGCCATCTGCCGGTACCTTCTTCGCCGATAACTTCGAATAGTTCGAGGGCGCGGCGGGCTTTATATTCTTCTTCGCGTTGTTCTTTCAGGAACCAGTTAAGGAATTCCATAGTAACAAAATCCTGTTCTTTCATGCAGCGCGCATATATGTTTTTGATAGCGTTGGTAACGCTGATTTCCTGGTCGAGGGCGTCTTCAAACACTTCGCGGAATGAATTATATTCCTGTTTAATGCCGGTTACCTCAGGTGATACAGCATTGCCGCCCATATCAAGGATATATTTATAAAATTTTAGCTGGTGATGGCGCTCTTCTTCGGCTTGTTTGAAAAAATATTCTGACGAAAAATCATAACCGTTGCGATTGCACCATGATGCCATGGCCAAATATGCTGACGAAGAAAATGCTTCTTTTTTAACTTGTTGATTTAAAAGCGCTTCGATATCGGATGATATCAGGCTTTTTATGCGGAGTAGGTCTTTCATGATCTTAATAAATTAATGTTATATGTCTTATCGCAGGAAATTATGTACAATAATAATGCGGTAAAGGCATATTAGTTTAATTTAAAGACAATATGAAATTAATCTAAATTGTGTTGATAATTAGTCTAAATTACAGTGAGTTACTGTGCAGGCGGTCATGAATAATGTGGTTGAGTTCCAGCATTACAAAAGTACCTTCTAAAAGTTCTTTCAGGCTGATGATCTGAGCCAGTGAAAGTACATAACAATGATCGCAGGCGCAGATGAAAATGATCTCCACGTCAGGATCAGTAGTGGTGTTCAGCAGTTTTTGCTCAATGTCGATGGCATAAACGGCTTTGCGTAATTTTAAGAAATTGCGATGATCAAACCGGGCAACCTTACCGGCGAAATCGACATACCAGCAACGCTCTGTATCGCATTGGTAAACGCCACCTGTCTTGGTGCTGAAAACGTCGGTCCATAAAGTTAGTTCGGTGGTCGCAATCATATAACGATACAAATATTGGTATTATTTGTAATCAATCCAAATAAACACAAGAAAAAATATTAACAAATTTGCGGAGGTTTCGGGTAGTAAGAGCTTTGGTTGTATTTGACAAACATTGACCCGCTCAATCGCCGCGGGGTGGCTGTTGCTTTTGTCTTGACACAAAAGTAACCAGGAAGTCAAGTCGGCAGACAGGCTTCTTCGCCGTACTGACCAATCCGCCTTCCTCTCCTTGGCCTTTGCCCTGCAAATCGGTCAGATCACGGGCTGCAATTATTTTGCCTAGGCCGCGCGCACCTCAACGTCTGCAAAAACTTGCTATGCCCGTGCAGCCGCACAGGCCACCATTGTTCTGCCGGCTTTCACCCGAAGCTTACCTGCAGACGGAGGAAGATAGGGAGAGTTAGGAAGCAAGACAATGAGAGTCAGGATGAAAGACAAAAGAGAAGAGCTTAATAAGGGAAAAGGCTGTTATAATCTCCAAAACAAAAGTGCGCCGGCCCGATAAAAAAGCGGGCCGGGGAGTATGGCCTGTGGGTGGAAGCATTTTTTTGTCTTGATTTTTTGGTTACTTTTTCATCAAGGAAAAAGTGACTGGCCCCGCCCGGCCAAGAGGGCGACGATGTAAGTTATAAAGCCATAAAATTTGTTATCTGCCAATGGGATATAACGGTAATTAACTTATCTGTAACTTTTTCATGCAAGCAATAAATTTTATTATAAATTTGGAGCGTGGTTATGGGCTTGTCTGTAACCTAACCAATTATCCTTTTATCATTTTTTAATATGAGAAAAACCTTACTATCCGCTTTATGCTGCTTGCTGGCTGCTTTGGGTGTAAAGGCACAAACGCCTGCACTTGAGCGTGTTGAGCCCATGTCCTGGTGGGTTGGCATGAGCAATCCCAACCTCCAGCTGGTTGTGCATGGCAACAATATTGCCGCCCGTAACGTAGTGCTTACTTACCCCGGTGTAAAGCTTAAAGCAGTTCATAAAGTTGAAAATCCGAATTATTTATTCATCGACCTGAAAATTTTTTCATCGGCTATTCCGGGAACGTTCCCGATAAGATTTAAGAAAGCAGGCGAAAAAGACCTTACATATAATTATACGCTTAACAAACGCGACAGGTCTGTCGGCAAGGCGCAAGGTGTTACCAGTAAAGATCTGATCTATCTGATTATGCCCGACAGGTTTAGCAATGGAGATGTTGCCAACGACTCATTTGATAACATGCGTGAGCGAGGCATCCACCGCGATTCGATGTTCAGCCGCCATGGGGGCGATATTCAGGGTATTATGAACCACCTCGATTACCTGAAAAATTTAGGTGTTACCGCTATCTGGCTTACCCCCGAAATTGAAAATGATGAACCCAGCGCATCATATCATGGTTATGCGGTTACCGATTATTATAAGATCGATCCCCGTTACGGTACCAACGATCTTTACAAAAAGTTTGTGGAAAAATGCCACAGCATGGGGCTTAAGGTTATTAAAGACCTTGTACACAATCACGCGGGTACCGAAGGTTACCTGATACAGGATATGCCGATGAAAAGCTGGGTACACCAATGGCCAGCGTACACCAAATCAAACTTCAGGGATGCTGCGGTGATGGATCCGCACGCCTCGCCAATGGACCGCAAACTGATGCAGGACGGCTGGTTTGACCACCGCATGGCCGATTTAAACCAAAATAATGTTTACGTGCAAAACTACCTTACCCAAAACCACATCTGGTGGGTGGAGTATGCTGGTATCGACGGTTTCAGGCTGGATACTTATCCTTATAATGAACCTGTTTATATGGCCAAATGGGCGAAAGATGTAAAAGCCGAGTTTCCTAAGCTTTCCATATTTGGCGAAACACTGGTATGGTCGGCTGCTAACCAGGCATTTTTTACGCAGGGCAATACGGTTAACCGGGGTTTTGATACCCAGCTACCGGGCGTAACTGATGCTGTTTTAAAAGACGCCATTTATGAAGCTATTAACGGTAACGATGGCTGGACAGACGGTGTTGGTCGCTTGTATTCGGTAGTAGCTCAGGACTTTCTATACCAGGATGCCACCCGCAATACCATATTTATGGATAACCATGATATGAGCCGTTTATTATCAATGGTAGGGGAGGATATTACCAAATACAAATCGGCTATGGCTATGCTGCTGACCATGAGGGGCGTGCCGCAAATGTATTATGGCGATGAGATTCTGATGAAAAACTACTCGAACCCTGATGGTTTGGTACGCGAGGACTTCCCGGGCGGCTGGGCCGGCGATAAGGAAAATAAATTTACCGCCGAAGGCCGCAGTAAAAAAGAAAATGACGCTTTTAATTATGTGAGCAAGCTGGCTAATTATCGCAAAGGCACTACTGCCCTGCAAACCGGTAAAATGATGCAATTTGTACCCGAAAAAGGTATTTATGTTTATTTTAGATATGATGCCCAAAAAACGGTGATGGTCATGTTCAACAGCAGCGATAAGGAACAGGAAACTACTACCGCACGGTATTTTGAGCGTATCGGCGATGCTAAAAAAGCAAAGAATGTACTAACGGATGAAATGATTGGTCTGGATAAAGTCACTATACCAGGCAAGACAACTTTAGTGTTAGAATTAATACCCGGTGTTACCCATTAAAATAATATCTTAGGGGACTAATTCCCTGTGTTTTACCCAAAAAAATGAATACAATAAAAGCCTGTATTTTTGACCTTGACGGTGTGATAGTCGATACTGCCGTTTACCATTATAAAGCCTGGAAAAGGCTGGCCAATTCGCTTGGCTTTGATTTTACTGAACATCAGAACGAACAGCTGAAGGGCGTAAGCCGGGTACGTTCGCTGCAATTGATCCTGGGTTGGGGTGGCGTTACCAAAACAGAAGCCGAACAGGAGCAGTTGGCTACTCAAAAAAACACCTGGTATATGGAAATGGTAAACCAGATGAAACCCGAAGAGATCCTGCCTGGTGCCAAAGAGTTTTTAACAACCTGCCGTGCGGTAGGTCTTAAAACGGCGCTGGGTTCCGCCAGTAAAAACTCAATGACCATATTGGAGAAAATTGGTATCACCGATATGTTTGATGCTGTGATTGATGGCAACAAGGTAAGCAAGGCTAAGCCCGACCCTGAAGTGTTTTTGGCAGGTGCACAGGCCCTGAGCGTTCAGCCCGAAGAATGTGTGGTATTTGAAGATGCCATTGCTGGCGTTGAGGCTGCCATTGCCGGGGATATGAAAGTGGTAGGCATTGGCTCGCCCGATGTACTTAAGGGCGCCAACCTGGTTATTAAAGGTTTGGACGAAATGACTTTGGATAAATTGTATAAACTGTAAGCCTCACCCAACCCTCCCCTAAAGGGAGAAGGCTTTTGAATTGCATGGAGGCATAATAAACTATTAACTATTAAACTAAAAGTCTCCCCTTTTAGGGGGAGATTTAGAGGGGGCAAATGAAAAACTACATAAAAGCTGATGAGTGGAAGATAATTGAAGAAGGCTTCGATCCTCATTACAATAAAATTTCTGAAAGTATCTTCAGCTTAGGCAATGGCCGCATGGGCCAGCGCGCCAATTTTGAAGAAACGTACAGCGGTGATACCCTGTTGGGCAACTACGTAGCCGGGGTGTACTATCCCGATAAAACCCGTGTAGGCTGGTGGAAGAATGGTTATCCCGAATATTTCGCCAAAGTACTTAACGCAGCCAATTGGGTAGGTATCGATATTGTAATTGATGGCGAACAGCTTGACCTTGCCAAATGCGAGGTAATGAGCTTCCATCGGGAACTGAACATGAAGGAAGGTTACCTGAAACGAGATTTTCATGCTAAAACCGCGTCGGGTAAAGAAGTAAAGGTAGAGGCTATCCGCTTTTGCAGCATGGCCGATGATGAAGCAGGCGCTATCAAATACACGTTTACTCCGTTAAATTTCAGCGGTGCTATTACGCTAACACCATCCATTGATGGTGATGTGGTAAACAAAGACTCTAACTACGATGAAAAGTTTTGGGACGAGGTAAGCAAGGGCACACAAACCGATGGCGGTTACATTGTAATGCGCACCAAAAAAACAGGCTTTGTTGTTGCTACCGGTATGAAGTTTAACATCCTGCAAGGTGGTGTTGTTATTGAACCAGCTACGGAGGCTATCGAAAAAGAAAAATACGTAGCAGCTAAGATTAGCTTAGAGGCAAAACAGGGCGAAAGTATTACGGTAATTAAATACGCCGCTAACCTGTCATCCCAAAACTATAAGCCCGAAGAACTGGTTGATCAGTTAAATTCCACATTAACCCGAATTAGTGCGAAAGGCTTTGATACCATGCTGGCCGAACAAGCTGCTGCCTGGGCCGAAAAATGGAAACACAATGATATTATTATTGATGGCGATGTATCGGCACAACAAGCCATCCGCTTTAATATATACCAGCTTAACCAAACCTATACCGGCGAAGATGACCGCCTGAATATTGGGCCTAAAGGTTTCACCGGCGAAAAATACGGAGGCTCGACCTATTGGGATACTGAGGCTTATTGCGTGCCTTTCTACCTTTCAACAGCACCGCAAAAGGTTACCCGCAATTTGCTGCTTTATCGCTATAAACAGTTAGGTAAAGCCATTGAAAACGCGCAATTGCTTGGATTTAAAAATGGCGCTGCCTTATATCCAATGGTTACGATGGATGGTACCGAATGCCATAACGAATGGGAGATCACTTTTGAGGAGATCCATCGTAATGGGGCTATTGCGTTTGCTATTTATAACTATGTGCGTTATACCGGCGATGAAGCTTATTTAGGCGATTACGGTTTTGAGGTATTGTTAGGCATAGCCAGGTTTTGGTCGCAAAGGGTTAACTGGTCGGAGGACAGACAGCAGTACGTAATGCTGGGCGTAACCGGGCCAAACGAATACGAGAACAACGTAAACAATAACTGGTACACCAGTACTATTGCAACCTGGTGTATGCAATATACTGTTGATGTTGCTGATAAAATAAAAGCAGCTGATCCGGAAAAATACGCCGCATTGGTGAGCAAGGTAAGCCTGAATGAGGAAGCCGAATTTGGCCGTTTCAACGATATCGTCCAAAAGATGTATTACCCATACGACGAGAAACGCCAGGTGTTTTTACAACAGGACGGCTACCTGGATAAAGAGCAGATCCTGGTAAAAGATCTGCCGGCTTCCGAACGTCCTATCAACCAAAAATGGAGCTGGGACAGGATCCTGCGTTCATGCTACATTAAACAAGCCGACGTATTGCAGGGAATTTACTTTTTTGAAGATCAGTACGATATAGATACTATTCGCCGCAACTTTGATTTCTACGAGCCGCGGACGGTACATGAATCATCATTATCACCATGCGTGCACGCTATTTTGGCTGCCAAGCTCGGCGATGAAGCCCGTGCTTATGAGTTTTACCTGCGCACGGCTCGTTTAGATCTGGATGATTACAACAACGATACTGAAGATGGCTGTCATATCACCTCAATGGCCGGCACCTGGATGGCTGTTGTTGAAGGCTTTGGCGGGATGCGTGTACGAGATGGCAAGCTGGTATTTCAGCCATTCATTCCCGAAAAATGGTCGTCATTTTCGTTCCATATTGGTTTCCGCGGTGCCTTGCTGAATATTAAAGTGAGCAAAGAAGGTGTGCAGATCAAAAACGCTTCGGATGTGGAAACAACAGTGCTGGTTTATGGTAAAGAGCAATTGGTGAAAGCCAATGATGAACTACTGGTTGAAGCGTAATGAAAGGCAATAAGATCTTTACATGTTTTATTGCTGCAACAATGTTGCCCGTTATTACGTTGGCACAGGTAAAACCACATCATACAAAAAAACGCATGGAACAAACTACCAACCATAAGCTCATCATATACCAGTTATTGCCCCGCCTGTTTGGCAATACCAACACACTTAATAAAACCAATGGATCTATTGAGGAAAACGGTGTAGGCAAGTTGAACGATATCAATGATAAGGCCCTTCAGGAAATTAAAAAAATGGGCTTTACCTATGTTTGGTATACCGGTGTAATTGAGCATGCAACCATGACTGATTATTCGCAATATGGTATTAAAGCCGATGATCCGGATATTGTAAAGGGCAGGGCAGGTTCACCTTATGCTATTAAAGACTATTACGATATCGATCCCGACCTGGCTGTTGATGTTAAAAACCGTATCGGCGAGTATGAGGCACTGATCAAGCGTAGCCATAACAACGGCTTAAAGGTACTGATGGACCTGGTACCTAACCACGTAGCCCGTACCTATGGTTCGGACGTTAAGCCTGCCGGGGTACGTGATTTTGGCCAGGATGATGATAAGAGCAAAGCTTTTAGCCCAACCAATGATTTTTACTATATGCCCGGTCAGCCTTTTGTTGTGCCGTCAGGCTATAATCCCGGAGGCGATGAGTTTAAAAGCCCGCTGAAGGATGGAAAATTTGATGAAAATCCTGCTAAGGCAACCGGTAATGATGTATTCAGTGCTGCACCATCAATCAACGATTGGTTCGAGACCATGAAGCTGAACTACGGTGTTGACTACATGGATCATCGCCGCGGTCATTTCGACCCCATCCCCCCGCTTTGGAATAAGGTTTATGATATCCTACATTACTGGAGCGAAAAAGGCGTCGACGGTTTCCGCTGCGATATGGTGGAGATGGTGCCGATTGAATTTTGGGGATGGGTGATCCCCAAACTAAAAGCCGAACATCCTGGTTTGGTATTCATTGGTGAAGCTTACGATAAAGGAAAATATAACGATTATATTTATAAAGGCAAGTTTGATTACCTGTACGATAAGGTAGGCCTGTACGATGCCATCAAACGCCTTACCCGCGATGAGCATAACTCATCAACCTGGGAAATCAATGCTGTTTGGAACCATGATAGCAAAGGCATCGACGAGCACATGCTCCGGTTTATGGAAAACCACGATGAGCAGCGCATTGCTTCAAATGATTTTGCGGGTAACCCTTGGCTGGCCGTTCCCGGCATGATCGTAACAGCCACTTTAAATACCGGCCCGGTGATGGTTTACTTTGGCCAGGAAGTAGGCGAACCTGCTATAGGCAACGAAGGCTTTAGCGGTAATGACGGCCGCACTTCCATCTTTGATTACTGGGGAGTGCCTGAGTATCAAAAATGGGTGAATAATCACGAGTACGATGGCGCGCAACTATCTGCCGATCAGCAAAAGCTTCGCGGCTTTTATCATAACCTGCTTAACGCAGTGCGCAATAGTGAAGCTCTTAAATCGGGCGCTTTCTATGAGCTGATGATAGCTAATGAACATCAGCCGGGCTTTGATACCCGTTTGTATATCTACGCCCGCTATACCAACAATCAACGTATATTAGTAATAACCAATTTTAACCGGAGTGAGCGTAAACTAACCGTAAAGCTTCCGGAAGACCTGTTAACAAAATTAAATCAAAGCGGCCATAAACAATTCACCGATCTGCTAAGCGGCGCTAAATTCAATACCGATGATATACGTAATGGTGTTGAAGTAAGCCTGCCAGCCATGGGCGGATTGTTGCTGGAGTTTTGATCAGAATTTACAGAATTTTAGAATTGACAGAATGCTTGTCATGTTGTGAAAGGTCATAGTGTTCCGTGCGGGCCTGTCACCCTGAACTTGTCGAAGGGTCGCGCGCAGAGGCCTTCGCCGCCATGCTTCGACAGGCTCAGCATGACACCCTGATATTCTGAAAATCCAAAAAAATCTGTGAATTTTGATTCTGACATTATAAAACCAATTATGAGTAAACCAACCATCGCGCAAAAGCCACGGTTAAGCTTTTGGCAGATCTTTAACATGAGTTTCGGCTTTTTGGGCATCCAGTTTGGTTTTGCCTTACAAACAGGTAACGCAAGCCGCATCCTCCAAACCTTTGGTGCCGATGTGGAGCATTTGTCGTGGTTTTGGTTGGCCGCGCCTATAACAGGCATGGTTGTTCAGCCTATCATTGGTCATTACAGCGACAGGACCTGGAACCGTCTTGGTCGCCGCCGCCCTTACTTTTTAACAGGCGCTATTTTATCGGGTTTGGCATTGTTTTTTATGCCCAACTCATCTATGTTGGCAGCGCTGATCCCGCCGATAGTAGTAGGCGCTGGCATGCTCATGATTATGGATGCTTCATTCAACGTAGCTATGGAACCTTTCAGAGCTTTGGTGGCTGATAACCTGCCCGATAGCCAGCATACAACCGGTTTTTCCATGCAAACCTGTTTGATAGGTGTAGGCGCTGTAATTGGTTCATGGCTACCTTATGTTTTTGCCGAATGGTTTGGAATAGCCAAAACAGCCGATCAGGGCATTGTGCCTAATAATGTGCTGTATTCATTTTACATTGGTGCCGCGGTTTTAATAGGCGCTATTTTATGGACTGTAGTCCGCACTAAAGAATATCCCCCCGAAGTTTATGCAACCTTTCATGAAAAGGACGAAATGTTATCTGGGCATAAAGGCGGTTTGTTGGAGATCTTCTCCGACCTGGTCAATATGCCCAAAACTATGAAGCAATTAGGGTTGGTACAGTTTTTCTCCTGGTTCGCACTTTTCTCTATGTGGGTGTTTACAACCCCGGCAGTTGTTGATCATGTTTACCACATCTCGGCAGGGGATACTTCTTCGGCAGCTTATAATGATGCCGCCAACTGGGTAAATGTATTGTTTGGTGTATATAATTTAGTATCGGCAGTGTATGCTTTGTTATTGCCCCGCATAGTTAAAAAACTGAGCCGAAAAAAAGCGCATGCGTTTTCATTAACTATGGGCGGTTTAGGGTTAATCTCCGTATTCTTTATTCCTGATCCCCGTCTGCTGATTTTGTCAATGATTGGCGTCGGTTTGGCTTGGGGGAGTATCCTTGCTATGCCTTATGCTATTCTATCAAGCTCAATACCAGCCAAAAAGATAGGCGTATACATGGGCATTTTTAATTTCTTTATTACTTTTCCGCAAATAGTTAATGGCATTATTGGTGGTCCGATAGTGAAGTATACATACAGCGGGCATGCCATTTATGCTTTAGTAATGGCCGGTATTTTTATGTTCCTGGGGGCGATAGCTGTTCTTTTTGTTCAGGATGGTAAGAAAAT
Source organism: Mucilaginibacter sp. SG538B (assembly GCF_013376065.1). Lineage (NCBI taxonomy): Bacteria > Pseudomonadati > Bacteroidota > Sphingobacteriia > Sphingobacteriales > Sphingobacteriaceae > Mucilaginibacter > Mucilaginibacter sp. SG538B. The sequence goes on from NZ_JABMJI010000001.1 coordinate 854,505, forward strand.
TCAAATAATTGAAGCTGCAAATTGAATAAAAATTAAGGATTTGGCACGGTTAATGGTTTTTCGTTAATTCAATTATTGTATATTGCGTAGTAAGTACACTTTATACATCTTTGCAGAAGCCACTAATTTGTTTGAATGGAAAGTAATACCCCAAATCCGGAGTTGATAACCAGTAAGTTAATTGAAGCAGAAAACTTACTTGAAGAAGAAGAGGAATTTCACCACCTTAATAACCCTGCCGATGGTATTAAGCCGGTTGTAAAAAAGTATCTCGGTGTACCCAATCATGCCGATCAGGTGGGGAATAAGTTCTACTTTACTGATGGCGATGCTAAAGTTGAAGTAATAGTTGTTACCGACGAGATTATCCGTGTGAGGCTTGCGCCGCATAGCGTTTTTTTAGACGATTTTTCATACGGGGTGCCTAAGCTGCCAACCAAGGTGGCAGGTTTTACTCTGCATGAAGATGATAATGAATTTCGGGTATCTACTTATAAAGTGAACTGCCATATCCGCAAAAAGGATTTCTTTATCTCTTTTTCAGATAGCAGTAACCATGTAACCAGCATCGATGCTGTGCCAATGCATTGGGAAGAGAACGTGCAGGCGGGCGGTTATTATGTGTTTTGCACCAAAACCTGCGCACCCGACGAAAGCTTCTTTGGCTTAGGCGATAAACCAACCGAATTTAACCTGCGTGGCAAAAGGCTAAAAAACTGGAACACTGATGCCTACTCGTTTCAGTGGAACCAGGACCCTTTGTACCGCAGTATCCCTTTTTATATCAGCGTAAACGAGGGTATAGCACACGGTATCTTTTTTGATAATACATTTAAAGCGCAATTTGACTTTGGCGCCGAAGACAGGACTAAAACAAGTTTTTGGGCTGATGGCGGCGAACTGCAATATTACTATATCCACGGGCCGCACATGATGGACGTGGTAAAAAGCTACCACACCTTAACCGGTACACACCCTATGCCACCGCTTTGGGCGCTGGGTTACCATCAATGCCGCTGGAGCTATTATCCTGAAGCTAAGGTTAAGAAGATAGCCAAAGGTTTCCGCGAAAACCAGATCCCATGCGATGGTATCTATCTGGATATCGATTATATGGATGGTTACCGCTGCTTTACCTGGAACCGTAAGTATTTCCCCGATCCTAAAAAAATGATCAGCGAGCTTGCGGCTGATGGCTTTAAAACGGTGGTAATTATTGATCCGGGGATCCGTGTGGATGACAACTACGAGGTATTCAGGGAGGGTAAGGAGAAGCGATATTTCTGCCGCCGAAGCGATGATTACTTTATGGAGGGCCACGTATGGCCAGGCCGTTGCCAGTTTCCTGACTTTACCAATCCTGAAGTACGCGAATGGTGGGGCGGTTTGTTTGACGAACTGGTACAAATGGGCGTTGCCGGTGTTTGGAACGATATGAATGAGCCTGCTGTATTTGGTGCCGGTACCTTCCCTGATGATGTGCGTCACCAGTACGATGGTTACCGTGGATCACACCGCAAGGCGCATAATATTTATGGCATGCAGATGGTACGCTCAACCTACGAAGGCTTGCGCAAGATCATGAAAAACAAACGCCCTTTTACTATTACAAGGGCAGGTTATTCAGGTGTACAACGCTTTTCATCGGTGTGGACCGGTGATAACGTAGCCTCATGGGAACACCTGAAGCTGGGTAATATCCAGTGTCAGCGCTTGTCGATATCGGGCATTCCGTTTTGCGGTACCGACATTGGCGGTTTTAGTGGTGAGCCCGATGGCGAACTGTTTACCCGCTGGATTCAGATGGGCACCTTTTCGCCGTTTATGCGTGCGCACTCGGCAGGTGATACCAAAGAGCGCGAGCCATGGAGTTTTGGTGAACCATTCACTGCCATCAACCGTAAGTTTATCGAGTTGCGTTACCGCCTGATCCCTTACCTGTATTCCACTTTCTGGGAGCACCACCGCTATGGGTTCCCAATTTTGAGGCCGGTTGTAATGCATGAGCAGGACACACAGCTGAACCACTTCCGCCAGGATGAGTTTACATATGGTGATAAGATCCTGGTTTGCCCTGTAATGGAACCGGGCCAGATCAAACGCAACGTATACCTGCCTAAAGGTAAATGGTACAACTTCTGGACTCACGAGGTTGTTAACGGCGGCCAGGAAGTATCAGTAGATACCCCACTTGAAACCATGCCTCTATTCATTAAAGCAGGTTCGGTAATCCCTGAATACCCGGTAATGCAGTATGTTGGCCACAAAGAGATTGAAGAAGTAAAGCTGAATATTTACTATACCGATTATGAAGTAAATTCATTCCTGTTTGAAGATTACGGCGAAACCTTTGCTTACGAGCAGGATATTTATCTGGAGAAAAAGTTTGTGGTAAATGGCAGCAGCAAAAATTTAACCATTGATCAGAGCCTGGAAGGTTTGTATACCCCACGCTATGACGGCTATCATTTTAACCTGATAGGTTTGCCGTTTACGCCATCAAAAATAAAAGTAGATGGCAAAGAGGTAAAAGAATTTCAACTAAATGATGATAAAACGGTAGAATTTAAATACAGTAAAAACTTTAAACATATTGAAATAAGCAGATAGTATTTAGAAGAGGTTAAAGCTGAAGGGCAAAAGGTTAAAGGTAGCTGTAGCCTTGTAAATCAAGAAAAAAAACCTTTATAGCTTTGCTCACGTTAAGGCTATCTCATTAAAACGCCATTGCTACTGCAATGGCGTTTTTTGTATGAATTCGAATTTATTGGATTAGATGAACGGACAGAATGCTTAGTAAATTTAATAAATTCTCTTAATTCAATAAATCAGTTCAGACAAGTTATCCTGTTAATTCTCAAATTCGGTAAATTCTGATTCAGACAATCTTCCCTCCAAAAATAAATCTCCAAAACCCTGCATAATATATTAATCCTGTTATATTTGATTACATATAAACCAAACTCATTCCTGTGATTTGGGTTATTTACTAACACCCTAACAGGTTATCTATATCATGGCCAAAAAAACAACTAAAACCGAGAACCCCTTACCGGATACAAAGCCTGTAAAGGAAAAAAAAGCCGTCACTAAGGTCAAAGCCGATAAAGTAACGCCTGAAACAGGAGCCCCGGAACATAAAAAAGCAGTTAAAACAAAAACAGCGGCTGCCGAAAAGCCTATCGTTGCAGAGAAAGCTGAGCCGGTTAAAACAAAATCGACTGCTGCTGAGAAGCCTTCAGCCGTTAAAAAAGCTGCGCCGGTTAAGTCGAAAGCGGTGAATGCCAATAACCCGACAGAAATTACCCCGCAACCTGTAAAGCTTAAAGCCGTTGAACCATACAGCCGTTTTACGGATTTTGATATCAGTTTATTTAAGTCGGGCAAACATTATAAGCTGTACGAAAAACTGGGCTCGCATGTAGTGGAATATCAGGGTGTTATTGGGACTTATTTTGCCGTTTGGGCTCCAAACGCACAATACGTAGCGGTAATTGGCAACTTTAACGGCTGGAACCGCGGTTCGCATAGTTTGAATGCCCGCTGGGATTCATCGGGTATTTGGGAAGGTTTTATTCCAAATGTTGGCAATGGCGAAACGTATAAATACTATATCAAATCATCAACCGGCGAAGACCTGGAAAAAAGCGATCCCTTTGCTTTACGCTGGGAACTGCCGCCGCGTACTGCCTCTATAGTTGCTGATACTTTTTATGAGTGGAAGGATCAGGATTGGATGCAGAACCGTCATGAACATAACGCGCTCGACAGGCCATATTCGGTTTACGAAGTGCATTTGGGCTCATGGGCGCGTAATCCCGAAAGTCCGGACGAGTTTTTAACTTACACTCAGCTTGCCGAAAAAATGGTGCCTTATGTAAAGGAAATGGGCTTCACCCATGTGGAGTTTATGCCTATTATGGAACACCCGTATTATCCGAGCTGGGGTTACCAGGTAAGTGGTTATTTTGCAGCGGCATCACGCTACGGTACACCACAACAACTGATGTACCTGATTGAAGAATTTCACAAAGCCGGTATTGGCGTAATCCTGGATTGGGTGCCTTCGCATTTTCCGGGAGATATCCATGCGCTGTATAAATTTGACGGTACACACCTTTATGAGCATGCCGATGCCCGCAAAGGTTTTCACCCCGACTGGAAATCATATATTTTTAACTACGGCCGAAACGAGGTAAGGGCTTTTCTGATCAGCAACGCGCTTTTTTGGCTGGAAAGGTATCATGCCGATGGTTTACGCGTTGACGCGGTGGCCTCAATGCTGTACCTTGATTATTCGCGCAAGCATGGCGAATGGGAAGCTAACAGGTATGGTGGTAACGAAAACCTCGAAGCTATATCATTTCTCAAAGAATTTAACGAAGCTGTTTACAGCCATTTTCCATCGGTACAAACCATAGCTGAAGAATCTACGTCATTTACCGGCGTTAGTCGCCCGGTTTATTTAGGTGGCCTGGGCTTTGGTATGAAATGGATGATGGGCTGGATGCATGATACTATCGATTACTTTCATGAGGATCCTATCCATCGTAAATATCATCATAACGAAATAACTTTTAGCACCATATATGCCTTTACCGAAAACTTTATGCTGCCTTTCTCGCATGATGAGGTTGTTTATGGTAAAGGTAGTATGTTGCGCAAAATGCCCGGCGATGAGTGGAGGCAGTTTGCTAACCTGAGACTGATGTACGGATACATGTTCACACACCCCGGTTCAAAACTACTCTTTATGGGCGGCGAATTTGGGCAGGGCGATGAATGGGATTTCGGCAAATCGTTACAGTGGCATGTGCTGCAGTATCCAAATCACCAGGGTATTAGCGAAACAGTTAAGGCGTTGAACCATTTATACCGTACAGAGCCTGCGCTGTATGAAAAAGCCTTTTCGCACCGGGGTTTTGAATGGGTTGACGGCGGCAATGCCAATGATTCCATACTGGTTTACCGCCGGATGGGACATGACAGTAAAAACGACCTGATGATCATTCTGAACATGACCCCCGTTGTACGCCGTGATTATCGCATAGGCGTACCTGCTGCCGGTAAGTGGAAAGAGATCTTTAATTCGGATAATGAAAAATACTGGGGCAGCGGCATCATCAATTATGAGCCTGTAAATAGCGATCAGGTAAGCTGGCATGGCAAAAGCCAGTCTATCAAAATTACTATACCGCCGCTTGCGGCTGCGGTATTTAAACTGGTACCTGATGTGCCTGCTAAATATGAATTGAAACGGTAAGCAGCTTTGAAAGACTTACGAAGTTCCAAATACTTCGTAAGTCTTTCAAAACTAAGTAAACAAGTTAAGGATGCCCTGTTGTTAGTATGTAAATAACCTATGAACCCCAAATTCAAATATCTTTATCTTATAGGTGGTATAGTTGCCACGATATTGTTTATTGTGCAAATAGTGTCTACCTATCCAAAGCCTAATACAGTTGGGATAATCCTTGGCGCTCTGCCAGCTTTGGCCTTGTTTTACTTATCGTACAAGGCTTATCATGTTAAAAAGGATAATGAGCTGATGTGAGGATTTGGTAACCGCTACAAACCATCATAAACGTCGCATCTCCTGAACATAATTACTTGTTTCAAGGCCATAAAGTCACCTTTCACTACCCAGGTTTCTGCGTGTTTGGTCATTTCGTCAAGGCCATCGTTCCATTGCTGATTATTAAAAACGCATTCGCCTATTATAGTGCCATCGGCTCGTTTGGAAATATAAATTTTTAGAGAGTTAAATTTTTTGTCGATTAAAACCGGTTGAATTTTCTCTCTTAAAGTTTCAAAAAGATATTTTCCGTCCGGCATTTCCTCCCATTGCCCCTGCACCATTAAGTCGCCTAACTTAGGGTGCCAAAGTATCTCCCGAGCATTTGTAATTACCAGCATATCAGCTTCCGGGTCATGAGTATCCGTAAAGCCCTCCATTATTGGCGGAAACACAATGTTAAGGTAATTATCTAAGGCCGAAGTAATCCTCTTATCCATCGTTTCGCCAATACCGGCTAAACATTCATATATCCCTTGCTCCAGATATAAAGGATGCCTGGTTAAAATATTAAGTTGTATCAAAAATGGATGTGCATCTGGCACGTCAATGATTGAAGTGGATATTTCTAAGCCCGAATCAAGTATCAAAGTAAGATATTGCGGATGACGTTCAACCTGGTGCCCCATTTCAACTAATCTGTCTTTAAGTACCTCTATGAGGTAGCCATTATAATCGCTATATTTTGCAATAGGTTCTTCTTTCTGAGGCTGTGCAGTTGGTTGGATTTGTTCTGGTGGTTTTTTCCTGAAAAGGTCGAATAGCCCCATGATGACTTGTTTTGATTATCGGTTTAGTTGCTTCAGCAAAAATAAAGAATCTTATATAATACGGTATTTTCATTTTTATCATTATTTGTCCACCTGCCGGTATCCAACCCTTTTTTATTTGCCTGGACATGAGATATCTGATGCAGAGGGCGTAAGTAAGCCTCCCTACAGGCAAAAGCACAATGTTTGCGCAAGGAAATGATCTACTACAAACTTAAAATTCTATTTAGCCCGGAAAATGCTGGCCAATCACGAAAATTGCAGCCATTAATGCAATAATAGCGGCCAACACTCCCCATAGTTGAGCAGGTTTCATATTTGATAGTAACTCGCCGACAGTTAGCTCGTCCGGGACAATTTTCCTTCTTTCGGCAGCAGTATTATTTTTGCTAATGCTGAGTGCCTCCACTTTGCTCTTCCAACTGGCCAAAACACCATTAAACTCTACTGTTGATAACGAATTTTGGTTGGGTTTTACTGTCATCACATACCAGTCGTAGCCTTTTTCTAATAAGCCCTCGGCACGTATTCCTTCCTCCACGATAACTAAAATCGGAAGATTCTTAGTGTATGCTATCGCTGATTCAATTTGATTCCAGGGAGTAGCAAATTTGGTTGTTGATAGTGTTATTTCATTAGCGCTGCCCCGTTTTTCAATCCCGCTTTCAAAATAGATTCGCTCAAGTGCAATAACTAAGATGCCTGAACATTCATCCATCAATCCCTTTATTGATTTTAAAGGCGAATCAGAACTGAATGTATTTCTTCCGATGGTGTAGGGAATCAAATTTTCGCTTCTAAGTCTGTCTTCTATAGATTTTACAAAATCTTCCTGGCTGGGAGTTGAGGTTCCCCCAACACTGATAAATACTTTGGGTTGATCCATGGTAATTGAAAATAAGGTTGATTGTATTGATTGATAATCAGGTTTATAATTGTCTGTAAGTTAGTTATAATACTTAATCAATACAAAACACTAAACAATCCACTACACGAGGTAATGATGTTTAGTCAAAGCCTTCTCTGTCCGTTCATTTGCTTGTGTCCAACGATTTCAAACTACCCGGACAAGATGCAGAAGGCGCAAGTAATCCTCTCATAGGCAGCCACACAATACTTGCGCAGTAAAAATAACCGAACCTCAAATCTCTAACCACAATCGCACAATAACTGTGCGGAAACGAACAGTTTCGTTGATTGATTTTGATTTAAGTTACTTATAGTCAGTGATTTAAAAATAAGGCACGCGATTAGCTGAATTGCCAGTATAAACCCCACAATTATGCTTAAAAATTACCTGCTGGTTGCTTTTAGAAACCTTTCAAAAAACAAAGCTTTCTCCGCTATAAACATAGTAGGACTGGCTATTGGCATGGCGGCTTGCTTGCTCATTTTGCAATATGTTAGCTTTGAGCTTAGTTTCGATGATTTCCATGTCAACAAAGATCGTGTATTCCGTATTAACCAGGATAGGTACAACAATGGCAAATTGAGCACTCAGTGGGCCGGTGGGGCCTTTGCACCCGGCACAGCTTTTAAAAATGCGCTCCCCGATATTGAAGAGTACGTAAAGATTGTAGGAGCAGGGCAAACCATAGCCAACTACAAGGATCAGAAAATGGTAATCCGGAATGTTTACTATGTAAGCGACGCTTTTTTTAAAACCTTTTCTTTCCCGCTAATAAACGGCGACGGAAATACCGCACTTAAAGAACCCAACACCGCGGTAATTACCCGGCAAATTGCCGATAGACTTTTTCATGGCGTAAATCCCGTGGGACAAACCTTGTATATTAATACAGATAAGCCGCTTAAAATTACCGGCGTAATGGAAAATATGCCTGCCAACACGCATATGAATTTCGATATCATGCAATCCTACGCTACGCTGCTTAAAGAAAATCCGCCTAATAAAGATTTTAATCTCGATAATGCCTGGCTGAGTGACGGCTGCACAACTTACCTGCTGCTTAAACCGGGAGTTGATCCGCGTGCTTTGGAAGCTAAGTTTATCCCTGTAGTAAAAAAAGCTTATGATAAATATCCTGGTACGGGCGAAGGCGGCATTTATACACTTCAGCCGGTAAAGGATATCCACCTGTATTCCAACAGGATGCTGGAGTTTCAGCCCAATGGAGATGGCAAGTCGGTGTACCTGCTTTTGGGCATCGCTATTTTTGTGATCATCATAGCATGGATCAACTATATCAACCTGGCTACTGCCCGAGGTATTGGCCGGGCTAAAGAGGTTGGGGTGCGTAAAACTTTGGGCTCGGCAAAAGCACAGTTGATTACCCAGTTCATGTTGGAGGCCATGATGCTTAACGCCATGGCTATTGGCCTGGCATTGCTTATCATTATGGCCTGTTTGCCTGCATTTGCCAATATTTCCGGCATGCAGATGGGTTTTACGTTATTTGCTAAAGCAACTTTTTGGTTGGCTGTTTTGGGAATCTTTGTGTTGGGCTCATTCTTCAGCGGTTTTTACCCGGCCATTGTATTATCGGCGTTCAGGCCGGTTGAGGTGATGAAAGGCAAGATCCTGGCATCGCCAGGGGGAGTGATATTACGTAAGGCAATGGTGGTATTCCAGTTTGCTGCGTCGATATTTTTACTGATAGGATCGCTTACAGTGTTCAAACAACTTAAATACATGCAAAGCCAAAAGTTAGGGGTAAAAATAGATCAAACACTGGTCATTAAAGCTCCGTTGGTTAAGGTAGATTCGTTTTACCGTAGCATGAGCTCATTTAAACACGAATGCCTGGCGCAATCTGCCGTTAAAAGTGTAACCGTATCTACTTCTATCCCCGGCGAACCTGTGCAATGGAACGCTGGCGGTATTAAGTTGGTTGGCTCCGATCAAAGCACAAGCAAACAATACCGCATTATTGGTGCCGACTATGACTACCTTAACGCTTATGATATCAAACTGATAGCCGGTCGTAAGTTTTCGAAAGAGTTTGGAGATGAACCACATAAAGTGATATTCACCAAAAAAGGGGTTGAACAGTTAGGCTTTAGCAAACCTGCCGATGCCCTTGGCAAACGCATCGATTTTTGGGGACAGGTTTATGAGATAATAGGAGTGGCTGATAATTTTCACCAGCAATCCTTACATGATGCCTACGATTCCATGATCTTCCGTTGTATCCCTGATGTTCGGGGCCCGGTATCGGTAAAGGTAAGTACAACCAATATGCCGCAAACCATCGCCGACTTAAAGAAAACCTGGGCCAGTTTTTTCCCAGGCGACCAGTTTGATTATTTCTTTTTAGATCAGCATTTTAACGAGCAATACAAAACTGATCAGCGCTTTGGGCAGGTGTTTGGCGTATTTACCGGCATCGCCATTTTTGTGGCCTGTTTAGGTTTATTTGGCCTCGTATCATACACCATTGTACAGCGCACCAAGGAAATTGGCATACGCAAGGTACTGGGAGCTTCAGTAAACAGTATTTTAAGATTGTTGTATAAAGACTTCGCCCTGCTTGTAGTGGTATCGTTTGTGATTTCGGCACCAATAGGCTGGTACGCTATTCATCAATGGCTGCAAACATATGCTTTCAGGATGGATATCAACCCCTTCCTGTTTGTTATTCCATTTTTCCTGGTGTTGCTGGTTGCCTTTGCAACGGTTTCGTTTTTGAGCGTGAAAGCCGCGCTGATGAACCCGGTAAAGAGTTTGAAGACGGAGTAGTAAACAAAAAACACGTTATTATAAGGTACGAAGCAATGGTACGAAAGCACGGTCACCCTGTATTGCGTGCGATTGCTTCGTCGTTCTTCTTATAATGACATGTTTTTATTTCAGGGCAAAGGGATTTCGGCAGGGGCAAAACATTTACAAGGTACGTTCAGCCAATCCCCAAAAGAGAGGGCTGGGGTGAGGTTTTTTCCTATCTTTGCCCCAAAAGCAGACTGAATATGACCGGAAAATCGCCGCAGGAATCATACACCATCATGAACGAACTGGTATTGCCCAATGATACCAACACTTTAAACAACCTGATGGGTGGCCGTCTGCTGCATTGGATGGATATTGCCGCTGCTATTTCGGCACAAAAGCACTGTAACAGGATCGTGGTGACAGCTTCAGTAGATAACGTATCGTTCCAGTCACCGATAAAGTTAGGTGATGTGATTAGTATTGAAGCAAAGGTTACCCGCGCGTTCACTACTTCAGTTGAGGTAAGGATGGATGTATGGGCGCAAAACATTCCATCAGGCACTAAAGTAAAAAGTAATGAGGCCTATTATACCTTTGTTGCTTTGGATAAAGATGGCCAAAAGACAACTGTGCCCGAGCTGGTACCTGAAACGGATAAAGAGCGCGCATTGTATGAGGGGGCGCTTCGCCGTCGCCAATTAAGGTTAATATTAGGCGGAAAAATGAACCCAAATGATGCTACTGAATTGAAAGCGCTTTTTTTTGGCGACCAGTTGCCACCTAATCTTGGTGAAGAAATAAAGCAGTAACAAATTTCCCGGCGCATTGTCTAAATGGTTTAAACATTAAAACTATTGCCATGCGATATTTTCTGTGCTTTTTACTGCCACCGCTTGCCATCCTCACCACCGGCAGGATAGGTGCATTTATATTGAATATATTTTTAACCCTTTTCTTCTGGATCCCGGGCGTGATTCATTCTATCCTGGTAACCAGCGATTATTATGAGGCTAAACGCCACAGGCAACTGATGCGGGCGACAAGGCGTTACCGTTGGTAACCTTGATTCGCTTGATTATGGGATTCCCTGAGGTTTTGAATGAGACTATTTAGGACTATTCTATCAGGAAATCCTTAAATCCTAAAAATCAAGGTTCAAAATAAATTGCCATATTTGCCACGATGCAAAAAGGTAAGCTATTAATTATTGATGACGAGGAACGCCTCCGTAACTTGCTGGCGCGCATTCTGCAGTTGGAAGGCCATGAGGTAATTACTGCGGCTACAGCCAAAGAGGGGCTTAAAAAGCTCCAACTCGAAAGCATACAGGTGGTATTAAGCGATGTTAAGCTGCCTGATATTGATGGTATTACCCTTTCCGAAACCATTAAAAAAAACTACCCAAATACCGAGATCATTGTTTTGACCGCCTATGGTACCATTAATGATGGCGTAAAGGCCATAAAAGCCGGTGCATTTGACTATATCACCAAGGGCGATGATAACGAAAAGATCATCCCGCTGGTAAGCAAGGCCATGGATAAAGCCCTGCTACAGCAAAAGGTTGCAGAACTGGAAAGCAAGCTGAATGATAAGTTTGGTTTCGACAGGCTCATCGGTAAATCAACGGCTATCAGCGATGTAATTAAGCTTGCCCAAAAGGTTGCCCTTACCGATACAACTGTGTTATTATTGGGTGAAACCGGTACCGGAAAGGAAATTTTTGCCGAAGCTATTCATCAGGCCAGCAACCGCAGCGCAAAATCATTTGTGGCGGTAAATTGCAGCGCATTCACTAAGGAATTATTGGAAAGCGAACTGTTCGGTCATAAAGCTGGTTCATTCACGGGAGCAGTTAAAGATAAAAAAGGACTTTTTGAAGAGGCCAACGGCGGCACTATATTTTTAGATGAAATAGGTGAGCTCGATCACGATCTGCAGGCTAAGCTACTTCGTGTGCTTGAATCGCAGCAATTCATTAAAATTGGCGATACTAAACCCACCCAGGTTAACGTACGGATTCTGGCAGCTACCAACCGTAATTTGCTCAACGAAATCAATGACGGCCATTTCCGGTCTGATTTGTATTACCGTCTTTCAGTATTCCAGATCACGCTGCCAGCCTTACGCGAGCGTAAAAAAGATATCAAACTGCTGGCCGAATACTTTATGCAGCATTTTGCCCTTAAAGTAAAAAAGCAGGTAAATACCCTCAGCGACGAGTTCATAGAAAAACTGGAAGCCTATCCTTGGCCCGGTAACATCCGCGAGTTGAAGAATATTGTAGAACGTGCGGTGATCCTGACCGATAGCAATGTGCTTGATGAGAGCCTGCTACCTTATGAAGTTCAGCAGCAACAGGTGAAAAGCGGTGCACCAATCTCAGCTTTTGACCTTTCTTCTGTAGAGAAACTGCATATTCAACGGGTTTTGAACCATACTCATGGTAATAGGGCGGAAGCTGCGCATTTACTGAATATTGGTGTGGCTACATTGTATAGGAAGTTGAAGGAATATAACCTGGAGTAATTTCGGATTGTCTGAACCTGAATCTATTGAATCTTTCTTTGGTTCTGGCAATTCTTAAATTCTAAAAATTCGAGTTCAGACAACTCTCCGGGTGTCGACTATCAAGCGGCCTCTGGCTGCCGTACACACAGGCCAGAGGCCACTGTTATTAGACCAAGTTACGCTGGTACATAAATATTCTCAGTAAACCACTTTTCTCGCAAAGAAAACTCCTGTTTTGCCCTCCCTTAAAGATATAGTTTAATACTCATTCCGTTGTCTAACATTTGGCCCAGCTAACTTTCGCAGGTATTTCGACCCAGTCTCTTTTTTGTATACTTTATAACAAATTTGGGGTAAATATGACTTTCCAATAGCTCCGTTTCGTTGTTATACAGCGCACAAATACCTTCATAAAAAACATTATTTTTCGTTACCCAATAGTACAAATAACATAATCATTACCAATCGCTGCACTGTTGAACACCTTTTTCAGATTGATAAATTCCTGAAGCATATGCGTTATATTGAACGCGTGGTCATCGCCTGTGCCTGTGCTCCAGACCTTACCCGGATAAATATCATTCGTATTTAACTCATCGGCGTTAAATGATTTTACAAAATCGTCATTACTAACCAATTCGAGAAGTTGGTTGATCAGGGCTACTTTCGATGGATCATGAAAATATAAGGCAACGCTGTCGAAATCGTCCGGAGTATTTTCAAAGTCAAAATTTGCGTAGTCTATTTCTTCTCCTAAAAACAAAACAGGATAAAATATTTCCTGTACAAGGTCTGTAGTTTCGGTATCCCTGTTTTTTGAAAGCACAAACCGAAGTCCTTCAAAAGATTTATCGAAGTGCCTGCTTGATTTTGCGATGTCAAATAGGTTAAGATCGTTTAGGTTATCCGCTATTTTCAAAAAGTCGGCGTTGGTAACCTGATATAATGACGCGCTTTGTCCCATAAAAATAAGATTTAAGTGATCGAAGATATCATAATGCCATGATAAGGAGAAATGTAATTCCACTTTGATAATCACCTATCAAAATGATAGCTGAATTCCTGCTAAATAAATAAAATCTTAATTTGATACTTGTATAAATAATTAACAATCAGTTTTTTATATAATAATAATTTTTCTTGGCATCCACTTGGCAAAGCCCTTTGCAAAACACATAAAAATGGATGCTTTACTCACAATCGCTTACCTGGCCACATTTGTAGTGGTATTCTGGGTCTTTTTTAAATCTGTAACGTACTTCGAAAAAATCTAAAATCATGGCAGCATTATTCATCGTAGCAATAGCCGTGTTCATTTACATGGTATACGTACTTCTTAAACCCGAAAAATTTTAAAATTAAACTATGAACACTGAACTAACGGGTGTAATTTTCACCTACCTGCTCACCTTAGCCATCGCCATTCCCCTTGGCCGCTACATAGCTAAGGTATTTAAGGGCGAAAAAACCTGGCTCGATTTTCTCGCCCCGCTTGATCGCTTTATTTTCCGTTTCAGCGGTATCGACACCAAACGCGAAATGAACTGGAAACAGCACCTGCTGGCACTGCTTACCATCAACAGCGTTTGGCTGGTATATGCCTTTGTGTGTTTAATGGCACAAGGTCATTTGCCGCTTAACCCCGATGCTAACCCAGGGCAGTCGCCTGATACAGCTTTCAATACTGCCATCAGCTTTTTGGTAAACTGTAACCTGCAGCATTACTCTGGCGAAAGCGGTGCTACTTACTTTACACAGCACTTTGTATTTATGTTCCTACACTTTGTATCGGCTGCTACAGGTATTGCTGCGCTGGTGGTTGTTTTCAGGGCCATGAAAGATAAGGTTACCGATAAGCTGGGCAACTTTTGGGAGTATTTTGTAAAATCAATCACCCGTATATTATTGCCTATCTCGTTTGTAATAGCCGTGATCTTCGCTTTTAACGGCATGACTACCAGCTATGCAGGTAAAGATACTTTCATCAGTATGCAGGGCGACACTGTTCACGTATCCCGCGGACCGGTTGCACCTCTGGTTGCTATTAAGCACTTAGGTACCAACGGCGGCGGCTGGTTTGGCGCAAACTCCGCCCACCCTATCGAGAACCCTAACTATTTAACCAATACTGTCGAGCTGGTAGCACAGGTTGCTATCCCGATCGCGTTGGTGTTTGCATTGGGTTTTTATCTCAATAAAAAGAAATTCGCTTATGTGATCTTCGGCGTAATGACGCTGGGTATGCTCATGCTGTTGATCCCGACTATGAATGCCGAACTGAACGGAAACCCTGCCATCGCAAAAATGGGTATCAGCCAGCCAACCGGTGCTATAGAAGGTAAGGAAGTAAGATTTGGTCCGGCTAACTCGGCTTACTGGAGCATCGTGACTACTATTATCTCTACAGGTTCGGTAAACTCCATGCATGACAGTGCTATGCCGGTATCAGGTACTATGATGCTGCTGGGTATGATGGTTAATTGTTTTTATGGTGGCTGCGGCGTTGGTATCCTCAACTTCTACATATTTATCATAGTAGCAGTATTTATTTCAGGACTGATGGTTGGCCGTACGCCTGAGTTTTTAGGCCGTAAGATAGAGGCGAGGGAGATGAAAATAGCTTCGCTGATCGCTTTGCTTCACCCGTTCATTATCCTTGTAGGCTTGGCCATATCATCATATTATGTGGTTAACGTAGCCGGTGCCGATTGGGCTGTTAAACCTTCGGCCTGGTTAAATAACCCCGGTACACATGGTTTCTCCGAAATGTTGTACGAGTATACTTCAGCCGCAGCCAACAACGGTTCGGGTTTTGAAGGTTTGGGCGATGGTAATATCTTTTGGAACTATACCACCGGCATCGTGATGATATTGGGCAGGTTCCTGCCAATAATTGGTCCGCTGGCTATTGCCGGATTGTTGGCTAACAAAAAATATATACCTGAATCGGCCGGTACATTGAAGAGTGATACTTCAACCTTTGGGTTGATGATCTTCGCGGTGATCGTGATCATTGCAGCGTTGTCATTCTTCCCTTCACTGGCTTTAGGCCCAATTGCTGAACATTTTTCATTAAAATAATCATGAACTCAACTCAAAATACATTGTTTCAGGGTGATCAGATGAGGGATGCTTTTAAACAATCCTTTATCAAGTTAAACCCTCGTGTGCTGTTCCGCAACCCGGTAATGTTTACTGTAGAGATCGGTACAGTTGTAATGCTCATTGTGAGCATATTTTCGCTGACCAATAAAGGCCAGGGTAGCTTTGCCTACAACTTTACGGTATTCATTATATTATTGTTAACTGTGCTGTTTGCCAACTTTGCCGAGGCCATTGCGGAAGCACGTGGTAAAGCCCAGGCCGAAAGTCTCCGCAAAACCCGCGAAGAGACACCTGCCCGCTTACTGGTTAACGGTAAGGAAGAAAAAGTGATGTCGTCACAACTAAAAAAAGGTGATGTTTTCATTTGCGAAACAGGGGATAATATCCCTACCGACGGTGAAATTATTGAAGGTATCGCTACCATTGATGAATCGGCTATTACAGGTGAATCCGCCCCGGTGATCCGCGAGGCCGGTGGTGATAAATCATCAGTTACCGGCGGTACCAAGGTATTATCCGATAGGATTAAAGTATTGGTTACTACCCAACCGGGCGAAAGCTTTTTGGATAAGATGATCGCGCTGGTAGAAGGTGCATCACGCCAGAAAACCCCTAATGAAATAGCCTTAACCATTTTATTAGCTGGTTTTACGCTGATCTTCGTTATTGTGTGCGTTACCCTGAAGCCATTTGGTGATTATTCAAATACGCCCATCACTATAGCCGCTTTTATATCGTTGTTTGTTTGTTTGATCCCTACCACTATCGGTGGCCTTTTATCGGCCATCGGTATTGCCGGGATGGACAGGGCTTTACGCGCCAACGTGATCACCAAAAGTGGTAAAGCTGTTGAAACAGCGGGTGACTTAGACACTTTATTACTGGATAAAACTGGTACCATAACCATTGGTAATCGTAAAGCAACCAGCTTTTACCCAACAGCAGGGGTAAATGAGCAGGAGTTTGTAATGGCTTGCGTATTAAGTTCACTGGCCGACGAAACCCCTGAAGGTAAGTCGATTGTAGAGCTGGCCGAGCAAGGTCCGCACAAACTAAAAATCCACGCTCCAGCCGATTCAGTGTTTATCAAATTCACTGCCGAAACCCGTTCAAGCGGTTTAGATACCCCCGATGGTTTACGCATCCGCAAAGGTGCTTTTGACTCCATCCGTAATATTGCTTTAAAAGCTGGTAACCCGTTTCCAACAGATGTAGAGGAGAATGTTAAAAAGATCTCATCAAACGGTGGTACGCCATTGGTTGTATCACAAAATGAAAAGATCATGGGTGTGATTGAGTTGCAGGATATCATTAAAACCGGTATTGCCGAACGCTTTGAACGCCTGCGTAAAATGGGTGTTAAAACGGTGATGGTAACCGGCGATAACCCACTTACCGCCAAGTTTATTGCCGAGAAAGCCGGTGTGGATGATTTTATTGCCGAGGCCAAGCCCGAAGATAAAATGAACTACATTAAGAAAGAACAGCAAGGCGGTAAACTTGTAGCCATGATGGGCGACGGTACAAACGATGCCCCCGCACTTGCCCAGGCCGATGTTGGCGTAGCCATGAACAGCGGTACTCAAGCTGCCAAAGAAGCCGGTAACATGGTGGATCTGGATAACGACCCAACCAAGCTGATCGAGATTGTGGAAATAGGTAAACAGTTGCTGATGACACGTGGTACGCTCACAACTTTCAGTATAGCAAACGACGTAGCTAAATATTTCGCCATTGTTCCGGCTTTATTCATGGTATCAATGCCCGCCTTAAAAGCGCTGAACATTATGGACCTGCACAGTCCGCAATCGGCGATACTTTCGGCGGTGATATTCAATGCTATTATTATTCCGTTGCTGATACCATTGGCTTTGCGTGGCGTTGAGTATAAACCGATAGGCGCAAGTGCGTTGTTACGCCGTAACCTGCTCATTTATGGCTTAGGCGGTATTATTATACCTTTTATAGGCATTAAATTAATTGATTTAGCTGTTTCATTATTCATATAAAAACTAAATGAGCCGGGGACGTGAGGTATGGTTTTAGGGCGACAGATAAGCTTTAACTACCATCCGTCACAAACCCCACGTTCCCAAACTCATCTTTAAAAATTAAATAAAATGAAAACATATTTGTTGCCATCCATCAAGCTTACCCTAATACTGATAGTATTAACAGCAGGCATCTATCCTTTAGCTATAGCCGGTATAGGTAAATTTACCCCGGGTAAAGGCGATGGTGAAACCATTACATACAAAGGCCGTGTAGTTGGCTACGCCAACATTGGTCAAAAGTTTACTAAAGACGAGTATTTCTGGGGTCGTCCGTCATCAGTTGATTATAATGCTGCCGGTTCAGGAGGCTCAAACAAAGGCCCGTCAAATCCTGATTACCTGAAACAGGTTGAAGGCAGGATTGAGGATTTCCTGAAACATAACCCTGACGTAACACGCTCACAAATTCCTGCCGAACTGGTTACAGCGTCAGGCAGCGGTTTGGACCCTGATCTTTCACCAGCCGGAGCAAAAGTACAGGTTGCCCGTGTAGCTAAAGTTCGCGGTTTATCAGTTGATGCCGTAAACAAACTGGTTGATGAGCATACTGAGCAGCCTTTGTTAGGTTTGTTTGGTCCTGCTAAAGTGAATGTATTAAAGCTGAATGTAGCTTTGGATGGATTGAAGAAGTAAAAACCAGGCTGCCGCGGTTTTAGCGCAGCTCAAATCCTCGCCGGGGTTAGCAATAATTAGCAACGGCGAGGATACAAACACAATTTGGGTTACCAATAAGGAACCCGAAATTTTAATACCTACTTAAATGAAATTTTTCCTGCTATTGATATTTTCGATGTTAACCTGTGCTTTTATAGTTAAGGCTCAGGATACGGTCAAAACCACATCCGATGCGCCTTTGGTGGTTTATGGCTCGGTTGATACCTATTTTAAGTATGATTTCGCGAACAGGGGATCGCAGATCCCGACGAGTTTTGCAACGGATCACAATTCAATTTCTATCGGGATGATAGATCTGGGTTTAAAGAAAAAGGTTGGCAGGGCCGCTTTTGTAGGCGAGTTATCATTTGGTCCGAGAGGACAAAGCCAGTCGATACCAAACGGATCTGATGGCGATTCGTATCATATTCAAAACTTGTATGTGGCTTATGATGTAACAGATAAATTTGTACTTACTGCTGGATATATGGCTACCTTTATAGGTTATGAAGTTGTGAGCCCGGTTGGCAATTTTAACTACTCAACCTCTTATCTGTTTACCAATGGCCCGTTTCAAAACGCGGGTTTTAAAGCCGCATATTCGTTTTCGGATAAAGTGAACGTGATGGCCGGTGTGTTTAATGATAATTGGAATTATTACCGGTCGTCAAATCAAGTAAACAGTTTTGGCGCTCAGCTGATATTAAACCCGGTTAAGGGCTGGACCGCCTATTTAAACGTAATTACCGGAGGGATTGTAGGCACCGAGTTTGATTTAACAACTGCCTATCAAATAACAAACGCGTTTAAGCTTGGCCTGAACGCGGCCGACTTTTCGGCAAACAAAGGTGTTACCGGCGGTTTTTCGGGCGTAGCTTTGTATCCGCAACTGGCAGTTTCAAAATATGTTACACTTGGTTTAAGGGGCGAATATTTTAAGCATAAAACAGGTACTTATACCGCAATTGCAGGGCCGGTAAATGGTAAATCGGTTACAGCGGCAACGCTTACTGCTAACGTTAAAGCAGGCCCGTTAACATTAATACCCGAGGTGAGATTGGATCACGGATCGGTAGAGCAGTTTAAAGCACGCAATGGTGATCTGACAAAGTCTGCATCACAGTTTGTGCTGGCAGCCGTTTATGGGTTTTAGCAGCAATTAAATGCTTAACTATTACAGCAAATCCAGGCATCGTGACTAAAGCATGTGCAAAGTGAGCGGAAAGCCTGACCGGCATGGAACACCATAAAAACTAAAGGAAGATTCAAAGGCGACTTATGAATGAGGACACTAAAGAGCAATCTGTAGAGCATTTCCTGGAGCTGATCAAAAAATCGCGCCGCGGAAAGTTCAAGGTATATATAGGCATGAGTGCCGGTGTAGGCAAAACCTACCGGATGCTGCAGGAGGCCCAAACCCTGCTGCGCAATGGTATCGACGTGAAAATTGGCTACATCGAAACCCATAACCGTAAAGAAACCCATGCCTTGCTGGAAGGTTTGCCTGTAATACCCCGCCGTAAACTGTTTTACAAGGGGAAGGAGCTGGAGGAGATGGACCTGAAAGCTGTAATAAGCCTGCGCCCCGAGGTGGTTATAGTTGACGAGCTTGCCCACACCAACATTGAGGGCAGCAACAATGAAAAACGATGGCAGGATGTACTGGAGATCCTGAATGCAGGCATTAACGTGATCAGTGCGGTGAACATTCAGCACATGGAAAGCCTTAATGAGGAAGTGGAACGGATAACCGGTGCAACCATCCACGAGCGTGTACCCGATAAGGTTCTGCAACTGGCCGACGAGGTGGTAAACATCGACCTTACCGCCGATGAGTTGATTGAACGACTTAAAGAAGGCAAAATTTATGATGAGAAAAAGATCCCGACAGCGCTAAGTAACTTTTTCCAGGCGGAGCGGATCTTGCAGCTGCGGGAGCTGGCCTTGCGTGAGGTGGCCCACCAGGTGGAGCGGAAAATTGATATTGAGGTGCCCAAAACAATTAAGCTAAGGCCCGAGCTGTTTTTGGCTTGTATCAGTACTAATGATGAGTCGGCCAAGGTTATTATCCGTAAAACGGCGCGGTTATCGTCATACTATCGCTCCAAATGGTATTTGTTGTATGTGCAAACATCGCGGGAGAGCAGTGATAAGATTAACTTAGCCGCGCAAAGGCACCTTATTAACAACATGAAGCTGGCCACGCAACTGGGGGGCGAAGTGTTGAAGGTAAAAGACGATAATGTAGCTCGCACCATTTGGGAAACGGCCGAAAAATATGACATCACCACGATTTGCATTGGCAAGCCGCGGTTTAAATTTTACCAGCTTATCATGAAAACAGCGGTGTTTACACAGCTACTAAATAAAATGTCGAAAACTGATATTGACCTTGTAATACTTTCATAGCCATGACAATAAAAAATAAACTCCGGGCAGGGATAGGTTTCCTGTTTGTACTGGCAATAATTTGCTGCGGAATGTCGATATATTTCCTAAATCGGTTATCTGCCGATGCAGGTGCTATATTAAAGGATAATTATAAAACAGTAAAGTATATGCAAAATATACTTACCGCTATTGATTCGCGCACCGACAAACTATCGGCAGACCAACAAAAAACGATAAATGACAATTTGGTATTGCAGGAACATAATATTACCGAGGTTGGCGAGCTGCAGCTTACTGATTCTTTGCGTGCTATTTTTGAACGTTTAACGCAGGAACCTGATAATAAAATAACCGAAGACGACTTACGCAATCGCCTGCACAGGCAAGTATATGGGATAATGAAGCTCAACATGGATGCCATCGCGCGAAAGAATGAGATAGCTAACACAACTTCAAAACGAGGGTCGTTGCTGGTGGCATTTTTAGGCGCGTTTTTGTTTTTGGTGGCATTCAGTTTCGCGGTTAATTTCCCGGGATACATCGCCAACCCAATTAAGGAGCTTACGGTCCGTATTAAAGAGGTATCAAACAAAAACTACCATCAGCAGATTCATTTTGAGTCGGACGATGAGTTTGGCGAACTGGGCCAGGCTTTCAATAACATGACCCGCAAGCTTGATGAGTTTGAAAACAGTAACCTGGCCAGTATCCTGTTTGAGAAAAAGCGGATTGAAACTATTATCAATTCCATGCATGATGCCATTATTGGTCTTGACGAAAAAGGTGTTATCATTTTTGCCAACCAGGTGGCCTGCAACCTGATCGGCATGAAGCCAGATCAGCTCAACGGTAAATACGCGCCAGATATTGCCATCGAAAATGACCTGATGCGCAAGCTGCTTGTTAATGACCAGGCAAAGCTTCGGATCTTTGCTGATGAGCGCGAAGGTTTTTATTCGCGCGAATCATTATCGGTAAGCAGCAGGGATAAAGTGATAGGCAAAGTGATTATCCTAAAAAATATTACCGAGTATCAACAGTTGGATGAGGCAAAAACTAATTTCATCGCTACCATATCGCACGAGTTAAAAACCCCTATCTCATCCATAAAAATGAGCCTGAAATTATTGGAAGATGAACGTATAGGCGAAGTAAATGCCGAGCAGCGCCAGCTGATAGGTAATATAGAAGACGATACCCGCCGCCTGTTGCTCATCACCGGCGAGCTGCTGGATATGGCACAGGTTGAAACAGGTAAATTACAACTTAACTTCGGCAGTACGCATCCTCAAAATATTGTGGATTATGCCGTAAAAGCCATTAAGTTTATAGCCGATCAAAAGCATGTAGAAATTAAGGTGAAATGCGATCAAAGCCTCCCCAAAGTACATGCCGATTTGGATAAAACAACCTGGGTGCTCATCAACCTGCTTTCGAATGCTATAAAATATAGCCACGAAAAATCGACAGTTGAACTGGTAGTTAAAAAACATAAGAACGATGAGATAGAGTTTTCGGTAACTGATCATGGCAAGGGAATAGAACAGCAATATCTGCCCCGTTTGTTTGAGCGCTATTTTAAGGTGCCTAATGCTACATCCGAGCAAAGCGGAACGGGTTTAGGCCTTGCCATCGCCAAGGATTTTATTGAGGCGCAAGCAGGTAAAATTAGCGTGGATAGTGAAATAGGTTCGGGCAGTACATTTTATTTTACATTAAAACGGGCGATAGCCGCGGCGTGAGCCATAACCCTTTTATCGGCAATTACCAACCGCCTTTAAACCCTTCGGTTAAGGCGTGTTGGTAATTTTCTATATCGAACGAATACAGGTACGGCGCCTTATGCGCACCGCCTTTACGTGGCTCTTCAGACCGGTTAAGGATGCCAAAAGCTAAGATCCGGCGTTGAAAGTTACGCCTGTCCAACTTTTTACCTAAAATGGCTTCATACAATTTTTGCAGCTCGGGCATGGTAAATTCTCTCGGCATCAGGTTGTAACCTATGGGTTGATAGTTAAGCTGCAGGCGCAAGGCATCCAAAGCGCTTTTATAAATATTTTCGTGGTCGAGCTGCATCTCGGGCATGTCATCCAGGTCGCGCCAGGCACAAAGCTCCGAAAACTGATCGGGGTGGGGTATAACGCCAAAAAAGTCGACCAGCGCGTAATAGCCAATAGATATAAACCGGCCAGAAAACCAGTTTTGTTCTTTTGGCAGCATATCGGCATACATATCGTTATGGACCTTTGAACGGTCGGGATCACCAAATACACGAAACTGCTGTAAAAATATTTTATCTAAACCGGTACGTTCCTGTAGTATCCTTACAGCGGCATTGTCTATCGGTTCTTCCTTAAGTACAAAACCGCCGGGCAAATACCACTTCTCTTCGTCATGGGTTTTTAATAGCAGCACTTTCATTTGCCCCTCATGAAATCCAAATACAACACAATCAATAGAAATGTGGTTTACGTAATTTTTGCGGGCATCCTCGCTGTACTCAATAAGTTGCTGTTTACTTAACATTTGTGCTATTGTACAAATAAAGTTTGATTTTTTAATTATAATATTTACAATTGTGTACTTAATACACTATGATAAATGCCGTAGCATCCTGTTTCTAAAATTGTCAAAAATATTTAAAGGCGCAATGAAATGCTCTGATTATTAGTCATATTTGTTAACCAATTATTTACTACCCACATAAATTAAAAAATGAAAAAGTATTTTTCAAGTCGGCTTGTTATAGCCATTACGCCACTTTGCTTGGCGTTGATGCCTTATAATAAGGTATTGGCCCAAAGCAAAACCGAAGATGCAAAAATGAATGCCTATGTTAAAGGCCTGATGAGTAAAATGACACTCGATGAAAAAATTGGGCAGTTAAACCTGGTAACCATCGGAGCGGCAACAACAGGATCGGTAGTAAATAAAGGGGTTGAAGAAAATATAAAAAATGGATCAATTGGTGGAGTGTTTGGTGTTTGGGGTACAGCACAAACCCGCCAGATCCAGGATATAGCCGTTAAAAACTCAAGACTGCATATTCCGCTTATTTTTGGTTTGGATGTAATCCATGGCCACCGCACTATTTTTCCTATTCCGCTGGGCATGTCGGCAACGTGGGATATGGGTTTGATCAAACAATCGGCACAAATCGCAGCTAAAGAAGCAACCGGAGAAGGTTTGAACTGGGTGTTTTCGCCAATGGTTGATATTGCCCGCGACCCGCGCTGGGGCCGTATTTCAGAAGGCTCGGGTGAAGACCCATGGTATGGCTCACAAGTGGCAAAAGCTATGGTGCAGGGTTACCAGGGCAGCAGTATGAAAGATGCTGATGCCGTGATGGCCTGCGTTAAGCACTTTGCACTTTACGGTGGCGCAGAAGCCGGCCGTGAGTATAATACAGTTGATATGAGCCGCATTAAAATGTACCAGGATTACCTGCCGCCATATAAAGCAGCAGTTGATGCGGGTGCAGGCAGTTTCATGAGCTCATTTAATACGGTTGATGGTGTGCCTGCAACAGTTAACCAGTGGTTGTTAACCGACTTGTTAAGGAAACAATGGGGCTTTAAAGGTTTTGTGGTATCTGATTATACCGCTGTAAACGAAGTGACAGATCATGGCCTTGGCGATTTGCAAACAGTATCTGCCCTTGCGCTGAAAGCCGGCTTGGATATGGATATGGTAGGAGAGGGGTTCTTGAAAACGTTGAAAAAGTCACTTACACAAAAGAAAATCACCCAGCAGGAAATTGACCAGGCCTGCCAGCGTGTATTGGAAGCTAAGTACAAATTAGGTTTGTTTGATAACCCTTACAAATCGATGGATGCCGGTAAAGAGGCTAAAGAAGAGCTATCAGTTGCGAACCGCGCAGCTGCAAGAGAGATTACTAAACATTCCTTCGTATTATTAAAAAATGATAATCAAACGCTTCCGCTTAAAAAAGGCGGTAGCATCGCATTGGTAGGCCCATTGGCCGATAATCACCGCGATATGCTGGGTACATGGGTTATTGCCGGCGAGTGGCAAAAATCGGTGAGCGTAATGGAAGGTATTAAAAATGTTGTGGGTAACAATGTTGCCATTAACTATGCTAAAGGTGCTAATGTAACTGAAGATAGTTTGTTTATTAAAAGGCTGAACTTTGGTCCCGGAATGGTTTCTTTAGATGCTAAGCCGGCTGACGAATTATTGAAAGAAGCGGTTGACGCTGCTAAAAAATCGGATGTGATTGTGGCTGTTGTTGGTGAATCCCAAAGCATGTCGGGCGAATCGTCAAGCCGCTCGGATATCGATATTCCCGAAAGCCAGAAAAACATGCTGAAGGAACTTTCAAAACTGGGCAAACCGATGGTGATTGTGCTGTTTAACGGTCGTCCGCTTACCCTAACCTGGGAAGATAAGCATGCTAACGCGATACTTGACGTTTGGGCGCCCGGCACCGAGGCCGGTAACGCCATCGCCGATGTATTATTTGGCGACTATAACCCGGCCGGTAAATTAACTGCTACATTTCCGCGCAGCGTAGGGCAAATACCTATTTATTACAACCACAAAAACACGGGCAGGCCATACAAAGGCGGTCCTTCAAAATTCAGGTCAAATTATCTTGATATTTCAAACGATCCGCTTTATCCGTTTGGTTACGGCTTAAGCTATACCACCTTTAACTACAGCGCTGTTAGCGTAAGCAAAACCAAATTAAAAGGTAATGAAACCTTAACGGCTACTGTTACAGTAACCAATACGGGTAAATATGCGGGGGAAGAAGTGGTACAGTTATATATAAGCGATCCTGTAGCAAGTATCAGCCGCTCGGTAAAAGAGCTTAAGGGTTATCAAAAAATAAGCCTTAAGCCGGGTGGGTCAAAACAGGTAAGCTTCACTATTACTCCGGAGCTATTGAAGTTTTATAACACGCAGCTTAAGTATGACTGGGAATCAGGCGAATTTGTAGTTGAAATAGGAACCAACTCGGCCGATACGCATAATACATCGGTTTGGTGGGCTAAATAGTGCCATTTAAAGTGTAATACATTTTTAGCACTTTGTTAAAAATAGTAAAGGTATTTTTTGATGCACGAAAATATCTGAACGGCACCGGTAAGTAAAGTTTACCGGTGTCGTTTTGTTTTGGAAAAAGTGTATAAAATGTTGTATAATGGCGTGAAATCGATTGTAATAAATGTAACCTGAACATTTATTGTTTGAAAAGTACTGCTTGGGTAAATGTATATTTAACATTTATTATTGTATAATTAATAATAAATGTTGACCTGACAGTATTTGCAAAGTATAATGATATTTTAACACTTTGGTAAATTATGGCAGGGAGGGCCCGCACATTAAACTAAGGGCAAAATATTTAAGATAACAGCTCGGTTGGGTTAATATTTATTGTTTCAACAACTTTTTTGCACTGGTTACAGAATAATAGCAACACTTTTACAATACGATATTTTTAAAAAAGTAGGCCATGTGTTAGCAATGTATTAATGAAATATTCTCAATTTGTAATTTTAGTGGATAAATCGACCTATAAATAATTAATTTGTAAATCTACCTATTTTACTTGTGTATACAGTACACACTAATTACATTAGTTCCATAGCCAATATAAATTTCTGTTTTGGCAGAAATCGTTCAAAATCTAATATTATTATAACATTTTAACTTTAATGTTGCTTCGGTTGCGGTAGCGTAAAAAAGGTGACTACACGGATAAAAAGTTTAAAAAAAATTATACGAGAGAAGTTCATATGATAAAACTTTTACATTTTTTACTTTCCAACACTTCATCTTCCATTAATCTGTTTAACAGAGCTTATCTCACAATCGCTCAGTTCAAACAGGCTACCCGCAAGTGTGCAATTTTCTATTTTAAAACTTAGCAATACCAATTATCGACTTAAAAGCTTAAATCAAATATATTAATCAACTAAATCTCAATCTCATGTTTAAAAGTTTACTCCTAAAAGGAAGATACTTGGGTTTGCTGCTATGCTGCCTGGTATCTTCATTGGTAGTTACAGCACAAACAAAGTACAAAGGTAAAGTTATCGGCTCCGACGATAAATTACCTGTTGTTGGCGCTTCTATACGCGTCAAAGGTACAAGTACAGGTACTGTAACTGATGTTAATGGTGAATTCACCTTAACCCTAAGCCCGGGCAATACACTGGTAGTATCTTACATCGGTTATCAAACTACCGAAGTCAAGGTAGGTACCGATGTAAACCTTCGGGTTACGCTACAATCAGGCAGCAGCACGCTTAATGAGGTGGTTGTTACTGGTTACGGTTCACAACGTAAAAAGGACATTACAGGTTCGGTAGCGGTTGTTAACGTGGCGAGTTTAAAAACTGTGCCTTCTGGTAACACAACCTCTTTACTTCAGGGCCAGGCAGCCGGTGTAACAGTTACCAATTCCGGTAACCCGGGTGGGGGAACATCTGTTAATATTCGTGGTATCAGTTCTATTTACAGCACAGCCCCGCTGGTAATTATTGACGGTACACAAGGTAACCTTGATAACGTTAACCCTAACGATATCGAATCAATCCAAGTATTAAAAGATGCCGGTGCTGCGTCGGTTTATGGCGTACGTGGTTCAAACGGTGTAGTTGTAGTAACTACTAAAAAAGGTAAATCTGGTGTTGCCACTATAACTTATGATGGCATGTATGGTACCCAAAGGCCGCTTGCGGATGGTTTTAAACTTGCGGGCACTCAAACTTATATGCAAGCGGTGTATGAATCATTTAAAAATTCAAATGCGCTTACTACAAATACCCAGTTTGATCCAAAGAACACTAAAACCTGGACAATACCTGATTTTATACAGCCTGCAGGTGCGCATGTAGGTGACCCTGGTACTACCGCTGACTGGTACAACCTGAACACACTTACCGGGAAACCGTTGAACCCCGACCGTTTGGGTCCGAACGGCATAGATAAGCTGGATGTAAATAATATTACCAGGGCAAATAAAGTAGGTACAGATTGGTTTCATGAAGTGTTTAAACCTGCACCTATACAAAGCCATAACATTACTGCAAGCGGTGGTAGCGAAAAATCGACTTATTTGTTCTCGATAGGTTACTATAATCAACAGGGTACGCTTATTGATACTTACATTAAGCGTTATTCATCAAGAATTAATACCAATTTTAATGTTGGAAAAAATATTCGTGTAGGTGAAAACGCATACATCTTCTACAAAAGAAATCCCAATGTAAGCAACAACCAAAATGAAGGCAACGGCATATCATATATTTATCGCGAACCACCTATAATTCCGGTTTACGATATCATGGGCAACTATGCGGGTACACGGCCTGGGTCTTTGGGTAACTCAAGCAATCCGGTTGCCCGTCAGGAACGTACAAAAAACGACAGGAACAACAACTGGGATATTACCGGTAACGTATTTGCTGAGGTTGACTTCCTGAAACATTTCACTGTGCGCACCCAGTTTGGTGGAACGGTAGATAACTACTACTACTACTACTTTACCCCAACCGCGTATGAAAACTCTGAAGGTAATACCACCAACAATTCGTTCACTGAGGTTGCAGGCTATAACAGCTCATACACATGGACCAATCAATTAAGCTACAACCAGCAATTTGGCAAACACAGTATTAAAGCTTTCGTTGCAACTGAGGCTATTACAAATTATGGCCGTGGTATAAGAGCTGGTAATACTACCTATGCGCTAAGCTATGATCCTAACTACGTAACTGTAGAAAATGGTGATGGTACACCAACAAACGCTGTCGACCAGCTTTACAACAACACATTATATTCACAATTCGGTCAGGTTAACTATAACTATGATGAAAAATATTATATCAGTGGTATTATTCGTCATGATGGTTCATCGTTCTTTGCTCCTGGCCACCAATATGGTACGTTTGGTTCAATAACTGGTGCATGGCGTATTTCTAAAGAAAACTTCCTGAAAAACGTAAGCTGGCTGAATGACTTAAAAATCAGGGGAGGTTACGGAACCCTGGGTTCGTTATCGGGTGTTAATCAGCGCCAAAGTAATGCTTATAGTTTATACGCAAAATCAAATGGTAATGCTAACTACGATATAACAGGTACAGGCAACTCAACCTTAACCGGTTTATATAAATCTCAAATTGGTAATGAATCAACAACCTGGGAAACTGATAAGGTGACCAACGTTGGTTTTGATGCAACTTTTATCAATAACAAGTTTACCCTTTCTGTGGAGTTGTATAAAAAAGATATATCTGGCTTACTATTCCCTTCATCATTGTTCGCACCGCAAGGTGGCGCATCTGCACCTTATGTAAACGGTGGTAACATCAGTAACAAAGGTATTGATATTGACTTCGGTTACCACGGTACGGCGGGTAACGGATTGAGATATGACATAGGATTAAATTTTAGCCATTACAAAAATAAAATGGTTGCTTTGGGCGGTGGCCTGAAATATAAAGACTACAACAGCTCAGGCTCAACCCGTTTGCAAAATTTTGTTAGGTTGCAGCCAGGCCAACCTGTAGGTGAGTTTTTTGGTTATCAGGTATCGGGCTTATTTCAAAACCAAGCCGAAGTTGATGCTGCGCCAGCCCAGCCTGGTAAAGCACCTGGTGCATTCAGATATGTGGATGTAGACCATAATGGCACCATTGATGATAAGGACAGGACGTTTATAGGCAATCCTAACCCTAAATTTACCGGTGGTTTAACCTTAGGAGCAAGCTACAAAGGTTTCGACTTTAATGCGTTCTTCTACGGTACTTATGGTAATAAAGTAGTTAATTATATTAAATACTGGACTTATTTCCCTCAGGTGTTTAACGGCAACGTAAGCGCCGACATTTTAGGTCCTAATGTTTGGCGCGAAGGTGCTGATAACAGCCATGCAACTGTACCTCAGTTAAGCAGAAATGCCAACTTAAGTACTTCGAGCGTATTCAACTCATTTTATGTTGAAAATGGATCTTACTTAAGACTTAAATCATTGACATTAGGCTATACTATTCCTCAATCAAAAATTAAAAGTTTAGGTGTCAGCAGAATAAGGGTATATTTATTAGCCAATAACTTATTTACCATAACAAAATACAAAGGTTTAGATCCCGAGCTTCAAAATTCAAACTTACAGGATAACACCAGCTTCGGAATTGATTTCGGTAACTATCCTGCAAATCAGAAAATTTATAACGTTGGTGTAAACGCAACATTCTAATACTAATAGTTATATTATCATAAAAGTTATGAAAAAATTAAACATAAAAGTAATTATACCATTAGCCGTATTGTTAGTGTGTATGGTTTACGCCTGCCAGAAGGATATTTTGAACAGGCCTATACAACGCTCGTTAAGCCCGAGTATCGTAGCTAATAAAACAGGTGTTGAGAGTTTGCTTATAGGCACTTATTCATTGCTTGATGGTGTAGGCGGTCGCGGCGGCGGTATTAACGCGGCCGGTTCTAACTGGTTATTTGGCAGCGTGGCTGCCGGAGATGCCTATAAAGGCTCTGAACCATCAGACGGCGGTAACGATGCGTTGCCGGTGGGTAATTTTACATTAGCAACCTCAAATCCGTATATCACTTCAAAGTATACATTATGCTTTGATGGTGTGGCCCGTGCAAATGACGTTTTGCGTACGCTTGCCCTTGCGAAAGATATAGGCGCTGATGATGTTAAAAGGATAACTGGTGAAGCTAAATTTTTAAGAGCGTATTATTATATGGAGCTTAAAAAAATGTATAACATGATTCCTTATGTTGACGAAACTGCCACCAATTACAACTTGCCTAACGATAAGGATATATGGCCAAATATTGAAGCTGATTTGCAAGCCGGTATTGACAATATTCCTGTTACCCAGGCACAAAAAGGCCGCGCTAATAAATGGGTTGCCGTTGCATATTTGGCAAAAGCAAAAATGTTTCAGCATAAATTTTTAGAAGCCAAGAAGCTGTTTGATGACTTAATACCAAACGGGATAAAAGGTGACGGTAGCAAGTTTGCGTTAAACGTGAACTTTCAAAGGAACTTTAGTCCGCAGGCTGCCCAAAAAAATAGCCCCGAATCAGTTTTTGCAGCACAGGCTTCGGTAAATGATAACTCGGGTGGTAACAATGGTAATACCGGTGATGAGCTTAACTTTCCCTATACCGGAGGCCCTGGCGCTTGCTGCGGCTGGTTTAATCCATCTCAATCACTGGCTAACTCATTTAAAACGGATGCCAGTGGTTTGCCGTTGTTTACTACTTTTAATGATGGTCAATTAGTTAGTGGAAAGACTAATCCATATACCGGTACTGTAGATCCTCGTATTGATATCACCATGGGCCGCCCAAATATTCCGTATCTTGATTGGGGTAATCCTCCGGCTGCCTGGATCCGTGACCCTACAGACGGTGTATTTAACCCGCGTAAAAACGTTTACTCGTCTGCCGAAAAAGGTACCAATTCAAGTACCGAAAACTATTGGGCAGCTAACGAGGTTACTTCAAATAACGTAAACCTGATGCGTTGGAGTGATGTACTTTTAATGGCTGCTGAAGCCGAAGTTGAAGTTGGGGATGTTAATAAAGCTTTGGATTATGTGAACCTAGTCCGTAACCGTGCTGCCGGCAGTTCATGGTGGGTTTACAAAAACTCTGCTTATGATCCCTCAAAATCTGAGTATACAGTTAAAACTACTCCGGCTGATAATTATCTGATCAAACCTTACCCTGCCGGTGTGTTTGCTGATAAAAATTATGCGCGTACAGCCATACATTTTGAGCGTAAGCTTGAACTGGCGATGGAAGGTCAGCGTTTCTTTGACTTACAACGCTGGGATCAGGGTACTGGAAGCATGGCAAATGAGATCAACGCCTTCTTTGCATATGATATCAATATCAACCTACAGCTAAAAGGCGCTCATTTCACCAAAGGCAGAAACGAATACTATCCAATTCCGCAAAGTGAAATTGATTTGTCTGCATCAACCGGACAAGGTGTATTGAAACAAAACCCTGGTTATTAATTAACCATTGATTTTAAATATTTAACTTTAGGTGGAGATAGTTATCTCCACCTTTTTTTATAGTTTACTAACCAATAATGAAGTATACCCTTCCCTTTATATGCCTGGTTGCCGTTTTATTTAGTGCCTGTAAAAAAGCTACACTTTTTGAACAGGTACCTTCTTCGCACTCGGGTATCACCTTCAATAATAAAATCGTTGAAAATGACACCATAAACCCGCTTACCAAACTTAACCTGTATAATGGCGGTGGCGTGGGCATAGGCGATTTTAATAATGATGGCCTGCAGGATATCTACTTTGTAGCCAATACTACATCAAATAAGCTATACCTTAACAAGGGCGATATGAAATTTGATGACGTTACCGACGTAGCCGGTGTAAAGGGGAGTGGCGGCTGGGGCAGGGGAGTGGCTGTTGTTGATATCAACAACGACGGCCTTATGGATATATATGTGTGCTATACTTTGCTTGATGATTCGGTTAAGCGCACTAATCTGCTTTATGTAAACCAGGGAATAGGTAACGACGGCGTACCGCGCTTTAAAGAAATGGCTAAAGCGTATGGCCTCAATGTAAAACTTCACTCAACCATGGCGTCGTTTTTTGATTATGATAACGATGGCGACCTGGATATGTACCTCACCGTTAATGAGGCTGTAGCCGGAGATAATCAAAGTACTTTCAGGCCGATAATAACTAATGGAAGTCACCGGAGTACCGGGCAGCTTTACCGCTGCGACTGGGATCCGGCGTTAAAACACCCGGTTTATACCAACGTATCCAAACGGGCAGGCATTGGGACCGAAGGCTATGGACATGCTGCCACCATTGTAGATATTAACCGAGATGGCTGGAAAGACATTTACGTAACCAACGATTTTTTAACCGATAACATTTTATACATCAATAACGGCGACGGCACTTTTAGAGATAAAGTGAAGGAGTATTTTAAGCACACCGCCTTCAGCTCCATGGGGCAGGATATTGAGGATGTAAACAACGATGGTCTTGCCGATGTTTTTGAGGTTGACATGAACCCCGAGGATAACTACCGTAAAAAGATGTTCATGCCGCCTAATAATTACCAGATATTTCAAAATTTCGACAGGTATCAATATCAATATCAATACACCCGTAATACTTTACAATTAAACAACGGCCCGCGAATTGGCGGTAATGATTCTATTGGCGACCCCTCATTTAGCGATGTGGCTTTTTTAAGTGGTGTTGGACAAACAGACTGGAGCTGGGGACCCATGATAACCGATTTTGATAATGACGGGTATCGCGATATTGTAATAACCAATGGCTATCCGCGCGATGTAACTGATCATGATTTTATAACTTTCAGGCAAATGGCCTATTCGGTAGCGTCAACCCAACAGGTGCTTGACCAAATCCCGATTGTGAAAATACCCAACTATGCTTTCCGCAATACCAATGGTGTGCAGTTTGAAGATGTAACCCAAAGCTGGGGGCTTGATGCTCCCTCGTTTTCAAACGGATGTGCCTATGCCGATCTGGATAATGACGGCGCAATGGATATGGTGATCAACAATATTAATGATGAAGCCATGGTGTACAGAAACACCTCCCGTAATAAAGCAACAAACAGTAGTAACTACTTACATATACAGTTTCACGGCGGTACAAAAAACCTGAACGGTCTTGGTGCTTTTGCCGATATTTATTACGATCACGGCAAACATCAATATTATGAAAATACACCTTACCGTGGTTATTTATCAACCATACAGGATATCGCCCACTTTGGCCTGGGTAACATATCTCAACTCGATTCGGTAGTGATCCGCTGGGATAACGGTAAAAAACAGGTGCTTACCCATGTTAAAACGAATCAAACACTCCAGGTTAAAATTGGCGATGCGAAGCTTAATTATACCAATAAACAGCCCTCTGTTGATAACACTGCGTTGTTTAAAGATGTCACTCAATCGGCAGGAATAACCTATAAACATAATGATCAGGATTATATCGATTTTAATGTTCAGAAACTGCTTCCGCATAAACTGTCGGAATATACGCCGGCCGTAGCGGTTGGCGATGTAGATGGTAACGGCATTGATGATATGGTGGTAGGCGGCACTACAAAATATCCGGCTCAGTTATTATTGCAGCAAGCCAGCGGAAAATTTATTCAGCGCGATTTAGTGCCTCAACCTAAAACTATCATCCCGGTTGGAGATCCCAACGATATGGCACATATGATATCGCCTGTAAGAGTGAAAGACGAAGGTATGTTGCTTTTTGATGCCGACGGCGATGGCGACCTTGATCTGTACGTTGCCAGCGGCGGTTATGAAAGCGAGCCTGGTTCATCAAATTACCAGGACAGGCTTTATGTTAACGATGGTAAAGGCAACTTCAAACTGCAACCCGATGCCCTGCCTAAAAACTTTACCAGCAAACTGTGTGTAAAAGCAGCAGATATAAACCGCGACGGCAAAATGGATCTGTTTATCTCCGGCCGTGTGGATCCCTGGAACTATCCTAAGCCGGTTTCAAGTTTTATTTTGCGTAACGATAGCAAGAACGGCGTTATCAAATTTACCGACGTATCCGCATCAGCGGCAAAAGAATTGAATAATATAGGTTTGGTTTGCGATGCCACATTTACCGATTTTAATAATGACGGGTGGCCCGACCTGATTCTTACCGGCGAATGGATGCCGATCACATTCCTTAAAAACGATCATGGCATATACAAAAATGTAACGCAAAGCACCGGCGTTGAAAATAAGCTTGGTTGGTGGAATACAATTGCCTCCGGCGATTTTGACCACGACGGAGATACTGATTACATTATAGGCAATACCGGCCTCAATACTTTTTATAAAGCAACCGATCAATACCCGATTTATATTACTGCTAAGGATTTTGATAAGAATGGCAGCTACGATGCTTTCCCCTCTGTTTTCCTGAAAGATCAGCAGGGCCAATTGCAGGAATTTCCGGCTTTCGGGCGCGACGATATTGTGAAGCAAATGATCAGCATGCGTATCAGATTCCAGAATTATAGGTCATTTGCAACAGCGACAATGGATTCGGTGATAACCCCAAAAATGCGTGAGGGGGCATTGCGTT
This sequence comes from Mucilaginibacter sp. SG538B, assembly GCF_013376065.1. Classification (NCBI taxonomy): domain Bacteria; kingdom Pseudomonadati; phylum Bacteroidota; class Sphingobacteriia; order Sphingobacteriales; family Sphingobacteriaceae; genus Mucilaginibacter; species Mucilaginibacter sp. SG538B. The sequence goes on from NZ_JABMJI010000001.1 coordinate 889,373, forward strand.
TAAAAGTGAACTACCTGCAATCGGTATACTTACGCAATGACGGGGGAGGGAAGTTTACGGCTATTCCACTCCCGGTTGAAGCGCAAATGTCTGAACTATGCGGCATTACTGTTGATGATTTTGATGGAGATGGCAACCTTGATGTTGCACTGAACGGCAATGACTACGGCACTGAGGTTGCAACTGGCCGTTATGATGCTTTTAATGGTTTATTGCTAAAGGGAGATGGCAAAGGTGGCTTTAAACCGCTCAGCATTATGCAAAGCGGTATTTATATTCCTGGCAATGGCAAGGCCCTGGTGAAGCTTAAAGGAGCCCGTGGTAACTACCTGTTGGCAGCTACTCAAAATCGTGACAGTATGAAATTGTTTGAACTGAAACGGCCAGTTAAAACCTATAATCTGCAGCCGCTTGATGCATTTGCAACCATAAAATACAAAAATGGTAAAACTGCTAAACAGGAGTTTTATAATGGTAATTCTTTCTTGTCGCAATCGGGCAGATTCATTAATATTGATGATAACATGGCATCGATAACTGTAACCGATAGTTATGGCCATCAACGTAATGTACCAATTAAATAAACTATTATAAATGAGATGCTTTAAAATATTTATAGCCGTTGCGGGTTGTGCCCTTGTTTTAGGTTGCGGTAGTAAGCCTAAAAAAACACCGATGATGAAAGATGCTGATGTTATACATAACAACATTGATCAGCTTACGCAGGTTATTATTTATGATGTGTTCAGCCCTCCCGTAGCAAGCCGTATTTATGGATATACCTCGCTGGCTGCTTATGAGGCAATACGTTATTCTAATCCCGGATACAATTCAATTACAGCTCAGCTGCGGGGCTTTGGTAAACCTCCCGAACCAAAGGCAGGGGTAAAGTATAATTATACGCTTGCGGCTACATCAGCGTTTTTTGCAGTAGCTCATAAGGTTACCTTCTCTATCGATTCGCTCAAAAAATATGAGGCCAAGGTTTACGCCATGTATAAAGACAACATGGATGATTCAACCTATGCCCGCTCAATGGCATTTGGCGAAAAAATTGGCAAGTACATCTTAAAAAGAGCAGCAGTGGATAATTATCCCCAAACCCGTGGCAAGCCAAGGTTTTTGGGCAACGATAATCCGGGTAACTGGCATCCTACTCCTCCCGATTACCTGGATGGTGTTGAGTTTTGCTGGGGTACTATGCATACTTTCGCCGTTGACACCTCAACCATGTTCCCTTTGCCTCCGCCACCTGCTTTTAGCGAGGATAAAAACAGCGAGTATTTTAGACAAACAATGGAGGTGTATAACCAAAGCAAAAACATTACGCCCGAGCAAAAAACTATTGCAAAGTTTTGGGATGATAATCCTTTTGTTATTGAGCATAATGGCCACATGATGTTTGCCAACAAGAAAATCACCCCGGGCGGTCACTGGATCGGCATAACCGCAATTGCCTGCAAGCAAACCCATGCTGATGTTGTAAAAACTGCGCAGGCTTATGCGCTTACCTCAATAGCTTTGTTTGATGCTTTTATTTGCGGCTGGCAGGTTAAGTATGAAACTAATTATATAAGACCGGTAACCATTATCAATGATAAAATTGACCACGACTGGTTGCCAATGCTGCAAACACCACCATTCCCCGAGTATCCGAGCGGCCACAGCGATATCAGTGGGGCCTCGGCTGTGGTGCTTACGCATTTATTTGGCGATAACTTTGCCTATCAGGATACCAGCGATCTGCGTTACATAGGCATGCAGCGCCATTTCGACTCATTTTTGAAAGCTGCCGACGAAACTTCAATAAGCAGGTTTTACGGCGGCATCCACTTCCGGAACAGCGTTAATCAGGGCGCTGTACAGGGCAAACAGGTAGGCGAATATATCTGGAAAAAATTAAAACTTAAAAATTAAGGGCTGAGCTATTTTATGAATTTAAAAAAAAGCTTATTAACCATATCATACCTTTTTTCATTTTCTGCAATATTAGCCGGTTTAACGCTCATCAATAGCTGCAAGCGGAAACCGGCATATCAACCTTATAAATTTACCGGCGATGTGATAGTTGATGGTAAAAACCTGGTACAATTAAAGTGTACCCGCTGCCACTCGTTAGTGCCTGTTGATGCATTACCTAAGGATGTTTGGCTTAACCACACGCTGGTTAATATGGCCCCGCTGCTGCATATTTCAACTTATGGCGGTTCGTCATACTATAAGGATAATCCGCTTGATACTACCGGCGCCACTATTGCCGAATGGACAGCCATTTTAGATTATTATAAAAAAGCTGCACCCGACACCTTGCTGCCGGCTAAAAAGCCAATCCCATTAATAAATGATTGGGCTGGTTTTACACTTAAAAAGCCTGCACGGGTAGGTTATACCGCTTTTACTACTATGCTTGCTGCCAATGCAGCTACAGGGCGTATGTATAGTGCCGACGCTGTGGATGAAAAATTGTATACCTGGGACAGTAATTTAAAAATGGACTCCCTCGCCAAATTTCCATCAGCCGCAGTTGGGGTTAGTTTTGACAAGGATAGTGCCGGGAATAATATAGGCTTTTTCGCCTGTATTGGGCGTATGGCACCGGTTGATTTTCCGAATGGTAAAGTAGTTAAAGTGAACCTTGATGCGCAGCATGTTAATAACGAGCAAACTTACATTGCATCTGATTTGCCCCGGCCTGTTGGCACAATAACAGGCGATTTTAATAAGGACGGTTTGCAGGATGTTGTAGTTTGCGGTCAGGGCAAGTTTAAAGGAGGCGTTTACTTGCTTAAGCAAAATAAGGATCATACGTATGAGCAACAAACCATTTATGACAAGCCGGGCGCTGCACAAGCTTTAGCCGGTGATTTTAACAACGATGGTTGGACAGATGTAATGTTGTTAACCGGAAGCGGCGATGAAGGTCTTTGGTTGTTGTTGAATGATCAAAAAGGAGGATTTACAACCCGGAACCTGCTACATTTTCCGCCGGTTTATGGTTCAAGCAGTTTTCAATTGGTTGATATGGATCATGACGGCAAACTTGACCTGGTACTAACCTGCGGCTACAACTACCGTGATTCGAGGATTCTGAAACCTTACCACGGCTTATACATTTTTACCAATACGGGCGACTGGAACTTTAAACAACGCTGGTTTTACCCTATAAACGGTTGTACCAAAGCCATTGCCACTGATTTTGATGGTGATGGCGATATCGATATTGCTACGATAGCTTTCTTTGCCGATATGAAAAATACGCCTGCCGAAGAGTTTGTTTACTTTGAACAGGCTAAACCTTTAGATTTTAAACCTCATGCTTTGCCGATTAGCAACCTTGGTCATTGGATGTGTATGGAAATGACCGACCTGAACAAGGACGGCAAACCCGACATTGTATTAGGTAATTATGCAGATGGTTTTATGTTCCAGGATGGTTTTAAACCTAATTGGGATCAGCACCTGCCACTGATAATGCTTGAAAATCACACCAAAAAGTAAAGCGATACCGAACTGTATGAGGAAAGCAGGAGGGGTGAGCATAATAAAACGAAACGTATTGTTGCTGACTATAATATTCGCAGCTGTTGTTATTGCCGCATTGAATAGTTGCGGCGATAATGAACCGAGCGACGAACAGCTTTTGGCCGACGCTAAAAAAACGGCGTTCCAACATTGCGGCAGCTGCCATGAACCGCCCGATGCTTCTTTACTGGATAGTGCCACCTGGGACAAGCACATATTACCAGCCATGGGAGCAAAACTTGGCATGCGCCCTTTTATGGACCAGTATATAGCCGGTCCAGGGGCCACGCTGTCTCTTGCTGACTGGACAAAGATTGTTGTGTACTATAAGTACGCCTCACCCAAAAAACTAAAAATTCCCAAACCGGATGCTTTACTCGATTCGGCTATATTTTCGGTGAAAAGACCTGTTAATGTTGACACAAAATCAGGGGAGGCCATGACCACCATGGTTAAGTTTAATGATGTTGATAAGCACTTTTATACAGGAGATGCCGGCAATAAGCTTTACCGCTGGAATAGTGACCTTACAGCTACCCTGATAAAAAAATTCCATTCGCCAATAACCGATGCTACCTTTTATCAGTCGGCAACCGAACCTAACAGCGTCGTAGTTACCTGCATCGGGATACTTCCGCCTAATGATCAACTCAAAGGAACCTTAACACATATTAATCTCGACAAGAAATCAAAAGATACCACCCTAATGGCCGATAGTCTGCCACGCCCGGTTAAAAGTGGGACGGCCGACTTTAACAAAGATGGCCTGATGGATTATGTTAGTTGCGGTTTTGGCCGCGACCGGGGTGGTTTGTTCCTATTACAGCAACAAACTAATCATACATTCAAAAGAAAGATCATCCGTGCAGTTCCTGGTCCTGAAATAGTTTATACCGGCGATTTTAACGGCGATGGCTGGCCTGATATTGCCTGCCTGTTTGCCCAGGCCGATGAAGGGATCTGGCTGTTTCTGAACGATAAAAAGGGAGGATTTACTACCCAAAATATCATACGTTTTCCATCTGTATATGGGTCGAGCAGTTTCCAGTTGGTGGATGTTAACAATGACGGCAAACTCGACATTGTATATACCTGCGGCGATAACAATGATTACTCGCCTATATTTAAGCCCTATCATGGAGTTTATATATTTACCAATCAAGGCAACTGGGAATTTATACAAACCTACTTTTACCATATCAACGGCTGCTCCAAAGCAATAGCCGCCGATTTTGATAAGGATGGAGATCTTGATCTTGCTGTAATAGCTTTCTTTCCTGATTATAAATATCATCCTACCGAAGGTTTTACCTATCACGAGCAGGTTAGTCCGGGAAAGTTTAAGGTACACGAGGTTCCGGTTAATTTATTAGGCCGTTGGATTTCGATGGAAGCCGGTGATATTGATGGCGATGGCGATACTGATCTGGTTTTGGGCAATTTTTCAGTAGGGGCGCAGGGCCTGATGAACCAAAAGGATTATAAACCCAACTGGGATATGTACGAGCCAATTATTGTACTGCAGAATAAAACAATCAAGAAGTAGGGTTTCATTAACCGTTTTAACAAGGACAGAGGTTGTCTTGATAAGAAACTGGTAAATTGATTACTAAAGCCCCAAAACGTATCATTTGTACAATAAATTGATAAATAAGTACCGCTGTATCTGGTTGTATGTTAAGTAGTTTTGCCATACTTATTTATTGATATACTAAATGAACAAAAGTATCCGCTCTGCTTTAAGTGTTATGGCAGCCTGTGTTTTACCCGCCATTGTTTCGGCACAATCAGGAGTTGTAAAACAAGTTAAATTAAGCAATTTCGATCTGCAATCATCGGCTTTGGTAAGTGCACCAGGCACTGAACTTTCCAATACACAATACCACTCGCCGGTATACTGGTTTCCTGTAAAAGTACCATCTACAGTACTCACCGGACTGGTGGCCAATCACATTTATCCAGACCCATACCAGGGCCTTAATAATATGCTGATCCCTGATGCCTCCGATCAGTTTAATAAAGAATATAACCTGGAACAATACAGTCATTTACCCAATGACCCTAATCCCTGGAAAAAACCATACTGGTACCGCACTACTTTTAAAGTGCCTGCCGCAGATAAAGGCCGTCGTTTCCAATTGATCTTTAAAGGTATCAACTACCGGGCAGCTGTATGGCTTAACGGCAAGCAAATTGCCGACAGTACCCAGATGGCTGGTATGTTTGCTGAACATAACCTTGATGTAAGCAATATAGTTAAAGCTGGTGCTGAAAATGCCCTTGCCGTAAAAATTTATCCGCTTGATTATCCGGGATATCCTGCAAAGGAGCAGTTGAAAGCCCTCGGTCCGTTTTATGAAAATGGGGGGCCAACGGGTGATATCGGCAAAAACGTAACTATGCTTTGCTCATCAGGATGGGATTGGATCCCGCCCGTGCGCGACCGTAATATGGGGATCTGGCAGCCGGTTTTTCTGCGTACAAGCGGTGCCGTGACTATTAGTAGGCCAAAACTGGTTACTGATCTGCCAAACCTGCCCGATACCGGCATAGCAAAGCTTTCATTAAACCTGACATTAACAAACAATACAACTGCAACGCGTGGTGGTAAACTCACCATCAGTATAAAGCCCGAAAATTTTGCAGGCGTACCGGTTCAGTTTAGCCAGTCTGTGGTTGTACCAGCCGGTGCCGAAAAAGCGGTCGACTTAAATGCCGATAAGATTAGCCAGCTGATAATCCATCAGCCTAAATTATGGTGGCCTAACGGTTATGGTAAAGCAAACTTATACCGGATCCGTATGCAGTACGCTGAAGGGAATACTGTAAGTGACGATACCACTTTTGTATTTGGCATCCGCAAGGTGGCCTCAAAAGCCGAAACTACAGCCAATGGTTTTGTACGCCGTAAGTTTTATGTTAATGGGAAGGAAGTGCATTTGGTAGGTGGCGCCTGGGTACCGGATATGATGGTGAACCGCGATTCGGCCCGTTATGATTATGAGATGCACCTGTGCCGCAATGCTAATGTTAACCTGGTACGTATTTGGGGCGGTGGCGTTACTGAGCCGGACGCTTTCTGGAATGCTGCCGATAAATACGGGCAGATGGTATGGTCGGATTTTTGGATCACCGGCGATACCCAAGGCGAATTTAAAGGTTCGCCTGATTGGCCGCTGGCAGGTAACGTATTCATCAAAAACGTAGAAAGTACCATCTATCGCATCCGTAACCATCCGAGTTTATTGGTATGGACAGGAGGGAACGAAGGCCATGCCCGTAAAGAGCTATATGATGTAATGCGTAATGATATCATCACTTTAGATGGTACGCGTCCGTTCATTCCAAGTTCATCGGGTTTTGCCAAACTGCCTGCCGGCTGGAAGGGCTCGTGGCCTGATGAGATGCCATCGGGTGTTTACAGCGGTGGCCCGTACGAGTGGAAGGATCCTAAAGACTATTATAAGCTGGCCGATGATGCTAAGGATTGGGTATTTAAGGATGAAACAGGCTTACCGTCGCAGCCGCCTTATACTACTCTGCCAAAGATCATCCCTAATTTGGTTTGGGATACAAATTTGCCATTCCCGCTTAATAATTCATGGGGCTACCATGACGCGGCAACCGGAGCCGGTAAATATGATAAGTATTATGAAGAAATGACCAAAAGGTATGGCAAACCAAGTAGCATCGTTAATTTTTCGGACAAGATGCAGCTCATGAACGCCGTAGGCTACCAGGGTATTTTTGAAGCCGATGGTCATAAACTGAACGAAACCGGCGGCGTAATGCTCTGGAAGTTAAATGCGGCCTTGCCAAGTGTAATATGGCAGATCTACGATTGGTACCTTGAACCTAACGCAGGCTACTATACAATGCAAAATGCTTGCGAACCTGTTCACATTCAATATAATTATGATAATTCATCGATAGCTGTCATCAACCGTACGCACCATGCAACAGGCAGCTTAACTGCAACGGCCGATATTTATGATATCAACAGTAAACTGATAAAATCAGAAAAGGTTGGCAATGTAGGATTAGCACAAACCGGAGTTAAGGAAGTGATCCAGCTCAAAGATGCACTTGCCAATACCAAAGGCGTAAGCTTTGTTGTATTAAACTTAACTAATGCCACAGGCAAAAATGTATCACATAATGTTTACTGGTTATCGGCCACTGATGACTTTACATCATTGAATGATATGAAACATGCGCAGGTACAAGGCAAAGTGATCAAAGCTGAAAAAGGAGTAAGTGAAAATAAATGGACTATGCAGTTCACCAATAACTCCAATCAACTGGCATTTTTTGTCCGCCCGCAATTGATGAAAAACGGTGAGGAGGTAATGCCAAGCTACTGGACAGGCAATTACTTTAGCTTGGCGCCGCGTGAAAGCATCACGGTATCCGTTAGCGCTCCTGTAGCCAAATTGGGCATGGTAAAACCAACGATATTACTTGAAGGCTGGAATTTGGATAAGCAGGTGATAACGCTACCGTAAAACTTTTTAAACTTAATATTCTCGCAAAGGCGCGAAGACGCAAAGATTTTTTCTTAGCGGCTTTGAGCCTTTGCTTTTTGTCTTTGGCGCAAGTCTTGTGTGTTTGGATAGTGGTTGGGGGGACTTGTGCCGCGTTCTGTTTTCAAAGTTAAATTTTGTTTAAGAATGACTTGTCATACAGGCGGAGCTTTAAAAATCTGCTTATCTTGCTCAACGCATTTTACATATGGAAAATACAGATGTAATTATCATTGGAGGAGGAGCAGCCGGCTTGATGGCCGCCCGTACGCTTGCCAAAGCTGGGAAGAATATTGTATTGCTTGAAGGGCGTAACCGACTTGGAGGTCGGATCCATACGCTGGAACATGGTACATCTTTAGAACCTGCAGAGCTGGGTGCCGAATTTATTCATGGCGATTTACCTATAACCCAAAGCTTGCTTAATGAAGCCGGCATTAAATACACCCCCGCCTCGGCCTCCATGTGGAAGTATGAGGACGGGAAGTTTATAGCCGAAGGACACGTTATTGAACATTGGGACGAGTTTCTGGAAAGCATTATGCAGCTGAAGCATGACATGAGCATTGAAGCGTTCATGCAGCAGGAGTTTTCGGGCGAGCAGTATGAAGGTCTTCGCGATTCAGTGCGGGGATATGTGTCGGGATATGACAACGCCGATCCCAAAAAAGCCAGCGCCTTTTCTATCCGTAAAGAATGGCAAAATGAACATGAGGATGCACAATATCGTATAGAAGGTGGTTATTGCATGTTAATCAGCTACCTCGCAAATGAGTTTAAACAGGCTGGTGGGCATATTTATCTTAATGCTGTCGCGAAAGATATCGACTGGGGCCGGCATCATGTTACGGTAAGTACTGACATAGGTATCACCTATCAGGCCCGGCAATTGTTGGTTGCTGTGCCGCTTGGGATTTTACAGGCAGAAGCCGGGTTGAAGGGGACACTAAGTTTTGACCCACCGGTTGATTATTATATTAAGGCATTAAAATCGCTCGGCTTTGGAGCGGTGATCAAAGTGTTACTTGAGTTTGACGAAGCATTTTGGTACAGTGATGAAACCCGGCAAATGACTGGTGCCGATCTGGAAGATATGGGCTTTCTGTTTTCAAATGAAGCAATCCCGGTTTGGTGGACCCAAATGCCGGTACATCGCCCGCTGCTTACCGGCTGGCTCGGTGGTCCGCCTGCAGCCGCACGTTTGAATACCAGCGACGAGGATGTTTTGATAGAAGCACTTGGTTCCATCTCCAATATTTTTAAGATAGATATCGCGAAGCTGAAAGAAAAACTCCTCACCTGGAATGTAATCAACTGGACAGTCGATCCATTTTCGCGCGGATCATACAGCTACGATACCACAGAAACGGCTGAAGCAAGGAAGATTTTGAGTCATCCAATAGGCGATACCTTGTTTTTTGCAGGCGAATATTTATATGAGGGTACAGCTATGGGGACTGTTGAGGCTGCGCTTACCAGTGGTTTAAGGGCGGCGGAAATGTTGTTGGATTATGAGTAATTAAAACCATGTCATTGCGAGCGTAGTGTGGCAATCGCATACTATACAGAGCGGCCTTGCCTCCGTGCGATTGCCACGCTACGCTCGCAATGACATGAACAGTTGGAGGCGCTATTCCACCTTCCAATAATTCCCACTCACAATAATCATATCCAACATTTTGATAGTATTATCGTAATAATCATAATCCTTCAGTTTAAAAGCCACGAGATAGTCCCATACCTTGTTAAGCCACTGCTGATTACTTTTGTCGACCATGGCAGATACCGTAAAGGGAGCAATAAAACTCAATGCTTCAAAGTATCGCCCTTTAATATCATTTCCTTCAAGCGTATACCCTGCCGAAATATTATCAGGGTCGCCGTTGGTAGTTTCTTTGATCCATCGGTTTATCGGGTTTACAAAAGCTTTTGCGCGCTTATCGCCATATAGTAAATAATCAGTTGTTATGCGCCATGGAACACGACATGCATTGTAATTATAATAACCATCATACTTTGACTCCATGTAGTTGGGCTGAGCAGGCCGGGCTTTAGTCTTTATTCCTCTGATAAAATCGGGCACCAGGCCTGCATCCGGGCTGTAGTTTTTTTGCAGATAGCCGAATAAGAGGTAGTTGTTATCAATGACTTTCTGCCATTTACCGGTTTTTGAGGCACTTTCAAATGCTTTGAAATTGGCAGGCATAAAATCAGACGCGCGCATATCGTAATAATCTTCGCTATCTCCGTCGCTGCCATCGCTTAATAAAACAGAAAATGTTTTAGGATTGATTTCATAGTGCATAATTGCCGCCATCGCGTTTCTGGCTTCCTGCAGGTAGTTGATATTGCCTTTGCTGCCCCATTGCTTATCGGCCAATAAGAGGGAGTAAGCGATATCCATATCGCCGTCGGTGGCAGCATCCCGGTCGTGGTTTTTGCAGTTTTTTAGTTGGGCCCAGGCCATTAAATAAGGGGATGCTTTGGCCGGATGAATTTTGTAATAATTATACAAGCCGTCGTAAACGGTTTTTGCCTGTTTATCATACCCGGCCATTAGCGCGGTAATCACCATACCGTAACCCTGCCCTTCGGATACGCACTCTTTCCCGGGCTTTTCAAACCAAACATAAAACTGTTCTTTATCGCAGCCCGGTTTTATATACCTGTGTTTCCATTGATCGTAAAAACTGGTTACCTGCCTATCCAACTGTTGCTGATTGAGGTGATTGGGCTTGATTGTACCGGAAGTATACTTACAATGTTGCGGAAACGGCCTTAATACAACTTGTGCATGAAGGCCGTTTACAATAAATATTATAAATAACAGCAGGCTATATCGCACGCAATTCGGGGTAAGCAGCAACCTTTTCAACATCATTGCACAATAACTCAGTTTTGCAGAAATGGTTCTTAAGACAGCTCAAAAAGTTTTGAATTACCGGTGTATCCTTACAAGTAGCGGCATACCACGTGCGTTTTGCTATACTGTGATGTAATGGTTTTGTAACAATGTGTTTACCGGGGAGGTATGGTTTCACTATCCAGTCGGCCATAACGCTTATTCCGAGGCCTGCATTTACCATCTCAATAGTGGCATCAGTATAGTGGATCCGGTTAAGTGTTTTGGGCTTTACATGCTGCTCCTGGATCAGCGTTTCGATGACCGGAGTCTCCTGGTAAGAGGGGTCATAAAGAGCCAGAATTAACTCCTGATCCTGGAAGTCGCAGATGTCAATAACGGCCTTTTTTGCAAGCGGATGATCGGCCGGTAAAATGCATATCAGGCGGTCTTCAAAAATGGGTTCATAAACGATTTGTGTGTTCACCATTTGGGTGCGCACAATACCCAGGTCAAGGTCGCCACGCATGAGGTATTCGAGCGGTCGGCGGCTGGCATCCGAAACTATATTTATGTTAATATCAGGCCATTGGCTCTTGAAATCCTTAATTACACCAGGCAGCCAGTGGTACGCTGTATAGCACTGCATACTGATATTGAGCTTGCCTGTTTTGCCATTTTTATAGTTGTTAATATCTTCTTCAAGGGTGCGTATTTCGGCCAATATTTTTTCCGAACTTCGTAGAAAACGATAACCCACTTCGGTAAGCTGAAGCTTCTTTCCCTGGCGATGGAACACCTCTATATCCAGTTCCTTTTCCAGCTCTTTTAACTGGTGGCTCAGGGCCGATTGAGTTAGGTGTAAAGCGCTTGCTGCTTTGGTCAGCGAACCCTCTTTTGAAATAGTATCAACTAACCTGAAATGATGTAGTGCAATATTCATTATTAGTTTTGCTAATGATTTACACAAAATTAATTCATTTTTTTCATGAATCATATAGATATACATTTGCCGTGTATAAAATACACCTCATGTTAAACACAAATTCAAAAAAATTACTCCTGTTTTTTTTGAGTGTTTCATATGTCTTACACGTACAAGCTCAGCAAAAAGTCCTTTCCATTAAGGATGCTGAACAAATGGCCCTTGCTAACTATGCTTCCATCAAGTCGAAGGCAAACCAGCTTAACGCCTCTAAGGCATACCTCAAAGAAACAAAAACGGAGTATCTGCCGGATGTAAATTTCTCCGCGCAGCAGGACTACGGAACAGTGAACGGCCAAAACGGACCATCGTATGGTTACCGTGGCTTGTCGGTATCCTCATCGGGGCCAGCTTTGGCCAAACAGAACTGGAATGCCGCTTTTGGGGCCCTCTATTTAACCAACGTTAGCTGGGACTTTTTCGCCTTCGGCAGATCAAAGCAAAGGATCGGCGTACAGAAAACCATCGTATCGCGCGATGAAACAGATCTTGCACAGGAGCAATTTCAGCACCAGGTACGTGTTGCTGCTACTTACTTAAACCTCCTTGCGGCTCAGCAACTTGCCAAAGCACAGCAGGATAACCTCAACCGTGCGATGGAACTGCAAAAGGTAGTAGTTGCCCGCGTAAAGAACGGTTTAAATCCGGGCGTGGATTCATCATTGGCCAATGCCGAGGTATCTAATGCCAAAATAGCGCTTACCAACTCACAGCAAGCCGTGCAGGACCAAAGTAATCAGCTATCTATTTATTTAGGGATACCCGCGCAGGAATTTCAATTGGATAGCGCTTTCATTACCAGGCAGCCCAATAACCTGGAAGCGTTAAGTGCTGTTGCCGCGACCGATCATCCAACTTTGAAATTCTATCAAAACAGGGTAAACGTGAGCGATCAGCAGGCTAAATATCTCCGCACTTTCGCCTTGCCAACCTTTAGCTTGTTTGGTGTTTACCAGGGCAGGGGATCGGGCTTTAAGTCGGATTATGGCGTTGATCAATCAAGCTATACCGGCAGCTATGGTGCAGGTGTTGATCCAACCCGTTATAACTATCTGTTTGGTATTGGCATGATTTGGAACTTTACAAACGTTTTCAGGACGCACTACCAGGTTCAATCGCAAAAGTTCACTTCAGAGCAATTGAAAAACGACTACGAACTGGTTGATAAGCAACTGGAAGCGCAGCGTACCCTGGCCGAAACACGCATAAGCAATGCCCTTAAAAATGTAAACGAGGTACCGGTTGAAGTATCGGCCGCTAACAACGCTTACATTCAAAAATATACACTGTACAAAAACGGACTATCAAATATAGTTGATTTTACACAGGCGCTTTATACCCTTAACCGGGCCGAGGTTGACAAATACATAGCCCTGAACAATGTATGGCAGGCGCTGCTGTTCAAATCAGCAGCTACCGGCGATTTCGGGATTTTTATCAATAATTTTTAACAGTTACACACATATACAATGGGAATGATAAAAGGGGCGCTGCAAAAACCAATTACCATATTGGTTATAGTAGCCGGGCTGTTCTTCTTCGGTATAAATGCGGTACGGACTATCAAGATCGATATATTTCCCGATCTGAACCTGCCGGTTATATATGTATCGCACCCATACGGCGGTTTCACCCCAAACCAAATGGAAGCTTACTTTGGTAAGCAATATGTTAACCTGTTGCTTTTCGTATCGGGCGTAAAAAGCATCGAAACAAAAAACATACAAGGCTTAACGTTAATAAAAGTTACTTTTTACGAGGGCACAAACATGGCTCAGGCCGCGGCGGAGGTCACGAGTTACACCAACCGGGCGCAGGCCGCATTCCCGCAGGGCTCGCAGCCACCCTTCATTTTGCGCTTTGATGCCTCAACGCTGCCGGTTGGTCAGCTGGTGTTGAGCAGCGCTACCCGAAGCAATAACGAATTGCTCGATTATGCTTTGGTTTACGTACGTTCGTCATTTACCTCAATCCCCGGCCTTGTTGCGCCGGCTCCTTTTGGTGGTAACCAGCGTACTATCCTGATTAAGGTCGATCCAAACCTGTTACGCTCGCACAATTTAACACCCGACCAGATCGTGGCCGCCCTGCGCGAGAATAACCAGAACACCCCGGCAGGTAACGTGCGTATAGGCGATTACAACTACCTTGCACCTTCAAACACCACGATAAAGAAAATCCCGGATTTTGGAGATATCCCGCTTTATAAAAATGGGATCCAAACCGTATTTATGAAGGATGTTGCCACTATAGAAGATGGCGCCGATATCACCAACGGCTATGCACTTATTAATGGTAAGCGTTCGGTTTACCTGCCAATCACCAAATCGGCCACGGCCTCAACCTGGGAAGTAGTGCAAAACCTGAAAAAAGCATTGCCAAAATTCCAGGCCTTACTACCCGATGATGTGAAGCTGTCGTTCGTGTTTGACCAGTCGGTTTATGTAATTAACGCGGTAAAAAGTTTGGCCGAAGAGGGCGCGATAGGGGCGGTACTTACCGGGCTTATGGTATTGCTGTTTTTAGGTGATAAACGCGGGGCGCTTATCGTGATCCTTACTATCCCCACCTGTATTATCTCGGCTATTTTCTTCCTGTCGCTGGCACACCAAACCATCAATATTATGACGCTTAGCGGGCTTTCGCTGGCGATAGGTATTTTGGTGGATGAGTCGACGGTGACAATTGAGAATATTCACCAGCATTTTGATATGGGCAAGCCGAAAGCTTTGGCTATCTGGGATGCCTGTAAGGAGATCGCGTTCCCTAAATTGTTGATCCTGTTCTGTATCCTGGCGGTGTTTGCACCTGCATTTACCATGAACGGGATTCCGGGAGCATTGTTCCTGCCGTTGGCGCTGGCTATCGGTTTCTCGATGATCGTATCTTACTTCCTGGCGCAAACCTTTGTACCAATCATGGCCAACTGGATCATGGTAAACAAACATGAAGACCACAGCCATAAAGATGGTTTTGCACTGGAGGATGAAGGTGAGCCATGGGAACAAAAAGAAAAAGCCATGAAGGCTGCCCTTGAACATACAGGCGACGAGGTAACCCGCTTTGACAAATTCAGAGACAGCTTTATGCGCCTGATGGACCGCATGCTGCCTAACCGCAAGATACTGGTAACGGTTTATGTAATCGTTGCCTTTGGCCTTGCTTTCCTGTTATTCAATATCATAGGCCGTGACGTACTGCCTAAGGTAAACTCAGGTACCTTCCAGGTACGTTTGCGGGCTGCTGATGGTACCCGTTTAGAGCGTACAGAACTAATAGCTGTTAAGGCGCAACACATATTGGGCGATATTGTGGGTAAAAACCACATAGCTATAACTTCGACATTTGTTGGCTCGCACCCTTCATCATTCTCAACTAACCCTATCTATCTGTTTATGGCTGGTCCGCAGGAGTCTGTTATGCAGGTAAGCTTAACGGAGGATTATAAAGTTAATCTTGATGATCTGAAGGAAAAATTCAGGCATGAGATGGCAAAACAGTTACCCGATGTTAAACTATCATTTGAGCCAATTGAGTTAACAGATAAGATCCTGAGCCAGGGTTCGCCAACTCCTATCGAAGTAGCCATCACCGGTAAAAACAAAAAGCAAAACGTTGATTACGCTTTTAAGGTTATCAATAAACTGAAAGATATCAAATACCTGCGCGATGTGCAGATAGGCCAGTCGTTCAATTACCCAACTATCGATATCAATATCGACAGGCAGCGGGCGGCACAGCTTGGTGTAGGTTTAAATGATATTTCACGTTCACTGGTAGCTTCAACATCATCATCAAGGTTTACCGAAAAGAATAACTGGATCGATGAAAAATCAAATCTAAGTTATCTCGTGCAGGTACAGGTGCCTGAATATCAAATGGCCAGTTTGAACGATGTTAAGGAGATCCCGGTATTAGCAAATCAGGTACGCCCTGTTTTGGGAGATGTGGCCGATGTTAAAACCGGTACCACCTTTGGCGAAAACGATAACGTAGGCGCTGTGCCCACATTATCCGTAACAGCAAACATCAACAAAAAGGATTTGGGTACGGCAACTAACGATGTACAGAAAGCCATTGACGAATTAGGCAAACCGCCGCGCGGTTTAACAGTTGAGATGCATGGCATGAGCCAAACCCTTACCGATACACTGAACAGCTTACAATCGGGCTTATTGGTAGCCGTATTGGTGATATTTTTGATGCTGGCTGCAAACTTCCAATCGTTCAAAATGTCGATGGTGGTATTATCAACTGTGCCGGCTGTATTGTTTGGTTCATTGCTGTTGGTTAAGATCACCGGCGCTACGCTTAACCTGCAATCATACATGGGGATGATCATGTCGGTAGGTGTATCTATTTCAAATGCCGTGTTACTGATCACCAATGCCGAGGAATTACGCAAGCACAACGGTGATGCACTAAAATCAGCCCGTGAAGCGGTGGCCTTGCGTCTTCGCCCTATATTAATGACCAGTTTAGCCATGATTGTAGGTATGATCCCGATGGCATCGGGCTTAGGTGAAGGCGGTGATCAAACATCACCATTAGGTCGCGCCGTTATCGGTGGACTTATCGCATCAACTTTTGCTGCGCTGCTGATATTACCATTGGTTTTTGCCTGGGTACAAGGTAATGCCACTACCCAATCTGTTTCATTAGACCCGGAAGATAAAGAAAGTAAATTTTATGTCCCTTTGCACCACCATGAATAAGCTAAAAAATAAATCGATATTGCTGCTTGCCGTTTTAGCAATGGCAATAGGCTCATTGAGTGCCTGCCACTCGGATGATAAAGAAAAGAAAGAACAACAGGAAGAGCAGGAGCAGCAGGAAGCTGTTGAAACGCCAACTGTGCAAATTGTGCCGGTAACTAAAGGCAGGTTAAGCAGCAACATCACCATACCCGGTGAGCTGATCCCTTACCAACAGGTTGACCTGTATGCCAAAACCAACAGCTATGTTAAAAAGCTTTTGGTTGATATCGGTTCAGAAGTTAAGCAGGGCCAGTTATTGGCTGTGCTTGAAGCGCCGGAAATTAACTCGCAATTGGCTGCGGCGCAATCTCGCATTAAACAATTTGAAGCGGTTTACTTTGCCAGCAAAGCCACCTATGACAGGTTGGTAAGCACCAGCAAAACGCCGGGTACTGTTTCGCAAAACGACCTGGAGCAAGCCGAAGCTAAAAAGAACGCCGACCAGGCTAATATTGATGCCGCTAAATCCGGCTTAAAAGAAGTATCAGCTAATTTGGCTTACCTGGAGATCCGCGCCCCTTTTGATGGCGTGATCACCAGTCGTAACGTTAACTTGGGTGCCTATGTTGGTCCAGGAGGAAAAAGTACCGATCCATTGTTTACAGTTCAGGATCAGGGCCGTTTACGTTTAGTGGTATCAGTGCCTGAAATTTACACAGGCGCATTGAGCAACAAAAGTGAAGTTAATTTTACCGTAAGAGCCTTGCCAAGCCAAAAATTTACCGCCCAGGTAAAACGTATAGCAGGTGCACTTGATGAAAAATTACGTGCCGAACGTTTAGAAATGGACGTTTACAATAAAGACAAAAAGCTGATCCCGCACATGTTTGCCGAAGTAAGTGTACCATTGCCTGCCGGCGACAGTACTTATGTTGTACCTAAAACAGCCGTAGCAACTTCGACCGAAAAGGTGTTTGTGATAAAAGTTGTTGATCATAAGGCCGTTTGGGTTGATGTTAAAAAAGGCCTGAGTAATGGCGATAGTATCGAGATCTTCGGTGGCGACCTGAAACCTGATGACAAGCTGGTAAAAGTAGCTTCAGACGAGATCAGGAACGGATCGACCTTGAAATATTAATAAATTGAAGTTCGATTAGATTCAGCCTTTTGGATAGTGCGAAGAGAAAAGAGCCCGAAAACTGAAAAGTTTTCGGGCTCTTTTTATGCGAGTGATTAAATTCCCCCCTTGAGAGTAATAGACCAGCATTAGACAATTAGAGAAATTTAAGGGCGGGGATTGAGCGATTCCCTCCCCTGGGAGGGTGTAGGGAGGGGTTTAAGCGAGATACCTAATCGTTATCAAGGCGTAGAAACCCCTCCCTGCCAACGCAGAATCCTAACGCACCCCTCCCAAGGGAGGGAACTGTCAATTCATGGGCCATTACTCTCGAGAGGGGAATCGCATAATCCCTGTTTCTTTTGTTCTATTTCCCCTCCGCCTGCAACTTCTTAATAATCCCCGTCCCCACAGCATCCGTACTTTCAGCAGCATTGGATAGTATAACCACTGCCAGTTTCTTATCAGCATTAAAAGCCAGGAAGCTACTGCTGCCGTAAGTGCCACCGTTATGGAAAATGTATTCTACACCATCAACCAAAATAATGTGCCAGCCGAGGGCTATTTTGGCATCTTTGCTGTAGGTGATTTGGTGGGTTAGCTCAAAAGCCTTTGATAGCTTGTCTGTACCATTTGCCATGTTTGCCTTTGCATATATCAGCAAATCATTTACCGTTGAATGGAGGGCCCCGCAGGCGGCAAGGGCGTTAAAATCCCAGGCTACTGTTGCATTCCCGTATTGACTGTATACTTTGGTAAAATGGGGCAGTTGTAAAGCGCTTAAATGCTGTACTGTATTTTTCATCCCCAAGGGACTGCAGATCACTTCCTGCACCATCTGATCAAATGTTTTGCCGCTTACCTGTGATAGTATCATTCCTAATAAACCAACTCCCAAATTGGAGTATGCGTATTGTTCTCCTGGCTTACTGTTGAGTTTGCAGGTTTTTAGATAACTAAACAGTAGCCTTTTATTATAACTTTTATAGGGATTTGCTGCACTGGCAGAATCAAACTGAAGGTTTTCCGGGATCCTTGCCAACCCCGAAGTATGATTGCTTAGCGTTTGCAAAGTTATATCATTCAGTGCGACATTGGTTTTTACTGAATCGGGCAGGTATTGGGTTATGGGATCAGTTAACTTTACTTTGCCCTCGTTGGCGTAATAAGCCAGTAAAGTAGCGGTAAATGTTTTGGTAATAGAACCAATTTCGAAGATTGTATTGCCCGTTGGTAGCTGGTTATTGCCGCGGGCGGTTTCTCCGTAATTATAAGTGCTGATCTGTCCGTCTTTTAATATGCCTATGCTCAAACCTACTGTATTTACTTTTTGAATATACGGGCGGGCAATTTCATCAACCTGTTTATCCATTGGGTTGAGCAGTTTGTTGGAGGTAGGTACCTGTGTGGTTTTATCGGCTGTGACATCTTTAAATGGCTGAAACAGAAAAAGTTCAATTTTATTACCTGCATCGAGGCTCATAAGCAGTTGCAATGTTGCCGACTGAAATACCAGTTTGTAAGTGCTTACCTTATTGTTAACGAAGCTGATTACTGTTGAGCCTTTAATTTCATTTAAGGGGAATAATTGTTGCTCGGTAAGACTACGGAACTGGCCCGCGCTTACGGCATGCCTGAAGTTCGGCCCGGTTAAAGCATAAATGGAGTCGGCCTGCTTGGCGTTGAAGAATTTTTTCACCAGTACAAATACCGAATCGGTTTTAAATTGCTGATGACTTTGGGCGAAGGCTATGCCCGGGATAAACAAAAGTAAGATAAAGCAGAACCTGAGTTTCATGAAATAATTCGTGTTTAATTAATGTCGTTTAGTCTTTATCCTGAAGGGAAAAGTTGACTTACGACTACTGACTTAAATATCCTGGTAATCTTTGGCAAAGTAATTATCGGCCAAAGGATCGGTTAGGCGCACAAAACGTTTCTCATTGTATTTCCATTTCATACGGAATATGATAACGGCAATACCGGCTCCGATGATATAATTAAAACCGATAAAAGCAAACATATCGCCGGGTTCGGCAAGTAATGTGTGCATGTCTTTGCCTTTGAAAATTAGCCAGGCTACACTTGTGATAAGGGATATTGCCAATCCGAAAATAAACCCGCCGTCGATGATACAATAGTTCCACATACCGCGTTGGCGCGAGTGCTCCCACTTTTTTACAAAGCTAATGTTGTCGATGTCCTCTTCGGTGAGGCCTTTGGCTTTAAGTTTTTCGGCCTGGGTTAATTTATACTGATAACGATAGTAACCCTGTACAAACGAGAACGGGAAAAATAAAAGAAAGATGATATTGTTGTGGTCGTAAAAATACAGTGCAACAATAACGGCAAGATAAACCAGTTCGGTTTTGTAAGTATGTTTCAGATATGTTTTAAAATTGAATTTCATATCTGAAACATGCGCTTATATGGTTGGTGTTTGTCCGGCCAGCAGGTAAAGTACAGCCATGCGTACGGCAACACCATTTTCTACCTGGTCGAGAATGATAGACTGTTTGCTGTCGGCCACATCGCTGGTGATCTCCACACCACGGTTAATAGGGCCGGGGTGCATCACAGTGATTTCTTTATCCAGCGAATCCAGAATGGTTTTGTTAAGCCCGAAAAGCATGGTGTATTCCCTTAGTGAAGGGAAATATTTAATATCCTGACGTTCCAGCTGAATGCGGAGCATATTGGCAACATCGCACCAATTAAGGGCTTTAATAAGGTTGTGTTCAACCTTTACACCTAACGAGCCTATGTATTTTGGAATAAGCGTGGTTGGGCCGCAAACCATTACTTCGGCACCCAGTTGTTTAAGGCAAAGGATGTTGGAAAGTGCCACGCGTGAGTGCAGGATATCGCCCACAATCACCACTTTTTTTCCAGCTACATCGCCGTATTTTTCACGGATAGAGAAAGCATCAAGCAAGGCCTGGGTAGGGTGCTCATGTGCACCGTCTCCTGCGTTTACGATTTGTGCTTTAACATGTTTTGACAGGAAGATCCCGGCGCCTGCGTACGGATGACGCATTACTACCATATCAACCTTCATAGCCAGGATGTTGTTTACTGTATCGATCAGCGTTTCGCCTTTGCTTACAGAGGATGATGAGGCCGCGAAGTTGATCACATCAGCCGAAAGCCTTTTTTCGGCCAGTTCAAATGATAAACGGGTACGGGTTGAGTTTTCAAAGAAAATATTAGCGATGGTAACATCCCGTAACGACGGCACTTTCTTGATCGGTCGGTTTAAAACAGATTTAAAAGTATCGGCAGTTTCAAATATCAGCTCAATATCTGCTTGGTTCAAATCTTTTATACCCAATAAGTGTCGTGTGCTCAGTCCTGCCATGTTATTTTGATTTCGGATTTCGGATGTTCGATTTCTGAATTTTTATTTTTATTCCGTCATTGAGATACGAAGCAATCCCCGATTAGCAGAGACTTCTTGCATGATAGCTCTGTACAATTTGGGATTGCTTCGTACCTCGCAATGACGCTTTGTGTATATTATAATATTTTATTCCTGTACCTCTGAAACAAGAACGATCTTGTCCTCACCATCAGTGTCCTTCCAGCTTACTACTACTTTTTGCGATGCGATAGAATCGACCTCGATACCCACATAATCGGCAGATACCGGGATGTGGCGCGAGTAACGGCGATCAACCAAAGCCAGTAGCTCTATTTTCTCCGGCCTGCCGAATGCCTGCATGGCATCCATAGCGGCGCGAATAGTACGGCCTGTCCACAGCACATCATCCATCATGATCACTTTTTTACCTTCAATAATAAAATCTATTTTGGTTTGATTAGGTACCAGTTGTGATTCGCGGCGGCGGAAATCGTCGCGGTAAAAGGTGATATCAAGATCGCCTTGCAGTATGTTTTTATCGGGAAGGATTTTTCTAAGTTCTTCTGCAACGCGTTTGGCTAAATAAATGCCACGCGGCTGAATACCAATTAATACTGTATTTGAAAAGTCGTTATGATTTTCAATTAACTGGCGACATAAACGTTGTATGGTAATTTGAAACTTTTGTCCGTCGAGCAGTGTTAGATTTTGCATCGTATGGGTGGATTTGGGCAAAAGTAATAATTTGTTTTCAAAAGCCCCCTCTAAATCTCCCCCGATAGGGGAGACTTTTTACAATTCAGTTATTCGGCAAGTTTTCTTAAAGTCAACATCGCCCTTTCTGCATCTTTTTTCGCCACAAAAATATGATCATGATAATAAGCAGCTACTACGTTGCAGCTGATATTTTCATTGGCCAGCGCAGTTGCAAATGCAGCGGTTAAACCAGGCGCTTCCAGTGATGAATGGATGGTTAAAGTGATCCAGGCGGCAATATAGCTGTATTCAAGATTTAGCTTATCGTCTGTTTCTTTTTTTAGAATGAGGGTTACGGCTTCCTGTTCTTTAAAAAAAAAGCTATGATAGCATCAGTGTTAATGTTACTTAATGATGATGTTGTGAAATAAACATAGTCACCTTCATTAATTACGGGTGTCATGTTTTTAAGTAGGGTATTGAGGTTGGTTTCGCCGGTGGTCATATCCCAAATATACAAAACTAATTCGCGCTCGTTTTTAACGAGTGCATAACACGGGTTTGCGTTTATAACGCCACGGGCAATACAATTGCCAAGCCCTATTAAGCGCTCATTGCAAATGAGCGCAATAAAATGAAAGGGAAACAAAAAAAGCCCCTCCGGATAACCAAAGGGGCTTATATAATTGCTTAAGCTAAAATTATGCTTCTTCTTCAGAGCTGTTAGCAGCAGGTGCAGCCTTGCGGGCTTTGTTTTCAGCACCTTCCATTTGCTCTTTTAACTGAGCTAATACGCTAAGATCGCCTAAAGTTGATTTTTCAACAGAATCTTTCACTTTTTTCACCGCGTTAGTAGCAGCTTTTGCTTCTTTTTTACGGTTTTCAAATTCCTGTACGCGGGCATCAGCGCGGGCTTCTTCCCAGATACGTGAGTGTGAAATAACGATACGTTTGTTTTCTTTGTTAAATTCAATGATTTTGAATTCAGCAGCTTCTTCAGCTTTTAAGCTCTTACCGTCTTCTTTAACTAAGTGTTTGGTTGGCGCAAAGCCTTCAACACCGTAAGGTAAAGCTACGATAGCACCTTTGTCGGTTACTTTGATAACAGTACCTTCATGGATCGAGTCGATAGTGAAGATAGTTTCAAAAGTATCCCAAGGGTTTTCTTCAAGCTGTTTGTGGCCTAAGCTCAGTTTGCGGTTTTCAACATCAAGCTCAAGTACAACCACGTTTAATTTTTCACCAACTTTAGTGAATTCGTTAGGGTGGTTAACTTTTTTAGACCAAGAAAGGTCAGAGATGTGGATTAAGCCGTCGATGCCGTCTTCCAGTTCAACAAATACACCAAAGTTGGTCATGTTTTTAACTGTAGCTACGTGCTGAGTACCAACTGCGTACCTTTCAGCAGCGTTTTGCCATGGATCAGGAGTTAATTGTTTAACACCTAATGACATTTTGCGCTCTTCGCGGTCTAAAGTCAATACCTGAGCTTCGATCTCGTCACCAACTTTCAGGAATTCCTGAGGGTTGCGCAGGTTTTGTGACCATGACATTTCTGATACGTGGATCAAACCTTCAACACCAGGGATGATTTCAAGGAATGCGCCGTAATCAGCAACGGTAACGATTTTACCTTTAACTTTTGAACCAACCTGAATATCTTCAGAAAGGCTTTGCCAAGGGTGAGGGGTTAATTGTTTCAAGCCAAGAGCGATACGTTTTTTCTCATCATCAAAGTCAAGCACAACAACGTTGATTTTTTGATCCAATGATAAAATTTCGCGTGGGTGCTCAATACGGCCCCATGAAATATCTGTAATGTGCAGTAAGCCGTCAACACCACCAAGGTCAATGAATACACCAAAGTCGGTAATGTTTTTAACGGTACCTTCCAATACCTGACCTTTTTCAAGGCGAGCAACAATTTCAGTTTTTTGGTTTTCCAGATCGTCTTCGATAAGCACTTTGTGCGATACCACAACGTTCTTGAATTCGTGGTTGATTTTAACAACTTTGAATTCCATAGTTTTACCTACATACACATCGTAATCCCTGATAGGTTTGATATCGATCTGTGAGCCAGGTAAGAAGGCTTCAACGCCCATAATGTCAACAATTAAACCACCTTTAGTACGGCTCTTAACAAAACCGGTGATGATTTCATCGTTATCAAGGGCTGAATTAATGCGCTCCCATGATTTTTGAGTTTTTGCACGTTTGCGTGAAAGTACTAACTGACCGTTAGCATCTTCCTGCGATTCAACAAAAACGTCAACTTTGTCACCGATCTTCAGATCAGGTGTGTCACGGAATTCTGATACTGATACTAAACCGTCTGATTTGAAACCTACGTTAAGTACAACATCTTTGTTGTTAACGTTAACAACAGTACCGGTGATGATTTCGCCTTTGGTGATAGAGCTGAAAGTTCCATCATACAATTTCTCAAATTTCTCACGGTCGTCATCGCTGTAGTTACCAAATTTTTTGTCGTCAGCATCCCAGTCGAAATCTTCGCTTGGTGTAGCCGCGATTTTTGATTTGATCTCTTCAATTGATATTGAATCAGCTTCTGATTCAATAGTTTCTTTTTCGCCAGCCGCTTTAACTGTACCCAGTTCAGCTTCTTTCGCTTTTAATTCTTTTTCTGCTTCTTGTTTTTTTGCCATTAAATAATTTTTCTCCTTTTCCCAATTTGTTAATTGGGACTGCAAAGGTACGGATATATTTTATTGAAAAAAGAAATTTTTTAATGTTAATTGCTTATATTCAGGCAATTTTAGGTCAGAAACGAGTTAGAATAACTTTTGATACTAATTGCCACTCTTGTAAGTCTTAATATTAAGGCCAGTTAACAAATAATTATTGCCTTTTCATAGTGTATTCTACTTCTCCCCGGTATATAGAGGAACTGCCAGAAAAATGTATGACCAGGCTTGAGCTTGTAATTTTTTTTATAGCATACCGAGTGGCTTTTTGGTCAATATCCCTTTTTACAAATAAGCTATCGCCAGCAATTTGATATTTGCCATATTCAAAAAGCCCATTACGATCTTGGGGATTTTCAATGAATGTGCCATCGACTTTAAATTCAAAATAACTAAGCGGGTCAAGCGTAGTGGTATAATCACGATGATCAGTCAATTTATCATTAGTGTAATCATCATAGGTTTGCTCAACCCAATACCATTTTCCTATTATCGATGCGGTCTCCTTCTTGTCTTTTTTACAGGAGTAGGTTAAAATTGAATATACCGATAACAGTATGCAGATTGTTTTTTTCATTGAGATAAGGTTTTTTAACAAGTAAATATAAAGACAAACTTTAATTTGCGTTGAGTTTATTTTCTATCTCTTGAAAAATCTGCATAAAATCATTCAGCATTTCCTCGCGGTAACTGCTCAATATTTCATCCATGATCACCTCCTGCTCTGGTGTGAATGGGTTTTTCCAAACGCGCATACAGATCCGTTTTAATGCATAGGCAATCTGGTGCGTTTCGGCATAAGTATGCAGATACTGGCTTTTTTTAAAACCTTCATAAAATTTAAAGAAAACGGCAGTATCCTCAAGCCCGGCAAAGGTTAAAAAGCTTTTTATTTTATCGTCCTGACAACCTTCTAAATGGTCGTAAAATTCAGTGACACTTATTTTGCCAGTGGTCAGCAGCAGGTTATCAATAATTAACTCAAGTGCGATGTGCCCTAAAAAAAATGGTTTTACCGGCGAGTTTATTAAGGCCGGGGCTAACAACTTTTTAAGCTCATGCGAACGGGTGGTGAAAAAAGCAGATGAGTGAAAATACCGGTCGACATCAAGGTGTTTGTTCCATCCTGCTATGATCGAATTAACCTTGTTATCAGTGTGGTGCAGTTTTTCGGGATGAAGGATGATGTTTTTATCGGCGTTTTTCAGCAGGTCGGGCAGCACCGTTCCCAGCACGTGGTAACAGTTGGTCGTATCCCTGTCGAAATAAAAATGCGATAAAAAATTCATAAGCCTTGCCTTGCAAAATACCCGGTTTTGCTCAAGATACAAAATATAAGTAATTATTTGAAACAGATTTTACCTGTAGTTAACCTATATAAGCACGGATTTTTTCACGAATAGATAATTAAATCGAATTACACGAATTTTTCAAAGGGGGTATCTGCAATTAGTGAAATTCGATTCAATTAGTGAAAATTAGTGTATCAATTTCATTTATATTTGCACCTTTTTGAAACAGAACTTGATATGAACTTTGTTGAAGAATTACGCTGGCGCGGCATGCTGCATACCGAAATGCCCGGAACCGAGGATATGTTAAATAAAGGTATGGCTTCGGGGTATATCGGGTTTGATCCAACTGCCGATTCATTGCATGTTGGTCACCTTACCCAGATCATGACCCTGATCCACTTTCAGCGTTCAGGTCATAAACCATATGCTTTGGTTGGTGGGGCTACCGGCATGGTGGGGGATCCGTCGGGTAAATCGGCCGAGCGTAATTTATTATCAGAAGATGTGCTACAGCATAACCTGGAAGCTGTAAAAAAACAGCTTACCCGTTTCCTTGATTTTAACACCGGTGCCAACAGCGCCGAAATGGTGAACAATTACGATTGGTTCAAAAACTTTACTTTTCTTGATTTTATCCGCGATGTAGGCAAACACATTACGGTTAATTATATGATGGCCAAAGATTCGGTGAAGAAACGTTTGGAGGGCGATACCGGTATGTCATTCACCGAATTTACATATCAGTTGGTACAGGGCTACGATTTTTACTACCTGTGGAAGTATCATAACTGCTCATTGCAAATGGGTGGCAGCGATCAATGGGGAAATATCGTTACCGGTACTGAGCTTATCCGTCGTAAAGACAGCGGTGAGGCTTTTGCCTTAACTACCAACCTGATCAAAAAAGCAGATGGTACAAAATTTGGAAAAACCGAAAGCGGTGCTGTTTGGCTTGATGCCGAGCGTACCTCGCCATACCAGTTTTACCAGTTTTGGTTAAATACTACCGATGTTGACGCCAAATCATATATCCGCATTTTTACTCTGCTTGGTCGTGATGTTATTGAAGCGATGGAAGTTGAGCATGATGCCGCACCACATACACGTGTATTGCAAAAAGCATTGGCTAAAGATATTACGATTCGCGTACATGGCGAAGCTGAATACGAAAAAGCAATAAAATCTTCGGAGTTTTTGTTTGGTAATATAGGCATCGAATTTTTGAGCGAACTGAATGAAGCTGAGGTTTTGGGTTTGTTTGCCGGTGTGCCTAACTATACCATAGCGTTAAGCGAATTAGAGCAGGGAATTAACGCTGCCGATCTGTTAGCGGCGAAAACGGCTGTTTTTGCATCAAAAGGTGAAGCTAAAAAGATGATACAAGGCGGTGGTGTTGCTATCAATAAAGTTAAAATAGGTACTGCCGATGATGTTTATAATGCAAATGCTTTGATTGGCGATAAATTCATCGTAGCTCAAAAAGGTAAGAAGAACTATTTTTTGATAATAGCAGAATAAGTTAGGTCATTGAGTCATTCGATGAATCGTCATTAAGTCATTGGACTCTTGTCTCATTAAATCGTTGGTAAGGTCAATGACTTAATGACAAAATGACCAAACGATATAGAAAAGCGACAGGTTAAAACCTATCGCTTTTTTTGTTGGCTTAATATTTGTAAATACGACAAATGGTAATTATATTTGTATATATGTCGTATAAATCAAAACCAGATACTAAAAATGAGGTTAATGAGCCCATGGCAGCGTATGTTGTTCAGGGAGCTATGCCTTCGTTTTATAGTTTATTGAACGGCTCAAAACAGTTAAAAGCATCCTCTGATTTTGATATCATCAGCCTGGCGCGTAAGGGTTTCCCTAAAAGCGCCTTGCTTTCCCTGGCAAAAAAAATCTCCCTTAATATCCAGGAGCTTGCCAATATACTGCATATCTCCGAGCGCACCTTACAGCGCTACGAGGATGATGTTATCATCAAAACCGAATATGCCGAAAAGGCTATTGAGCTTGCACGGCTTTATACCCGCGGCGAGGAGGTTTTTGAATCGATGGATAAATTCAAGATCTGGATCAAAACGCCGTCGTTGGTTTTCAGAGGTGAGGCACCGGTTACTATTCTGGATACATCTGCCGGCTTCGACATGGTTTTCAAGGAGCTTGGCCGTATTGAGCACGGTATTTTCGCCTGATGATACTTTACCGTATTACCAAATGTAATTATGCGGCCGATCTGAGCGGCACCGGAGCACGATTATATGGCGGTCGCTGGAATAGCGAAGGTAAACCGATGCTTTACCTTGCTTCCTCCAGATCATTAGCGGTGCTTGAGGTGTTGGTGCATTTGGATCCGCTGGTAATTCCGGGTAATTATTGCCTTACTGAAATAGAAGTGCCGGATAGTAAAATAATCACTGTGGAGGCTGAGCAATTACCTGAAGATTGGCGTGATATATCCGGTCCGGTAATTTTGCGCCAACTTGGCGATGCCTTTCTTAAAAAACAGGAGTATTTATTAATGAAAGTACCCTCTTCAATTGTCCCTGCCGAAAATAACTATCTGCTTAACCCCTCGCATCCCGAGTCTTTTGGAGTGAAACTTTTAAAAAGAGAACCTTTTAGTTTTGACAGGCGGCTTATTTAGCCATTAAGTCATTTTGATAAATCGTCATTAGTCGTTGAGGGGCAGTCATTACATCGCAGCTAACCATACCAATAAAAAAGCCATCGGTTACATAACTGGTGGCTTTTAATATCTCCTTTAAATTTTTTGATTAACCTAAGTATGATTTCAGGATCTTGCTCCTTGAAGTATGGCGCAAGCGTTGCAAGGCTTTGTCCTTGATCTGGCGCACACGCTCGCGGGTTAAATTAAACTTCTCACCAATTTCCTCTAATGAAAGCGGATGGTTGGTGCCTAAGCCAAAGAACAATACAATGATCTCGCGCTCGCGCTCAGTTAAGGTTGATAGTGAACGTTTGATCTCTTCAGATAATGACTCATTGATCAGGATCGAATCGGTGTTTGGTTCCTGGTTTTCCAGTACATCAAGCAATGTATTCTCTTCACCCTGTACAAACGGTGCATCCATTGATACGTGGCGACCAGAGTTACTCAGTGTGTCGGAGATCTTATCAACAGTGGTCTCCAATATATCAGCAAGTTCTTCAGGCGATGGTTCGCGCTCGTACTCCTGTTCAAGTTTTGAAAAAGCCTTGCTGATCTTACTTAATGAACCTACCTGGTTAAGCGGTAAACGCACAATACGCGATTGCTCGGCAATAGCCTGCAATATTGACTGGCGGATCCACCATACAGCATATGATATAAATTTAAAGCCTTTGGTTTCATCAAAACGCTTGGCGGCTTTAATCAGGCCGAGGTTACCCTCGTTAATTAAATCGCCCAGTGTGAGGCCCTGGTTTTGGTATTGTTTAGCAACAGATACAACAAAGCGAAGGTTAGTTTTGGTTAAACGCTCCAATGCCGCCTGGTCGCCCTCGCGGATCTTTTGCGCTAAAATTACTTCTTCTTCGGCGGTTATTAGGTCTACCTTACCAATCTCGTGCAGATATTTATCAAGCGATTGCGACTCGCGATTGGTAATGGATTGCGTTATTTTGAGTTGTCTCATCTATTTAATAAACCTCTCTATTCGTTATATTCTGAATAGAACGTGCAAAGCTAATATTTTGTTTCTAAAATAAAACATATAAATCAGAAATAGCAATACCAGTGTAAAATTTTATATTCAAAATTTTAAATTTATGTATATCGCATAAAATTTATTGTAAAACAATGAATTTATTTTGTTATTTAATAAATATTGTTTTTATTTGAATTGAATTAATATTGTAGTGTAATGAAAAAGGTACGTGCCCTGCAAATACTTGTTTATATAGTGTTTGGTTTGTTTGTTTTTCAGAATATGGCTGCCGATTTCTGGCAGGGGTTTAAGGATGGATACAATGATGGAATGGGTACAATAGATGGCGCTAAAAGATACGGGCCAACATTGCAAGCCACTATTGACGGAAGCTTCATTTCGCAAAAAAATGGGGGCGAAATGAAGATAGGTGAAAACTATACTTTAAAGAATATAATTATAAACAGTGATATAGTAGTTAATAATGATAATATATCTGTAAGCTGGCCATTAAACGCGATTGAAACTGGGCTGATACTTATTACAACTCTGATAGTAATAAGAATAGCCTATCTTGTTAATAAGGTTATTGTAAATATTGTAGAGGGTACTTTATTTGAGCAGCGATGTATTAGGCTGATCAAAAGCACAGGGATGCTGTTATTGCTGTTTACATTGACTGATTATATAGGGCAGCAGGTATCCTATCAGGTGTTAATAGCTAAATTGCATGTGCCGCTAAAAATCATTAATACATCGGCATTTAATTTTGGCACGCTGGTATTTGCTATCTTGATATTTATCCTGGCCGAAGCATTTAAGCAAGGGGCGAGGCTTAAAGAGGAGCAAGCTTTAACTATTTAAGTCATGCCGATAATAGTAAATCTTGATGTGATGATGGCAAAACGAAAAATGTCATTAAATGAACTGAGCGACAGGGTAGGGATCACCATATCAAACCTTTCTATCCTAAAAACAGGCAAGGCGAAAGCCATCCGTTTTGAAACACTCGAAGCCATATGTAAGGCGCTTGACTGCCAGCCGGGGGATATTCTGGAATACAGGTGAAAGGT